>MDLA01000113.1 GCA_001730015.1 Chromatiales bacterium (ex Bugula neritina AB1) | reverse complement strand
AACTACATGTGGTCGGTGAAAGATTGCGTGCTTGAATGGTCCGCAGTAGCGCTGGTTGATGGACGGGCACTAGTTATGTTTCGGTCCCAGAAACAGTGGATCTGTCAATGGTCTATGTTATGACAATTGACGATGCGACTATTTCGGCTACTCACAATTCACGACAGGGTAAACCATGAAATTGCAAAAACTGATCTCGTTGGGTGCATTGGCGTTCTGCCTGCTGGCCTTCAACGCACACGCCGGTGGGCATGGACCGAGCTGGGATCTCGTCGGTGCACAATCAAAGGTTGCATTCGGTTCGGTAAAGCTTGATGCCGTGGGCGAGACACATCGATTTAATACACTTTCAGGAACGGTCAATGACTACGGCGTGGCGACCATAGAGATTGATCTGGCTTCTGTTGATACCGGTATTGAAATTCGCGATACCCGAATGAAACGACACGTATTCGAAGGCAAAGGACCGGCGGCTGCCCTGACTGCCACTATCGACCCGAAAGCAATGAATGATCTTGCAGTCGGAGCTACCGACGTTATCAACGTGTCCGGTAAGCTTACACTCGGAGAAAATACGCTCGATATCTCCACTGGCATGTTCATCGCGAAACTGTCAGATGATCGGGTGCTGGTTACTACCGATGAGATGATTATGGTAGGAGCAGATGCCCTGGGCATAACGGCAGGTGTTGATAAACTAATGGAACTGGCCAGGCTTCCTTCGATCGGCCGGGTTGTTCCGGTAACCTTGCGTTTTGTATTCGACAAATCAAAATAGCCGGCATTAAGCCGCCCGGTGCAGTGCATGGTATAAACCGGTTTGCATAAACCGGTCTCACCTTAAACGCCGGATGTGCTGCAAGGGTATGCGCTGGCGTAACGTGCTCCAATTACGCCATCTATTCACATCGAGGGTGAGGTGTGAGAAAAATACCGATAGAATGAGCTGCAAGCCTCTTTCGTCCATAGGCGGGAGTGCGCGCTTACAACTCATTTCTGGAGGCAAGTGAATGAAGAAAACATTGATGGCAGCGGTTATTGCTGCTGTGGCCAGTGTCGCGTTTGTTGGTCCGGTATCAGCGGAATACCCGGAAAAACCGGTGAATTTTATTGTTCCCTGGCCGCCTGGTGATCTGGAAGATGTGCTGACACGTATGATCGCCGAAGATTTTCAGGCGAAATATGATGTTCCGGCAGCGGTTGTTAACAAGCCGAGCGGCGGTGGTGGCCCGTTTCCGGGTGCAATCGAAGTGGCAAAGGCGCCGTCAGACGGCTACACGATTGGCTCATTCGTCATTGGTGTGCCGGTTATTGGCCACAAGATCGATATCCCCGAGCTTACCCCCGAAAAATTTGATCCCCTGGGTATTTTTCTGACCTATCCCTTTGTGCTGGCCGCGGCCGGTGATGAGCCATTCTCAACGGTTGATGAGCTGGCAGAGCACGCTAAATCAAACGATGTGGCTCTCGGGCATTTCGGTGCGCCACTCGCCCCGACAAAAGTGACACTCGCACTGGCGAAAGTTGCCGGATTTGAATGGGGTTCGGAAGCGGCCTTCGATAACCTTGACTGCAACACGCTGGCCTCCGGTGACGCCGATGTCATTAACACCACGCTGCAGCTGATCCTGCCTTGTCTTGATAAAGTCACGGTGCTGGCGTCTGTTACAGACCAGCGTATAGCAACGTTGCCGGATGTCACTACCACAGGTGAAATCGACGACAGACTGAATATTGGTTTATGGAACGGTTTGTTTGTTAACAAAGATACCCCGGCCGATGTGCGTGAGAAAATCATTGCGTCTGCGATGGAAACCGTAGCCTCGGAGCGTGCACAAAAACTTGCTGCCGATACCGGCGCGCTGGTGTATTGGCAAAATGCCGAAGACTCCGCAGCGCGCATTGTAGCTGACGGCAAAGCGCTGGCAGGCATCAATGGCATGCTGGCTGAGTAGCGGGCAGCGTAAATGCCGACAGGCGTTAGCAGACAATAGTTCCTGTGACGGGTTGCCTGGCCCGTCTATTGTCGCAATGTCTCTGTCGGTGCTGCTAAATTCATGAGTGCGCATAGTAACTCTTCACGCGGGCATGTGTTGTTTGCACTGCTATTTGTTCTTCTGGCGGTATTTTTATTGTCGCAGCTGGGTGAGCAAGCAAAGTTTTCCAGCAAGGGGAAATTATTTGCCCAGCCGGCTTTCTGGCCAGCAGTCGGGGTCATCGGCATGGTGTTTTTCGGTGGCCTTAACCTGCTTCTTTGCGGTTGGCGCAAAGCTTCCTTTCGTAGTGAAATAACCGAAGGCATCAGCTGGATGCTTGCTCTGGAATATCTTGGCTGGTTTATGTTGTATGTGTACGCCACGCCGATTATCGGCTACCTTGCGTCGACAATCCTCTTTATGCTTGTGTTGACAATGCGCGCCGGGTTTCGCAGTCGACGCATGTTTATTGCAGCCGCGGCTGTCGGCTTTGCTGTAGTGCTGGTGTTTAAAACCTTTCTCGGAGTGAAAATTCCAGGTGGTGCTGTTTATGAATCACTACCCGATTCAGTCAGGTCTTTTATGATCGTTAATTTCTAGATTATGGAGCTGTTGCTTTCGGCAGTTGCCATACTTGCGCGCTGGGATGTCCTTGCCGCCTTGCTGGTCGGCTCGATTGGCGGTGTGATTATAGGTGCAATTCCAGGTGTCGGTGCCGCCGTGGCAATAGCTATTCTGCTGCCGGCAACGTTCTCCCTCGACCCTATTGTCGGCATGACTGCACTGCTCGGAATCTATGGTTCGTCGATGTATGGCGGTGCCATTCCCGCTATTCTGATCAATACGCCGGGTACTGCAGTTAATGCACTGACAACCTACGATGGTCACCCGATGACCAAACGCGGCGAAGGCCGCCGTGCACTGAGCCTTGCCTATTCGGCATCTTTTTTTGGAGGAGTATTTTCTGTTCTCTGCCTGATATTGCTGTCACCGGTATTGGCGAAAATTGCGCCGATGTTCGGCAGCAGGGAAATCTTCCTGGCCACTCTGCTCGGTATCATCCTTGTTGTGCTGGCCCATCGAGGGCAGGTGCTGGTAGCGGGCATGATGGCGAGTCTGGGGATCTGGTTGAATACAATCGGGCTGGAATCGTTGCAATATTCCAGGCGCTACACATTTGATCAGTCATGGCTAAGCAGTGGTGTAGATCTGATTGTCGTTGTGCTTGGTTTGTTTGCGATCAGTCAGGCCATGGTTTTGCTGGTCGAAACTAACAAAGTCCCTAAAGCGAGTGTGGAATCCGGCGGAATGTTCCAGGGTTTTAAGGAGCTTATGAGGCACAAACGGGTCGCACTGACCTCATCAACCTATGGTGTGCTTATGGGGATGGTCCCCGGTGTGGGAGAATTTACTTCCCAGTTTCTAGCCTATACCACTGCGCAGAAAACTTCAAAAACCCCGGCGCAATTCGGCAAGGGTGCACCTGAAGGGCTCGTCGCTGCCGAGGCGGCCAATAACGCGGTACCGGGCGCAGCAATGATACCGCTGCTTGCCCTGGGTATACCCGGTGAGGCGCTGACTGCGATGATGCTGTCGGTGTTCTATGTACACAATGTAGTACCCGGGCCGGGCTTGTTTCAGAACCAGATGGATTTTGTAGTGGCTATCTATATCGCATTGCTGTTGCTGAATATACTGGTGATACTCTTTTTGCTGTTTTCTACCCGGCAATTGCTGCGGGTCATAGAAATACCCACGCGTTTTCTTGGTGCCAGTATCTTAACGCTGAGCTTCGTCGGGGTTTATTCGTTGCGCAATAGCGCTATTGATTGCGCCATAGCCGCTTTTTTCGGTGTTTTCGGTTACATACTCAAGCGGCTTTCGCTTCCTGTTGTTCCGATTATTCTGGGTATGGTTCTGGGAGGAATAATGGAGCCAAAGCTTAGAACCTCCATGATGCGGGTTAAGACCCCCATGGATTTCATCGACCGGCCGATCGCGATGATTCTGTTTATAATTATTCTTGTTGTAATTGGCAGTTATCTCTGGGGTGCGTTCAAAGACAGGCGCGAAGTGAAAGCCGAAGATTGATGTTGGCCGTGTGTTTATTCACTGTTGCCAAATCCCTGTTGTACCATTTTCGGTGCACCAGGAATTACTGCCAGAACAGATCTGACCAATTATACAGATTAAGTTAAATTATCGAATTCTACTGCATAGATAATAAATCATAACCAGTATAGGAATATTTTTCGTCAAACGGCCAAACGGGTGCATCCGGAATGATGGGGTTATATTTGATAGCAGGATTGTGTAGATTACTATGATGCCCATCTGCACCTGATAGCACAGTTTTTGGCTTCAGCCGTTAAGCAACCACAGGCCGAAAGCGAAATCCAGCCCACTGCCTGCATAAATTGCAACACTGGCGGGCAGGCCGGTTATGCTGCTGCCACCGGCACGGATCTAGTAGCTCGTATCTGTTGCAATAAACGCCGAAGTTACCTAGCGAAAATCCACAAAACGTCAGGCTTAATCCGGCAGCGGTGTCGATGGAAATTCTAATAGATAGACAACTGCCACCTTGACAGTGGTAATGGCTTGTACACCATTAGCCGGAACATGAAAAGTATGGAAATAAATGCAGGGATTCCCGGAGCTGTCCAAAGGTGTATTAGCTTGTGAAACCGTGGCCACCCTGAATTAGCACTCTTGTTACGTTCATAGAATCGGAGTTAGTTGCGTTGATCGGTTGATCATCTGCCAGACAGAGGACAAGGTGAGAGAGTTTACAGGAAATTCGAGGCCACAGTTCGTTAGTTTCTGAACCGCTCAGCCTGGATCAACCAGATGCCTTTCTTCCTCTGCCACAATATAGCCACGACATTTTTTACTGCCGCAATGACAAGGTATTGCAAAGTGCGCAGGCCATGAGTAATCGATAGTCAGTTCAGTTCCTGCCTTGATTTTGCGAAGAGCACTCAGGTACAACCCCTTCACTCCGGTTTTAGTATCCGGTTCTTCATCTTCCCAGTCAAACAATACACAGTTCGGCTGGCAGCTGTGGTTAAGAAAGCGAAACGGCGCTTTGGGTACAAGCAGCTGATCGTTACCCAGATCTATGACATAGCGGGGATCGTGGCTGGCATCGTTGACGATCTTACCTTTTACACGCCCGATTACGGAGTCTTTATTAAGTGCTTTTGTAGCGAACAACCCTTTGCCGTGTTCGCTATCTTTTACTTCTACTTTGTCTTTTTTTTTATTTTTCATTTTACCAGAATAACCTTGCCAGACTAACTGAAAAAACTAGACTGATGGAAGGCTGAGCTTGCTCATTCGACCGCCGTCAACCGTAACGATTTGCCCTGTAATAAACGAAGCGTCGTCGGATGCCAGAAAAGTAACCAGCGCTGCAACTTCGGCAGGACTGCCGGTTCTGCCGAGCGGGTGAATGCTTCCTATTTTACGAGTGAATTGCTCGCTGTCTGCCATTGAATTAATGAAATCCACGTTCAGTTCCGTGTCGATCCAGCCCGGTGCCACGGCATTGCAGCGTATACCGTCGGCACCATGGTCTACAGCGACGGCACGGGTGAGTCCGTGCAGGCCGGCTTTTGAAGCGCAATAGGCCGGGTGATCAGGGTTAGAACCCAGCCCTTCAATGGAACCGATATTGATGATTGAGCTGCCTGACCGCATGTGTGGTATCGCGTGTTTGATCAACAGGAATGGCGCCGTCAGATTTATTTGCAGTGTTCGATTCCAGTCGTCCAGTGATGATTGCGCTACTGAACCTTGCAGCATAATACCAGCGTTGTTGATCAGTATATCGAGTCGACCGCTTTGTTCGATAACAGAATCTATAATCCTGCCCGGTGCTTCAGTGCAGGAGAGATCGGCAGTTATTCCGTGGAATTTTTCATCCACTCCGCGCTGAGCGGTGAATACCGTAGCGCCTTCATAGTGCAAGCGCCCGGCTATTGCTTCGCCTATACCGCTTCGTGCGCCTGTGACAAGAGCGGTTTTACCGTTGAATCGTTTCATGCCACCGCTTTTCCGCCGTTGACTTCCACTAGAGAACCGCACAGGTATCGAGCCTCGTCGGAAGCAAGAAATGCTATAACGTCAGCTATGTCGGTTGCATTGGCGATTCGGCCTAGCGGGACGCTTTGATTGAGCTGTGAGATCGCGGTATCGGCATTGAGGCCGCGAAGCTCGAAACCGGTTCGCAGCATCGGGGTGTCCACCTCGTTGGGACACACCGCGTTAACCCGGATATTCTGGTGTGCGTGATCTCTGCCCATGCATTGGGTTAGTGAGGCGATGGCAGCTTTGGTCATGCAATAAACGGCGTGATCCGGGCCGGGGTGAATACCCCAGCAGGAGGAGGTGTTGACAATAGCGCCGCCACCGTTGGCACTCATTATGGGTACTGCTGCGCGGGATAGTCGAAACGGGGCTTCTATATTAACGGCGGCACTCAGTTTGAAGTCTTCGTCACTGGTATCGGTCACCGGGCCGCGGCGCATCAGGCCTGCATTGTTAATCAAGATATCCAGGCCGCCGAGGTGTTCGGCTGCCTCTGCGGGCAGCGTATCGCTGTAATCCGGATCGGTTAAGTCACCGGGTAGCAGTGCATCAGCGCTTAGTTGGCTGACGTCTCTATCTGCGGCCGCAACCGCGGCACCTTCGCGACGGAACAATTCGACTACGCACTGACCGATTCCACCAGCTGCGCCGGTGACCAGCACGCGTTTATTTTCAAATCGCGCCATTGTTGACTCACTTAATAGTTTTCAGGGTTTCAATCCAATGCACAGACTTTGGTGATCGATTTGGCTTATCGAACACCGCTGCTGTAATCTTTATTCGCATCCGGCCCGATGCTCCTGCCAGCAAATTAGCAGGTTGGCTGCCAGTATGAGCAAAGGCTTCTGCGGCAGTATGGCTGGTTCAATTGCCATCATTCCGCGCGGAGTTCCCTTGCTGGCCCCCGGGCCATTTTAACAGCACGCTGCGTGGAGGTCGTCGTCACGCTGGCCGAACGCGCTGACATTAGTTTTTAGCCAGGTACATGGGCCACTAGTGAGTGTTGTTCAAGGCATCGGCGGCAGGAATTTCCTGTTCGCGACGATTGATGTAGTCGAGCAGGGCTTCTTCTATCGCTGGATCCAGTGCCGGCGCTTCGTACTCGTTTAACATTTTGCGAGCCTGCACCAGTGATCGTTCAGTAACTTCAGCAGAGCCGTCAGCTGCCCACTGTTCTATGGAATTGTTATCGAATAGTTTAGGCATGAAAAACGCGCGTTCAAAATTGGCCAGGGTGTGGGCGTGGCCCAGATAATGACCGCCGGGGCCGATGTCGCTGACGGATGCCAGTGCTTCGTCGAAGTCGTCCCAGCGCACGCCCTCGGCCATGCGATAGGCCATGGCACACTGCTCTGCATCGACCAGAAATTTGGCGATTGAGCAGTGCATGCCGGCTTCGTTCCAACCGGCTGAATGCCAGATATAGTTTGCGCCGGATAATATAACGGCCATCAGGGTTGACGCGCTTTCATAGCCCGCCTGGGCATCGAACGTTTTGGCTCCGCCGAGGGTGTTGGATGTGCGCCACGGTACGTTGTAGTGGCGTGCCATCTGGCCGATCATGAAATTCATCAGGCTGATTTCCGGCGTGCCTGCCATTGGTGCGCCGCTGCTCATGTTAACCGTTGACAGATAGTGACCATAGATCGCCGGGCAGCCTTTTCTGATAACCTGGGTGTAGGCCAGAGCTGACAGGGCCTCGGCATTAAGCTGCGCCACGGCAGGCGCGGTAGAGGCCGGTGTGTTGGCGCCACCCAGCACGAACGGTGAGCACAGCACCGGTTGATTGCGGCGATTAAACGCGCGCATGGCACCGAGCATCACTTCATCCCAAACCAGCGGTGAATTACCGTTGCAGTTGCCGGTGACAACACAGTGGTTTTCCAGGTATTCATCGTCGCCAAACAGGATCGTGCACATATCGAGCACGTCTTCTGCATTTTTAGGAGAGGTGGTCATACCCATGAATGTTTTGTCTGAATGCAGCATCGATGAGTGCGTTATGCGCAGATGGCGGTGACTGATCGCGTGATCCATCGGCTCGACAATATGATGCGCAGACGAATGCATCGACGGCAGCATTTGAGACAGCTTGTGGAAGTTGGCCAGATCGTCCAGTGTGGGTGCGCGGCGGATGTCGTTGAGGTCACGCAGATAGGGGGCGCCGGTCATCGGTACAAATATGGAGTGGTTGCCACCGAGATCGACTGTTTTTTGCGGGTCGCGAGCGTGCAGGGTGATGTTGGCAGGTATAGTGGTAATTAACTCACGCACTAAACCGCGATCCAGATGGACTCGATCGCCATCGCGGATATCAGCACCTGCCGATTGCCAGTCGGCTATCGCTTGTGGATCGCGAAACACTACACCAACATTTTCCAGTATGTGCATCGAGGCGTTGTCGATACGTTCTATCTGCTCTGCAGATAACGGTTCAACGAGTGGCAGCTTGCGCTTGAGTGTGGGTAGCATGCCGTCGCGATGGGTCAGCCGTGCATTGCGTCGTGCCTCGCGACCCCCGCGCCGTGGGACTTTATCGCTCATTGAACCTTTCCCGGTGTTGGCCCGCTATTGCGCGCGGCCAGACGCGTAGGCAAGCGTAAGCTGATTTTTAGTCGGTAACATCGATTGATTATGGATGATGGTTTTATTGTATACAATTTGTATTTTGAGGGTGGCACGTGGTTCGGGAATCAGGAGTCACCTTGCGGCTGATGCGGTCAATCTGCTTGTGGATATATTTTTACGTCGTCTTTCAATTCGTAGTAGTCGCCCTTGTCTGCGGCAAAGATGTGGCGATCCAGTTTCAGGCCGGTAGGTGCTTCAAGGCATCCGGCGAGTATTGAGGTATGGGCTGTTCCATCGTGTCGCCAGAACAGTGTTGAGCCACAGTGCTGGCAGAAACCGCGTGCCGCAGTGCCCGATGCGCGGTACCACTTGAGATGTTCCTCGCCGTGAATGGTCAGTTCGCTATTCTGTGCACGGGTCGCGGCAAAGTGATGGCCTGATTGCTTCCTGCACTGGGCGCAGTGACAGGCGACGACATCGCGATCAAAGGAGCCGACCTCCAGAGTTACCTTGCCACACAGGCAGCTGCCTTTGACACTCATGATTTAAAACTCCGGACAGGGAACCTGACTGCAGATGGTTTATACGTTAATGGCCTATTGCGATGCAGCTTTGTTCTGATGGTAGGTTCGCCACCCGGCCCAGTAGATACTGGTTTGCTTGTAGTCGACCCACTCCTGAGTGTCCGGTGTTGGTTCGAAAGGTTTCTCACCCGAAGCGCATTGATGGCACACGGGTGCTGGCTCGTCACCGGCGCTTAGTGTTTTCAATTCCAGGTGATCTTTGCAGAAATACAAACCGCAACAGGACTCGCCACCGTAAGGTTCGCCGCCACAAACGTGATCTACCCCGCGGTTGATCGCGTTTTTGCAGCCAGGATGATCGCAGGTTGCAGGTACATCGTAGCCGATGTCGCGATTCCAGTTTTCGTCGTATCCGATTGCCCAGTACATGATGTAGTCTATCCTTCCAGCGTCCACACTCGAAAATAAACTGTGTGGATTTAATGCGTGCGTATTTGCCCGCGAGTTAAACAAAAAAATTTATGCTCTAGAATCAAACAGGGTAATACGTTCCAGCAGGTGATGGCAAGAGCTACCGGTGAGTCCACTGGAAAGCGCAGGGTGTCGGTATGAGCGCCAAGCTGTTTACTAATCTGCCTTTTACTTTACCACCATTGCTTAACACCCGCATTATTCACAGGATTGACGGAGTATCACTTGATCTTTGATTCCACAGAGAAATTTTTCTCTTGCAAATAGCAGTTAAGTACTCGGCGTGAGAAGAAAATCCACTGTGAAATCCCCTGGTGTGAATAGATCAGGTCGGTACGATATCCTCGCCACCTCATGAATAATACGGGTTAAATCGAAGGAAGGTTTTCGCGCCAAGCGGGGGCGCGCCTCAATGTTGCTATTGAATAAAGAGCAAAGGCTATTCGAAGTACATCTAAAGCTGGCAGATGTGACTTGCCTGGCTTTGCTGCTTCCGCGATTACCATCAATGGGTCTGAGCTAATTCGAGACCAAAAAGAGCTGGTTGGATCGTTTGTATATTCCAGGCGCCAATTCAATGATGCTATAAAACTGGCAAAATTCTGCGAAGATGATTGGGTCGAGAATAAGCGTTTGAAAAGGTAGAGCGTGTTCTCGCTGATTTTATTCAGGGTGACTTTAGTCGCGTAAAAGTTGCATTGAGGCCGAATGGTGTCAGACACAGATAAAACAAAAAAGCCCATACTGCTATGTATGGGCTTTCCTGATGGTTTACAGCGTATTGTCGATTTCATCGCGGTTGCTTATTCAGCCGCGGATCCGTTTTTTTTGATTATTAAGTGCGGATATTCTCAGTGAAGAATCTGCCTCTCTAATCGAAACACAGATACCGAATCTCTAGAAATCTTCCCAGTCGGAATTGCTGTCAGAGTTGGCAACTCGCGCCGGTTTGGAGAAGCTCGGCGAGTTGACTGAGTTTCTGCTCAGATCCGCTTTCTTAACACCGTGATCCCCTGACGCTGTACCGGGGACAGCGTGTTTCAAACCAGGAAGCTGGTTTTTCACTTCTCCGGTAGTGAAAAAACCAATAAGCTTGATGAGACCCTCAACCTGCTCAGTCGTTGACTGACTGGCAGCGGCCGCCTCTTCAACCAGTGCAGCATTTTGCTGTGTAGCCTCATCGAGTTGCGATATCGCGTGGTTGACAAGCTCAATCCCTTCTGACTGCCCCTGGCTGGAAGTTGAAATGGTAGATACAATTTCAGTAACCTTTTTCACCTGAGCGACAATCTCTTCAAGTGTCTGCCCGGACTCGTTAACTAGCACGGTGCCGTTTTTAACACGTGCCACGCTGTCCTGAATCAGGTCCTTGATTTCTTTCGCCGCTGTAGCACTTCTACCGGCAAGGTTTCTGACTTCGCTCGCAACAACCGCAAAGCCTCGACCCTGCTCACCGGCTCTGGCCGCCTCTACTGAAGCGTTAAGAGCCAGCAGATTGGTTTGGAAGGCGATGTCGTCAATGACACCGATGATGTCGGAGATCTTGGCGCTGGATTCACTGATGCTTGTCATCGCCTCTATGGCATCACCTACTACACCGCCGCCTCTCTCTGCAGTCTCTGTTGCCGCCAGAACGAGGTCTTTAGCCTGTGTAGCGCTGGTGGCATTCTCTTTGACTGATTCGGTCATTGTTGCCATGCTGGATGCAGTTTCCTGCAAGCTGGCTGCGGCGCGTTCAGTGCGCTGACTGAGATCAATGTTACCTGTGTTAATCTCACGGGACGCACTTTCTACCGTAGTGGCGACTGTGCGTATGTTTGACATAATCTCGGTAAGCTGTTCACTGGTTATATTCGCATTGGTTTTCAGCTGGTCGAATGCACCCTGGTAATCTGCATCTATTCGCGCCGTCAGATCACCTTTTGACATAGCGCCCAGCATTGTTACAGCGTCTTTTAAACCTTTCTCCGTAGTGATTATCAGCTGATTTACCTGCTCGGCCAGTTCGTTAAGAACAGCGTCGGGGAAATTAACTGGTACACGTTTTGAAAAGTCGCCGGCAACTGCCTTGCCAATAACCGTTTTCAATTCTGCCTGCAGCTCATCCATCATGGCAACACGCTTGTTTTCTTCAATGCGTTCCAATTCCGCGATTTTATCGGCTTCGGCTTTCTCTTCTGCCAGTTTCCTAATATGCAGACCATTGGTTCGGAATATTGTCAGCGCTTTGGCCATCAGACCTAATTCGTGAGTTTGCTCGGCACCGGAAACCTCGATATCAAGATTGCCATTAGCTAATTCATCCATGCTGTTCGCCATATCTTTCACACTTGATGTGACTGATCGAGAGATTTTCAGTGCAAGTACACTTCCGATGACGAATGATAAAACTGCCATAATAATCACCAGGAACAGCATGAAAGTTGCCTGCTTGGAGCCGTAAGGGCCGATGATATTCTGCTGCTTTGTTATCTTGTCAATAATATCTTCGTATTGACTTTGCATTTGAGGGCCGATTACGTCCAGCTTGCCGGTTTTTATAGCGTTGCGTGCTTTTAGAACGTCGTGCAATTTATCAAATGTACTGCTGTAGATTTCGATATCTTCTATAGTTTCAATGGTATTGGAGCGTCGAGTCGGATTCTGGAGCTTTGACAACAGAACATTCAGTCGTTCTGCTGCACTTTCAAATTTGGCATGTGCTTCTTCATAGGCCTTGTCGCTGTTAGTCAGTAGAAAACGCTCTGCGTAGAATCGACCCAGCATGAGTTGCTCTTGCGCAATACCGGCGTAGTAGGCGGCGTCAGCGTCACTGTCCCGGTACGCTGTTTCCATGACCGAGGTCAATTGCTTTCGTGCTTTCGGTCCTGTCTTAACTAATACAGAGACCAGTTGTTCCCGTTGATTCTGTAGCTCGGTCACTTCATCGAAGGCATCGGCATAGTTTACTGCGTCTTTGGAAATCTTCTGCATTATCGCAGCCCATTTTTTATCTGTCCGGAATAGGTCATCGATTGCGGGTTGCGCATCAATAATTTCCTGTATATTTCCCTGAACCTCTGAGGCGGTCGCGTCCGAGGCGGAGATACGGTATTTAAAAGCGGCCATACGAGCTTCGAAAAGGTCCTCGATTACACCATTTACAATAAGGCTCTGGCGTGCCTTTCCGCGATAATCAGTAAAAACGGACGACAGATTCCACGTCGCGATCGAGCTGACGAAGGCCAGGAAAATCATGAGAGCCAGAGTGACTGCGAATCCAGTGACGATGCGTCTGGATACACTCCAGGACTCCATCATTGTGGTGTTAGTGGTCATTGTTATCTTCCTTGATAATAACTTTCAAAATAGGTGTTTCTTTTATGGATTATCGACTCAATACGTGTAGTGCTTTAGAATGATGAAGAGATAAATATATATTCTTATTGTTTAAGCTACAGAGTTAAACCGACTTTTTGTTACGGGCTATAACATTACTGGAAATTCATCATCGCTAGCTCCTCCTTTTTCTTAATTATTTTTATTATATCAGTATCTTTTTCTGATCTGGTGCTATGTTGGTTTATATGATGCGATATTAATTCGCTTGCCATTAATAGCATCGATAAATTTCGGCTAAGCCGCTTTTTCAGTCGGTGGGTGGATCAATCGATCCAGTGTTTCGGAAAAATCTTTTGGTCTGAGTTTGGGTACGTAGGCGTCTACACCAACCTTATTTCCTAGTCTTATATTCTCGGTGGCCGATAGAGATGAATGCATCATGACTGGAATTCCCTCGAATCGGCTATCTTCCTTGATCCGACGAGTTAGCATATAACCGTCAAGAGCAGGCATTTCAACATCGGTGATAACAGCTTTTATACTTTCATACAAACGATGGCCTGAAGCTTCAGCCTCTTTCGCCAGCTTGTCCAATAGTTCGTATGCCTCCTGGCCGTTGTTGGCACTATGATATTTAATGCCCATTTTGTCCAGAATGTTGCTGACCTGCTTTCTGGCTACACGGGAATCGTCTGCAAATACAACTGTTATATCGTGGTCATAGGTGACCATATCAGTTGCCTCAATGACATCAATCCCGAATCCCAAGACCTCTGTGATAACTTGCTCAACGTCTACAACCATCAACATGCTGGCGTCTTCAAGTAAACTGATTCCGGTTAGTGTGTTTCCGTGGTCAACGCCTGTCAGGTTGCTGACAATCTCCGGTGGCTCGTTGATATCTTTCCAGTCTAACTGGATGATTTTGTCAACTTCCCGGACTATAAAGCCCTGGGTGCTGCCATTAAATTCAGTGACAACTAGAATGTTCTGCCCTCTGGAGTGAGTGCACCCATAGTACTTCTGAAGATCTATCACCGGGACTGCTTTACCCCGGATATTTGCAATGCCTGCTGCGCAATCATGCATATTTGGTTTCTGAATCAGTTTTGGCAAAGTGATGAGTTCACGGACTTTGAATACGTTAATTCCATATCGCGCTGGAGTGCCCGTGTCGTTGTCGTCCTCTAAAGTAAACATGAGAATCTCTAAACGGTTGGTTCCCGCTAGATTGGTCTTTTCGTCTATTGATTTAAAGTCTACCATTTTATGGTGCTCCGTAGATAATATTTGGTCGAATTATTGCACGCCGGAGGCGCCCAGAACACCTGAATTCCAGCTTTCAATTGGGTATGGTGATTCAGTTACTGTGTACTGGTGGTAAATATGCACAGAAGATGGCTGCCTGATGGCGTCATTGATGTCGGGCTGATTTTGTAGTGATCTTTTTCAATTGCCAGGGTTATACAGCCCATTCCTATGGATAAACACGACTCATACAAATTACTATCTACAATCGACCGAGAACAACTGACTAGAAAATAGTATCATCAGTATTCCGGAGCTTGTATTAAGCGGCGGCTTCCATAATGCTCTCTAGTTCAGATGCCCTGTCTGCGATTAATAGATCGATATCAAGTATTATTACCATTTTCTCTTCGACGGTAATCAGGCCCTTAACAACATCTCGTACTTTTGTATTGGTGAATTCCGGGTTTGTTTGAATTGAACCAAGATCAAATTTGTAGACCTCGGAAACGGCGTCAACTACCGCCCCTAATACTTGCTCTCTTCCATCGACTTCAGCCCGAAGAACCACGACAACAGTGGTGGAATTAAATTCTGCGGAATTTAATTCAAACTTTAGCCTGAGATCAATAATTGGAACAATCGCGCCTCGAAGATTAATTATACCGAGCATGTAGGCCGGTGTGTCCGGAACGCGTGTGACACCGTTCCAGCCTTGTATTCCTTCTACGGATAGAATGTCAACACCATACTCTTCTGCACCGAGCATAAATGTAAGAAATTCACTCGTTGTATCCTGATGGTCTATTGCGGTTGCTTCTGTAGTCATTTGGTTTTTCTCCAAAATTCGATAGGTGGTGGTAGCTACTTCAACTAGAAGACTGGTTGAGCATTAAGCCGCTTCGACTAGTTCCGGTTCTCGATCTGGTAGCGTGTACGTGTTCATGAGATTATTCAGTATGCCGGGTACATCGAGTATTAGTGCAACTCTACCGTCACCCAGTATGGTAGCACCGGTTAACCCTTCAACCTTTTTGTAATTCTTTTCTATGCTTTTTATAACGATTTGCTGCTGTTCCAGTAGTTCATTGACTAGTACACCGAAGCGAATATTTTCGGTTTCCACAATGACCAGTAGTTCAGCAGTTTCGTCTTCACTTTGAGCTACCCCAAACGTTTCCGCTGCACGGGCGACTGGTATATAGGTGTCTCGAAGCAGGAACACTTCTCCACTGCCACTAACGTATTTTATCTGGCCTGGTTGTACCTGCATTGTTTCAACAATTGAAACTACCGAAATCACATATACCTCATCACCTACACGAACCAGTTGCCCGTCAAGAATGGCAAGTGTCAGGGGCAGACTGATACGCAATGATGTACCCTTGCCCGGGAATGACTGCACCCGGATCTGCCCGCCCAGATCTACAATGTTGCGCCTGACCACATCCATGCCAACCCCTCGACCGGATACGTCACTTACTACTTCAGCGGTTGAAAATCCCGGCTGGAAAATAAGGTTGTCTACGCGCTCATCGCTCAGGTTTTCACCTTCCGCTACCAGGCCTTTTTCGACCGCTTTTTGAAGAATTCGCTCTCTATTTAAACCGGCACCGTCATCTTCTACCTTGATAACAACATTACCGCCCTCATGCGCAGCGCTAAGCCGTAGCGTGCCGGTTTCGACTTTACCGTTGGCAACCCGCACATCTGGCATTTCTATGCCATGATCCAGTGAGTTTCGTACTAAATGCACCAGTGGATCACTTAATTTTTCGAGAACAGTTTTATCAACCTCTGTGTGCTCGCCTGAAACAACAAGTTCAATCTTCTTACCGAGAGTGTTGCTTAGATCGCGCACCAGCCGTGGGAAACGACTAAAGCTTGAGTTAATAGGTAACATACGAATCTGCATGGCGCTTTCCTGCAGTTCACGCGTATGTCGCTCTAATTGCATTAAGCCGTCTCTTAGTTCTGCCAATACGCTCGGGTCGTATACCTCGCCGAATCGCCTTAACATAGACTGGGTAATTACCAGCTCGCCGACGAGATTCAAAAGTGAATCTACCTTGTCTATTCCTACGCGAATAGATGAGGTTTCAGTTGTGGCTTTCTTTTTCTTTGCCGGATTCTTCGCCGCCTTCTTGGCAGCAGCTTGCTTGCTTTGTTCCGGCTTGCTGGATTCTGGTGTGTCTCCAGGAGTGTCCGGGCTGTTTGCGCCCTCGCTAACGCAGGTTATATCGAGATCGCAGTGATCAACTGCCGATGAGAATACTGCATTAATGGCTTCTGAATCTGCAGTGGTTGTTAAGTCGATATCCCATGTCATGTAAAGCTCTTCCGGGTCAAGATCAGGAAAGCTTGGTATGGCCGTGGAATCGATAGAGACTGACATCTCTCCCAGTTTTTTCAGCTTACCGAGAAGAGCCAGTGGATCGGTGCCACTATGTAGTATATCGCGTGTCGGGCTGAAGTGAATCTTCCAGATTCTACTGGTGTCTGATTCCATCTCAGGTGGTTTATCGCCTTCTGACGCATCAGCTGATTCGGTATCTGTTGGCGAACTGGAGGGTTGTTTGTTCGCTAGCATTTCATTGATGCGAATATTCAAGCGATCCCGCTGGGCCGGATCGTCAGGATTATCATCCTTAAGGTTCTCCAGCATGACTCCAATACAATCTACTGATTCAAGTAGTAGCTGAACGGCTTCGTCGGTAACTTCTCGCTCGCCATCACGCATTTGATCAAGCAGAGTTTCAACGCCGTGGGTGAAGCCGGAGATATCAGTAAATCCGAATGTTCCAGCGCCCCCTTTGATTGAGTGAGCTGCGCGAAATATATTGTTGATAATTTCCAGATCGGCAGCGCCAAGATCAAGGCCGAGAAGGCCTTCTTCCATGATCTCTAACCCTTCAGCGCTTTCTTCAAAGAAGACTTCACAGATCTCGACCAGATCCGGATCAATTGGAGGACTCATGATTGCGCATCCCGGCAGCATTCTCTAATTAACTTTGCCGTTACCCCTAAAGGCAGGCGCGTTAGCAATCGTACGTTACGGGGCTGAGTGTATGCGTTAGGCATGGGATTCCTTTCCCGGATTAATGATATTCGGTAGAGTGGTATCGCAGTCACAAAATCACGTGTGACTCACTTCTAATTTTGCTATCGGCAAGGCGCAAGAATTTGTTAAGCGTCACAAGCCTGTTGTAATAATTAAACCTTAAGGAGAATGGCTCGTAGCTATTGAGTGGGAGCCACCCTGGCCTGTTCGGGTTCACAGGGTCAGTTGACTGTACTGTGGACATATTGGTCTGGACCATTCACCGCGTTTTGGTAATGTCTGTGACTTTTCTGACCTGAGGCCGGAGGTGCCCCATCTTTTCAATTTCGCCAGCCCGATCATAGGCTTCGGTATCGGTTTTAAAAGGACCATACAGACTTGCATACGCTGAACCGTCACGCGGTATAAGGGGGATGAGGTGAACATCAGCCTCGTTGAAGCCGTTACGTTTTAACTCTTGCAACATAGATGCACGGTCTTTGCCAATCGAAAGTTGCAAAACAAAGTGGTCGGCGGGAATCGAATTGAGCCATACGGTGGTGGACGGATTTTCCAATTCAAATGAAGCAGACGCAGCAGTGACAGTGTCTGCCAGTTCACTTATTGATTCGGTGGATTTAAGCTTGCGGGTGACAGGAATATTCTCTCTTGCAGGTTGTGTCGAAAGCTCCGCATCGATAGGTGCCTGCGCTTGTGCTGTACGGTTGAGGCTTACTATAGAATCTGCTGAACCACCGGCAAACTGTTGGTTATTTCCAGGAGTCCCGCTGGATGCCAATGGTGGTGCTGCAGTAAATTCCGGCGTTTTCCGATCTACTTTCAGTGGAGGCTGTTCCATGGCTTCTCCAGAATCTGCGCTGTTTTGTATATCAGGTGCGTACACTGTGTAATCGGGCTTTAACACCAGAAACAAGCACAGACAGGCAACTGCCGTGCTCGCTGCAATTGGCGGCCACCCGGGTAACCAGGCTTTTTGTGGGTTTTGCAGTTTGTGCTCTGCATGCTGTGCGGCATGGGCAAGTATCGATGCGTCAAGTTGCGCCGGTGATTTTTTCTGCGGGCTATGGCGATATTTTTGCTGCAGTTCAGTCATGATGTCGCACCCATCCGTTCTCGCGTAGCGCTGCGGGCATAGCGTAACCGGCTTTTAACTGTTTCCGTGCCAACTCCGGTAATTTCAGCAATTTCTTTATTGCTAAACCCCTGCTGTTGCAGCAGGAAGCTATCACGCTGTTCCGCTGGCAGCAGTTCCAGTGCATCAAGCAATTCCCGTAACAGCGCTTGATCTTCGGCGGGCAGGTCGTCGCTGCTGCGCTGTTGCAATATGGAATCGTCAGTCTGTGGCGTGTTGTTGATTTTTCGACGCTGGTGATCAATAAGACGATTGCGGGCGATGGTAAATAGCCAGGTTCGAAAGGCGGCTGTTGATTTATAGTGCGGTGCCTGTTCGATCACTTTGACCCAGCTGTCCTGAGCGATCTCTTCAACGATTGCTGCATTGGGCAGGCTGCAGTGCAGAAAATGAAACAGCGCATCTTTATGGCGACGGTATAACATTTCAAATGCGGCTGCATCGCCTCTGGCGTATTTTCGCAGCAGCGATGCATCGCTATAGAGGAGCTGTTGCAGTTTGCCCACTGTTAAGCCGGCTTATCCATTAAAATACAATGGATGGCCGGCGCAGTGCCAATCGGCCTGATACAAAATACCGTGGCCCGACGACGTTATATAGGCTGTGCGCATATCGGTTCCGCCGAAGCAGATATTGGTTACCATAATATCGGGTTTCGGGACTGGAATAACGGCGGCAAGCCTGCCCTCCGGGCTCACCGCACTTATGCAGCCGGTTCCGAGGGTCGCAACGCAGACATTGCCGTCTGAGTCAACGGCCATAGAGTCGAGGCGTTCGTGCCCCTGAAAACCATAGAGTATATTGCCGACGCCCCAGGGATCAGTGTGATCGGCGAGCTTGCCGGGTGAGATGATATCCCAGTAGCGAATTTTCGCGCTGAAGGTTTCCGCGGCGTAGAGACGTTTGCCATCAGGGGACAGGGCGATGCCGTTGGGTTGCTCAATGGGGCGAACAACGGCTGTGATACTGCTGCCGTCGGGTTGCGCGTAGTAGATAGCGCCACGTTGCAGGGTGTCGTCGTGACGTTTTCCCAGGTCGGTAAAATAGAAGCCACCGCTTTGATCAAAGACCAGATCGTTTGGGCCTTTGAGCTTTCTGTTGTCGCATTCGGTATAGAGGGTTTCGAGTGAGCCGCTGGCGGGGTCGACTGTCTGGATACTGCCGCCGGTGTAGTCATCGGGTGTGCCGATCGGCCTTAACTGACCGTTAATAGTCTTCCAGGTAAAGCCGCCGTTATTGCATATATAAATGCGCCCGTCCGGACCGATGGCGGCGCCGTTGGGCCCGCCGCCACACTCGGCAATTACAGAAACTGTGCCGTCTGTCTCTACTTTGCTCAGGGTGCCGCGCCTGATTTCGACCAGAATAACACTGCCGTCCTGCATGGCTATCGGGCCTTCCGGAAATTGCAGGCCGGTGGTTATCTCTCGCATAACGGCTCCTTAAGAAAAGCGGTATCTTTGTGTTTCAATCAATTGCAGTGATGCGTCATTCTATAAAATAACAATTCAGCGGGTGACTGCGCTCAGGCAAACGCCTGTTCCATTTCCCGTCGTATGCCAGTGGCTTGCAGGGTGTTATCGGTTTCGACATCACTCCAGCAAACCGGCTGGCCTTCGGCAATAGCGCGTTTTAATTTCATGTTGTGTGCAAGCCCAATTGGCAGGCCGCCCATTTGCAATGAACGTTTAGCCGGGTACAGTTTACCCCATACCGTGTAGCCACCTTCTCCGTCGAGCATTTCCCCGGCGCGAAGGTCCCGTTTGGCGGTGGCGACTACATCGCCATTAAAAACTCTGGTGCTGCCGGTAGGCTGCTTAAGCAAGGCCGCAGAAAATATAGAGATATTCAGTTCAAGGCCGATCAGGTGAAAAGGCTTGTACATGGCTGAGTAACGACCGCTTGAATCGGTGTTCATTCCGTATTGTCTGAAACACGCGGCCGAATAGTCATTAGGCGCTTCTATTACAACGTAAACACCCCAGCGAAGATCTTTGAACACGGGGCGGCCGTCTCGTTCGAGTGAAGAGACAACCTCGACCTGGCCTTTGCCGGTCAATACGCCGCCGGCACTTTGCGGCCTTAAAACATGCGCCAGATCATCCATACCAGCGGCGGGAAACTGCAGTCCGTCTGGTGGCACGGTGAGGTCGGCTGCGTTGGCTATGGCTGCCATTTCAAGCGCGGATTTAGTGCCATCGAGAAAGCTGTTGAACATCTGGCTGTTCATGCCGGCTTTTGCTGCTTCTTCATTGCTGAGGCCGTAGTGATCCCATACTGAATCTGGAGTTGAGGCGTGGTAGGCAGGCAGGTATTTGGTGCCCTTGCCAGCTGCTATAACCTCAAAGCCGGTTGAACGAGCCCACTCTACCAGCTCACAGGTTAGCGCGGGCTGATCACCATAGGCCATGGAGTAGACCACTTCCGCCTGTCGTGCCTCCCGTGCGAGCAGGGCGCCGGCAAGTACGTCTGCCTCAACATTGACCATCACGATATGCAGGCCGTTGCGTATGGCCTCACGTGCGTGGGCAATTCCAGCTGCCGGATTGCCTGTGGCTTCGACCATGACATCTATTTTGCCGCTTTCCATCATTCTGCCGGCATCGTCGGTGAAGTGAACTGCATCGATCCGGGCCTCGGACCAGCCGACGTTGCGGCAGGTTTGCTGTGCCTGTGCGGGGTTCAGGTCAGCAATGCAGGTGACTTCCAGTCCCGGTGTTGTTGGCACTTGAGATAAGAACATACTGCCGAATTTTCCGGCTCCGATTAAGCCGGTGCGGACGGGCTTGTTGGTATCGGCGCGCGCGAGTAATTCGTTGTATAGATACATTCAGTCTATCCGGTCGCCGCCATTTTGTGATCGACAAGCTCGCGCAGGCAATTGTCATCGAGAGCAGTAATCGGAGTGAAGTCCCGGTGGGCAATCCACTCTTCACGGTTGAAAGTTCTGATGTGATTATCGACATGACACAAAGACAGATACACAATAGTTCGATCAAATGGTGAAATATTAGCCGGGCTCGCGTGCACCAGTAGTGATGAAAACACCAGCATACTGCCGGCGGGCCCTGTAGGGGCGACGCATCCGCCTTGCTCCGCGAGTTCTTTTACCTTTTCGCGATCCAGCGTCCAGAGCGGGTAAGACGTTGTTTTTAGATCGTGCCCGGCCTCGACCACACCAAGTTTGTGACTACCTGGTATAAACAAAAGCGGGCCGTTAGCGGCGGTAACGTCGTCTAGAAAAACAGCGATATTCATCGCCCGTGGTTCGGGCATGCCATCGTCACGTTTCCAGGTGCCGTAGTCCTGGTGCCACTGCCATACATCGCCATCAAATGCGGCTTTGGCATTGACCTTGAACTGGTGCATATAGACCGGCCCGTCGAGTAATTGCTCGACCGGTTCTATAAGACGCGGATGCGCACCTAATCGGCGAAACCCTTCGTTATAGGTATGTGCGGCGAATGCGGTTCTTGCCACGCCGGATGCCTCGCGCCATACTTCTTTCCGGTCTGAGGCGTAGACTGTTCTGGCTTCATCTGCGAGGACCGCGGCTTCTTCAGGGGAGAATTGTCCCGGAATGAACAGATAGCCGTTTTTATCGAATTCCTTTAATTGATCTTCGCTAAGCTTCATCAGGGGTTCCTGTTCAGGTCCGGTGGATCACGATGGGTTGTAAATCCGTTGCATTGGGGATCATGTCTGTGCAGATGGTATTTTGCTGGTGCAGCTGTGTCAATTTAGCCGCAGCACGGCTTGCAGCCGGGATTTGCAGCGTCAGCATTAGTGTGTTAATCGTTAGTAAACCGCTGGCCGATTGAGCAAGGAGGAATTTGATGTCTACTAACGAGATAGCAGCGTTGCAGCAACAACTGATGGAAACCACAGCCCGCCTGCGCGAGCTGCAGGCAAGTATGCCCGGTGTTGCGGTAAAAAATTATACCTTCGAGACGACAGAAGGATCAGTCACCCTGCGTGATTTATTTGCTGGCCATGAGAAATTACTGGTTATCCACAACATGGGTCAGGCTTGTCGCTACTGTACCTTGTGGGGTGATGGTCTAAATCCGTTTGTGCCACACCTGGAATCGACCCTTTCATTAGTTATGCTGTCGAAAGATCCGCCGCACCTGCAACGGCAGTTTGCCAATTCACGTGGCTGGCGTTTTCGTATGGCATCGCATCAGGGAGGCGAATACCAGTCGCAGCAAGTCTCAGTTGACGGTATGGATAATATGCCCGGGGCGGTGGTCTACGAAATCAGGGATGATCAAATATGCAGAATGGCTAGTACCTTTTTTGGGCCAGGTGATCTCTACTGTTCACAATGGCACTTTCTGGGGCTGGCTGGAATTGGTCTGGATGAATGGACTCCCCAGTATAACTACTGGCAGCGGCCGAAAAAAATGGAAGATGGCGGCGAGAATTTATTGCAGGGGTGAATTGGCAGAGGAGTACGGTATTACGGGTAGATATAAGCACCAGGTGCATAAGATCATTCGACTTCCAGCGTCGCCTCAACAATTGCCTGGTAAACCCGGGCACGCAGTTCGCGTCGCAACGGGTAGGTGGAAGATGGCATCAGTTGCGTGAACAATATGGTGAACAGCTCCTGTTTTTTGTCGATCCAGAAAAAAGTACTGGCGGCTCCTCCCCAGTGAGCTTCACCGGCGGAGGTGATAATATGCGCCTTGACCGGATCTAGAACAATTGCAAACCCCAGTCCGAAGCCTATCCCTTCGTAGCTCGTTTCGCTCCAGACTGGCTGCCCCATAGCCGCCAGATCCCGATTGTCTCGCAATTGGTTAGTGCACATATAATCCACAGTGATCGGGCTCAATAATCTGTTGCCGTCGAGCGAGCCACCGTTGAGTAGCATTTGACAAAACCGGGCGTAGTCATCGATGCTTGCGGTAAGCCCGCCACCGCCGGAATATAGAGATGCTGCGTGTAAAAACCGGTTGTCTGCTGCTGGCTCCAGAAGATCCAGTCCGGGTGCTGCTTTGGCAGTTGAACATTCGTTTGTCGCTGACTGCCTGACACCTGACCGGCCATTGCTCGACTGGCCAACATCGGCGAGGCCGCGGCCACCGGCCGGGCCATACATTGCCGAAAAGCGCTGATGCTTGTGTGGTTCAACGTGAAACCCGGTGTCGAGCATTTGCAATGGCTCAAAGATTCTTTCTTTGAAAAATGCCTGTAAAGAGGCGCCGGACCAGACCTCTATGAGTCTGCCAAGAACATCTGTAGCAACGCTGTAGTTCCATTGGCTGCCAGGCTGGCACAGCAGCGGTGCCGCTGCGAGCTTTTGAACCATTTCTTCGAGGGTGTATTCGGTACTTTGAAAGTTAATGCCCTGGTCCCGGTAGTAGTTGTCTACCGGGTTTGCGTGCAAAAATTCGTAAGTCAGTCCCGACGTGTGATTCATCAGTTGCCGGATAGTGATTGGATTCTGCTGTTTTTCCACCGCATCGATTGATGCTGTATTTCCGATCCAGACCGGCGTGTCTGCAAACTCCGACAGGTACTGCGAGACAGAGTCGTCCAGTTGAAAGCAGCCTTGCTCGTAAAGCATCATCGCAGCGACTGTTGTCACCGGTTTGGTCATTGAGAAAATTCGCACGAGAGTGTCGCGCTGGAATGATCTGCCGGTTTCGCGTTCTGCCAGACCGGCATTGCCGTAAAAAGCAATTTTCCCGCGCCTTCCTACCATGGCACTGACACCGGCCAGCCGACCGCAACTCACTTGCTGATCCAGCCAGTGCTGCAAACGCTCAAGACGCTGAGATGACATTCCAACGCTTTCCGGATTGGCGGTTTCTGACATGTGTGGAGATCTCGGAGATGAAGAAAAGGATTTTATCGCTATTTAATTACTTTAACGCCGCAACGGGAAGAAAAACCATCCGGTTGGCGTCGGGCCACGTACTTTGCCACCGTTTACCGCCCGCGCTATCGGGTGGTGTAGACTTCGGTGCTGGTCACTTTTATGCAGGTAGTGTTTTGCTGAATATTGTTTTGGTACACGGTGCCTTTCACGGCGGCTGGTGCTGGTCTGAAGTTGCCGCCGAGCTTAGCCGCCGCGGCGCGCGCGTGCATACGCCAACATTAACGGGATTGGCTGACCGGCAACATCTGTTTTCACCGTCGGTGAATCTGGCGACTCACGTAAAAGATATCGTCAACCTCATTGAGTATGAAAAACTTGATGATTGTGTGCTAGTCGGGCACAGCTACGCTGGCAATGTTCTCAGTGGCGTAGGCGATCAATTACGTGAAAGAGTAGGGCACTATATTTTTGTTGATGCCTCAGTGCCGGTTAATGGCTCTACGCACTGGGGCTGGGCACACCTTAATCCGGAATCGACACCGGATATGATGGAGCTATTGAATACGGAAGGTCGCGGTATGATGATCCCGCCCTTTCCGGCTGCAGCTTTTGGTATCACTGATCCTGCTCAGGCTAAAGCGCTTGAGGCGCAGCTGACACCGATGCCACGAGGCTGTTTTACCGATGCAATTGAGCTGAAAAACTGCGGTACCGAGGGCTTGCGTCGAAGCTATATAGCGGCTACAAACCCGCCGTATGCAAGAATGGCCCGAACGGTCGCGTGGGTGTCTGCTGATCCGCAGTGGACTTTTCGCGAGATCGATTCAGCCCATGATATGATGATTCTAAAACCGCTCGAAACGGCGGAGATTATCTGGGCGCTTGCTGACGGAGGACAGAGGACAGAGGACAGAGGACAGAGGACAGAGGTGGTAGGATGTGAATTTGGGACAGTTGTTTGGATTGGTCGGCTTACCTGGTGCGGTACACTAGAGTACCTGTGATTTGAGCTCGTTTTTACCGATTACAGCCCTATATTCTCTGTATGATTCAATTCAATTATCCAGACTACCAGCCAGCAAGTGGCTATATGACAGACACGATTCGAGCACAATACATCGAAAGTGCAATCGAGCAGAAACTACTGCCGCACAATGCACATCGCATGGAACATGTGATCTCGCTGAATGCCTCGAATGACCTCGCCAAACCAGTGCAATTCTGGCAGTTGTACTCAATTTTGGGGGCTGAGCGAATTGTAGCGATTGTCAGCCGGTTCTATGCGCGGGTATACAGCGATGAAAACTGGTTTAAATCCGTATTCGCGCGCATTGCCAGCATGGATCGGCACATCAATACGCAGTCTGCCATGTGGGTTGATGTAATGGGCGGAGGGCGCTACTACCACGGTGCCGAGTTCCGGCTGAACTTCCATCACACACACAATGCGATCGAACTGATGAACGACAAAGGCGCTGAGCGGTGGGTGTCGCTGATGACGCAAACACTCAATGAGCCGGATATCGACTACACCAGTGACCCTCGCGTCCGGCCCGCTATAAATACGTTTCTCAGCTATTTTATGGGCAAGTATGCTGCAGAATTCGAATTTGAAAACCGTTCGTTGTTTGGTGAAACCAATCCGCCTCTTAAGCGTCGGTTGAATCTGCTGAATATGTCGTCCGATCAAATAGAAGCGCTTTCGGAGCAGGAACTGATCGATGAGTTAGCGGCGCGCAAGATCGATGTAAGCCAATACCCTGATAAGCAATCGCTGGTTAACAAGGCATTGAGCCTGTAACTTTTACCTGTGTGCAATTCGGCGATCCCGAAAACCAGCTGCGCAGATCCAATAGATCGGTTTCCGAAGTGTATTCGCGGATCTGCATCGGGGTGCCTGCGCTTATGACTGTTCGATTCACATTAGCCTGACACGTGTATTTACACGGGAGAAGTCTGACTGGCGCATCGGGGTGATTCGCTGTGCTACGATTTAACACTTTTTCAGGTTGTCGATCTTTCATGTTCGGGGATATTTCAGTTCGTGCGATCTTCATGGGTCTGCTCGCCGCTTTTGTCGGTTACGCTTCTTCATTTGCCATTGTGTTGAGCGGTTTAACCGCTGTTGGAGCGTCTACTCAACAGGCAACCACCGGTTTGTTTTTCGCCACTGTGGGGATGGGAATCTGTGGTGTCTGGCTGGCTCTGCAAACGCGAACACCTGCTGCAGTTGCGTGGTCTACACCGGGCGCGGCTTTTCTTGCTTCTTCTGTACTACTTCCCGGAGGTTTTGCTGAGGCTACCGGTGCTTTTATTGTCAGTGCTTTGCTGATTGTTATCACCGGGTTTATACCGGTACTAAGCCGCCTCGTTTCTGCTATTCCCAGACCTGTTGCAAGCGCCTTGCTCGCGGGTGTGTTGCTAAATCTATGCTTTGCCCCTGCGTTGAGTCTCGGGTCTGTGCCTTTGTATGTACTGCCGATACTCGCAGCGTGGTTGCTGGGACTGCTGTGGCACAAGCTTGCAGCGATGCCGTTTGCGGTGTTTGCTTTTGTGATGGTGCTGGCATTTGCTGTTGATAGCCCGGCTGCTGCTACCGGGTTGTCTTATCGGTGGCCGGAGCTCACTGTGCTGTACCCGGTGTTTAGTTTTCAGGCCATTGTGTCGGTGAGTATTCCGCTCTATCTGGTTACCATGGCCGGTCAGAATATACCGGGATTTACGCTGCTGGAGCTTAACCGGTATTCGGTAGACAGGCCGCAGTTGCTCAAGACTACCGGATTTTTCAGTTTACTGATCGCACCATTCGGCTCGATTCCAGTCAATATGTCAGCGATAACAGCTGCCATGATGTGCGGTGAAGATGCGGGCCGGAATGTATCTAGACGATACTGGGCAGCTGCGACCTGCGGGACTGTGTATACTGTTGTCGCGTTCGGTTCGGCTGTTTTAATAGAACTGGCGAACCTTGCGCCAGCGGGCTTGATAACAGCTGTGGCCGGACTGGCACTTATACCCGCATTGGTCGCATCGCTGAGCGCTGCTTTCAGTAGTCCGCAGCAACTCGAAGCTCCAGCCCTGACTTTTTTAATCACCGCAAGCGGTATGTCACTAATGGGTGTGAGCGGGGCTTTCTGGGGGATTGTTGCAGGTGTTTTAGTGTGGCAATTGAAACAGGTTCGCGAGTAAAAATGTGTCTTGAAATAATCTAGCCGATATGCTCCGATACCATGAACAATAAGGATCCAGGAGATATACCATGAATATGCTGGTTGCCGGTCTCACTATTTTTGTACTCATCCACCTTATCCCTTCTTTTCCGGCTTTTCGCGGAAATTTGATCGCCCGTGTCGGCGATGGAATTTACAAAGGACTCTTCAGTTTATTATCGATCATCAGTATTGTGTTGCTTGTTTATGGTCTGAAAAACGTGGAAGTATCGTTTTTCTATCAGCCAGTTTCCGGTAGTCGAACCGTTACGTTTGCATTAATGTTCGTCGCGATATATTTGTTTTTGTCTAATTCATCGGGGCCAGCTCCATCGTCAGCGAAATACTGGACGGCACATCCGTTGAATTGGGGTGTGGTATGTTGGTCGGTCGGCCATTTGCTTTCCAATGGCGAGAAAGCGCAGGTGCTGTTATTTGGCTCATTTCTCGTCTTCAGTTTGATCAGTATTTTTACTGGCAACCTCCGGGGACAGAAACCCGCCCTGGCCAAACGCCCGTCAATTGCTGCAGAGGGGCTGTTTTTATTGGTCGTGTTAGCGGTGTATGTCGGATTATTTCTGGGGCATCGATATATTACCGGTATGGCGCTCGCATAGAAACGGGTTTGTGAATGAATAATCTATAGGGATGCAGTGATCATTGGTAACTTACTCAACCTGTTCCATTATAGACCGTGAGAGTTGCAGCAATTGCTTGTCGCTGCCACGTGCACCAACCAGAGAGATGCCGACCGGCAAGCCGTCGAGTGATGCGAGCGGAAGGGTGATTTCCGGCAGTCCGCCAAGACCTGCAATACTCAGCAGGCAAATAGCCTGATATCGATACGTTACCTCAAGGGTGCTGGTTCTGGTGTTTTTTGCCGGAGCAACTCGCGGTGAGGTCGGCAGGCAAAGTATGTTACCCGGTTGCATCAGGTGATCAAGGTGCAGACGGATTTCCCGGTGCCGGGCGCGTGCGCCTTTTTCCTCTGCGGTTGTGACAGTGCGTGCGGCAGTAATACGTTCGTTGATGCCTGGCCCTAGATGCGGATTGTGCTGTTCGATCCAGCTACCGAGGCTCTGCCAGATTTCGGCACCCTGAATGATACGAAAGCATTCCATAAAAGACTCCAGGCCTTCGCTTGCAACGATCACCGTACTGCACTGATTGAATTGGCGGCTGACGGCGTTAAGTGCAGGTTGTAGTGCCTGCTTTACGTTGGTGTCGACCAGATCAAAACAGTCTTCTGCAATCAGCAAGCGCTGTGGTGGCGTACTGTAGTCTCCAGTGTTAAGTAGCGCTTCTCCGGCAATCTAACGGAACCGGCGCAATCGGTGCCGAGAGCGATGTCCGCCAGCCCTGCCGCTACGGCAACAACTGAACCGCTTGATGAGCCGCCAGCGACTCTGCTGGTATCCCGTGGGTTTGCGGGTGTGCCATAGTGAACGTTTTCCCCGCTTAAACTGTAGGAAAGTTCGTCTGAAATCGTGCGTCCAACTAATTCCGCGCCTTGATCGAGTAGCCGGCTGATGGCCGATGCGGTAGAGGCTGCAGGCTGGTGTGTGGCCAGCCAGTCCGGCTGGCCGAAGTCGGTGGTGGTGCCGGCTATGTCCATGACATCTTTGGCCGCGAAGGTGATATTGTCGAGCGACCCGGAGCCTGTTGCCGGCAGGGCAGCGGGATTGACGGTACAAAATGCACCGAAATTATCCCGAAGTACTTGTCTTGTTTCTGCCATGGATTCTGGTCTCAGGTTGTGTTTCGGGGCTATTTCCAGGCGCGCCAGTATTATAAATTCTAATACGCCAAGCAGGTGGGCGGAGAGATAATCTGGTGCAGATAGTTCCCTTGGATGAAAGATACGTCGAGGCTGCTTTTGCACTGCTAACACGTGTATTCATTGACGATAGCCCCCCGCACAGAGTTCTAAATGTAAAGCTGCCCGAGTATCGGGACTATCTGGCCTCGTTTTTTTTCCGCAGTGCAAAAAGAGGCTACGGGCTGGTGGCACTTGATTGTGCTAAAAACGTGCACGGTTGTGTCATTGGCATAGACTACTGTGACTCGCTGAATACGCCGGACAGTTTTGTAGCCGATACAAGTGCCCGCGTGAAAATGCGCCCGTTACTGGCGTTACTTGCCGAGCTTGATTTGCGTTATCGTAAACACAGGCTGTCGCAGCCGGGTGATACAATTCTTGTCGATATGGCAGCTGTCTCGAAGCAGGCCAGAGGGGCCGGTGTGTATGTTTCGCTAAGGCTGGCACTGCATGAGTGCGCGAAACAGCAGGGATACAGGTATATTGTGGGCGAGTTGTCGTCGGCGGCAACCCGGTATGTATGCATTGAGAAGTTTCACCATCGTGTTGTCGCCGAAATCAACTACGACAGTTTTGAGTATGACGGAGATCGACCTTTCCGATCGCTTATCGATCCGCCGTCGCTGGTGATGGTTGAAGGCTTTCTTTGAGATCCTGGAGCGGTGCGATAACGAGCGGCTTGTAATAGTAGCAGTCCGATAGAAATGTTGAATGCTTGACTTTCACGCTGCTCCGCGACAACCTGTAGCCAGGCAGGCTAGTCTGTTTAGCGCGTGCCGGGTTGAATTCATCAGGAGGAGCAATGGCTTTTTTAGCTGTGTTGTTCGGTTTAATTTTGGCAATTGTCATAATTGCTCTTGTTGTTGTATTTCTAAATCGTTTTTATCGAAAGTCGTCGCGCGATGTCGCACTTATACGAACCGGATTCGGTGGCCAGGGCATTTATTTGTCTGGTGGTTGTCTGGCACTGCCATTCCTGCATAAAATCGATGAAGTCAACATGCGTACTATGCGTGTCGATGTAAAACGCACGGGTAATGAGTCTTCCATTACCGAAGACCGTATGCGCATAGATATGCAGCTTGAGTTTTATGTAAGAGTAGAGCCCAGTATTGAAGGCGTAGCCACAGCTGCCCAGGCGCTTGGTACAAAATCACTGAATTCAGATGGCATTCGCAATCTGCTATCCGGGCGTTTTGTAGATGCGGTGCAGTCGATCGCGGCAACGCAAACCATGGATACTCTGCACGAACATCGGGCTGAATTTGTCGAGAGCGTCGCTTCTCTACTGCGTAAGAATCTGGCTGAAAATGGATTGACTCTCGATTCAGTTTCGCTAATCAGTATGGATCAGACGCCTTTTGGTTCACTCGATGAGAACAACGCGTTTAATGCAGTAGGAATGCGGCGACTGGCAGAAATTATTGCCGTCAATAAGAAAAAACGCGCTGAAATCGAAGCAGATGCAGATGTATCGGTACGACATACAGAACTTGATGCAACCAAGCAGCGCCTGACTCTTGCCCGCGAACAGGAAGAAGCGCAAATTACCCAGGCGCTGGAAATAGAGAAATTCAAGGCATCCAGTGACGCAGAAAGTGCCAGTGCGCGGGAGCGCTCAACCATCGCCAGCGAAACAGCTCGAATAGCCCGGGAACACGAAACCCGGGTTAGTGAGGTCAACAAAAAGCGGGAATTGCGGCAGGTCGAGATTGAAGCACAATTAAATGCGGAAGTGCGTAAGGTAGAAAGCTCAATTTCACTGGCTGCAAAACACGTAGAAGAATCTAAGGCCCTGGCAGATGCTGAGCTTGCCCGTACCGAAATTGTGTTGGCAAAAGAAGCATTGCAAACGCAGCGTGAGCGTGCCGTTGCAGAGCGGTCCCGGGAAATTGCGATGAAACGGGTGGAGGAGTCCGGCTCCGTGGCTGAAGCGAATGCGGCGACTGCTACCAATGTACTCCTGCAGGAAGCCAAGGCTGAGGCTGAGTCGGTGCGTATTCGAGCGGAAGCAGAGCGTTTGCGACTCCTTGCTGAGTCTGAGGGACGGCAAGCCCAGATCGATGCAGAAAATGGACGCAGCCCTGCTTTGATGGCGATGAATCTAGAGCAGTATCGTCTCGACAGTATGCCGGATATTCTAAATCAGATGATGAAGCCGGCGGAGAAAATAGAAAGTATCCGTATTAATCAGGTCAATGGATTCGGTTCGACAAACGGCAGCCCGGGTGGTGGAGAATCCGCAGCTGGCGGGGGCTCTGGCAGTGGCGGTAGTTCACCACCGGTGAATCAGGTAATGGACAGTATTCTTGGTATGGCGTTACAGCTGCCAGCGTTAAAAAATATCGGGGAGTCGATTGGATATGACTTCTCGGGTGCAATGAACAGTATCCAGCCGGGGGCTTTAAACGGCTCCGTGGCGGTTGAGCCGAACCAGGGGGCATCTGGATCTGACAATAACGCCAGCGCCGGTTCACCACCCGACAAATAAAACGCAGACAAAACCCGTTCCAGCAAACTCGTACAACTTAATAATCAACCGGCGTGCCGGTACTAAACGAAGGAATTGAAATGAGTGTATCAAGACGCAATTTTCTACTGGCCACCGGTGCAGGTGCTCTCGGGGTAATACCCTGGAGTACCGGTTCTGCTGCTGACACAATCAAGGTTGGCAGTGTGCTGGATAATTCGGGGAACCTCGATATATACGGTAAACCGATGGTGCTCGCCACGCGTATGGCTGTTGATGAAATCAATGAGGCGGGCGGGCTGCTGGGCAGGCAGGTAGAATTAATACAGTACGATACGCAATCAGATATCGCGCTCTATACCAAATTTGCGAAGCAGTTATCGAGGCGTGATAAGGTCGATGTTGTACAGGGCGGAATTACCTCGGCCTCACGGGAGGCAATCCGGCAGACCTTTAAACGATCCAATACCCTGTATTTCTATAATACCCTTTATGAGGGTGGCGTCTGTGATCGAAATGTCGTGTGTACAGGCAGTACACCAGCGCAGGCCAATGAGCCGCTGGTTGAAGCGGCAATGGAAAAATGGGGCAAAAAGACCTATGTCATTGCGGCCGACTACAACTACGGGCACATCACTGCCAAGTGGCTGAAATACTATGTTGAGCAGCGTGGTGGCAGTGTTGCGGCAACTAACTTTTTCCCGCTGGATGTTGCTGATTTTGGTTCGACCATCGCTAAAATTCAACAGGAAAAACCAGACTGGGTGGCCTCTGCACTGGTCGGTGGTGCGCATATGTCTTTTTATAGACAATGGGCTGCTTCCGGCATGAATAAAAAAATACCGCTGGCATCAACAACTTTCGGTGTGGGTAACGAGCAGCGTGCTCTGTCTGCTGATGAAGGTGACGGTATCATGGTCGCGCACAACTATAGTCAGGAACTCAAAACACCGGCCAATGAAGCCTTTCTGTCGCGCTGGAAAGACAAAAATGGTGATACAAGCGTGATCCACGAACTGTCTGTTGCACAGTATCAGGGTGTGCTGCTTTGGGCCGAGGCGGTTCGTAAGGCTGGATCACTCGACCGTGAAAAAATGCTTGCTGCGCTGGAATCGGGAGTTTCTATTGATGGTCCTTCCGGCAAAGTCACTCTCGATCCGCAGACGCATCATGCTGCTCTGGATATACAGCTGATGGAAGTAAGAGACCAGAAGCTCAATATCATCAAAACAGTCGGGCAGCGTCAGCCCGCCGATACCGCTCGCTACTGCAATCTGTTGGAGAACCCTGATTCCAATGAGCAGTATGAGGTTGATATCTAGCGTTCTCTACTTCTCAGGAGCCAGCCAGCCCGACGCTTACGCAAAAAAGCGTGGGGCAGGTTGCTTCTTCCGATAGACCGGCAGTGTTCAGGATACATTGCACTGGTTCTATGTCTCAGGCGGATTAAAGGGTATTGATGGACTACGCAGCGGTCGTATTTCTGGAAATTCTATACATGATTTCATTCCTGGTGCTGGTGAGTGCCGGGCTGGCAGTGGTCTTTGGCATGATGCGCGTGATCAACCTTGCGCATGGTGAATTCGTTATGCTCGGAGGCTATACCACGCTTGCGTGTTTCAACGCGGGAATTAACATATTTTTTGCGATGCTGGTTATTGCACCCATTGTGGTCGGGCTGGTCGGGCTGGTTGTCGAGCGCCTGGTTGTGCGATGGTTGTATGGCAGGATGATCGATACCATGCTGGCCACCTGGGGCCTCAGCTTGCTTTTTGTTGGCCTGGTGACACTCATTTTCGGCAGTTCAGCGGTTGGTGTACCGACACCGATACCAGGCTACCAGATGGGTGAGTATCAGATGGGGGGTTATAATCTTTTTATTATCGCAATTACAATTTTGCTGGTGCTATTGATGTGGCTGGTACTGCGCTATACCCGTATAGGGCTTATCGCCAGAGGTGCAATGCAAAATCCGGAGGTCGCCTCTTCACTAGGCTATAACCCGGGAAGAATCTATATGCTCACCTTTGCAGCAGGAGCGGCTCTGTCTGGCCTGGCCGGAGGTGTGCTTGCGCCACTGACCGGTCTGCTGCCGTCTTCCGGTGGGGCGTTCATTGCCAAGGCATTTATTACCGTGATTACCGGTGGTGCCGCGATTATTGCGGGTGTGCTCTCCAGTGGTGTTCTATTTGGCACAATCAATCAGGTCGTGTCTTTCGGCAGTAACCCGGTATTGGGTGAAATTGCAATGCTGGTACTGGCGATCGTTTTACTGAGGTTGATGCCTAAGGGAATTACCGGTCGCTTTTTTCGGAATTCAACATGATAGACGATACCCCCGGCGACAGCCGCATGAAGTGGGGCTGGTTTATTCTATGGGCATTGATCATGTTGCTGCTGCCTCTGATCATGGAAGATACCTACACGATATGTGTTTTATCTATCTGGGCACTGCTGGCGTTGTCACTGGGTTTGATGTGGGGTTTTGCCGGAATTCTCAGCTTTGGACACGCAGCCTATTTTGGTCTGGGGGCTTATGCGTATGCAATCTCCGCAATTAATCTGGGGGAGAGTACCGGTGCACTGTTTTTGGCGGTACTGGTGCCCGCCCTGGTCGCTGCGGTAATCGGTGCCATGATGTTCTATGGTCGTATCAGCGATGTTTATCTCGGTGTAATTACACTGGTGGTTAGCCTGATTCTCTATAAGTTCATGAATGCGACCGCCGGTGATGTTTATCGTATTGGCGATGCGCGCCTGGGTGGTTTTAACGGAATTCCCGGTTTTCCCTTACTCAACGTGCCTGGTGATCCGAGTGCTGAGATCTGGGGCACGCCGTTCTATTATGTGGTGGCTGTTGCTTTGTTGTTGTGTTATCTGGTGGCGCGCTGGGTGCTATACAGTAGCTTCGGGCGCATCCTGACCGGCATTCGCGAAAACGACTTGCGCGCCGAATTACTCGGCTATAACGTACCGTTGTATAAAACTGCTATATTTTCGCTGAGTGCGGCAATGGCCGGACTGGCCGGGGCATTTTTCGCCATGTGGTCGGAAATTGTAACCCCGGGTCTTTTTGCGCTGGGGCAATCTGCTGAGGTAATCATCTGGGTTATTGTCGGCGGTCTTGGAACACTGGTTGGTCCGATGGCAGGCGCTGCAATCCTTGGCATGATCAAACTGTTACTCGGTGAGCAGACCACTATAGATAATACACTGGTGATGGGCGCCATACTGGTGTTGGCGGTATTGCTGATTCCCGGTGGTATTGCACCGCAAATTAGCGCCTGGCGTAAACGCCGTATGCAAAGGTTTCTAAGCTCTCGCAGCCAGCAATCCGGCAGACGTCGTCGCGGGCGCCAGTCATCGCGTGATTCGCAATGAGAGAAGCGATTATAGAAACACGTGATTTGACCATGCGTTTTGGCGGTGTGACAGCGGTAAACAACGTTAACTTTACGCTACGGGAACGCGAGTTGCGCTGCCTTATTGGCCCCAACGGCGCGGGCAAAAGTACGTTTTTCAAATGCTTGACAGGGCAATATGTACTGCGCCACGAGAATGGCCGGGTCTATCTACGCGGGCAGGATGTCACCGGCTGGCAGCCGTATGAAATTGTGCGCCTGGGTGTGGGTATCAAGACACAGGTTCCCTCTGTGATGAATGGCTTAAGCGTGTATGAAAACATCTGGCTGTCGGCGCGCAAGGTGAATAACCGGCGCGCTGCAGATAAGGAAACCCGGCAGGTTCTGGAGCAACTTGAACTCGGTGATTTAAGCCGTCGTCTGGTGGGTGAAATGGCTCACGGCGAACGGCAGATTGTAGAACTGGGTATTGTGGTGGCGCAAAGACCGCAACTGGTGTTACTCGATGAACCGGCCGCCGGAATTACCGGATCAGAAACAGAGAAGCTAGTCACCCTGATTCACCGCATGAACGAAGAAGCTGCGCTGGTGGTAGTCGACCACGATATGCAGTTTGTTCGCATGCTCAATGCCGATATAACCGTTTTTCATCAGGGTTCTGTATTGATTGAAGGCGCTCCCGATACGGTACTGTCTGATAAAAAAGTAAGGGAAGTTTACGTCGGGAATCGTGCTGCATGACTCGCACTGTGACACATCGTTCTACAACAGACGCAACCGAACGCAGCGACATTGTGCTTGAGGTAGCTGATGTACGCGCCGGATACGGCGAAATCCCGGTATTACACGGTGCCTCGCTTTGTCTTGCTGAAGGCGAAGCCGTTGGCATTGTCGGACACAACGGTTCGGGTAAAACCACACTGCTTAAAACCATTATGGGGCTCATATCCGCGCGCGCCGGTAGAATCTCTATTGATGGTAACGACATGACTTCAAGTGCAGCACATGAGCGGGCGCGTTTGGGCATTGGATATGTGCCACAGGGGCGCGGCATACTGCCCGGTTTAAGCGCTCTGGAGAATCTTCGCATTGCCTGGACGCCCGATTGCGGTCAGACGGAACAGCAGGCTCTGGAGCGTATACTTCAAACCTTCCCTAGACTGAATTCGATACTGGATCGCAAAGGCGGCAGCCTGTCCGGTGGAGAGCAGCAGATTCTGGCGCTTGGCAGAGCAATGATGCCTGATCCCTGGCTGCTGCTTCTCGATGAACCCTCTGAAGGTATTCAGCCATCTATTGTCGAAGAGATCGGGCAGACTTTGCTGCACCTGCACAACGAGAATCGATTATCACTGCTGATTGTCGAGCAGAATCTGGATCTGGTACTTGATGTAGCTGAGCGGGTATTGCTGTTTGAGCGGGGCCAGGTGGAACGCGAGTTTTCTGCTACAGATTTGCAAGGCGGTGCTATTGCCGATTTGCTCGGTATGGGGGCGGCGCGTGTTACTCGAGCCAACACGGTGGTATCGCCCGGTAAGCATTCAGGCACTGCGCCGGTAACTCCGGTCGGTAGCTCCGCTGCCACTGATATACCAGTCTATAACAGTAATAATAATCTTGCTCCCGCACCGGCTGTTGCAAGCGGCAGGGCGAATAGAGAACCTGCAGTGCAGCCTGAAGTGACCAGAGTTGCAAATACTACCTCGGCTACTACATCAGCTATTACCTCAGCTCCGGGGGGAGAGAACATGTCTATTGTAAAGCGTCCTACGCTCGAACAACTCAAGGGTATAGTGCAGTCGCTGCACATGAGTATGTCGGATCGGGAAGTGGGAGAGTATCTCGATGTACTGGAAGGCACTTTCAAAGCCTATGACAGAGTTGCCCAGCTGCCGGACAATCTTCCGCAGGTGCGCTACCCGCGTACACCGGGTGCGCGTCCCTCGGAGGCCGAAAACCCGCTCAATGCCTGGGCCGTGAAGTCAGTAGTGCAGGGGGCGGCACACGGGCCGCTGAGCGGAAAAAAGATTGTACTCAAAGATAATGTCTGTCTGGCGGGTGTGCCAATGATGAATGGCGCCAGAACTCTCGAGGGCTACGTGCCCGATATAGACGCCACCATTGTTACTCGTATTCTGGATGCGGGCGGCACTATTGTTGGCAAGGCGCATTGTGAATCATTTTGTCTGTCTGGCGGTAGTCACACAACCCAGATGGGAGCGGTTCATAACCCTTATCGGTATGGCTATTCAGCGGGTGGTTCTTCATGTGGCTCGGCAGCCCTGGTGGGTAGTGGTGAGGTGGAAATTGCCATTGGCGGCGACCAGGGCGGGTCGATCCGTATGCCATCCGGCTGGAGTGGATGCTATGGCATGAAGCCGACACACGGGCTGGTGCCGTATACCGGTGTGATGCCGATTGAGGCAACCATAGATCATACCGGCCCGATGACCACAACAGTCGCCGATAACGCGTTGATGCTGGAAGTTCTGGCAGGTCACGACGGCCTTGACCCACGGCAGTATGATGTAAGAGTGGATAAATATACAGCAGCCCTAGGACGTGGTGTTGCCGGGCTGAGAATCGGTGTTGTCACTGAAGGCTTCGGTCACGAAAATAGTGAGGCCGATGTCGATCATTCGGTGCGTGCGGCGGCTGATCGCTATCGCGAGCTCGGTGCCACGGTCGAGGAAATCTCTATACCGATGCATCTCGACGGCCAGGCTATCTGGACGCCCATCGCGCTCGAAGGGCTGATGTCGCAGATGATGCATGGCAATGGTATGGGCTATAACTGGGAAGGCCTCTATACCACCAGTCTGCTGGACGCACATGCGAACTGGCGCTCCAGAGCCGATGAGCTTTCGCGCACGCTAAAAATATCGATGTTTGCCGGTGAGTATTTTATCAAGCACCATCGCGGGCATTTTTATGCAAAGGCGCAGAATCTGGGCAGGCTGCTGCGTGATACCTACAATACTGCGCTTGAGCGACACGATCTTCTGCTCATGCCAACGCTGCCGATGAAAGCCACACCATTGCCGGCACAGGATGCACCACTGGCGTTGTACTGCCAGCGAGGTTTTGAAATGCTGGCAAATACCTCACCGTTTGATGTGAGCGGCCATCCGGCGATGAGCATACCGTGCGGGTTGAGCCAGGGGCTGCCAATTGGAATGATGCTGGTTGGCGCCCGATACGATGAATCGACTATCTATCGTGCGGCCCATGCATTCGAGCAGCTTGGTGACTGGCGCGACATGTAAACTGCTATGGGAAATAACCCCTTTGCTTCATTTGCTGTTGGCGATAATGACGACGATAGTGCCAGACCACAGGGTGGTTTGTCTTATGTGGCTGGCAGCAAGCAACCGCCATTAAACTTTATTACTGTTTCACAGCTCCTCGATCGTGCCTGCGACCAGAATGGCGCCGGCGACGCGATAGTATTTGCCGATACCGATGTCACTTATAGCTGGTATAGCCTAAGAGAAAAAGCCGATGAACTGGCGGCCGGGCTACTGGCTTTAGGTATCAGGCGCGGTAATCGCGTTGCTATCTGGTCGCCCAATCGAGAAGAATGGGTTATAGCTCAGTTTGGCACCGCACGCATTGGCGCTATTCTGGTAAATATAAACCCCGCGTACCAGAGCGCTGAACTGGAATTTGCTCTGAACAAGGTTCGAGCGCGGGTACTGATTATGGCACGCAGCCAGAATAACGCTCAGCAACGCAGCGGCCAAAACAGCAAGTCTGCTAGCCGGAAAACCAGCCAAAGGCATGGCAGGGAAAGTAGCGATTACATTGCTATCATTAGAAATCTGGCCCCGGAGATAGATCGGTCGACAACCCAAAACGGAGCGAACGGAGAATTCTATGCTCAGCGTTTACCTGCACTGAAGCACGTTGTGGTGTTGGGTGAGGGAAAGAATCCGGCGGCTTCTATACTGTGGTCTGAGCTGTTGTCATTGGCCGGACCGGCTCACCGTGCGCGAGTCAGTGGGTTATCGAGCAAACTCGACCCGGATGACCCGATTAATATTCAGTTTACCAGTGGCACTACAGGTGCACCGAAAGGTGCAACACTATCACATTTTAATATCGTCAATAATGCACGGTTTTGTGCCGGGGCTATGCAACTGACCGCTGAGGATCGCGTGGGTGTGCCTGTGCCGTTATACCATTGCTTTGGCATGGTATTAGGCGTTCTGGCCTGTGCCAGTGTGGGTGCGGCAGTTGTTTTTGTTGGTGAAACATTCACAGCAGCAGCCACTCTGGAGGCTGTCAGCCGTTATCGCTGTACTGCACTGCACGGTGTACCGACCATGTTCATCAGTATGCTCGAAAATGAAGAGTTCGATCACCATGATCTGAGCCTCCTGCGCACGGGTATTATAGGCGGCGCGCCTTGCCCGATGGAGACCATGCAGCGCATTATGAATGAAATGAACATGGAGCACGTCACGGTCGCTTATGGCATGACGGAAACGAGTCCGGTGTCGTTTCAAAGTTCAGTAGATGATTCACCAGAGCAGCGGGTGTCAACAGTGGGCCGCGTTCATCCACACGTAGAAGTGAAAATTGTCGACAGTCAGGGTGGTATTGTTGCGCCTGGCCAGCAGGGCGAATTGTGTACTCGTGGTTATAGTGTCATGCGTGGCTATTGGGACGATGCCAGTCAAACCAGGGAGGCGATTGATGCGGCCGGATGGATGCATACCGGTGATCTCGCGACCATAGACACTGACGGTTATTGCAGAATTGTCGGGCGTATAGGCGATATGCTGATTCGCGGTGGAGAGAATATCTACCCGCGTGAAATCGAAGAGTGTCTGATGCAGCATCCGGCAATTGTGGAAGCGCAGGTGTTTGGTGTGCCGCATACCAAACTGGGAGAGCAGGTCTGTGCCTGGCTTATCACCCGCAATAATGTTCCTATAGAGCTTGATACAATTGCTACCTTCTGTGACGGACAGATCGCGCGGTTTAAAATACCCGAACTGATTCGCGTCGTGAATGCTTTTCCAATGACAGTCACCGGTAAGCCGCAAAAGCATGAAATGCAAAAAGCAATGATGCATGAATTGAATAGATCATCTGCATCATGAGTGTATAGATTGCTCATGAGGGATGTTCTGCACACACTGGAAATCTGTGATCTGTCGCGGCTGATACAGAGCCGGGAGTTATCTCCCGTAGAAGTTACGCGCTACATGCTTGAGCGAATTGACTCGCTGGATTCGCAATTGCACGCCTTTGCCTTGCTCACGCCAGAGCATGCTTTGCAACAGGCACAGTTGGCTGAAGACCGTCTGATGCGAAGGCAATACCTCGGGCCGTTGCACGGTGTACCAGTCGCATTGAAAGATCTGTGCTTTACAAAGGGAATTGCAACGGCTGCGGGTATGCCGTTGCATCGTGATTATGTACCGACCTTCGATGGTACGGCGGCGAGCCGATTGGCGGAGGCAGGGGCCGTGCTGCTGGGCAAGCTTCAGCTCACCGAGGGGGCTTTTACCGAGCATCATCCGGAGATACCGGTTCCGGTCAATCCATGGGGCGAAGATAGCTGGTCCGGAGCCTCGTCAACCGGATCCGGTGTGGCGCTTGCTGCTGGGCTTTGCTTTGGTGCGACCGGCTCAGACACAGGGGGCTCTATACGATTCCCGTGTGCGGCGAACGGTGTTACGGGTATCAAACCGACATGGGGCAGGGTGTCTGTCTATGGTGCATTTGAATTAGCCGCGTCACTGGATCACCTCGGTCCGATGGCTCGCAGCGCTGCTGACTGTGCGATACTGTTGCAAGAACTGGCCGGGGCAGATTATAACGACCCGCGCTGTTCGCTGATGCCGGTGCCAGACTATCTGGCTGGCGATATACACGATTTGAGAGATTTTCGTCTGGGTATAGATGCACAATTTAACTCAGCGGACGTCGATTCCGCCACTCAGCAAATGCTGTCTGAGGTGATATCGGTACTTTGTGCGTTGGGGGTTACAGTCGTACCTGTTCAGTTCCCTGACTATCAATCTGCTATAGAAGATTGGGGGCCGATATGTGCCATTGAAGCAGCTTTTGCTCATCAGCGTACCTGGCCGTCACAAAAGGATCAATACGGGCCTACCCTGGGGGGCTTATTGTCATCTGCCGAGGGAATCAGTGCTGCGGCGTATCAGGCCATGCTGTTGCGTCGAAAAGATTTTTCCGGACGACTGGAGCAACAGTTGTTCGGGGTCGATGCTATGCTGATACCGGCGCAGACCCGGGCTTCACCAACGATTGCAGAAATGGCGGCACTGGGTGAGGATCCGGCGGCGCTGTCTGCGTTAATTCGCTTTACCGCGCCACTGGATATGTCGGGTCATCCGGCAATTACGTTGCCTGGAGGTTTTGGTCCGCGTGACACACCAATAGCATTTCAGCTTGTGGGGCGCTACTTTTCAGAACAGAGCCTGGTACGAGCCGGCCGCGCCTATCAATTGATGACTGACTGGCATAAGTCCAGGCCAAAGACGATCTAGACAGCACCTGTCAGTGGCCCTGAAATGCTGGTTTGCGCTTTTCCATAATTGCAGTAATCGCTTCCTGATGATCAGACAATTGCTGCAATACGCCTTGCAGAGTTGCGGCCATTTGCAGGCTATCGTCGAGTGACATATTTTGCGTGGCCCGCATCAGCGCTTTCCCTTTGCGCAATGCGGTTGGAGGCTGTGCAACCACGCGTTCTGCCAGTGCCTGAGCGGCCGATAGCAGATTCTCATTGGTAACAACCTGGCTGACCAGTCCCCACTCAAGCGCCTTTTTAGCGCTTATGCCCTCGGCCGTGAACAGCATTTCACTGGCTCGTGCAAAACCGATAACGCGTGGCAGAAACCAGGCTCCGCCGTCACCTGGAATTAGCCCTACGCGCAGAAAACTCTCGGCAAAAATTGCGTCTTCGGCGGCTATACGCATATCGGCCATGGTGGTTAAATCGCAGCCCGCTCCGATAGCATGGCCGTTGACGGCGGCAATCACGGGAACGGTGATTTCGTTCATTTTTTGCGGGATTTTCTGGATTCCGGTGGTGTACCAGTTTTCTATTTCCACAGGTGACATGGCGTCCTTTGCCGTCATATCGCTAATTTCATTGAGGTTGCCGCCAGAAGAAAACGACTTGCCAGCGCCAGTCAGGATAATGCAACTGATCGCGGTATCTTCTTCACAGCTGGCAAGTGCATCGACGAGCCCGTCAACCACATCACCGGATAGTGCGTTGCGTGTATCGGGGCGGTTCAGGGTGATAGTGGCAATGCGGTCACTGCGTTGCAGAGTAACGGGTTGGCTCATGGTGGAATCCTATGCTGAAAGTAGTGGCCAGAGTGCTGGTGGGTTAGAGTCCAGAATGTGGTGACCCAGCTCGATTGACCAGCTTGTTTCCGAGCCGAATTCATCCTGCCATTGCCATAGACGACGAGTGTATCGGCCGAGAGGGTAGTCGTGTGTGAAGCCCATAGCGCCGTGTGCCTGATGTGCGTTGGCCGCTACCCGGGTGGCAGCCTGACCGCAACGGATTTTGGCGACGGCTATGGCGTTCAGTAATTCAGTGTTTGCGGTACAGTCTATAGCATTATTGTTAAGCTCTATTGCTTCGCTGGCAAGTTCTATAGCTGCTGTCGCCGCCGCTGTTTCGGAGGCTATATCAGACAGATGGTGCTGGATTGCCTGAAATTTTGCGAGTGGACGACCGAACTGTTCACGCCCTGTGGTGTAGCTAAGTGTTAGTTCCAGTATGCTTTGCATTGCTCCTGTCATGAGCACGGCTCGCGACAATGCACCGAGCGCAGTATAGGTTCGAGCTGTTGTTTGCGTTGGTATAGATTGCACCAGGGTCGCTGTTGAGGAATCGAACAGGGCGACATGATCATCGCCGTTTGCTAAGGGTTCTGAGTCCCCCAGAGCAAATAATCGGAGGAATGGTTGCTTGTCGCGCGATACAATGTCTATGGCATGTGAGCACTGCTCAGCGTGGTTTACGCGGCTCATAATGCCGTCAGGGATGATACATGCTATGCCACCAGAGGGAGGCGTGATACCGGTCTGTGATAACAGGTAGCCTGCAAGTACGGTGTTTGCCAGTGGAAGTGGCAGTGCGTAGCGGCCGCATAATCCAGCCAGCACCAGGCCATCGGCAAATGATGCGCCGGTACCGCCGTGCGCTGCGGCGACACAGATTTTGGTGAATCCATTTTCTTCCAGTGTAGCCCAGAGATTGTCGCGGGCGGTGCTGCTAGCGGCGGTACTGTCTATACTGTGCAGGTCTGCGCTTTGCAGAATTCGCTCTGCACTTGTCTGGATTAAATCTCTGTCATTGGAGTCCATTAACGCATCCCCAACTGGCGGGCGATAATACCGCGTAGAATTTCAGTGGTACCGCCGCGAAGGGTATTCGACGGCAAATGCAATATGGCATCCCGGAGCAAGGTTGGAAAACCTTCTGGCAAGTCTTTAGCTGGAATACCAGACAGCAGTTGTCGCAGATCAGTGATTATTTCATTTTCCATTCGGGTACCCACTTCCTTGACTACGGCGGCTTCTGTGGTTGGTGTTTCGCCGTTTTGCAGCAGCCGAGCAATACCTAGACTCATGCGTCGCAGAACACGCAGGTTGGCGTATAGTTTTCCAATCAGGGCGGCTCGCCGGTCATCCGCGTATTGCGCTATGGCGGGCAATGCGGTTTCGAGACAAATAAACGTGGTAAGAAAACGCTCAGGCCCTGATCGCTCCAGTGCCAGCTCGCTCATACATTGTTGCCAGCCATGGCCTTCGGTTCCGAGTAAGGCGTCATCGGGTAGTTCGACGTTTTCGAATAGCGTCTCGTTAAACTGTTGCGGTGAACCAGCTAAATCCCGAATGCCGGTAATTTCTATTCCCGGTAAAGACAGGTCGACTATAAACTGCGAAAGGCCGATCTGGCGATTGCGACCATCAGCCGGTGAGGTGCGTGCCAGCACGATCATGTAGTGGCAGAAGTGAGCGCCGGTGGACCAGATCTTTCGACCGTTTAGTTTCCATCCGCTGCCGTTTTTTACTGCTGAGGTTTGCACTGCGGCTAGATCGGAACCGGCCTGCGATTCGCTCATGCCGATGGCGGTATAGCACTCTCCTCGCGCTATACGCGGCAAGATGCTGAGTTTTTGTGCTTCGCTGCCGAACCGGAGAATCTGCGATCCGCTCTGGCGATCGGCAATCCAGTGGGCGGCTACCGGTGCACCCGCAGCCAGCAGTTCCTCTGTCACAATATAGCGGTGCAGGGCCGGTCGCTCATGCCCGCCGTATTGCTTCGGCCATAACATGCCGAGCCAGCCCTGAGCGCCTAGCGCTTGACTGAATTCAGGGGAGGCGGCAGACACCCAGCAATCCGCACAAGGGGTGAAGCCACCGTTCAGGCGTTGATAATCTAGAAAGCTTCGGACTTCGCTGCGTAATGTGTTGCAGCTTTCGTCGAAGCTGACTTTTGGAAAGCTAAACACAGCAGCCCAGCCCGCCGTAATGGCTCAAAGATAGATCCATAAACTGTTAATTAGTATTGAAGGCAGTATATTTTAGTGTGTTCATTGGTCTGGCAGATTAATCGGGCAGGGATACGCGAGGCGAAGATCAATGGAATACAAAACTTCGACTCGACTGTATCAAAATTGGGAAGCGCTAACGTTAGTCAACGAGGACTTCTGTAACAGATTTGGCTTGCAGCACTCTGGAGAGGTACTTATCAAGAGCTTGCACATCAGCTTCGTTGATCAAATTCTGCTGATGGGCTGGAATTTCCCCAAACTTATTTTGCATTAGCTGATGTAGTGCGGTTCTTAACCCTTCTTCGCGGCCCTCCGCCCGGCCTGCTTGACGCCCCTTTTCGAGCCCTTCTTCACGGCCCTTTTCGTGCCCCTCTTCAAATAACCGTATTTCCCATTGCTCAACACGTTTTGCTAACATGGGTATGCTCTCCTCGAAGGTATGAATTTCATCCGGGTAATCTACGGGTGCTTTGGCTTTGATCCATTTGACCATAAAAGCGTACAGTGCGCGCTGTAATCCTTTTGGAGCCTCAGTTTCGATCCACAGAGACAACTGCTCAAGAACGCGGCGAAAATCCTGAAGGCTGTCGCTGAATTCGAGTTGAAAAAGTACCGCGGCCAGATTACGCAGCTCAACGGACTTTTTAGCAAGCTTTCCCTGTTCAAGCAGCAAATACTGTGCTTGTGGTTGAAAGCGCTCCAGCCCGATAGGTGGTGGGTAACACAAGGTAGACAGATCGGTGCTGAAAGACCAGTTTGCTTCGCCGTTGTATAGTACCACGGGTAAGATGGGCGGCAATTTTGATCCGGGTGCGAGGTCATTGGTTTTGACCAGTTTCTCCCATAACAGTGCGGTATAGCTCAGTAACCACAACGCCATCCAGCGGTCAGGCGCAGACTGAAATTCCAGAAGTAAATACAGGTAGACCCAGTTACCACCGAATTTGAATCGCCAGACGATATCCTCGTGGCGTTGTACAGGGTTGGCTTGATCGCTTATCAGGTCAGTTCCGTAAAGCTCGAGAGTTTCAAGATCTGCCTGTTCAAGCCACTGGCCCTGAACAAACCCACGCAGCAGATCGCGCACCATTTCTTTGTGCGAAAACAATCGTTTGTAGTGCGAATCGTGCGTTTGCATTGGCGTAATGCTAACACGCTTTGCCCCGATTTCTGGTGGGAAAGGTGATTGATATCAGGCTACTTGATTAAAATGCTTTAACTATAAAATATTCGTGCTTGAAATTTTAAATGTGAACGAATAGACTATTCTCTCAGCTATCGGTGTTTCCGCTAACGGAGGCGATCATGCGAGCGGTGTGTATAGGTGGTGGGCCTGCGGGTCTGTATTTCGCTATTTCGGCGAAATTGCGGCGGCCCGATGCTGAAATAGTCGTTCTGGAACGCAATCGCGCAGACGACACCTTTGGCTGGGGTGTGGTGTTATCAGATGAAACTCTGGCAAACCTCAAGAGTAACGACCCGGTCAGCGCCGCCACCATCGAGCAGCATTTTGCTTATTGGGATGATGTCGCCCTTGTGCATCGCGGTGAACGGGTAGTTTCCAGCGGTCATGGCTTCTGTGGAATCGGGCGCCGCCGTCTGCTGCTGATCTTGCAGGACCGTGCGCGTGAGCTAGGGGTTGATCTGCGTTTTGAAACTGAAGTTCAGGATGCTGCAAGTTATGCGCAGGACTACGATGTAGTAGTCGCGTGTGATGGTTTAAATTCTAAAACCCGCAACGATTTTCCAGAGGTTTTTAAACCCGATATTGATCAGCGCCTGTGCCAGTTTGTCTGGCTGGGTACGCATCAGAAGTTCGATGACGCATTTACTTTTATATTTGAAGAAACTGAAAAAGGCTGGGTGTGGGCGCATGCCTATCAATTCGATGATGAAACGGCGACGTTTATCGTAGAGTGCTCGCAGGCGACGTTTGATGCCTACGGTTTTGCGAATCTTGGACAAGAGCAAAGCATCGCTATTTGCGAGGGCATTTTCAAAAATCATCTGGGTGGGCATTCCCTGATGACCAATGCCAACCATATTCGCGGCTCCGCCTGGATACAGTTTCCGCGGGTACTGTGTGAAACATGGAGCTATAAAAATATTGTCTTATTAGGAGATGCTTCGGCGACTGCTCACTTTTCTATTGGCTCGGGGACCAAGCTCGCGCTTGAGAGTGCAGCGGCGCTGGCGGAGCACCTGACCGCAGAATCTGAAATACTCGCAGCATTTGCACGTTACGAAGACAGCCGTCGACTCGAAGTATTGCGTTTGCAGTCTGCCGCGCGCAACTCGGTTGAGTGGTTTGAAAATGTAGAACGCTATCTAGACCTTGATCCGGTACAGTTCAACTATTCGCTGTTGACCCGCTCACAGCGTATCAGCCATGAAAACCTTCGGGAACGCGATGCCGGCTGGCTTAACTCTGCCGAGCTGTGGTTCCAGCAGCAGGCAGGAGCAGCACCAGAGCTTACTGTGCGTGCCCCTATGTTTGCGCCTTTTTCCTTACGTGAAATGACACTGTGCAATCGGGTGGTTGTGTCACCGATGGCGCAATACAAAGCGCTGGATGGTCGCCCGACCGACTGGCATCTGGTGCACTATGCGGAGCGGGCCAAGGGTGGAGCCGGCCTTGTCTGTATGGAGATGACCTGCGTCTCTGCCGAAGGGCGTATTACCCCGGGATGCCCGGGGCTCTATGCGCCAGAGCATGAGGTGGCGTGGCGGCGGATTAACGAGTTTATCCATAGTGAGACTACTGCAAAAACCTGTTGTCAGATCGGGCACTCCGGTCGAAAGGGATCTACCCGCATAGGCTGGGAGGGTATGGATCAGCCACTCACCCGCGATAACTGGGCGCTGGTGTCTGCCTCTGCTATCCCGTGGTCAGATACCAGCGCTACTCCGCATGAAATTACCCGGGCGGAAATGGACGTGGTCAGGGATCAGTTTGTGGCTGCGGCAAAAATGGCGCATAGATGCGGCTTCGATATGATCGAGCTTCATGCAGCGCACGGGTATCTGATCTCGTCGTTTATTTCCCCGTTGTCGAATGTACGCGCAGACAAGTATGGCGGTTCGCTCAAAAATCGTATGCGGTATCCGCTGGAAGTATTTTCGGCCATGCGCAACGTCTGGCCGGACGAAAAACCGTTGTCGGTTCGTATTTCTGCTAACGACTGGGCTGGTGATGCAGGTGTTACACCAGCCGAGGCGGTAGAAATAGCAAAGCGCTTCTCTGAAGCGGGTGCGGATATTATTGATGTATCAGCTGGGCAGACGACAAGTGACGCACAACCGGTTTATGGTCGGATGTTTCAAACCCCGTTCTCTGATCGCATTCGCAACGAGACCGGTATTGCCACCATGGCGGTTGGCAATATATACGAGCCCGATCATGTCAATTCTATACTGATGGCGGGGCGCGCCGATCTGGTCTGTCTCGCGCGGCCACATCTGGCTGATCCCTACTGGACTCTGCATGCAGGCACACTGCTGGGCGATCGATCCGGAACATGGCCGCGTCCCTATGAAGCAGGCCGTGATCAGAGCTGGCGGCTGGCAGATCGACAGGCGCAGATGGCACAGAGCAAATGACAGAGTTGGTCGGAAAGCATGTTGTAGTGAGTGGCGGTGGCAGTGGCGTGGGGGCCGAAATAGCGCGGCAATTTGCCAGTGCCGGAGCTAAAGTCACCATTGTTGGCAGGCGTGAATCTCCGCTTGCCGGTATTGCCGGGCAGACGGGAGCTTTGCCGCTGATGTGTGATGTGACTGATCGCGCGTCTGTTGATAAGGCCCTGCTGAAGGCGCGCGAAATAAATGGTCCGGTAGCGGTTTGCGTAGCGAATGCCGGGGCTGCTGCAAGCAAACCGTTCAAGCGGATGACAGCCGATGATCTGGCTGCAATGATGGCAGTGAATGTTACCGGGGTCTTTAATCTGTGGCAGGCGAGTCTGCATGATATGTCTGAAAATAACTGGGGACGGATGCTGGCAATCGCCTCAACTGCCGGACTCAAGGGCTATGAATACGTATCGGGCTATTGTGCAGCCAAGCATGCAGTAATCGGATTAACGCGGTCATTGTCACTGGAGCTTGCAAAAACCGGTATCACAGTGAATTCAATCTGCCCGGGCTTTATAGAAACCCCTATGTTGCAGTTATCGATTGAAAATATAGTGGGGGAAACCGGAATGTCGCGAGAGCAGGCTGCCAACGCACTGAAAGCCGGCAACCCGATGAAACGTTTTATTCAGGTTGATGAAGTCGCGGCAGCTGCCCTGTGGCTGGCGGGTGAGCAGACCGCGTCAATTACCGGTCAGGCATTGTCTATAAGCGGGGGCGAAGTATGAACAGTGGTCGCAAAAGTATACCCTCTGAAGAAGCGTCTAAAACACGGCTTCGACTATGGCTGCGTACATTGAAAGTCTCACGCATGATCGAAGCAGAGCTGCGTGAGAAATTGCGCAAACAGTTTGCTACCACCTTGCCGCGCTTCGATGTGATGGCTGGGTTGTACCAGTATCATGAAGGGCTGAAAATGAGTGAGCTTTCCGGTTTGCTAAAAGTATCCAACGGCAATGTCACCGGCATAGTGGATCGACTGGTCAAAGATGGTTTAGTGCTTAGAAGTGAAGTGCCCGGAGACAGAAGGGCGCTGCGCGTTCGTCTTAGCGGCAATGGCAGGGCCGAATTCAGCAGGCAGGCGGCAGCCCATGAAATCTGGATTGATGAATTACTCGGGAACCTGTCGGTAACCGATGCAGAGGCTGTGCTGGGCCACTTCGATTCTATAATTCCCGGTCTCGGGCCGGACAGAAAAAAGGCTGAATACTGATGAGCTGCCGAACGGATGTATCGCATTTTAACTGTCGTATAGAAAATCGTATGGCGTTTGTTTCGCTGACACGGCCGGAACGTAAGAACCCGCTCACCTTTGACAGTTACGCTGAGTTGCGCGACTGGTTTCGCGAACTTCACTATTGTGATGATATCGATGTTGTGGTGTTTGGCGCCAATGGCGGAAATTTTTCATCCGGCGGTGACGTCCACGACATCATCGGGCCGCTGACAAAAATGACCATGAAAGAACTGTTGCAATTTACCCGCATGACCGGTGATCTGGTTATCGCCATGATCAATTGCGGCAAACCTGTTATCGCAGCGGTTGATGGCATCTGTGTTGGCGCCGGGGCCATTATTGCAATGGCTTCCGATTTGCGCATTGCTACGCCACAGGCGAAAACTGCGTTTTTGTTTTCACGTGTGGGTCTGGCCGGTTGTGATATGGGTGCCTGCGCTTTGTTGCCGCGAATTATAGGCCAGGGCAGGGCCGCGGAGCTATTCTATACCGGCCGCTCGATGAGTGCTGATGAAGGCGAGCGTTGGGGGTTCTATAATCGTGTGGTTGCGTCCGATAAGCTGGACGCTGAAGCGCAGGCGCTCGCACAAGCTATCGCAGATGGTCCTAACTTCGCTCACATGATGACAAAAACAATGCTTAAACAGGAGTGGAGCATGAGCATCGAGCAGGCCATTGAGGCGGAGGCTCAGACCCAGGCGCTGTGTATGCAAACCGCAGACTTTGAACGGGCTTATCAGGCTTTTGTGCAAAAAGAAAAGCCGGTATTCGAGGGCAACTGATGGCTGATCGATCCTTTCTTGACTGGCCTTTTTTCGACAGCAGCCATCGGTATCTTGCCGATCTGGTGGAGGCCTGGGCCGCAGCGCATCTTCCGGTTGATCACACGGATACCGATAGTGCCTGCCGGGAGTTAGTCGGGCAGCTTGGCGCGGCAGGTTTAACCACCCACAGCACAGTAGATCCGGCGGACCCAGAATCCAGGCTGGATGTCCGCAGTCTGTGCCTTATCCGGGAAATACTGGCACGCCATGACGCTCTGGCTGATTTTTCGTTTGCAATGCAGGGGCTGGGTGCGGGCGCATTGTCTTTGTTCGGTACGCCACAGCAGAGAGCCGACTGGCTGTCATTGGTGAGAAGCGGTAAGGCCATAGCAGCTTTTGCGCTAACCGAGCCGCAGTCGGGTTCTGATGTAGCCAATTCGACCATGACCGCTGAAGCCGCTGGTGATACCTATGTGCTTAACGGAGAAAAAACCTGGATATCCAATGGTGGCATTGCTGATGTTTATACCGTGTTTGCGCGTACCGGGGAGGCACCGGGGGCCAAAGGGTTGTCTGCGTTTGTCGTAGCGGCTGATACGCCTGGCCTTGATGTTATAGAAAGACTCGAAACAATTGCACCTCACCCGCTGGCAACGCTGAAATTCAGTGATTGTCGCATACCAAAGTCTGCCTTGATCGGGCGACAGGGTGGCGGCTTCGGTATTGCCATGTCTGTGCTTGATGTATTCAGATCAACGGTTGCGGCAGCGGCTCTCGGGTTTGCCCGGCGCGCGATGGATGAAGCGCTTGATCGCACCGCATCACGCAGGATACAGGGCTCGCCACTGTTTGAACTGCAAATGGTTCAAGGTCATATCAGTGATATGGCAGTGAATATAGATGCCAGTGCTTTGCTTACCTATCGAGCGGCCTGGCTGAAGGATTCAGGTGCTGCGCGGGTCACACGCGAGGCTGCCATGGCCAAGTTGTTCAGCACTGATCAGGCTCAGCAGGTCATTGATATGGCACTGCAGCTACACGGTGGAGACGGTGTAAAACACGGCAGCCGGGTAGAATCGTTGTATCGGGAAATCAGAGCACTGCGCATCTATGAGGGCGCCTCCGACGTACAGAAAATTATTATTGCAAGACAAACCCGGCAACTTCATACGGGAGAACGCTAATGCAGGGACTCACCTCGCACACAGATACTTTCGCAAGAGACAACCTGCCGCCATCAGAGCAGTGGCCGGAATTTCATCTGCACAGTTTCGACTACCCGGAACGCCTTAATGTGGCAGTAGAGCTAACCGATAGAATGGTTGCCGAGGGACACGGTGATCGGGTCGCGTTGATCGGCAATGGGCGCAGCCGAACCTACAAAGAGCTATCGGACTGGACCAGTCGACTAGCTCATGCCCTGGTCAGTGATCTGAATCTGCAGCCGGGTAACCGGGTATTGATTCGCTCCGCTAATAATCCTGCCATGGTTGCCTGCTGGCTTGCGGCCACCAAAGCGGGTGCAGTCGTTGTTAACACTATGCCTATGTTACGCGCTGCGGAGCTTGAGCCGATAGTCAATATGGCCGAGATCAGTCATGTGCTGTGTGATACGCGCCTGATGGATGAAGTCACTGCGTTTGCTCCGGCCAATGAATTCGTTAACTACGTAGTCGGATTTGACGGTACATCGAATCACGATGCGGAGCTTGATCGACTGGCGCTGGAAAAACCTGTGAAATTTAAATCGGTGCAGACCTGCCGGGACGACGTGGCACTGCTCGGCTTTACATCCGGCACTACCGGTAAGCCCAAAGCGACCATGCACTTTCATCGTGACCTCTTGATCATTGCAGATGGCTACGCCAAAGAAGTGCTGGGGGTCACGCCGGAAGACGTCTTTGTTGGTTCACCGCCACTGGCGTTTACCTTCGGGCTTGGTGGTCTGGCCGTGTTTCCGCTGCGCTTTGGTGCGACAGCAACTCTGCTGGAAACGGCCAGCCCGCCGAACATGATCGAGATCATCGAAAAATACCGTGCGACTATCTGTTTTACTGCGCCAACTGCCTACCGGGCGATGCTCGCCGCGATGGAAGAAGGGGCTGATTTATCCAGCTTGCGTGCTGCGGTATCAGCGGGGGAAACATTACCGGCACCAGTTTATAACGATTGGATGGAAAAAACCGGAAAGCCGATGCTGGACGGCATTGGCGCAACCGAATTGCTGCATATATTTATCTCAAATCGATTAGATGATCATCGCCCTGCATGCACCGGCAAACCGGTGAGCGGATACGAAGCAAAAATTATAGATGATGAAGGAAACACCGTTCCTGCGGGAGTCGTGGGGCGACTGGCAGTGAGAGGCCCGACAGGCTGCCGCTACCTTGCCGATGAACGCCAGTTGAATTACGTACGCGATGGCTGGAATATCACCGGTGATAGCTTCGTGCAGGACGAAGACGGTTATCTGAAATTTGCCGCGCGCAACGATGACATGATAATTTCCGGAGGATACAACATTGCCGGGCCTGAAGTTGAAGCAGCTCTGCTGGCACACGAATATGTTGCCGAATGTGCTGTGGTTGCAGCACCCGATGAAGAGCGTGGTGCTGTGGTGCAGGCGCATATTGTTTTGAAAGACAGTATAGTGCGTTCTGATAAAACAACGAGCGAATTACAGGGTCATGTCAAGGCTGTTATTGCACCCTATAAATACCCTCGATCAGTAGTCTATTGCGACGCCCTTCCGAAAACCCAGACAGGTAAAATTCAGCGATATCTGCTGAAGCAGAATGCCTGACTACATTCCGAAGAGTGCATCAGACAGGTGGTGTTAAATACAGTGAATAAAAGACGGGAGTGTTCGTATGCCGCATGAGATTGTACAGCCGGAGGGATGGAAAAAAGCCAGGGGCTACGCCAATGGCGTGGTTGCAGAGGGCAGAACACTATTTGTCGGCGGCCAGATTGGCTGGAATAGCGAACAGCTGTTTGAATCCCATGATTTCATCGGGCAGATGGAACAGACACTGAAAAATATAATGGCCGTGGTAGAAGCGGCTGGCGGCAGCGCTTGCGATATCGTTCGCCTGACCTGGTATGTGATCGATAAAAAAGAATACCTCGCGCGGCAGAAAGAGGTGGGCGAAGTGTATCGTCGTGTGCTGGGGCGTCATTTCCCTGCAATGACTATGGTGGTTGTGTCCGCACTGGTCGAAGATGAAGCTTTGCTCGAAATCGAGGCTACAGCAGTACTTGGCGGCCTCAGGTAACCGCTCCGCGAACACGATAGATTTCGTTATCCCACTCACGGGTTTCGAGAATTTCCGCCAGGTGTTGTGCGGCTTGCAGAACCTCCTGAAAACTTAAATACAGCGGAGCGAAGCCGAATCGCAATGTTGAGGGTGATCTGAAATCGCCTATGACACCTCGTGCCACCATTGCCTGCATTACTTCAAAGCCGTGGCCGTCCAGTTCAAATGATACATGGCTACCGCGTTCGGAATTGTTGCGAGGACTGGCCAGGGTGAGGTTGTGGCCTTGGCATAGTTGCTCGACCGCTTCTATAAAAAATGCTGTCATTTCACTGGATTTATTCCATAGTGCAGCAAGATCTACGTTTTCCCAGAGTTTCAGTGCTTCATCCAGAGCGGCCATGCTGATCACAGGTGGAGTGCCGCAAACCATTCTGCGAGCGTTGTCTGCCGGGGCGAATTCGCGGGAAAAATCAAATGGTGCGGCGTGACCCAGCCAACCGGATAGTGGTTGCCTGATGCTGGCGGCATGCCTTTGATTAACCCAGGTAAATGCCGGAGCACCGGGGCCGCCATTGAGGTACTTGTAACTGCAGCCGACCGCCATATCGGCATTGGCGTTGTTCAGCTCACAGGCAACTGCGCCACTGGTGTGAGATAAATCCCACAGGATCAGTGCGCCCTTTTCCTGCACCGCTTTGCTTGTGGCAGTCATATCGCGGATTCGTGAAGAGCGGTAATCTACATGGCTCAACAGCACCACCGCGACGTCGTCGCCAATGCAGTCGGCGGGGTTTTCATGAGATTCAAAATAGCGAACCGTTACATCGGGTACCAGCCCTGCCAGACCCTGCGCCATGTAACTATCGGTGGGGAAGTTATCCCCTTCCGCAAGAATGACTTGTCGATCGGGGTTAAGGTGCAGTGCTGCGGCAAGGCATTTAAACAGATTCACCGAGGTGCTGTCCGCTACAGTGACCTCCCCCGGATTGCCGCCGATAATAGGCGCGATTCGATCACCCACTGTGGTCGGCAGATGAAACCAGCCCGCGTCTGTCCAGCTGCGGATCAGACCGTTAGCCCACTCGTTGCCTGTCACTTCAGCAACCTTTGCTGCAGCGGTTAGAGGCATCAGTCCGAGAGAGTTGCCATCGAGGTAAATGAGACCGTTTGGAATGTGGAACTGATTCCGCATTGTGCGTAGTGGATCTGCCTGATCAAGTTCGTTGGCACGTTTGTCTAGCGTATTCACAGAGTCATTTCCAGTAAGCGTTTATGGCTTGGTGATTTTGGATCGGTTAATTCGTCGAGGATATCAAAATGATCCCGGCCGGTGCATTTTTCAAAGCGTATATTGCTCAGATATTTTGACCAGCCGGAATAGAGGCACTCTGACTGCACAATGAAAGCTGCGGGTTCGTCTGCACCGACAAGAATATGCACTGGTGCATCTGTGCGAGGGCTACGCTGATGTAGCGACAGAGTCTTTGCTTCTGTTGCCGTCATACCGAACACTTCGTTCACGTAGGATGCAGCAATGGGTGCGAGATCGTACACACCGGATATAAGCATGGCTCCGGCTATTTTGTCTGCCAGTGCTGTTGTTTTTGCTAACAGATTTGCAGCGAGGTAAGCACCAGCAGAATGCCCCGCAATAATCAACTTGTTCTGATCGAGCCCCAGCGCGGCAGCGTTGTTGCTGAGGTAGTCAACGCAGGCGGCAATTTCTTCGGCAATTCCCGATAACCCTTTATGCGGTGCCAGTGTATATCCAGCCAGTGCGCTTCCCACACCGGCGTCGGCTAGAGCGCGGCTGGCAAAGCCCGCAACTGCTTTATCGCCTTCCTGCCAGAAACCGCCATGTATCATCAGGACGCAGGGACGAAGCGAGTCTGTATCGGGCAGGATAAGGTCGAGCCGTTGTGCTGGTGCCGGGCCGTACTGCAGGTTGCGTTTGGTGTTCAGACGGCGATCGGCAAGTACCTGCGCAGTCTGGAATTCATGGCGCTTCAGCACAGACATGAAATCCTTCGCGCTGCGGCTGGGCGAGAGCTCAAAATCGAGCTGTGCTTTAGTCAGGTGTCTCCAGTCAATAGTCATGGGATATTGACGTAACGGTTGTCGATGGTGTTATTTTGCATTCTGCTAATAGTCAACGATGGTAGTCCACGCTGGAATTTTCTTGATACAATTGAATTCACGCAGCCCGCCTGACCGGATTCTCTCGCTATGCAATCTTCCATTGATATTGTCACGTTTTACGATGAGCATCCAATCAATTTATCGGAAATACTGTCACGCGCCAAAGACAGTGGTCTGGCGTTAGATTCTCTCAAAGCTGAGGATTTATGGCGCTGGGATCAGGATCACTATGGTGGTCTGGATGCCGTTGATGCTCTGCTGCAGGCGCTTGAAATAAATTCGCGTTCACTGGTTATTGATCTGTGTTCCGGCATGGGTGGACCCGCTCGCTATCTGGCAACAAAAACCGGTTGTCAGGTACACGGGGTAGATTTAAACGCCTCGCGCGTTGACGGTGCAAATGAATTGACTGCCCGGGTGAAGCTCGACCACCTGGTGTCGTTCTCCTGTGCCGATATCTGTGCACTGCCAGTGGCCGACAATTCGTTTAATTGCGCCATGAGTCAGGAGGCGTTTCTACATATAGAAGATCGTGAATCTCTGCTCGCTCAGATTCACCGGGTCTTAGAGCCGGGCAGTAAATTCGGATTTACCGATTGGATAGCCGGCGATAGTCTGAGCGAATCCCATCGTGAACGATTCGCCAGTACCTTTGCAGCCGGCAGAATTGTATCTGCTGACGAATATACCCGCTTGCTTGAAGCGGCGGGATTCCGCGTTGAGGGAGTGACTGATTTGTCTGCGCTGTGGAAAAAAATACTGGTTGAGCGCCTGGAGATGTTTCGATCACTTGAAAAAGAGACAGTAGAGAAGTTCGGCCAGCTTAGACACGATACCTATATTTCAAATTACGAGTTTTTTGTTGAACGAATTACCTGCTCCGACCTGGGTGGGGCGCGAATTATCTCAACAGCCATTTGATAAAATTTATTAAACCGTTAAGGAAAAATATGAATAGTTATGATTTCACCGATCGCGTTGCCGTGGTCACCGGAGGTTGCAATGGTATCGGGGCTGCTGTAGTCGAGCGATTAGTGCAATCAGGCGGCAGAGTTATAGTTTGGGATATGGATTTGAACTCCGTGGAAGATAGAATTAAAAAACTCCCAGGGGAGCAAGTCACTCTGGTTGAAACTGATGTCACGCGGGTTGAATCGGTCGAAGCAGCGCTGGCTGAATCGGAACGTGTTTGTGGCAGGGTAGATGTGCTGGTAAACAGTGCCGGCATTGCCGGGCCCAACGGGCCGGTATCAGATTATCCGGTGGATGAATGGCGCAAGGTGATGGCCGTCAACCTTGATGGGACATTTCACTGTTGTAGAACAGTAGTGCCTGGCATGACAGAACGGGGCTATGGTCGGATCGTTAATGTGGCGTCGGTTGCCGGTAAAGAGGGCAATCCGAACGCCTCTGCTTATTCTGCCTCCAAGGCTGCGGTAATTGCGCTGACAAAATCATTGGGAAAAGAACTATCGGCACATGATATTGCCGTTAATTGCATTACACCGGCTGCTGCCAGAACACGAATTTTCGAACAGATGAGCCAGGAGCATATAGATTTTATGCTCTCGAAAATTCCTCGCGCGCGATTTGTCACCGTCGAGGAGATCGCCAGTATGGTGTTATGGATGGCGTCGGCCGAGAATTCGTTTACCACGGGTGCAGCTTTTGATATTTCCGGTGGCCGGGCGACCTATTAAACAGCTTTTCTGTGCATGAACACTGATTCAAATTTTCCCCATCTGCTGTCACCGCTGAAAATTAATCATCCGGGTGGCGCGCTGGAATTACGCAATCGTGTACTGGTGTCTGCTCATGTACCCGGCCTGGCTGTAAACAACCAGCCGGGCAAGCGCTATATTGATTATCACAGGCGTTATGCGAGCGAGGGAGTAGGTCTGCAAATTACCGGTGGCACACCTGTACATGAATCCGGCTTATTAAGCCTTCGAACGGATGGGTTGTGGAACCTGGACGATAGCATTATCCCCGGTTACCGCGAACTTTCCACGGCAGTGCATGACGAAGGCGGGCGCATACTTGCGCAGTTAGCACACAGTGGTGGCACAGTTAAAATAGATAAAGCCGGTATGAGCACCTGGTCGGCATCAGCGGTACGTTCCGCTATTACCGGCCACGTATCTCACGCCATGACAACTGCAGAAATAAAGGAGGTTATTGAAGCCTATGGCGCGGCGGCAGCGAGAGTAAAAGAAGGCGGACTCGACGGTGTAGAGATACTCGCGGCATTCGGCTTTCTGCCACAGGCGTTTTTATCACTACTGACTAATCAGCGCGATGATGAGTACGGCGGCAGCGTGAATAACCGCATGCGCTTTTTGATCGAAGTGATCACTGAAGTGCGAAAGCACCTCAGTGACTCGCAAATTCTAGGTGTGCGCCTCCCCGGTGATGAATATGAACCAAATGGACTGACACTCACGGATATGATTCCGGTTTGCAGAGAACTGGCCACCCGGGGACTGGTCGATTACCTCAACATAATTGCCCATACCAATTTTTCACACAGCGGTCGTTCGCGCCACTGGGCGCCTACGCCCACAGCGCATGGCGTGTTTGTAGATCTCGCTTCAGCGATCAAAGCAGAAGTAGATATCCCGGTTTTCACCGTGGGCAGAATTGTAGATCCGACTCACGCTGAGCGAATCATCGCCCGTCGACAAGCCGATATGGTCGGGATGACCCGTGCACATATATGTGACCCGACCATTGTCAGTAAATTAATGCAGCGACAGGAATCGCAGATTCGCCCCTGTGTAGGTGCAAACATTTGTATAGCAAATCGCTATAGTGGCAAGGCGATCCGCTGCATGCATAATCCGCAATTGGAAACGCCAGGCAAAGTACTGCAACCCGCAATGCCTGCTCGACATATAGCAATAGCAGGAGCCGGGCCTGCCGGACTGGAGGCGGCCAGACTGTGCGCAATGCGTGGACACCGTGTGACCGTGTTTGAAGCAACAGATTCTATAGGCGGTCGACTGAATTACTGGTCTCGTACGTCGTCAATGACAGAGCTCGGGCGTATTTCAACGTGGCGGGAAGCAGAGTTGCAGCGCCTGGGTGTAGCGATAAAATTTAACAAAAAGCTGCTGCCGGAGGATCTGCCCAGTCTGCGAGCCGATGTACTAGTTATCGCAACCGGCGCTATAGAAATCCAGCCTCGTTATACCGGTGAGCCGACATTTACTCTGCACACTCCGGTGCAGTTACTTGACCGGGAAACCTTCACAGAAGCAAAAGCGCTGGTGATTAGTGATGGACGCGGTCAGGCCGGACTGGTCTGTGCTGAATGGCTTCTGCAGCGCGGAGTTGAAGTAGAAATACTCTCAGAAGATATTGCCATTGCAAACGATCTGGATCCAACCAATCGCGATGCCTGGTATGAAAGGTTCTATCGTCACGGCGCAACATTGACGCCGCAAACCGTGGTCGACAGTTGCCACGGAAGTGAAGTCGTGTCGCGCCATCTATTCAGTCAGCAGAAGCAGCAGCATACTGGAATCGAGCTGCTCGTCGACTGGAGTGGCTGCCACGCTAACGATGCATTGACCAGCTATTGCAGCAACGCCGGATTGAATTTTCCCGTTTACCCGATTGGCGATTGCGTATCGCCGCGAACCGTAGAGCTGGCAATGGCTGAAGCGCTGGATCTGGCGGAAAGTTTGTAGCGCTCAGGTTGTACGCTGCCTCCAGGCGTTCCCGGAATCATCAAAACCCGGAATTCAACAGGGTAATTTTAGTAACATCGAGACCTGTATTTTTTGGCGGCTCGAATTATAAAGATAAACACGCTAGAGAATAGGCGGGTTCTGGCTGCGGGTTCTGGCTGTGGGTTCTGGCAACCCGACAGCCACGACTGTAGTACAATGAAAAGCCAGCCCGACGTATGAGAAAGTGCGCGATATCGGCATCTGATACTGTTTGCCGGTATTACCAGGGTGGTAACTGGATAAACATGGCGCGCTGTTGTCCTGTTTGTAACAAAAACGTGTAACAGGTCAGGCACCCGATTTACTCCCACAGGAACACACGATGGATTTTAATCAAGTCCGGTATTTTCTGGCGGTTTCTGAAACACTGAATTTCACCCGCGCTGCAGAGCAGTGTCATGTGACGCAGCCGGCGCTGACACAAGCCATTAAACGGCTCGAATCTGAGCTCGGAGGTGAGCTGCTGCATCGGGATGGCCGCTATTCTGAACTAACCGTGCTTGGTAAATCACTGCGGAATCATTTCCAGCAGATAGACCGTACCCGCCAATTGGTCCGTGCTACCGCAAGAGCCGTTACCAGCGGTGAGGTTGCCGAACTAAATATCGGTTTAATGTGCACCATTGGTCCGGTAGCGCTGGGCTCACTTATAAACCGCTTTCAAATGGAGCATCCAATGGTGTCTCTGGTGCTGCATGATGTGACACCGGATTCAATCGTCGATCTGCTGTTGTCAGGTGCTATTCAGGGTGCGTTTTGCTCGAAACAGGGCACACCGAATCAGAACCTCAACTACCTGCCGTTGTTCCAGGAAACTATCTGTGTAGTGTTTCCTCAGGACCATCCGTTTACGCAACTGGATGCGGTGCCATTGCAGTCGATTGCCGAGTACCCTTATATTGATCGATTGCACTGTGAATTTCGAAGTGATTATCTGCGATTGTGTGCCGATTGCGAGCTGGACCTTAACGTTGCGTTTCGAAGCCAGCGCGAAGACTGGATTCAGTGCCTGATTGGCGATGGTTTGGGGGTGAGCGTTATTCCCCGGTATTCTTTGTGTCATCCGGCATTGAACCATCGCCCGATTGCTGACCCGCCGTTATCGCGCCAGATAGCGTTCGCGACTGTGAATCAACCGGACTCAGCACCGGCGCTCGATTTGCTGATGCAACTGATCCAGTCACATGACTGGTCGCCTTATGGCTAAACTTCCATAGCAGGAAATATTTATATGAATTGGATTAAATCCATCGAAGAGCTGGAGAGACTATACGATGCAGCGGTGCCAACATCGCTGGAAAAAGTGGCCGCGCAGTTAACCCCGCTCTACCGCCGGTGGATTGAGGTTTCGCGGTTTGTGGTTGTTTCAACGGTTGGCCCCGAGGGAACCGACGCAAGCCCGCGCGGTGATATAGAACCGGTGGTGCATATCGCTGATGCAAAAACGATCTGGTTGCCGGACTGGCGCGGTAACAATAGAATCGATACCTTGCGCAATATAGTCAGAGACGGAAGGATATCTCTAATGTTTATGGTGCCGGGCTGTAACAATGTGGTTCGCATCAATGGCAGGGCCTTGCTCACCGCTGATGCTGAAACACTGGCGCATTTTGAACGCAAAGGCAAACAGCCGAAAACCGTCACCGTCATTAGTATCGACGAAATATACTTTCAGTGTGCTAAAGCGCTGATGCGCTCAACACTATGGAGCTCTGACGACGAAAGCGCGCTGGTGCCAAGTGCCGGCGACTTTATCAAAGAATTCAAAGCCGGCTTTGACGGCACCGCCTACGATGCCGATTACCCGGAGAGTTCCAAAGCCAGAATGTGGTAAGCGGTTTTTTCTCGAGCAGATTCCTAAACATAGCGAAATACCTGTACCGGCTCCAGGCTTTTTGTATCCTGCCTGCTTGGAGTAGCTAACACGCTCACATCGCAGCCTCTTCGTCTTAAGGGCGACCTCAACTGAGAAAAGGCAGGCAGATCGAGGCAGAAAATGAGAAGATACCGTTGTATATCACCACGAGGGGAAAACTTGTGAAACCAATCAAATCGCTGCTGACACTCGCACTGGCTTCAGTGCTCGCCAGCTCAGCGCAAGCCGCTGAAAACCTGACTGCCGAAACCGCTTCGCCCGGTGGTTCGATCCATCTGTCAATGGTGCATCTGGCAGAAATTGCTGCCGAAAAAGGGATAGCCAATATTCAGGTGGCCGATGGCCAGACGCTTACCAATTCGGTACAAAACGTAGCGGAAGGTAAAACCGATATTGCCGGTACACCCTATATTCTGCCTTTCCTGCTGGCAAAGGGACGTGGTCCTTATTCGAAGCTAGGGCCGGAAAAAGGCGCTGAACTTGCGTCGAATCTACGTGCACTTTATCCAGTAACACTGGGTATTTTTGCGCTCTACGCCTACGACTCAAAAGGGGTAAAAGGGTGGAGTGATCTCGAAGGAAGAAGCATTTACAACGGTCCGCCGCGCGGCGCTGCGGTTACCAATGCGCGCGCGGTAATTCAACTGACTACCGGGCTGAAGGAAGGCGATGGCTACAAGGGTGTTCAGGTCAACTGGGGGCAGGCGGTAAAAACCATAACTGATGGTTCAGCAGATGCGGTCGTATTGCCCATTCTGTTTCCGGACAGCCGCATCACGCAGGCGCTGGCGTCTGGCAGCATGACAGTCTGGTCTGTCCCGAAAGAAAAATTCGAGTCAGATCCGTTTCAAAAATATCTTCGCGCTCCGGGCTCAGCACCATTCACGCTTCCCGCCTCCGACGCAACATTGGGTGAAGCCGGCGTAACTCTGGTAACAGAGGACGGTACCTTTCGTGGGCTTGCGACCATTGGTGGTGATATCGTCAGTAAAAATATGTCTTTCGATCTGGCTAAGGCGTTGACCAAAGCGCACATAGATACACTGGACCGGCTGAAAAGCAAAGCGCCTTTTGCGCGGCACGCAGGCTACGGTATTGTTGATGTCGTAAAGTCTGGAATGTGTGGTCCCAACCCGTTGAAATACCATGCTGGTGCGGTCGCCGCGTGGGAAGAAGCCGGGTTTAAAATCGAAGATTGCGCCAAACCCGAATAATAATACCTCTGCGTTGTCAACACGGTCGGTTGTAAACCGGTGTCTCTGTAGGATACCGGTTTCGGCGGGCTGCCTATGAGTTGGCTGGTGCCATCCGTAACTAACGTTCTTGCAGATCTCTGCGATTTTCAACGTTCACACGTACGTTAACTGGAATGACTAAACGCCCACTTGTGTTAAGAGAATTTTCATGCACCCCAGTGCTTGCTATGTGCCGGTATACGGGCGGACGCTGCTTTTCTCGCTATGGGACCATCAATGTCAAATGAATCACTGACACCGGCCGAGCCGGACGACGTTGGTCAAAAACTGGTTTACTGGCTGGCTCTGGCGCTGGTTATTGTGGGATTGCTTAATGCAATGCCTGGTATCCCTGGAATCGACGAACTTTTTTCCGGATTCCAGGGCTTTAAAAACTTCACGATCCGCAAGTATCCCTACGAATACTTCTATCCGATAGCATTTGCTGTGATGATGACGATCGTCGCGCTTAAGCACTCGCTCTGGCGGGAGCTTGCCAACAGTACGCCATGGCGACGTCGTCTGGGGCTCGCGCTGGATATTGCGCTGTTTATCGCTGCCATGGCGATCTCACTGACTTACGTTGTTGAGATTGAAGCGGTGTGTCTGGTTGATCAGATTACTGGTGAGCGAGCTGAGCTAATAGCCAGGAGTCTTGCGGCAGAGATTGAATTTGCCGAGACGTTCGGGCTGCCCGTTCCGGATACGGTAGAAGATCCGCAGTGTATCAATACAACGGAGGGCTGGCTGGTTGCGATAATGGGCCTCGCAGTTCTGGTATTCCTTGCCTATAACGTGAAAGTCTGGGGTTTGCCGCTGGTACTGGTGGCTATTGCCATTGCAGCTTATACCGTGATTACAGTTTTGGTTTGGTACTTCCACGGCCCTGACGACATCAACAAATATCTGATGACAAAACTGGGCGGGGAGCCCCGGCTGCTGGCAGATGGCAGACCTCGCCTGCACGATGCACTGATTAATAACTCATCGGGTCTGCTTGGCCGGTTTATGGATATTATTCTGAATACCGTGTTTCCCTATATTGTGCTCGGCGGGCTGTTTGGTGCATCTGCCGGAGGACGCTCGCTGATCAAGCTCGCTTTTCTGTGGACCCGGAAACTGCGTGGCGGCCCGGCACATGCGGCGATTGTTTCTTCGGCGATGTTCGGTACGATTTCTGGCGGACCGGTGGTGAACGTTCTGTCAACCGGTGTGTTGACGATCCCGATGATGATCAAAAGGGGGTTTTCCAGAGTTTTTGCGGGTGGTATGGAATCGGCAGCCTCGTCAGGGGGTTCGATAATGCCGCCGGTGATGGGCGTCGCGGCATTTGTTCTTGCCGCGCTGACCGCTGTGCCTTATCGGGAAGTGATCATAGCGGCGGCTATACCGGCCGTGGCCTATTTTTTCTGTCTGTTTCTATCCGCGGTTTTTCAATCGAGAAAGCAGGGAATTGAGGCGATCGGCGAAGTAACCGAAGACATGATTCTGTCACGTGCTGATAAGCTGAATCTGGTAATGATATTCGGCCCGATCCTGCTAATCCTGTTTTTGTTACTCACACCAAAGGAAGCGATCGGCTGTGGTGTGCTTGGTTCGATATTCGGAGTTCAAACAACCGTACAGAATGGAATCTGCCGTGCAGCGGATTTACCCTGGTTCTTTGAATTAATGCAGAATTCTGCCGGTGACGCTGGTAGCGCCGGGTGGTGGGCGGTAATTCTGTTATGCTTTTTACTATTTTTAGACTCAGATATGCGCAAGCGGCCCGGGCGCTTGCTCGATGCGTTATCCGGATCGGGCGTTCTGATCTCAACACTGTATCTGATGTTTCTGGCGGTTTCGATTATAGATTTCTGCCTGAATTTTACCGGCCTGTCAGATTTTATAGCACTGGATGTTCTCGGCTGGTTGCGCTCTCTGGATCTTGGTGGTAGTGGTTCCGGTGTTTTCCAGTTTATAGCCTTGATAACAACCATGGCGCTGGCGGTGTTGCTGGGCATGGGTATGCCGGCGGTGCCAGCCTATATTAACGTGGCGTTGTTGATGGGGCCGGTGTTATCCGGGCTGGGCTTATCTATATTTACCGCGCATATGTTTATATTCTATTTTGCGGTCGCATCTGCTATTACGCCGCCAGTTGCAATTGCAGCATTTACTGCAGCAACTATTACCAAGGCTGAACCGATGGCAACGGCGTTCTCAGCCGTGCGATCCGGCATTGTTATGTTTATAATTCCCTTTGTATTCGCTATGTACCCGGAAATACTGCTGATAGACGCTGCTGTTCGCGATCCATCTGCACTTCCTTCTGCCGCACAATACCTGCCGGGCTACGACGGCGAGTTACATCTGGGAGCGTTGCTGTGGTTGTTGCTGAGGCTGGCTGCTGCGCTGTATCTACTGGCTAGTGCGCTGGCAGCTTTTGACCGCCGGGCTCTTGCGGTATGGGAAATCGGGGTGCGTCTGATTCTGGCAGGGCTTATTATGTTCAAAGCTGCAGAATTTCATGCACCGGCAATGCTGCTTGCTTTGGCATACTATGGATGGCATGTTTCAAACAGCCGGTCTGATTCAATGGTTAGCGTTAAGTAATAGCTGTCTGAGCCACGGGATTTTCCGATCTATGCTGGAAAGCAGATTTTAGCCAGTTTGCGAATTTCTATTTATGTGTTTTCATCAGGGCGCATACAGTCTCTGATGACCGCGGCGAGTAATTTAAATTCCTTTACCCTTGCGCTGGATTTGCGCCAGGCCAGGCCAATTACACGGTGGCTGTCTTCTTCGAGATCTCTGGTGTGTACTTGTGTATTTTTCAATATCCCGCAATCTATAGCCATTTGTGGAATAAAGGTGATGCCCAGATCGCTATTGACCATTTGAACCAGGCTATAGATACCACTGGCAGAGAAGTTACTTATTTTGTCTTTGTGAGCGAAGTTGCAGGCGCTGAGTGCATGTTCGCGCATGCAGTGACCGTCTTCGAGTAAGAGTATTGAATTATCCGAGGTTGTCACGTGCTTGTAGTTGTCCGGGTCAATGAGTTCTGTATCTTTATTGTATGCAAGCTTAAATTTGTCGTTGAAAATTGAAATTGTTTCGGTATTGCCCAGTTCATAAGGTAGCGCCAGCAGCATCAGGTCGAGGTCGCCGTTCATCAGCATCTGATGTATAACCAGCGTTTTTTCCTCGCGCAGGTGCAGCTCCAGTGCAGGAAACTTGCGGCGCAGAACGGGCACAAGCTTCGGGAGGACAAACGGCGCAACTGTGGGTACTACACCCAAGTGTAATTGTCCGCTTAACGGCCGCTGCGCGGCGCTTGCAATATGACTGATCCCTTCAAGTCCCTGCAGTACGGATCGGGCTTCACTGGAGATTCGGGTGCCCACAGGGGTGAACACCACGCTCCGATTGGTTCGATCAACCAAAGAGACATTGAGGATGATTTCGAGTTCTTTTATCGCTGAACTAAATGCGGATTGAGTCACCGAGCACGCTGTCGCAGCTTTTCCAAAGTGCAAATGCTGCTCAAGAGTAACAAGGTAGCGCAATTGCTTGAAAGTCGGGAGATTATTCATGAATCGAATTAATTTGGTTCCCTTTAGTTATCGATTCTAAGCAGTTACAACATTTTTGAGCTGCGCTTTATTTGTAACAGTACGGATTCTAAACATAACCGGATCACCGCGGTAACAGGTTTTGTCGCTGCAGGAGATGTATCTACCGCGGGCTTGTAATTTTCGGCTGGAATTTACAATTTTTTAATCTTGGCTGGCAGTCTCGATTTTATCTTGTGTTTTTGTATCGAAGTCGCTTGCGTCGTGGCGCTCGCGCAATTGACCCTCGAGCGGCCCGAAACTGCGGTTAACCATGCGCCCGCGTTTTACAGCGGGTCGTTCAGCGATGCTGTTGGCCCATCTCAAAACGTTTTTGTAGGTGTGTGCTTCAAGAAATTCAGCCGCTTCATAGACGTTATTTAAAACAACCTGACCGTACCAGGGCCAGATGGCCATATCGGCTATGGTGTATTCATTGCCACTGATGTATTCGTTGTTTGCGAGTTGCCGATCCAGCACGTCGAGCTGGCGCTTGGTTTCCATGGTAAAACGATCGATGCAATACTCGATTTTTACCGGCGCATAGGTATAGAAATGCCCGAAACCGCCGCCGAGGTAAGGTGCGCTGCCCATCTGCCAGAATAACCACGATAAACATTCTGTGCGCGCGCTATGGTTTTCGGGCAGAAATGCGCCGAATTTTTCAGCCAGATAAAGCAATATGGCACCGGACTCAAAAACCCGGGTTGGTTTGTCAGTGCTGTGGTCAACCATAGCCGGTATTTTTGAGTTTGGGTTTATGCTGACAAAACCACTGCCAAACTGATCTCCGTCACCGATTTTGATCAGATAGGCGTCGTATTCCGCACCGCTGTGTCCTGCCTGCAGCAGCTCTTCCAGCATAACGGTTATTTTGACACCGTTTGGTGTGGCGAGTGAATACAGTTGCAGCGGGTGCTTGCCGACGGGAAGTTCTTTTTCGCTGGTCGCTCCGGCAATCGGACGATTTATGCTGGCCCATTTGCCGCCGCTTTCGGAGTCCCATTTCCAGACCGCTGGCGGTGTGTAAGAGGTAGTGTCTGTCATTCGTGTTCCTGTTGGGTTATCTGACGAGGAGGCTGATGTCTGAAAATGAAGGTCGTAGTGAGGGTGTGAGTTTTCGAGTTGGGTATTGTGGTCGATTTAAGCGAATAGGTATTCATATTCAACTCAACCGATCGCAATGGCCGGCCACAAGACAGCAGCCGCTGTCGAACTTCATTTTTGGAAAGCCGCCTATTGCGTGTTCGGTGAAGTTAGTTGACAAGTACGGAGTATATCAGTTCGAGCATGCATCCTTTGCGCGCTGCACCAGAGCTACTCCAGCGCCACACAAGGCGATTCCAGCTATCGCCACGGGCGTGAGCGTTTCACCGAACAGCAACCACGCCTCTACAGCGGCGAATGGCGGAACCAGATAAAACAGACTCGCAACCTGACCAGCGCTGCCGCGATTGAGCAGCCACATCAGCAATAACACAGCGCCCAGAGACAGTGCCAGCACCAGCCAGGTCATTGCAATAATAAAATGCGGTGTCCAGCTTATCTCCATTGTTTCAAAGGCTGCTGCGACAGGAGTCAGAAATAAAACGTTGCCAATATACTGTAGGCAGACGGACGGCAGGAGTTCGATATCGGCGCAGAATCGTTTCTGATAAACCGTACCGGCCGAGATCGCGAACAGGGAAAAAACACAGGAAATCAGCCCGATCATAACTAATCCATCGGTTCCTATTCCGCGTGAAGAGATCACTATTATTACGCCCGCAAGCCCGAGGGCGATACCGGCAATTTTCTGTGGGCTGATTGATTCACTCAGTACGGTAACTGAAAGCATCAACGTAATCAGAGGCTGAAGACTGACGATCAATGCGCTGATACCGGCATCCAGTCCTTTGGAAATGGCAAAAAATACACCGCCCAGATAGATGCCGTGAATGAGTACGCCGGTGATCATCGCGTGTAGATACAACATGGCGGTTCGCGGCCACTTTGCACGGATAAAAACCGCGATCAGCAACAGCAGGGCCGCCGCTATAATCATGCGCACGAGCAGAAAGGTAAACGGCTCCGCATAGGGCATTCCGAGCTTGGCACCAATGAAGCCGGTGCTCCAGAGGAATACAAAAAGCAGCGGAATTCCCACTGACAGGGAGTAGTTGGATCGGGGCATTCAGGTTACGATGGGGGTTGGATTAGCAGTGCGCGGGCCGGAGATACCGGGCGTACGAAAATCAATTAAAGCGGTATCGGGCTCGATGTAATAATTGCAGTATAACAATCAACGCAGCGGCTCATCGCGATAAAGTAAGTGGTGGCCATTCGCCGCTATAGTTTCAGCTGGATGCACCACAATTATGAACTTACCTTTTGCAAGTGATCACTGTTTTATTGACGGGCGCTGGCAGTGCGCACTAAGCGCGGAAAAAATTATACTCGAAGATCCTTCAAGTGGTGCTTCAGTTTGTGAAATTGCACGAGCGGGAGCCGCCGATATTGATCTTGCCGTTGACGCGGCGCATACAGCACTGGCTGGAGCGTGGGGAAAATCAACCGCACTGGAGCGTGGTCGGGTACTGACTGAAATGAGCAGGCTGGTACTTGATCAGGTAGAGCAGCTGGCATTGCTTGAAGCGACAGATGTTGGCAAGCCTTTGACGCAGGCGAGGGCTGATGCCGTGGCACTGGCGCGCTATCTTGAATATTACAGTGGTGCGGCAGACAAGGTTCACGGAGAAACCCTGCCTTACCTTGATGGCTACACCGCCTATACGTTACGTGAGCCGCACGGTGTAACGGGGCACATCATTCCCTGGAACTATCCGATGCAGATAATCGGTCGCTCTGTCGGTGCTGCGCTCGCCATGGGGAATGCCTGTGTGTTGAAACCGGCAGAGGAAGCGTGCCTCACAGCTCTGATGTTCGCAGAAATCGCTTCTCAGGCGGGGCTGCCAGCGGGTGCGCTCAATGTGGTTCCGGGTGTTGGAGAAGAGGCCGGTGCGGCGTTGGCCTGCCACCCGGGGATTCAGCATATCTCCTTTACCGGATCGGTGGAGGTGGGCTCACTGATACAAGCCTCGGCTGCCAACAATATCGTGCCGGTCACTCTGGAACTCGGCGGGAAATCACCGCAGCTGGTGTTCGACGATGCCGATCTCGATGCCGCTTTGCCGTTTCTGGTGAATGCCGGCATTCAGAATGCCGGGCAAACGTGCTCTGCATCATCACGGTTGCTGGTGCAGCGAAAAGTGTATGACAATCTGGTGTCTATGCTTGCCGGAAAATACGAAGCGCTGCGTGTCGGCCCGGCAACCGCTGATTTGAACGTCGGCCCGCTGATATCAGCGCGACAGAAAAGCCGTGTTGAAAACTATCTGGCTCAGGGAGCTGATCTGGCGCCTCCGGTGCGCGGTACGGTAATCGATAATGCTCCGGCAGCCGGGCACTATGTGGCCCCTGCTTTATATACCGGTGTCAGCAGTGATCATGTGCTTGCGCAGCAGGAAATATTCGGACCGGTGCAGGTGGTGATTCCTTTTGACGATGAGCAGCAAGCCATTGAAATAGCCAACAGCACTGATTTTGGTCTGGTTGCGTCTGTCTGGACTCACGACGGCGCCCGTCAAATGCGGTTGGCCAAAGCGCTGCGAGCCGGCCAGATATTTATTAACAATTATGGCGCGGGTGGCGGAGTAGAGTTGCCGTTCGGCGGGATCGGTAAATCGGGGCACGGTCGGGAAAAAGGATTCGAAGCACTGTATGGATTTTCAGTGCTGAAAACGGTGGCGGCGTTTCACGGCTGATTCAAGTGAATACCGGTAATCAGAATTTAATCACCGATGTCGCTGGTCTCAGAGTCGGAAACGCGCAAGACCGTAAACTCAAAAGCGGCTCTACGGTATTGCTGGCGGATGCTCCCTTTGTAGCCGCTGTTGATGTGCGCGGTGGTGCCCCCGGAACCCGGGAAACCGATCTGCTCGCTCCGGATAAACTGGTCGATGCTATTGATGCCATCGTGCTGTCAGGGGGATCGGCGTTTGGTCTGGATGCGGCCTCAGGTGTTACCGATGCATTGCATCAGGCAGGTCGAGGTTTTGCCGTCGGCGAGGCACGGGTTCCGCTGGTATCGGCTGCAATAATTTTCGATTTGCTCAATGGCGGAAACAAGTGCTGGTCGGTTAATCCCTACCGTAAGCTAGGCGCTCAGGCTATTGATTCGGCCGCCATCGAATTTGAACTGGGCAGTGCAGGGGCTGGCACCGGTGCAAGCTGTTCGGATATAAAAGGTGGTCTGGGCTCTGCGTCCGTCATTACCCGTGACGGCCACACGGTTGGTGCACTGGTTGTAGTGAATCCACGGGGTAGTGTGCTGGTTCCCGGCAGCGGGCATTTTTGGGCTGCGCCGTTTGAGATAGGCGAGGAGTTCGGCGGCTATGGAATCAGTAGCAGTGCGCCCGATATCCAGTTGCACGATCCACGTTTGTCAGACAACCCCAAAGCGAATACCACTATTGCGGTTGTTGCGACCGATGCAGAGCTCAGTGTGGCGCAGGCGCAGCGAGTGGCGATCGCAGCGCATGACGGGCTGGCGCGGGCCATTCTGCCGTCGCACACCCCACTTGACGGTGATCTGGTTTTTTCGATCAGCACAGGGCAGCGGGAAATGCGTAATCCCGTCAGTGATCACGCAGAGCTTTGTCATGCGGCGGCACTGTGCCTTTCGCGTGCCATTGCGCGCGGGGTTTTTGAAGCCTCTGCAGAGGAAGGCGATCTGCTTCCGTGCTGGCGCAGTGCCTGGGGAAGTTGAGAGGCCATTGCTCTGCGATAGAACGGTTAGAGTGTCTGGTGAAATCCTGACTGAAAAGTAAGTGGCCGAAACTGCTACCCAAGTGGAAACTACTGCTAGACTCACTAGTTGTAAGCTAATGCCCGTCCATAAACCGGGGCGTAGCGAGGATCATTCAGGTACGAGAGAATTCATCTACCACATGTGGGCGTTTAGTCATTATAAATAACAACATGTGGTCGGGGAAAGATAGCGTGCTTGATTGGTCCGCAGTAGCGCTGGTTTATGGGCGTTTAGTCATTATAAATAACAACATGTGGTCGGGGAAAGATAGCGTGCTTGATTGGTCCGCAGTAGCGCTGGTTTATGGATGGGCACTAGCTAGCTGCTTGAAAACCCTATTCAGTTGAATCGTGCCCATGAAAAAACCATTGATTTCTGTCCTAAAGTCCAGTCAGGCAATGCTCACCCTGGCTATATGCATACTCGCTGCACCAGTAAGTGCAGAGATAACCAAAACCTGGGCGCTGGCCGAATTCGGTGAGCCATTGTATCAGGATGGCATAGAGCATTTCCCCTACGCCGACCCGGAAGCGCCAAAGGGCGGGTCTATTGTGCTTGGTGCGTTTGGCAGTTACGACAGTCTGAATAGCTATATCCTCAAGGGTGAATGGCCCCGAAGTATTGGCCTGATTGGGGATAGTCTGATGAGCAGCTCAGACGACGAGTTATCCAGTGCCTATGCATCCATCGCTGAATTTGCCGAGTACCCGGAGGACAAAAGCTGGATTAAATTTACCCTGCGTAAAGAAGCCCGGTTTAATGACGGTACGCCTATTACCGCTGCAGATTTCGAATTTTCTTTCCATACAATTCGTGAGCATGGCAGACCGTTTCTGCGCTCGTTCTACGAAGAAATAGAAAGCATAGAAGTGCTGTCAGATCACGAAATTAAATACAACTTTACTACTGTCGACAGCATGAAGCCCTTGCTGCTGGCAGCCGGTTTGAGCCCGGCACCTTCGAAATACTGGGCGGATAAAGACATTAGTAAAACCTATCTGACTCCAGCGCCATCAGCCGGGCCCTATTACATCTCGAAAGTGGAGGCCGGTCGGTCAATCACCTATAAGCGTGTTGAAGACTACTGGGGGAAAGATTTGCCAATTAACAAAGGCCTGCATAATTTCGACACCATTCGCTACGATTACTACCGAGATCTTGAAGTAATGGTGGAAGCGTTCAAAGCCGGAGACATCGACTTCCGCTCAGAGAATAGCTCTAAACGCTGGGCCACTGCCTATAAGATAGATGAGGTGGGCAATAATGAAATAATTCTCGATACGCCGATTGATAATAAACCCAAAGGCATACAGGCGTTTTTCATGAATCTGCGGCGCAGCCCTTTTGATGATCAGCGAGTTCGCCAGGCTTTTGAAAATCTGTATGACTTCGAAGCTACGCGTCGGACTATTTTATACAACCAGTATGAACGCATTAACAGCTTTTTCCCTAACTCCGACTACGGTGTCGAGGGAGAGCCCAAGGCAGATGAACTTGCCGTGCTTGAGCCGTACCGTGATCAACTACCGGCGGAGCTTTTCACGGATGCTTATCTTTCTCCCGTAACTGATGGAAGTGGACGAAACCGCAAGCAGGTACGTGAAGCGATTCGTCTGTTCAAGGCGGCTGGCTGGAATTTCGAAAATGGTAAGTTAATGAAAGACGGCAAGCAGATGAGAGTTGAAATACTGCTTCGCCAGCCCGACGGCCAGCGTGTGAACGCGATCTTTGTGCAGAATATGAAGAAGGCCGGTATCGATGCGTCTTTCCGGGTTGTTGATAGCGCACAGTATCAGGTGCGGGTTGATGATTTTGACTTTGAGATTATTATTGTCTTCCTCAACTTTTTTCCACCACCAGGCGCTGAACTTCGCTCCTACTATGGCAGCGCTGCGGCTGACGAGCGCGGTTCTGCCAATATGGCAGGAATAAAAAATCCGGTTGTTGATGAGCTTATAGAAAAGATAGTTGCTGCCGAATCGCTCGATCAGCTTAAGGTCTACTCACGAGCCCTCGACCGGGTGTTGCTCTGGAACAATTATGTTATCCCTCAGTTTTTCAATAGAAACCATCGGCTGGCGTATTGGAATCGTTTTGGAAAGCCTGAGACTATGCCAAGGTACAGCCACGGTTTTCCGGGCAGCTGGTGGATTGATACATCGCTGGATAGCAAGTTGACATTAGATCGCTAACTAATGCCAATTATACCTTTCGCTATTCGGACGCACTAGCGCGTGTTTGCCTATATTCTACGGCGTTTGCTGCTGATAATCCCCACTTTGCTGGGAATTATGATTATCAATTTTGCGGTCATGCAGTTTGCGCCAGGCGGGCCTGTTGAGCAGTTAATTGCGGAGATGCGTGGTAATGCCACGGATTCCACAGCTGCGTTTTCCGGGCAGGGGGGCGATACACAAGGCACGAGTAGTCAGAGTTCCAGTCAGACGGGAAGTGATAGTACAAAGTACAGAGGCGCTCAGGGGCTGGATCCAGAGATTATTGCCGATATAGAACGGCAATTCGGCTTTGATAAACCATTGCATGAGCGGTTTCTGACAATGGTGTGGAACTACGCACGCTTTGATTTCGGCGAAAGTTATTTCCGGGATCAAAGTGTTGTTGATCTGGTGCTTGATAAAATGCCTGTATCGATCAGTCTCGGGTTGTGGACTACCTTACTGGTGTACCTGATTTCTATACCGCTTGGCATTCGAAAAGCAGTAAAGGATGGTTCGCGCTTTGATGTATGGAGTAGCGCTGGTATTGTTTTCGGGTACGCTATTCCAGGTTTTCTATTCGCCATTTTGCTCATCATTGTGTTTGCCGGTGGTCGCTACCTTGATTGGTTTCCGTTGCGAGGGCTCACATCCAACGGCTGGGATGAAATGTCGGCCGGTCAGCGTATCGTTGATTATTTCTGGCATATTACGTTGCCGGTTCTGGCCATGGTCATCAGCGGCTTTGCGAGCCTCACCATGCTCACAAAAAATTCCTTTCTTGATCAGATCAACATGCTCTATGTGCAGACCGCGAGAGCTAAGGGTTTAAGTGAGCGGCAGGTACTTTATGGCCACGTGTTTCGCAATGCCATGCTTATTGTTATTGCAGGTTTTCCGAGTGCGTTTATCAGTATTCTGTTTACCGGATCAATTCTGATCGAAGTGGTGTTCTCGCTCGACGGATTGGGCCTGCTTGGTTGGGAGGCTACGATCAACCGTGACTATCCGGTGGTTTTTGCCACGCTGTATTTTTTCACCTTGCTGGGTTTGGTTCTACAGCTGGTTGGTGATGTGATGTACCATGTGATTGATCCCCGTATAGATTTTGAAAGTCGAAACTTCTGATGAGCCCGTTAAATCAGCGGCGGCTGGATAATTTTAAACGCAACAAACGCGGCTACTGGTCTTTCTGGATCTTCGCCGTGTTGTTCGTGGTATCAATTGGGGCGGAGCTGGTCGCAAATGATAAACCTGTACTCGCCCAGTACGATGGCCGATGGTATTTCCCGGTATTTAAAGCCTATACAGAAACAGAATTCGGTGGTGAATTTGAATCTGAAGCCGATTACACCGACCCCTATATACAGGAACTTATTGAGGAGAAAAACGGCCGGATGTTCTGGCCGATTGTACCGTTTTCATACGATACCATAGATTTTGAACTCGACTCCCCGCCGCCCACACGGCCTAGCCGCCGGCACTGGCTTGGAACGGATGATCAGGGGCGTGACATACTCGCGCGCGTTATCTATGGTTTTCGCATTTCCGTATTGTTTGGCTTGTTGCTAACTTTGTTCAGCTCGGTGATTGGTGTGGCTGCCGGTGCGGTACAGGGTTATTTTGGAGGTATGCTGGATTTACTAGCTCAGCGTTTTATAGAAATCTGGCAAGGGTTACCAGTGCTGTACCTGTTAATTATTATGGCTAGCGTGATCAAGCCAAGTTTTTTTAGTTTGCTGTTCCTGATGACACTATTCAGCTGGACAGCGTTAGTCGGTGTGGTGCGGGCTGAATTTCTACGGGCGCGTAATTTTGAATACGTTCGGGCCGCTCGAGCGCTCGGGGTAGGGGATGCTACCATTATATTGCGCCACACGCTGCCAAATGCGACGGTCGCAACCGTCACCTTCATGCCGTTTATATTAAGTGGCTCGGTTACTACGCTGACGGCACTCGACTTTCTTGGTCTGGGGCTTCCACCGGGATCACCCTCTCTGGGTGAACTGCTAAAGCAGGGACGCGAGAACCTGCATGCACCGTGGCTTGGTTTGACGGCTTTTTTTGTGCTAGCAATTCTATTAAGCCTTTTAGTGTTTGTCGGAGAAGCCGTTCGCGATGCGCTGGATCCCCGGAAAATCTTCAGCAAGGCGGACGCATCATGAGCCGGCCCTTGCTGGAAATTTCAGACCTGGCGGTATCATTCGGCTCAGCTGGTGCTCAGGTAGACGCGGTGCGTGATGTTTCATTCTCCATAGATCAGGGTGAGTCTGTTGCTCTGGTAGGTGAGAGTGGATCCGGTAAATCAGTGACTGCACTTTCGGTTATGCAGTTACTGCCGTATCCTTACGCGCATCACCCGGCGGGTAGTATCCTGTATCGCGGGGAGCAATTGCTCGGCGCAGGTCCATCTATAATGCGTACGGTTCGCGGTAATGAGATCAGTATGATTTTTCAGGAACCGATGACGTCACTCAACCCCTTACATGCTATTGAAAAACAGATCGCTGAGTCGCTGAAAGTGCATAGGGGTATGAGGGGACAAGCAGCCACGGAACGTGTTCTGGAGTTACTGGATCTGGTGGGTATCGGTAATGCCCGGCAACGGCTCGGAGCCTACCCGCATCAGTTATCCGGTGGTCAGCGGCAGCGTGTGATGATTGCTATGGCATTAGCGAATGAGCCCGACCTGTTGATTGCTGATGAACCCACCACCGCACTTGATGTGACTATTCAGGCGCAGATTCTGGAGCTGCTGAATGATCTTAAATCACGTCTGTCAATGAGCTTGCTGTTGATCACGCATGATTTAGGAATTGTACGAAAGATGGCCGACAGTATCCATGTAATGACGGCCGGTAGAATAGTCGAGCACGGCACGGCGGCTACACTGTTTAATACCCCCCGGCACCCCTACACACGGCAATTACTCGAAGCACAGCCCAGTGCTAAATCGGAGCGATCAGATAACCAGACCCCGGAGGTAATCAGCGGCAGGAATATCAAAGTCTGGTATCCGCTAAAGGGCGGGCTTCTAGGGCGCACAAGAAGCTATGTGAAAGCCTGCGATGGCGTTAGTGTGTCGGTGCGTGCCGGTCGCACAGTGGGCGTGGTGGGGGAATCGGGTTCGGGTAAAACAACTCTCGGGCTGGCATTGCTCAGGCTAATTAAAAGCGAAGGGGAAATACATTTTCGTGGTGGCGATGTCAATGCGCTGGACAAGCAATCCTTGCGCGATCAGCGTCGCAAAATGCAAATAGTATTTCAAGATCCGTTTGGCAGCCTCAGTCCGCGCATGTCGGTGATGCAAATAGTGGAAGAGGGTCTTAAAGTTCACGAGAGTGAACTAACCGAGCAACAGCGCGCTGACAGCGTGGTTAAGGCAATAGAAGAGGTCGGGCTGGAGGCATCCAGTTTAAATCGCTATCCGCACGAATTTTCCGGCGGTCAGCGCCAGCGCATTGCGATTGCGCGTGCCATGGTATTAAAGCCGGATCTGGTGGTGCTCGATGAGCCTACGTCGGCGCTGGATATGTCAGTGCAGGCGCAGATTGTAGATCTGCTGCGTGATCTGCAGTCCCGCTATCAGCTGGCGTACCTGTTCATCAGTCATGATTTAAAAGTGGTGCGCGCCCTCAGTGACGAAATAATAGTGATGAAGCAGGGCAAAGTGGTTGAGCAGGGTGAGGCCGGGCAGATCATTAGTAATCCGCAGGTGCAGTACACGCGGGAGCTCATGGCAGCGGCTTTTGATCTGGAGGTTCGACAGAGCTGAGCCAGGCAATAATGGCTGCCAGCAGTGTCAGGGCTGCCGCAAACAAACAGAGTGTCTGGAAATCTGCGCGCGAATAAATTGCGGCGAAAGCCACTGTGCCGAGGCTCATGCTCAGGTAGGTAATACCACTGTAAACCCCCATAATAGCGCCGCGTCGACTGCTGTCTGTAGAATTGAGTGCGGCGATCAGAATATTAAGCCCCAGATGATTTAGCCCTCCCCAGATAAAAGCGCCCGATACCAGAGTGAAAAAATCAGCCGATGCCCAGATCAATACGGTATAGAGTGCAGTTAATAGCGCCAGTGCGATTGCCGCAAGCTGGTTACGCGTAAACCGCGCCGTGCCGTTACCGCCAGAGTGGTTATTGAGCAGCCGATCAAGCAGTGGGTCGAGTAAAGTTGCCAGACCAAAGCCGCAACCGTAGCTGAATGCGATCCATGCATTTGAGCCAACCGTTCTGCCCAGAGTCTGCACGACATGGTCGCCAACAAAATTATAGACACCATAAAACGCGGCCATATAGCAGGTAACAAAGAATAACAACAACGGTACGCCGCTTACCCGAAGCGCGGTGAATGGTGTTGATGTACCGTTTTGTGACTGCCTGTTTGGTAGAGAACTTCGTAGCAGCAGAACAAGTACAACTACAGCGATCGCAGCCAGTGTGTTAAACACCGCGCGCCAGTGAATGAGATCAGCCAGTATTGCCGATAGGCTCACACCGGCCACCAGACTGATGGTCCAGCCGGTTAGCACAATACCGAGAACACGGCTCTCCTGATGTGGCGGGCTGATACTCGCCGCGCTGGCATAACTTGCCGGCAGTGCTAAACCCGCGGCAAGGCCGGCAACAAACTGTGCAGCCAGCAACGTTGAGACGGTCTGTGAGAGGGTGCTCAGAATGAATGCGCATAGAAGAATGATGATCGCAGTGCAAAGTACGGTGCGAGCGCCAAATCGATCTATAAAGCGTGCGAGGAAAAATGCGCTGGTTGCAGTGCCCAGCCCGAAATTGGCCGAAGCGCCGAGAACCGAGTTCACGCTTACAGAGAGATCTGCGGCAATGTCCGGTGCAATCGGTCCGAGCAGCAATGAGTTCGAACCGACGATAGCAACCACGGCCGTGAGCAGCCAGACTTCGCCGGGCAAATGTGGTGTGTCGCGCGAGTGGTTGTCAGTCAATTGCTCAGTCAATTGGATCTGCCCGGATCAATGGGATTGCTCCACAGAATAGTTATAGCGCTGGCCTCTGCGTTTAGTTTGTGTTGAATCTGCCGAATATCAGACAGATAGCTTAGAGAGAGATTGATGAGATATAAACTGGCTGCGGCGTGTGTGTTACTACCATTGCTTGTTGCCTGTGGCGGCGGGGGTGGCAACTCCGGTGACAATACTACAGGTGGTAATGCAACACCAGATCCTGATGACAATGACCAGGCCCCTGTGGCTACAGTCGAAGAACGCATTCGGCCAGCTTCCGGCACGTTCCAAAGTGCAGCGACACCGCTGCGGGATAATGGCGCCAATCTGTTTCAGAATGAAGGGCCGCAAACAGTTAATGCGGGCCGGGTGGCGAGTTGGCCAGGTCTTCGATATGGGGATTTTCTGCTGACCAATAACCCGTGGAATGCGAGCGCGGCAACCTACGAGGGCTGGTACCAGACGGTCAGCCTGATTGAAGGTGCTAATAATACAGCGACGGTTATCGATTGGGATTGGGGCGCCTCTGCAGATATTCCAGAGGGTGCTTCTGCGTTTGACACAAAATCGTATCCGGAGCTGATCTACGGCACAAAGTCGCAAGCGGAGCGTTCCGGTGATTACGCTACAACCGGCTTACCGGTTGAAATCTACGATGCCCCGGAGATTACAATTGACTACGCCTACAACTTTCAGGGCAGACGGTCGTCATCGGCAACTGCCGGTGGTACAGATTCCGAATTTAATGTAGCGATCGAGTCTTTTTATCATCAGTCCTGCGATATTCAGCGCACAGGCCAGGGGACCGATAATCAGGTAATGGAAATCATGGTCTGGCTGCATACCGGCGATAACCTGCCAAGTGGTCAGGCCCCCGTCGCGGTAAAAACCACGGCGGATGGTAAAACCTTCGACGTTTACGTAAAGACAGCCGGTGCTGATCCCAACCCGAATTACACAGCATATGTTTTGCGAAATGAAACGCTCAGCGGTACTATTCTCTATAGTGAGCTGCTTAGAGACGCGCAGGACAACGCCGGTGTTTACGGTACTTATCAGCTGAAAGACACCGATTGTCTGGCGAACATTTTAATTGGTACAGAGATCTGGCACGGTGCTGGAACTTTTACCCTGACCGACTATCAGATTACCCGCACTTATTGAACTGCATTATCGATCGCAGGTAAAATCACAGTAGTAAAAAACCAAAGGCCGGTGTGAATGTTCACATCGGCCTTTTTTATGGGAGTAAGCTGATTGATAATGCTTTGCTTGCGGGCGCGAGGTAAATATCATGTCTGTTGTTTCTAAAGAGAAATTGTTATGACAGATACACAGACCGTTGAGGTATCCACCGTCGATCATTCGATAGCTATCATCACACTGCAACGCCCGAATAAACTCAATGCGTTTAACAGCGAACTTCGCTTGCATTTACTGCAGGCGGTTGAGCGTGTAAACGCTGATGACAACATAAAGGTCGTTGTTATTACCGGGGCTGGTAAAGGTTTTTCCTGTGGGGCGGATCTGGCAGAGCAGCATCCAGCGGGGCAAACGGCTGAAGATCGAATCAATCTTGAGTATAAGCCCGTGTTACTGGCAATTACTCATGCACAGAAACCCTATATCGCCGCTGTCAACGGGCCAGCTGCCGGTATTGGTTGTGCGCTGGCGCTAGCCTGTGATCTTGTGTTGATGGCGCCGCAAAGCTATCTGTTTCTGGCGTTTTCTGCCATTGGCTTGCTGCCGGACGGTGGCATCAGCCTGCAGTTGAGCAGGCAGCTTGGAGCGAAAAGAGCGTATGAGGTGATGGCACTCGGAGAAAAACTGAAAGCCCGGGAGTGCGTAGCGCTGGGGCTTGCCAACGCGGTCTACGGCGAGGAAGGCCGCGAGTCATCAAGTGCAAAAGCAATTACCCCATCACTGGATGGAGTGCTGGTGTACGCGCAGCGTCTGCTAAAGCGTGCACCGCTGTCGCTTCGCTATACCAAGCAGGTGATGCGGGAGACGGTGGGCAAAAGCCTGGGTGAAGTCATTGCGATCGAAGCGAAGTTTCAATCGATTGCAGGTGAGAGTGAAGACTTCACCGAAGGCAAAGCTGCATTTCTGGAAAAGCGTGCACCAGTCTGGAAGGGCCGGTAGTATGTTGTCTAGGAGCCTGTCTGAGAATGAGGATCTACTGCGGACGCGATCTTTTGGCCAGCTATTCCGATCAATTTCGTTAAATATGAATAACTATTCGCCTCAATCGATCGAAATATCTGACTCAAAACCTCACGCCCTCGCTACGACCCTCATTCTCAGACAAGCTCCTAGGTGCTGCATAAAATTCCGGCCCGCAACTGCTGCGCTGCTTCTATAGCAGCATCTAAGGCGCTGTACTCGTTTTTCCTGAATATCCCTTAGGATGATGTAGGCTCAATCCAGTTAAAACTCCGTGCAGCGCCTTTTGTACCGCTCTATGAGCTCCTGAACTCGAAATTTAATGCAACACCAATACCAGGGTTGATTCGATAGCCCGAAAGATCAGTAGCTCTGGCAGTCGGCGTGCAAGCGGATTTTTCATCACGCAGCCAGTGGCAATTCAGACTTGCCTTCTTCCGGTAACGGGAAGTTGATAGTGAAGGTTGTGCCGACGCCTACCTCGCTTTCTACATCAATACTACCATCGTGATCCTGGATGATACCGTACGAAATAGCCAGTCCGAGACCGGTACCCTCGCCAATGGGCTTAGTGGTGAAAAATGGATCAAATAACTTATCAAGGTTCTCAGGCTCGATCCCCGAGCCGGTATCCGATACAGCCACTGAAACAGTGCTGCCATTGCTTGTTGTTCTGACGCCGATACTGCCACCGTGGCTTATGGCCTGGCCGGCATTGACGAAAAGGTTCATCAGAATTTGATTTAACTCACCCTGATTGGCACGGATTAACGGTATATCCTGTAAATCCGTGAGCACATCGCATTTGTGTTTCAGTCCATTGGTAGCGATCTTGAGTGTAGAGGTGATGCAGGCATTTAGGTCGCACAAGTCGCGGCTCTTACTGCCCTGATGAGAAAAATCTTTCAGGCCGGCTACAATATCCCGAACTCTGGTTGTACCGTCGCGACAGTCGGCCAGAAGCTCTCTGATATCCTGATTGATAAAATCTATGTCCTCTGATTTCTCGATGCTGGCGATCTCAAGTCTTCTCACCTCTTGTGCATCTGCCTCCAGTGATTCAATGCTCCTGTAGTTTTCTATCAGTATCTGATACACATTTATGTAGTCGTCAAGGGCAGACAGGTTGCTACGCACAAAACCGATGGGATTGTTGATCTCGTGGGCAACACCGGCGGCTAGCTGACCGATTGAAGCGAGTTTCTCCGACTGAATAAGCTTTGCCTGGGTATCCGCTATTCGACTGTTTGCAAGTTTCAGCTCCTCTATCTGGCGATTAATTTTCTCTGTCCGTAGCTCTACCCGTTGCTCGAGCGTTTGGTTCAGTTCTTTAAGATCTGCTTCGTGCTTGTCTCTGGTTTTCTGGGTGTCCAGTAATGCAACTGACATAGAGTTAAATGCGGTCGCTAATTCGGAAATTTCATCTTTGCCGCTAGTGGGTATTTTAACAGTGTAATCACCCTTCGATATCTTCTTTGCTGAATGTCGCAGTACTTCCAGCTGGCGAGTCAGATAGGTACCCAGAAGAAGTGAGAATAATGCAACCAGCCCCATTTCTACCATGGCAATGCCGATCCCGTAGTTGCGGGCCTCTGCAATAAGCTGTTGTATGGAACCGGTATCGAATCCAAGTTCCACCCGTCCATACTCTATTCCCCCTTCCTTTATGCTCGCGGATACATCGAAAATGCCGTCGCCTACGTCTTCAAGGTTACGGTCTTCCGCAAATTCACGCTTGAGCAGTTCGCTGGTACCCGCTTCCGAATAGACTTGTCCATCCTGTGCAATTACTCGCACATAGAGTAAATCAGGATTCTTCATTAACTCAGAGCTGAACGCATCAAGAGAGGCTAGATCCATAGAGAGTAATGGATCTTTTGTAGTCGTTGAAAACAGTTCGGCAGTCGTGTAAGCACGCTTCTGTAACGCCTCTTCGGCACTGTTACGCTGGTATGACATTACCGTTACAATGAGTAATGCTAATAATATTGCTTCGATCAGCGCGATGCCAATTACCGTTTTAAATCTTAACGACATAAAATCCTTATACTCTTACTCTGATATCAGATAGTTCTGTTGTGCGTCTAAGTCGCTAGATTAACTATTCACTAAGTACACTGAGGTTTAGCTCCCGGACGTCGTTCCAGCTGTCACTTTCTGCCGGCTTTATGCCTTTGAAATTGATGGCGCTGAGCAGTGCCCGGCCGGCTTCGGTGGTATCCAGCGAACTTAGAGCGGCCTGCAATTTCAATCTATCGGCATGCGGCACGGCTGGATGTGCTGCGAATGCGTGTGGTGTGTATTTGGGTGTTGTCCAGAAGATCTTCAGTTGTTCCCGCAGAGCCGGGTCAGTATTTTTAAATGTGCGTATAACTCCTCCACCGGCTGGTACCAGGCCTCGAGCAACGGCTAGATAGACAGAGTCGTGGGACGATACGTATCTAGGGGTATAGTTGATTGAGTCATTGATTAATTTGGCCTGTGTCAGGATTGAAGCTGCGAATGCTGCCGGGGAAGGAAAAGCTAAAGTCGAACCATCGAGCTCTGCAAGGTTGGTGAGCGGACTGTCTTTTCTGACTACCACAATACCGCGAATATATTTGTCTTTCTGGTGAGCTAATGCCAGGTAACCGGGTTTTTTACTGAAAACCGTAAAGTGGTATGGGTTCATGTAGGCAAAGTCATATTTTCCCTGTGTGAGACGTTTTTCGAAGGTCGGTATATCTTTAGCGGTGGTGAGCTTCAGTGATAAACCGGTATCACTGCTGATCTGTTTTAGCAGAGGCCCCCACAGTCGTGCAATTTTGGCTGCAGATTGTTGAGGGACGATACTGAAGGTATAGTCTCTTGCATAGGAGTTACCGCAATATAGAATGGCCAGAGTAAATACTATTATGGCGCGGGCTTTCATTAGAATTCCTTTTCGTTAAAAGACCAGCCCACGGTATCGGCATTAATTCTGGAATATAAAGAATTTCTGTTGAAAAATAATTCAAGCGATAATTATTACTATTCAGCAGCGGGTGAATGGGCCGCTATACCCTGCGTGATCAAGGGACCGATGATCAGATTATCCATTCAAACAGGGAAGTGAATCATTCATGCTTGCTCAGCAGAAAACTACCGAAGAATTCAGCGACGAACCCGCCCGATTGACTGGCACGATACTGTGTGTTGATGATGAATCGCGGATTCTAATGTCGCTTAAACGGGTTTTCAGGCGTTTCGGCCACACGATTCATATTGCCAATAGCGGCGCCGAGGGACTGGAATTTCTTGAAGAAAATTCCGTTGATATCGTAATGTCAGACATGCGAATGCCTGAAATGGACGGCAACCATTTTCTTACAGAGGTAGCTACCAGGTGGCCGGATACCGTTCGAATGCTACTGACGGGTTACTCCGATATGGAATCGACTGTTGGAGCAATAAATAATGGTAGTATTTATCGCTATATTGCCAAGCCCTGGGATGATAATGATCTGTCGCTATCTGTGCAAAGGGCGCTGGAAACAAAGCATTTAAGGGACGAGCATCGTCGATTGAATGCACTCACTGCGCAGCAGAATATACAACTGCAGGAACTCAACCAGTCATTGGAAGAAAAGGTTCAGGTCAGGACCAAAGAACTCAGGCTGGTTGCTGAGCAGCTGCAAGCGTCGAATAGTCAGATCGAGCAGGCATACATAGATTCAATTGCAGTATTTTCCCGTATTATAGGAATGCGTGAAGGAGAGTCCACGGCACATGGAGAGCGAATCGCCGAGGCGGCAGATTTAGTTGCTGAAAAAATGGGAATTGACGAAGCAGCTCGTGTTGATATTCGATACGCGGCATTGCTGCACGATATTGGCAAAATCGGCTTGCCAGACGATCTCCTCAAAACCCCTTATGAAACACTGACTGATGACCAGAAAGAAGTGTTTCAGCAGCATTCAACAAACGGTGAAGCGATACTGGTGACACTTGCTCCACTGAATAATGCTTCGCAGATTATTCGCTCGCATCATGAACAGTACGGTGGCGGTGGGTACCCGGATAAGCTAAAAGGTGAAGAAATTCCCGTTGGCGCCAGAATTTTAGGCGTGGTCAATGAGTTCGATGATTTACTCTCGGGCGCTATGCAAGGTACGGCAATGGACACAGAGAGTGCAATTGCTTATCTAAATTCAAATATCGAACGGCGATATGATCCCGCTGTGGTGGACGCCTTTATAGCGATAAATCATAATCTAAAACAGCAGGAAAAGGTCAATAAAGAGTTAATTCTGAATATTGACAACGTAGAGCCCGGGATGATTTTGGCTGAAGATGTCTATTTACGAGAGAATGTTTTAATGTTGCGAAGCGGGCAGGAGCTTACCGCTACGTTTATCGCTAAATTTAAATCGCTGAAGTCAGGTTCCAGTGAGTCTAAGCTACTCAAGGTTCGAACCTGATCAGGTGGTAGGCTCTTAGGTCTGATACATCTTTGCTTAGATAGTAATCGCTAACTCGTCTCATTATTGTGCAAGTCAATACAAAGCCATGATTAACTGACTATAGAGGATCATAAGGAAAGTTGGATGATTTTATGTGGTCGCGGTTTTTTTTGTACCCAGAGATTGCTGGTGGATGCACTCCGTTTATCCCTCTGCATCGATTCGCCACATTGATTAATTTCAGGGTGGATAAGCTCGCACATCAACCTTCTGCATTTTAATCCTGGTGTTGCGTAAATATCCGGTCCGGAACCACCGTGCAGCTTCTACCAGGGTTAATTAAAGAAAATATATATCAGATGTGCTCTTTAAGAACGGATAAGTATACCCATCCGTGTGATTAACGCCGTGCTGGTACCGTTAACCGGCAAGACGATGAAGTCTGCTTTTCCCGGTCGCAAGTTCAATAGCTGCATCTGAGGTATCAAATTGCGCCGTGAAATTTCTGAATCCATCTAACGGCAGCGGTTTACTGAAATAATAACCCTGAATCACATCGCAGCCGGCTTCTGAAAGAGCGGTAAGTTGCGCAGCGTTTTCAACACCTTCGGCTACAACCTCCAGGCCTAGATCATGGCCGATTCTAATCAGATTTTGCGCTAGTCGCAGGCTAACACGGTTTTCCGGTATGGGAGAAATAAACGACCGGTCAATTTTCATGATATCAACCGGAAGTGTACTCAGATAGTTTAACGAAGAATACCCGGTGCCGAAGTCATCAATAGAAATCATTACCCCCAGTTCGTGAATCTCGCTCAACAAGTACAATGTTCTGTCGAAGTCTTGCAATGCCGTGCTTTCGGTTAACTCAATTTCAAAAAGACTCGGGCTGATCCCACTGCTGGTTAATACTGATATCAGCCGGCTTTTAAATTTAGGGTCTTTGAGTTGCACGGGTGAAACATTGATAGAAATGCGGCAGTCGTTTATGCTGTTTATCTGGAGTTGTGTCCATTGCAATGCTGTCTGGCACATCACCCAGTTACCCAGTTCATTGATTAGTCCATTTTTCTCGGCGAGTGGAATAAACACCGCTGGGGAAACAGAGCCGAGCTGTGGGTTTGTCCATCGCATCAACGCTTCGGCGCCGCAAATTGAATGTGTCTCCAAACTGATTTTCGGCTGATAGAATATCTCCAGCTCGTCGTTTACCAGCGCTTGTTGCAGGCGGTGGTTAAGAAGTTGTTGCTCAGTGTGTTTTATTCTGAATTGCTGCTTGAACGCTATCGGACCGCTCATATTAGTGACCGTTGCATGTTGCAGTGCCATTATTGCATTGTTGATCAGCTCGCAGGCGTCGATGTAACTATTGTCAGACACGCTATAGCCGATGTCGCATCTCACCGGGAGCTGATATCCATTGAATTTGATTGAGTCTGGCAGAGAGTTATACAGTCGATCAACAGTAGTTTGTACTGATTGGCTGTCTGGTGTTGTTAGGAACGCACACAGCCTGCCCTCGTCCGTCACACCAAAGGTAATAAGTAGCCACGGTTCATTGGTGCGATGGGTAAGAAAAGTCCTGAGCAGTTCGCGTTTCTCACCTATATCGAGTGTCCCTTGCGGATTAAGAATATCTGGCAGATGAAAATAAACCACAATGCAGTTGACATCGTTTTTTACTTGTGACGCCAATTGAGAGACAAAAGACGCCTGGTTTAGTACCTGTGGTGTTTCCAGTACATAATGAGCCTTCGACCAGTCGCGGTAGGCATCATCAACCAGCGTACGTAGGGCCTCGCTATCCCAGGGCTTGTTGATAAACTTCGAAGCACCACCATCGTTTACGGAGCGCAGTACGGCTTCCTGGTCACTGTTGCCACTGAGAATAATAGTGTACATATCCGGCCGCAGGGTTTGGGCCCTGGATAGTAGTTCCGCGCCCGTGATGCTTGGCATGCTGTAATCTGATATTAACACCGATACCGGTTGCTCCCGAATTATTTCAAGTGCCTCGATTGCGCAAGTTGTCGCTAGAATGGTGTAATCAGTGTTGTGAAACAGACGCCGCAGGGATTTTAGAATTTGCGGTTCATCGTCAACGAGCAGTAGCAGCTTTTCCACATGGACATCCTGTCTTGAATAGTGCTGTTGGTATTGGCTTGTGCTGGGTGCTATGTCCTTCGGCGAGACGTACAGCTCTTGCGAGCGGAATATCGGCTGGCATGCCGCCATCTTGATAGTCTCGCGACGTCTAAAATATCAAGGGCCTGTGTTAACTGGCCGATAGTCTGTCAGCACGGCGGTCGGGATTGACTGCTTTTGATGGGGGTTCAAGGATGAAAGGTGTTGTTTTCAATCTGCTCGAAGAGATGGTGGAAAAAAACTTCGGCGACGAAGTATGGGAAGGTATACTGGATGAGGCTGGTCAGGACGGTATCTATATATCCAGTCAAACCTACCCGAACAAAATGTTGTTTGATTTGGTTGCAGTGGCACATGAGAAATCCGGTATTCCGGTTAACGATCTGGTCTGTGCTTTCGGCGAGTTTGTATTTCCGAGTTTTTATCGGGATAACCAGAGTTTCTTCACTCCAGCTTAACACTTAAACAGTTTCTGCTTATGGTGGATCAGGTGATACACGTTGAAGTTAGAAAGCTGCACCCTGATGCCGGTCTTCCCGAGTTTAAATACGTTGATGAAGAAGACAGCGAGCTGACCATGGTTTACACGTCTCCACGTAAACTCTGCATGCTCGCAGAAGGTCTGATCGCTGGCGCTGCGACACATTTCGATACTGACTATACGCTGACCCATGACAAATGCATGCACAACGGCGATGATGCATGTGAGTTACATCTTAAAATTGCAGCCTGATCCCGATGGAGATATCGATTCTTCAGCGTAAGCTTAAAAGGGAAAAGGCTCGAAGGCAAAAGGCTGAAAAGCTATTGGAGGACAAATCTCGCGAACTCTATTTGTCTTATCAAACATTGCAGAAGTCCCATGAACAGCTCGATACTGCGTTGAAAGAAGTAAAAAGCCAGCAACGTCAGTTAGTACAGTCAGAGAAAGTGGCTTCGCTGGGTACCATGTCGGCAGGCGTTGCTCACGAAATCAACAATCCACTGGCATTCATTTTCAGTAACGTAAATTCTCTGTCTTATGCGATAGATCAATTCAGTGAATACCACAAACATGTCGTCGGGTTGGTATCGGAACAATCTACGGAAATTCGCGAACAGAGGCTCAGGGCTCTTGGCAAATATATAGCAGATGTTGATCTGGAATTCCTTTTTAAGGACTGCGAAGATCTGCTGGTAGAAACAACAGATGGCGTTGAGCGGGTAAAAGCGATTGTGGCCGGGCTACAGGCGTTTGCACGTTCCGATGCGGGTGGTACTGAGTCGGTTGATATTATCGAGTGTTTGACCAATACACTGAAGCTTGCTAATAACCAGATTAAATTCTCTATGAAAGTCCAGGAGGATTATAGTGAAGTACCCAGGGTTCGAGGCTTCCCTGGAAAACTATCGCAGGTTTTTCTTAACTTGATTGTCAATGCAAGTCATGCAACTGAAAATGGTGTCTTAAAGATTGCAACCCGCGATCTGGGTGATGTTGTATCAATTAGCTTTACTGATAATGGTTGTGGTATGACTGAGGAAACACTCAATAGTGTTTTCACACCTTTTTCTACCACAAAACCGGTTGGCAAAGGCACTGGCCTGGGATTATCTATTTCCCACGGTATCGTTGCGGAACTCAATGGGGAGATTACGGTGACGAGCGAAGTCGGCGTCGGTACCTGCTTTACGATTATGCTCGCCGGAGAAGTCTGTGCCAAACAGGCGGCCTGAATCTTTCAAATTCGTGTAGAGCACCAGTTCCGCGGTGGTTAAGTGTGCGGTATATTGAGGGTATCAGTTTCTTTGGCTTGCCAACATGAATGAACAATCACCAGCGCGTCCGATGGTTCAGGCGGAAAGTACATCCGGTACCGTAATACGTTATATGCCGGGCTTTGCAAATGACTTCGAGACAGAAGCCCTCCCCGGTGCGTTGCCTCAAGGTATGAATAGCCCGCAAAAGTGCGAATACGGCTTGTATGCTGAGCAATTATCCGGGACTGCGTTCACGGCTCCGGCTCATCAGAACGAACGAACCTGGTGCTATCGCATTCGTCCTTCCGTGCGCCATGTCAGTCGATTTGAAAAAATCGCCATGCCTTTCTGGCAGACAGCGCCGTGCATAGATCCTGATGTTATCAGTCTCGGGCAGTATCGCTGGAGCCCTCTGGAGCTTGCTGATACAACTCAGCCGCTAACGTTCGTTAGCGGCATGCGCACCATGACCACAGCAGGAGATGTAAACATACAGACCGGTATGGCAAGCCATGTCTATCTGGTGACCAGGTCAATGGTAGATGACTACTTCTACTCTGCCGATTCCGAGCTGCTGGTTGTACCGCAACAGGGCAGGTTACGCTTTCATACCGAGCTCGGGTTGCTCGATATAGAACCATGTGAAATCGCTGTGATCCCGCGCGGGCTTGTCTATCGGGTAGAGTTGCTTGATGGTCCTGCCCGCGGCTTTGTATGCGAGAACTACGGGCAGAAATTTGATTTGCCGTCCCGCGGGCCGATTGGAGCAAACTGCCTTGCCAATTCGCGTGATTTCAAAACCCCGGTGGCAGCGTTCGAAGACAGAGAAACCGCCAGTACGGTTACTGTTAAATGGTGCGGTCAGTTTCATTCTACACACATAGATCACAGCCCGATTGATGTGGTCGCCTGGCACGGAAATTATGCACCGTTTAAATATGACCTGCGGAACTATTGTCCGGTCGGGGCTGTATTGTTTGATCACCCTGATCCATCTATTTTTACTGTGCTTACTGCGCCGTCGGGCATTGAAGGTACGGCAAACATTGATTTTGTTCTGTTCAGAGAACGCTGGATGGTCGCTGAAAATACCTTTCGACCGCCGTGGTATCACAAGAATGTGATGTCGGAATTAATGGGCAATATTTATGGCGTATACGATGCCAAACCGGAAGGTTTTACACCGGGTGGAATATCATTGCATAATATGATGTTGCCGCACGGGCCGGACAAAGATGCCTTTGAAGGTGCATCGAACGCGGAGCTCAAGGCAAGCAGGCTGGATAATACGATGTCATTCATGTTTGAAACCCGGTTTCCACAGCATCTGACTGCATTTGCGGCTAATGAAGCACCATTGCAGGAAAACTACGCAGATTGCTGGAAATCACTGCAGAAAAAATATGATGGTACCCCCGGGCCGAAGTAACCAGCTGTATGCAAATTCTACCCTGGTGTTGCATAAAATTTCGAGTCCGGAAGCTTATAGG
>MDLA01000112.1 GCA_001730015.1 Chromatiales bacterium (ex Bugula neritina AB1) | reverse complement strand
TGTCAACAGGGCGAAACCAAGACAGTAGAGACGAGATACTTCATCACATCTTGCAAAGCGAATGCGAAGGTATTTGCCGGGGCTGTTCGAGGTCACTGGGGCATAGAGAATCCGTTACATTGGCGTCTAGATGTTACAATGGGCGATGACACCAGTCGAATAAAGCATGACAATGGGGCTGGAGTCCTGACAACTATTCGTCATATATGCATGAATCTATTCGAGCGTGAGCCATCTAAACTAAGTATGGCCAAGAAAAAAAGGAAGGCTTCATGGAGCGATAGCTTTCGTGCTAACTTGATATTTTCTTGAGTGTTTTTATGCGGTGGCCCTGCCCTGGTGTTACATTAAATTCCAGCCCGGAACCGCTGCGCTGCTTCTATAGCAGTATCCAAGGCGCTGTACTCATTTTTCCTGAATATCACTTAGAATGACCAGGCTCAATCCAGTAAAAACTCCGTGCAGCGCCTTTTATACAGCTCTATAAGCTTCTGGACTCGAAATTTCATGCAACACCAGGGTATAAATTCAACCACAATGAACACAGCAACTGCAATAGTATCCGCTCTGGTTCTGCTGGCAGCCCTGCCCGGCCTGGTGGCGGCTGAAGCTACGCTGGACAAACAATCGCTGCGACAGTTCGCCCGGCAAGTGTGTAGCACACCCGACGCTCTGGAAGATGCCGCAATTACGGTGCTCGGGGAGCCGATACGCTCATCAAAAAGTGAAATGAAATTTCGTGGTACTGTGGTCGGGCAGAGAATCACCCTGCATGGCAGCAGCCGTGAGGTCATTGCAGTACAACTGCTGACGCCGCCTGCCAGGCGCAACCAGACTATTGTCACCAGCTACGCTGATGAAGCCCGCCACAGCCGCAATGCCCCGCTGCTTGAACTGGCCTTTGATGCAGATTGTCAGTTATTCAGAGCGCAGGCAATTACCTACGACAACAACAATACCCCACTCTATATAGAAACACTCGGCCCGTCACTTGAAGTGACCGGCGACCCGGAGTGGCTGAACGCGCCAATTCCCTCGAAAGATAAAAGTAACCACAGCGCCACTCGCGTAGCGATGATTGATTCAGGCGTAAATTATCAGCTGCCATTGATAGCAAACGCACTCGCTCGCGACGCACAAGGCGAGACCATCGGCTATGACTTCTGGGAAATGGACAACAAGCCCTTCGACTCCAACCCCGCACGCTCGCCTTTTTTCGTTCAGCGACACGGCACACGCTCTGCTTCTATATTGCTGCGCGAAGCACCGGGCATTGCTCTTGTTCCGTATCGATACCCGCGACCGGATATGTCGCGCATGGTCGAGCTGGTAGAACATGCTGCACAGCATCGGGTGCGTATAATCGGCATGCCATTGGGCAGTAACACCTACGCAGACTGGGCGCCCTTTGCCACGGTAGCCGGACGTCACCCGGAAATACTGTTTATCGTCTCTGCCGGTAACAACGGGCGTGACATTGATCGCTCACCGGTTTATCCGGCGGCAATGGAAATTGAAAACATGCTGGTTGTAACGTCGGTTGATGACTTTGTCTATCCGGCAGAGCGAACCAACTACGGGCGCTTATCAGTCGATTATCTGGTGCCGGCGGAAAAAGTCCCGGCGCTGGACTTTGACGGCAGCGAGGTACTGGTATCGGGCTCAAGCTATGCGGTATCCCGTGTGGCGGCATTGGCCGCCAGACTATTGAAACGCAATCCGGGTTTCAGCACCGAAGAATTAAAACAGGCAATTCGCGGCTACGCGATTCGCGCTAACACCAGCAAATACGTTGCACTGGGGTATCTTGGTGATCCGCTGGCCGACACTATAAATCTACCCGTTACTATTGAAACCGTCGCAGCTGAGCCGGTTAATAATTCAGCACGCCATACAACTCCGGCAGGCCGCCGCTACGAATTTCCATTAACACTGGTAATACTCGATCCCAGGTGGCAGAACCCTGATATTTCCCGTGCAGTCGAAGAGCTCAACGAAATTTTTTCGCAATGCAACATTACAGCGCGCGTTGAAAAACAGATAGTGCCATCCGTTCCGGCCTACCTGCAAGATCTGTCACCCGGCAATGCGCTGTCGTTGCACAGACATCTGAAGCTTTCAGGAACGCGGGTATTTTTCGGCAGAGACACCCTGATGCAGCCGGCATTTGATGCTGAGGCATTCGGTGCGGGTAACACGCGTAACCGCCCCTGGATGACTGGTTCTCTATGGCTTACCTATGGAATCCGCGACGTCGGAGTTGCTCTGGCCCACGAGCTTTTTCACATACTGGCGAATAGTGGAAAACACAATCAACTGGCAAATAATCTGTTGCGCGAACAAACCGCCCCCGGCAATACACACTTAACCGGGGAACAATGTGAGCAAGCGCAGCGCACGGGTATAGAAAACGGTTTGCTGGTCCTAAACTAGAATTTGTCGCCAAACACGACCACCCAGTAGGAAGGATATTCGGCACTATTTGTGGTTATACACGCCGCACCAATTTCCGTAAAACCGGGATGCATGATATTGCGGCAGTGACCCGGGCTGTCAAGCCACCCTTGATGAACTTCGGCTATATCCGGCTGACCCGCTGCTATATTTTCACCAATAGCGCTCCAGGTGTAGCCAACCCCGTCTGCTCTGTGTGACACACCCAGTCCGTCTGAACCGGTGTGACTGAAAAAATTAAACTCGACCATATCCCGGGCGTGCAGCACGGCAGCGTTGGTCAGCAGGTCATTCCAGCTGACAGCACCAACAGCCATTTCGCTCGACGCACCACACATACGGGCTGTTTTTCGGGAATTATTTACCATGGCAAGCATGGTATCTCTGAACTCATCGGTGCTTGCATCACAGGCTACAGATGAAGCCGATGCTACCAGCATCGATTCTTCAGCCGCCGTCTGCACCGGCTCGGCTGGTGCTTCTTCTGCAGCGCCTGTTTCAGGTTCCCCGGTTACTTCCTGCGTTACTTCAGGGGTCGATGCCTCTGGCGTGGCCGCCTGCGCCTGTGGTGTCTCAGTGGCCGGTGTACTTATGCCATTACCACCCAGCTCGACTGCCCCCATATCACTTGAAGATGAGCAGGCTCCCAGAGCCATAGCAGCCAAAGCTACTGCGGGGTATAGTTTTTTCATTTTCACAACTCCATTGTTTTCTAGTCGCGTTGCCGCACGCCTGAATTAACCATTAACGAGCTTTACCCGCTTTAGCACTCTGTCGCGCTTAGCCTCATTTTCTATCTGATCGGCCGCCTGGAACGCGGTTTCTATAACGCTCTGTGCATGACTTTTCTCACCACGACTCTCCAGAGACAACGCTATTGCGTGATAGGCTGTTACCGCAGCATATTGATCATCTATAAGTTCCACATGCCTGGTTGCCTCGTTAGCACGGCCCATTGCCGCTTCTTTCAGCACCACTAGCCGAATAGCCAGATCACGTGCCGAGGTAAGTTTCGGTAGCTGCTGTGCCGCACTCAGTGCTTCAGCCAGCATAAGCCGGGAGTCTTCCTTCTCACCCATTTGATCCATGTAATCAGCCACGGCTAACATGCTCACCGTTCTTTCTTCCGGATACCCGAGTTTGCGAACCAGTATTGATGCTTTCAACAGCGTGTCGAATGAATCGTCCCGTAAGCCCAGCGCTTTTTCAGACAGGGCAAAGTCGGCCATAGCAACAAGACGACTGGCAGGCTCGGTGATTGAATAGACCGCCGATGATGACTCTCTCAGTATTTGTTCGGCTTTAAGAAATTCACCGCCCTTTGCATACTCACGCGCAAGCCGCTGCTGTCCCATCACTGAAAGCATGCTGCTGCGGGTTTTGTTACCGAGGTCTGTTGCGAGATCGTATTTTTTTTCGTCAATCAGACGCCGGTGCAATTCCAGAAAAACAGCCAGATTAACCTCCTGCCTGACCCACTCATCGAAAAACTGAGCAGCCGGAATATCGTGGTGATCTTTCACCCAAAGAGTGGAACGACTGTCGGCGGGTATTGCTGCCGCCAGCACGGGCTCACTATCTGTTTCTTCCGATTTTTTATTCAGAAAGTCATATTCGCTGCCAAACTCAACACCGAATTCTTCGGCCATATAGGCCAGCAATTGCCGGTTGCTTGCATTCTGAGGATTACTCATTCTAGCCGCACGTTCAAGCGCCAGATCTAGTTCGATCTGCTCGGCATCTTCCTCCTCCAGCTCAGCAGTCGCCACTTCAGGCAGGAGTTCAACCGCTTGCACTGCAGTCACCGCCGGCACCTTTTCCAGCAGTATGCCACTGCTATAGACGCCGAATCCCGCAGCACCTGCTACCATCAGAAAACCGGCTACCGCGCCAGCGCGAATCATGCGCTTCTTTCGGGCCAGTGAGACAAATTCTGAAGACACCAGCGATTCTTCATCCAGGTCTTCCTGGATTTTGGCCTTCAGTTCCGCAACCTGGTCGCGGCTTTTCTTGAGCTCTTCCTCCTGCGACGCCACCGCAGTATCCGAAAAGAGTGACGCCGGCAAGGTTGCAGGGGGCGCCAGATCAATGGATTCACCCGACTCTGCGACTACATTTGCTGTATCAGGCTGGCCAGCCGCACTAATCGCCAATGCTTCATCGGCGGACATTTGTGCAGGCCCCGGTTCGATCACGGCATCGTCCGCCTCATCCGATGTTTCAGCATTTACTTCAGCCTGCGCGGTTTCCTCCATTGGTCCGGCTTCACCAGCGGACTCAGTATCCGAAGCCGATTCTATTTCTACAGTCGGGCTTTGTGTATCAGATTTCTCTGCACTCGACTCTTTGTTGCCGATACCGGCAACAGCGGCCACCTGCTTTAACAATCCCTCCATTGCAGACAAAGGTGCTTTTTCCTCCGGTTCGGGCGGTGTTTTTTCCACCTTTACTTCCGGCTCTGCCAGCTCCACCTGATCTGCTTTTTCTACCTGCTCTTCAGGCTGCGACCCGGTATCAGCTTGCCCGTCTGTCGGGGCAACTTCCCGGACTCCGACAACATTGTGTTCCGGTTCAGGTTCAGGTTCTGGGTCCGGCTCAGGCTCCGGCACAGTTGTACCAGTGTGAATTTGAGCCGCAGAAGGTTGTGCGGAACCTGTCTCGCAAGACTCTGATTCCACTGCCACCGGTGCCTCACCGTCTGCTGCAACTGATCGCTCAAGCGGCGCTGATGCTGCCACAGTTTCACGCGAAGGCTCAGCTTCTACCGTTAAACTTAACTCGCCAAAATCAGAGACTTTACTCCCGGACGACAGGTGCACAACCCCTTTTATGGTAGATTTTCCAGACGCCAGTGGTCCGGCTTCCAAGTCATCAGACAAACTCAGTGACAATTCAACCTCACCGTCCGACGACTCGCTGGATGAGTGAACTCCGGGGCTCTCTGGCACGCTGTCCGGCACGGAGATTTCTTCATCTAACTGCACCGGAATTTCCTCTGATACCTGGTCCTCCAGGTCAGCATTCATTTCCTCTGATGCTAATTCTTCCAGCTCAGCAAGCTCACCATCTTCAGCGGTTTCCGGTAGTTCAGCATCGGTATCATTCAGATCGAACGTCAGCTCATCTGCGGATAGAGCCAGGCTAGACGAGTCCTGCTGATCACTATCACCGGGTTGGTCGCTCGACTCATCGTCGATTGGTATTTCCAAAGGCTGTTCCGGAACCGGAATTTCAGTATTTCGGGCGACAGTAGTGGCCTTAGAGCTTTCACTGAGTGCATTGATTTCGTCTTCAAAGCTCAAATCCACCACGAGCAAGCCGTTGGGGTGCGGCAGTGCATCGTCGGAATCATCTGCTGAAGGCTCTTTTTCGAGGGTGATACCATCTACTAATGGATCATCAAATTCCAGTTCACCGGATTGATCGTGATCAGTTTGAACATCACCAGATTGAAAATCAGCTGATTGTTCATCTGTCTCAGCCTCGTCAGCAGCGCTCTGTGGTACCGGTTCAGGAGACGGCTCCAACCGTGTATTGTCTGCGCTTTTTATCTCACAGACGAGCCCTAGCTTTTCCAGTTGCTGCTTGCCTTGCTCAGCCGTTGAAAATCCAACTGCGCTTTGAGCAGTGTAGCTGGTATCGTCGGTATACGCACCGGCGATCAGATCGGCAAAGTTTTCGACCGGCTGGCCAAATTCTGCAACTAAACGTTCTGCTAACTCATTTTCCGACAATTGATCCCTAACACCGGTTACAACCAGATCTACTTGATCTGCCATGAAATCTGCCTCGCATTCGCCTCTTTACGCGGTGGTTCAAATACCACCGCAGAGATCTCGTAGTTTTCGATAGACGCCACACTATCGGCAACGGATTAACTAAAGTTAAATTAGCAGTTTAGATGAAATGTCTAAACGCGAAGCAGTTCCCGATAACCGCTAATGCTGTGGCACGGTTATCATACAAGGGCAAGCAGATCAGTTATTCCCCGCCATGGCTGGCGAGGTGTCGCTGCAGCCATAGAGTCAGCAGCATGGTTAATGAATTGTTTATAGTTCCATCATCAAGCATGGCAAGCACATCTGAAAACGGATAGACGGTTGCCAGAATATCTTCACCTTCAGTTGCCAGACCATAGACTCCACCCGCTTGCGATAAATCGGTTTGTGCCCAGTACAACGCTATCGTTTCGGAACTGCCTCCGGGGCTGGGGTAATAGGTAGAAATATAGTTTACGTCACTCAGAGTCAGGCCGGCTTCTTCGAACGCCTCCCGACGAACAACCTCGTCTCCGTTCTCACCGGGCTCGACGATTCCAGCTATGTACTCTTTTAGCCAGGGGCCGGTATCGTTTGCCATTGCGCCGGGCCGGAACTGCTCTATTAACAAGGTACTTTTCAGCACCGGGTCATACGGAATTACTGCGGCTGCGTGGCCTCGCTCCAGTACTTCCCGCTCGATTGTCTGGCTCCAGCCCCCCTGATACAGCTCGTGCCGTAAACGATAACGGTTAAGTGTAAAAAAGCCTTTGAAGCCTGCATCCTTGCTTAACACCTCCCACTTTTTTTTCATTGCTTCATCTGCTTTATAATATTTGCTACCTGATCAAGATCTGCCGGGGTATCGACCCCCATACCCGGAAGCTCAACTGCCTCGCTCACGTGTATTCGCTCGCCATGCCACAACGCGCGCAGCTGCTCAAGTTTCTCCAGCTGCTCAATCTCACACTCGGCCATCTCTGCATAGCGTGAAAGGAAACCCACACGGTAGGCGTACAGGCCCAGATGCCGGAACGCCGGCGTCTGAACAGAGATAGAATCACGATCATGCGGTATCAGTGAACGGCTGAAATACAGCGCCAGACCCGCTTTGTCGAACACCACTTTAACCACATTGGGATCACGCAGTTCCTGAGCATCTGTGATCGGTGTGCACAGAGTGGCCACACTGGCCTGGCTGCACGAATGCAAATTGGCAGCAACCTGGCGGATTGCACTAACCGGTATCAGCGGTTCATCTCCCTGCACATTGACAACCACCTGTTGCTCAGCCCAGCCGACCTGCCGCGATACCTCCGCAATGCGATCCGTTCCGGTGAGGTGATCAGGTGATGTCATGCACACACGCGCTCCTGCACGCCTGCAAACATCAGCAATGCGCTCGTCATCGGTTGCAATGATCACTTCTCTGGCCTGCGATTCCAGCGCACGCTGGTGCACCAGCATCACCATGGGAACGCCATCTATCTCAGCCAGTGGCTTACCGGGGAAGCGGCTTGAATTGTATCTAGCCGGTATTACGATCGAAAAATCTACTTGCTGTGGCACGCGTTCCTTACCTTTAAGTCAATGAATCGTTATATCGACGAGCGCATTAACCTGTTGTTTAATTTCATTATCTATAATAGCGCTTACCTTGAGGTACCACATATTTTCTGACGCGAAGGCCTCACACTTTACCTTGTCTTTCTCCGTCATCAGAATCGGCAGATCATCGGCAAAATTCAGATCCTCAGACCGGTACGGATGGTGATCGGGGAAGGCGTGCTCCAGCAACTGCAAGCCGTTTGCCCGCAGCGTTCTGAAAAATCTATCCGGGTAAGCAATTGCCGCTACCGCGTGTACCTTCGTTGCTTTGAGCTTATCCAGAGTGGTCTCGACACCCGGCTGCAACAGATTAACAACGCCTTCAACCTCCAGTTCGTAGCCGGGCGCTTTTCGATCAGCGCCGCTATAAACCAGAAGATCCACCTGCGCAAGGCGCGCCGGTGATTCCCGAAGCGGCCCTGCCGGTAGAAAAAAACCGTTACCCAGACCGAAGTGAGAATCGACCACGGCGATCTCCAGGTCTCGTTGCAGTGCGTAGTGCTGCAGGCCGTCATCACACACGATCAACTGAAACATCTGTTGCGATAGCAGTAACTTTACTGCCTCGCCGCGTTTTGCGGCGACTGCCACCGTTGCACCCGTTCGGCGACGCACCATCACGGCCTCATCGCCAGTGCTTTGCGGTGCTGAATTTCCGGTAACCAGCATTGCCGGTTGCTGCTGATCCGCACCATAGCTTCGCATTGCAATGCCGACGTTGAGTCCGCGCGCCGTAAGCAACTCAACCAGTGCAATCACCAGTGGCGTTTTACCGGCACCACCGGCGGTGATATTGCCCACCACCAGAATCGGTACCGGGCTTCGCCATGATTCAATCAAGCCATAGCGATAGGCGGACCGGCGAACAGCAACCAGACAGCGGAACAGTAAAGAAAGCGGAAAAAGCAGACAGGCAATAAGACCACGGCGACGCCAGAAAACGGGAGTTCGCCACTTGCTCACGTGGGTTGTTGCGCTGAGAGCCCGGATTGCTGAACGGGCAGTTCTGTTGCTTGATCGCCGCGTCCCTGCAAAAATGAGTAATACCCGTTTGCCTGCAGCAACTGCTGGTGCGTACCCATTTCTACAATCTGCCCTTCATCCATTACCACAATGCGATCGGCGTTTTCAATGGTGCTGAGACGGTGCGCTATAACCACCGTGGTGCGCCCGCGCATGAGTTCTGCCAGGCCTTGCTGCACTTTGCGCTCGGACTCTGTATCGAGGGCGGAAGTTGCTTCATCGAGCACCAGCAACGGGGCATCTTTTAGAATTGCTCTGGCAATAGCCAGTCGCTGGCGCTGGCCACCGGACAGCATCACCCCGTTTTCACCGACAACGGTATAGTAGCCTTCACTGAGTTTTTCTATAAAATCATTCGCGTGCGCAATACGGCAGGCTGCTTTAACTTTTTCAAGTGACGTACCGCGCATCTGGCCATAGGCAATATTCGCCAGCACCGTATCGTTAAACAACGTGACGTCCTGCCCGACATACGAAATATGGCGTCGCAGACTATCAAGCGTATACTCGCGTGTGTCTTGTCCGTTTAGTGTGATCGACCCTTCTTTTATATCGTAGAGACGAGGCAGCAAATTGGCGATTGTCGATTTCCCACTACCGGAACCGCCCACCAGTGCAACCGTTTCTCCGGCGGCCACCTTAAACGAAAGTTGCTTCAATACCAGCTTATCCGGCAAATAGGAAAAGCTCACATCGTGCAGTTTAAGCTCGACAGTATCAGACTCTAGAACGTGCTCCCCGGTATCACGCTCGGACTCGGAATCGAGGATAGCAAATACATTCTCACCAGCTGCGATTCCGGCCTGAATTTTTGCGTTAACCATGGTCAGCTGTTTGAGCGGCGCAAACAGCATCATCATGGCGGTGATAAACGACATAAACACCCCCACGGTTATTTCACCCACCAATGTTCCGGAAGACGCCAGGTAGACAATAATCGCCAGTGCAACGGCAACCAGAAATTGCACAACGGGTGCGCTGGCGGCGCGAGTCATTGTCTCTTTTAAATTCAGATTGCGGTTGCGCTCGTTAACCAGATCAAACTGCTCACGCTCATAGTCACGACCGCCAAACACCTTAACCAGCCGCTGCCCTTCGACCGCTTCTTCAATGACGCTGGCCACCTGCCCCATTGAATCCTGAATACCGCGGCTCAGGCGTCGGAACCGGCCACTGACAAAATGAATAATTAACGCCACCAGCGGCCCCAGAACCAGAATTCCCAGTGACAGCTTCCAGCTGTGGTATAGCATCAGGCACAGTAAGCCGAAAATAGTCAGGGTGTCACGTACGAGTATCGTTAAACTGTCTGCCGCAACCGTAGCTATATTTTGTACGTTGAAGGTAACGCGGGAAATCATTTCACCCGACGAGGAACGGTCAAACTGTGCCGTAGGGAGATCGAGGTATTTATCAAATAACTGCTGGCGAATACGCTTGACGACACTCCAGCCAATCAGCGACATAAGATATATAGAAAAGAACCCGCTGGCACCGCGACAGATGAAAATCACTATAATCATCAGCGGTACAAAGGTTATAGCGCTTGTATCGCGGTTGACAAAACTGCCATCGAGCATCGGTTTCATCAGTGCGGCAAAAGCGGTGCTGCACGACGCATAGACTGCCATTGCCAATACGGCGGCCGCCAGATGCCAGCGATGGGGACCCACGTACGTTAGGAGTCGCCGGTATATAGCGAACGCACTGGTGCTGCCTGAAACGGAGTTGCTCAATCAGAATTCCAGCAGGCGGCAAGGCCAAACCGAATCTACGATTCCACGGCTGCCCACTTGCGAAAGGTTCGAAACTGTTCAAGGCCCCTGAACGCAGAGGCCGTGATCGCGATTGCAGCCATTACTTTATCTTGTAACAAGACGCTAGTTCTGCGCAGCTGCAATCGAGAATTTTACCATACCGAGCTGACTCGCGGCATCCATTGCCGTAATGAAAGCCTGGTGTGGTGCCAGCGCATCGGCTCGCAAAACCAGCGGCGTATCTTTCTTTCCGCGCGCCATCTTGTTAATGGCATCGCGTACCGTGGCAACGCGGGAATCTTTCAGCTCGCGGCCATTCACAAAGTACCCGCCCTGTGCGTTAATCACGACTTCAATCTTCTGTGTCGGTATGCTTTGCTGCTGCTCCGATGCCTGCGGCAGCTGCAGCTGCAGTGCGGTTTCTTTCTGGAAGGTAGTCGATACCATGAAAAAGATCAGCAGCAGAAACACCACGTCGATTAACGGCGTGATGTTCAGATCAAGCTCTTCTATCGCATGCTGACGGAAATTCAACGCAGGTTCCCGGCCGGCTGATTATTTCCGCTGCGTGCATTCAGTGCAGATTCAATCGCATCGATCAGCTTCAGCGATTCCTGTTCCATGTCGACGACCAGTGTCTCTATTCGGCCGCGAAAATAGCGGTACATCATCAGTGAGGGTATCGCCACCGCAAGGCCTGCCGCCGTGGTGATCAAAGCGGTGGATATACCGCCGGCGAGTTCTGTCGGGTTGCCGACTCCGGCACTGGTAATACGGGTAAAAACGCTGATCATACCAATGACTGTACCCAGAAGGCCCAGTAGCGGCGTGATGGTAGCAATAGTACCCAGGGCATTTAAAAATCGCTGCAGCTCGTGCGCAACATGGGAGCCGACTTCCTCTACCGAGTTTTTGATTTTTTCTCTGGGCAGGTGTCGATTCGCCAACCCGGCTGCCAGAATCCGCCCAAGTGGCGAGTTATTTTGCAGCAATCTGATTTTCTCGTCCGGAATACCATCGTCAATCAACCAGCGCCTGGCCTGGTTAGCCAGATTTGACGGCAGGATCCGGTTCTGTCTGAGCACCCAGCACCGCTCAGCGACTATTGCCATAGCCACCACGGAACAGGTAAGAATAGGCAGCATTAACCAGCCACCAGCGGTAATAATTTCAAACACTTGCAATCACCCTGTACACGTTTATTTTTTAATGCAATTCGGCAATCTGCCGGAGCGCTAATAAAGTGTAGCAGCCCCCTGAAAAACGTCAGGCTCCTGACGACGCCAGATTCGACGATTCTCACGCCGGTACCGCATGAAGGTGATCGGTTCATCGTCGGCGACGGAAAATTCCGTCGCTCCATCAATGGCAACATTAAATGCTGCTGCGCCTGCCGCACTATAGCGCGCCTGAACTTTGCGCCGGGGAAAGCCATAGCGGTTATTAAATCCGGTGGTATAGACAACATACTCCGGCTTGACCGAGGCAATGAACGGTAGGGTCGACGACGTATTACTGCCGTGATGAGGCACCATCAGTACATCTACATCAGGCAACGCCCTGCGCGACAACAGCTGCTGTTCGCCATAGGCTTCTATATCACCGGGCAACAGGGTGCGAATCTGCCCCGGTGTCGACACCAGCAGTACGCAGGAGAGATCATTCTTGCTGCCTCTGTCGGTTGCAGCCGGATGTAACATGTCAAAGCGAACGCTATCCCACTGCCAGTTCTGACCGGCGACACAAGTGCTTACCTGCCGATCGGGAAGCTGCGCAAGGGCCGCGGATGACAGCACTTCAGACACGCTGAAACCCGCAAGTATCTCTTCAACACCACCGCTGTGATCGCGGTCATTGTGGCTGATCAGCAGCGTATCAATATGGCTTATACCCTGCGACGCCAGATACGGAATAATTACCGCATCAGCGGCGCTGAAGCTTGCAGAAAACTGCGGCCCGGTATCGTATAACAACACATGACTACGGGTACGAACCACCACCGCCGTACCCTGACCGACATCGAGAAAAGTAACGCTATAGCCGCCTTCCGGGATCTCTGCAAAACGGGGAAAAAACAGTGGCAGAGTCAGGATAACCACCAGCACACGCAGCTTCCAGAACACCGGCAGCACCAGTAACAGCGCCGCCACCAGAAGCAGGCACAGGGAAAATACCGTGGCACCGTCGAAGCGGATCAGTGCAAGCGGCAGATCGGCCAGAGCCGCCAGTAACTGATCGACAGCTTGCAGTACCCAATCGGCCAGCAGCAACGGGATTCGCGCAACCACCGGACTCAACGCTGCCAGAATAGTGCAGGCAAACACCAGCGGCGTAACAAAAAGGCCCACCACCGGTACCGCAAAAAAATTGGCCACCGGTGCCACCACAGATGCCTGCTGAAAAAACAAAATGGTCAGCGGATACAAACCGAGCGTGATCAACAAATGGCCGCGCAGTGCATAGCCGAACTTTGCACCCCAGTTCGCTTTAGGCGCAAAAGCAAACACCAGATACAAGATTGCCACCGCAGAAAACGACATCCACAAGCCCGGCGACATCACCGTTAGCGGGTCAATCAGCACAACAGCAATCAGCGCCCAGGCCAGTGCCGTGACACGGTGGTGATGACGACGAATCAGGCTGAACACGGCAAGTACCGCAAACATCAGCAAGGCGCGCTGCGTCGGCAGTGAAAAACCCGCCATAGCTGCATAAACGAAGGCCGCGAGAGTAGCCGCGTACAGCCCGCAATTTCGACGGGTTGTTTTCTGCAGCAGCCAAATATAGCGCCAGCATGCACTGGCAAGGAACCCGACGAAGCTTGCCACCAGACTGATGTGCAAACCGGATATAGCGAGCAGATGGTTCGTTCCGGTTGCTATGAATCGCTGCCATTGCTCACGATCTATCAGGCTGCGATCACCGACCGCCAGCGCCAGTAGCAAACCCTGATTCTGCAACCCGTGTGTTGCCCGCAGCAGCTTGTCACGCAGCTGATTTCTAAGAGCAGCCAGGCCCTGCCCCGGACCGGATGCCAGAAATAATTCTGCGTCGGTCCAGTTTTTTGTCCGCACATAGCCGGTTGCGACAATCCGCTGTTGAAACAGCCACCGTTCGTAGTCGAACCCGCCAGGATTTAGAAACCCGCCCGGTTGCCGCAGTTTGACCAACAGGCGCAGCTTGTCTCCTGATTGCAGTTCGGGTGTGTTCGGGCCGTACCAGTTCAGGCGTACAGCAGAATGACCCAGGGTAACGGGTTTATCGGAATCGGACGGCTGCAGGGTTTGAAGATTGAATACAAAGCGAAGGCGGGCGCCATCGTGCTCGGGCAAACCCGAGACGTATCCGGTCGCTTCGATTTCCACACCGAAAACAGCTTCGGGCAGCGTTTGTGTCCGCTGAATAAACGTATGCAACGAGGCGTATAGAAAACCCAGAATAAAAAAACCGACAGGTGGGAATTTCCGACCGACGACAACCCCCAGTGCCGCCATCAGGCAGATCACCACCACTGAAGGCAACTGCGCCAGATTAAACAGCGCAACAATACCGACCAGAAAACCTGCAGAATTTACAACCACTTCGCTACTTCGCAACAACCACTACAGGGCTAGTGTATCACCCCTGCCACCGTGGCGACGGTTGCGCACGTGCTTTAGTTGCCGCCATCGCCGGCGACCGGGCTGGTTAATTCAAGTAATGAGCACGGCAGCTAATGACCACGACCGTTGGTTATTGCTCCCGTCGAAGCTCGCCGGCAGTGATGCGATAGATTTTTTCCATACGCGAAGCCATGCGGGAATCGTGGGTGACAATTAAAAACGCAGTGCCAAGTTCACGGTTCAATTCCAGCATCAGGTTATAGACCTTCGCCGCGGTGGTTTCATCGAGGTTGCCGGTTGGTTCATCCGCCAGTACCAGCTTGGGCTGATTAATCAGGGCGCGTGCAATTGCCGCACGCTGCCGTTCACCGCCAGACATTTCAGCGGGCTTGTGCTTCAGGCGATCACCCAAACCAACCTTTTTCAGCAATTCAGTGGCTGCTCTTCTGGCGCGCACCGCACTGACACGGCCAATTAACAGCGGCATGGCTACATTTTCCACAGCGGTGAATTCGGGCAGCAGGTGGTGAAACTGATAAACAAAGCCAAGCAGCTCATTGCGCAGTCTGCCACGCGCCGCAGCACCGAGCTTGTAGATGTTGTGTCCGTCCAGCGCAATTTCGCCGCGATCTGGTTTGTCGAGCCCGGCCAGCACATGCAGCAAGGTACTTTTGCCACAGCCTGATGAGCCGATAATAGCGACCTGCTCACCCTGCTCTACCAGGATATCGAGGTTGTTCAGAACCTCGACGCGCTCATTGCCCTGCTTGTAGACTTTCTCGATACCCTTGGCATGCAACACCGGAAAATGCTTACTCATAAGCCAATGCTCTGGCCGGTTCGGTTCTCGCCGCAACCCATGCCGGATACAGCGTCGCCAGCAGGGTTAGTACTACCGCAAGCGATGCCACACGCCAGACATCGTTGTAGTCGAGCTCCGATGGCAGCACGTTAATATAATAAACACTTGCATCAAGAAACTGGGTCTGGAACAAGCGCTCTATTGCCGGCACCAGTGTTTCGACATTCGTGGCTAACAGGATACCGCCAATCACCCCGAGCACCATCCCGACCAGGCCGATCAGCGCCCCCTGAATCAGAAAGATCAGCATTATGGATTTCGGTGACGCTCCCATAGTTCGCAATATTGCTATAGCCGATTGCTTGTCTGTTACCACCATCACCAGAGTACTGACTATATTGAATGCCGCCACCGCGACGATCAGCGACAGAATAACAAACATCACGGTTTTTTCGGTTTTTACTGCGCGAAAGAAATTGGCGTGCCGCTGCGTCCAGTCGCTGACCCAGTACTGCTCACCCACCTCTTTAGCCAGATCACCGGCGACAAGCCTTGCAGCGAACATATCGTTCAGCCGCAGCCGCACACCGGTATAGCCTTTGTTCAGTTTCATCAGTACCGATGCATCATCGGCGTGCATAAGGGCAAAGTTGCGATCGTACTCAAACATGCCGATCTCAAATATTCCGCTTACCGTAAAACGCTTCATTCGCGGCAGCACGCCGACCGGCGTCACACTGGATTCAGGCGTAATAACGGTAATTTTATCGCCAACATCAGCACCGAGAAATGTCGCCAGTGCACTACCGAGAACAATTTCAAAGGAACCGGAGGTTAGATCGGCCAGCTCGCCATCGGACATTTTTTCACTGATATCTGAAACCGCTGGTTCTTCTTCGGGCAATACGCCGCGCACCACAATGCCAGTGACCTGCTTGCCTTTCACCACCATTACCTGACCTTCAACATAGGGCGCGGCACCAACAACCTGCGGATGCTCTATGGCGGCGTCTGCGAGTTCCTGCCAGCGCTGCATGGGTTCTTCAAACAAGGTAATTGTGGCGTGAGAAGCTGCGCCGAGAATGCGTTCGCGCAGCTCCTTTTCGAATCCGTTCATTACCGCCATTACGGTGATTAACGCGGTAACACCAAGAGCAATACCGAGAATGGAAATCAGGGAGATAAACGAGATAAAATGGTTTCGTCGTTTCGCCCGCGTATAGCGAAGCCCGACGAATAATTCAAATGGTTGCAGCATGCTGTGGAGCCAATACCTCGTAGTTCACTGATCCGGACCGATAAGGATCGTCTGACCGGGAAGACTATCACACCAGTAATCGCTAAGAGACAGAACGACTGTTACGGACTGTCTGGATTTAATTACTGATATCATTGCCTGGTGCAAATACAATCTGCAGCAGAATAAGTAAATGTGTTTCGATCAGAACCATTCCAATGAGCAACCTCTTACCAACTGGAAACCTCTAACTGTGAACCGCTCCGTTGTCTGAATACCCGGTGCAAACTGTCGTTGTCGGCGCCGGCGTGGTAGGCCTTGCCTGTGCCGCAGCGCTGGCTCGCAGCGGTCGCGAGGTGCTGGTACTGGAATCCGAAGCCAGTATCGGCCAGGGCGTCAGCTCAAGAAATTCTGAAGTCATACATGCGGGAATTTATTACCCTCCCGGCTCATTGAAAGCCGAGGTGTGCGTGCGAGGCAGGCACCTTCTATACGAACGGTGCAAAACCCACCATATAAAAGCCAGGGCCATTGGCAAGCTGATTGTCGCCACCACCACAGATGAAATCGAGGCACTGCAGCGCCTCGCAGAACGCGCCGCTGCAAACGGGGTCGACGATATAGAAATGCTCGACGGCAACACCGCCATGAACCAGCAACCCGGCCTGCAATGCGTGGCCGCGCTGCACTCACCATCAACCGGAATTCTCGACAGCCACGGATTACTGCTAAGCCTGCATGGCGAAATAGAAAATCACGACGGAATGGTAGTCTGCCGCGCACCGGTGACTCACGCAGAAATTCGCAATGGTCAGTTTGCTGTCACTGTTGGTGGCGACAGCGCCATGTCGATAACCGCAGATGAACTGATCAACTGCACATCGCTCAATGCCGTACAGTTTGCCGCGCAGCTCGGCCATCAGGCAGAGGGCACCATCCCCCGCGCCCGCTATGCTAAGGGCAACTACTTCAGAGTGCAGGGCAAGGTACCATTTAGCAAACTGATTTATCCGGCGCCTGTTGCTGGCGGGCTTGGCGTACATCTGACACTCGATATCGGCGGCCAGGCCCGTTTCGGCCCCGATGTACAATGGCTCGAAGCAGAATCAGCCACTGGCGGGTTTAATTATCACGTCGATCCGGCCAGGGCGGAGAGCTTCTATAATGCAATCAGAAAGTACTGGCCGGCACTGCCGGACAACGCACTACTTCCCGACTACGCCGGTGTCCGACCGAAGATAACCCGCGAAGGCAGCGCCGAAATGGATTTTGAAATATCAACGCCAGCGCAACACGGCGTGCCCGGCCTGATCAATCTGTTCGGCATTGAGTCACCGGGGTTAACCTCGTCCCTGGCAATTGCTGAAATAGTAGACAACGCACTGCATAAGCAGTAAAAGCCGCACTATAGATCGCACCGATTAACTAACGCAGAATCACTATTATGCCTATACCCTTCACTGCTCTGGTCAATCAACTGCCCGCCACCACTCCGTTCGTTGGACCGGAAGCACTTGAGCGCCAGCGCGGGAAACCGTTCAGGGCAAGAATAGGCGCAAACGAAAGTGCCTTTGGAATATCGCCGCTCGCCGCACAGGCCATGCAGCAGGCAGTAGCCCGAAGTGCCTGGTACGCGGATCCGGAAAGCCACGAATTACGTACAGCATTAGCCACCATACACCGGGTCGATATAGACGAAATATGCGTTGATGCCGGAATAGACACCCTGCTCGGCCTGACCGTACGCATGCTACTGGAAACAGACTCTAAAGCTGTAACCTCCGCCGGAGCGTATCCCACATTTAATTATCATGTAGCAGGTTTCGGTGCAGAACTGGTAACCGTACCGTACCGCGGATTTCACGAAAACCCGGATGCACTGCTCGAAGCCGTACATCAACACAACGCGCCACTCGTGTATCTGGCAAACCCCGACAACCCGATGGGCACCTGGCATGGCGAAGAAAAAATCACCTCGATGATTAACGCCATCCCGGATAACTGCGTACTCGCCCTCGACGAAGCCTATATAGAATTCGCCGATCAACCGATCGCCCCTCCCGTCGACACATCCAACCCACGGGTTATTCGATTCCGCACATTTTCTAAAGCCTATGGAATGGCAGGCCAGCGCATCGCCTATGCCATAGCGCACCGTGATTTGATTAGTGGCTTTAATAAAATACGCAATCACTTCGGCTTAAACCGCGTGGCGCAGATCGGCGCACTGGCATCACTCAATGACACTGATTTCATTCCGCAGGTAATGCACGCAGTCCAGCAGGGGCGACAGCAAGTGATGGAACTGGCCAGTTCACTCGATCTATACGCCGAACCCTCGTACACCAACTTTGTCGCAGTCGATCTGCAGACCACCGAACGCGCAAAAAAAATGCTCACGCTGCTGGCCGACAACGATATATTCATGCGCATGCCCGGTGTCGAACCACTGAACCGCTGTATTAGAGTAGGTTTAGGTACTAGCGAGGAATTTGAATTGTTCAGTGAAGTTTTCAGTGATTTGCTGAAATCACTGTAGCTCTATAATGCCGCGCGACGCTTAGCTGCGTTATTCATTTGGTAGCGTTTTCTGAAACTATTATAGGGTTATAATGATGCGGTTCGCACCGAGGCTGGGTAAGTATTAATGCATTGTTCATTGTCGCTGAAAAACCGCGTTATATGCAGGTTAGAGCCCCGTATTTTTCGTATCCGAGCTCCCGGCGCTCACATTTTTCTCCG
>MDLA01000111.1 GCA_001730015.1 Chromatiales bacterium (ex Bugula neritina AB1) | reverse complement strand
CAAATAGAAACAAAAATTCGGCGCCATGCAGGTATATTCCCTATTGCCGATCGCCCAGAAGCGAAGAAGTTTCCATTGTGACGAACGGCGAAAACTTTGCACGGAATATATCACCTCAAGTATTCTTGGCATCTGACCCCTAACGGCTGGCAGGCAAAGGCACACTATGACCATTGAAGTTCCCGCAGCACATTTATATCTTGGTACCCGGCCGGACGACGATTCACCGCTGTTCCTCGAAGCGGCGGATCTGACCACCCACGGTGTCATCGTCGGCATGACCGGCTCAGGCAAGACGGGTCTGGGCGTTGTTATGCTTGAAGAGGCTCTGTCATCGGGTATCCCGACCCTGATCATTGACCCGAAAGGTGATATGGGCAATCTGTTGCTGACGTTCCCGCAATTGCTGCCCACCGATTTCATGCCATGGATCAGCGAATCGGAGGCCGATGGAGATCCCGTGCAGGCCGCGGTTGAGAAAGCACAGCTATGGAAAAACGGTCTGGCGCGCTCGGGCATTGAGCCACAAAGAATCTCGGCGCTGCGGGATAGCGTCGATTTTACTATTTACACACCGGGGTCTTCCGCTGGAATACCGCTGAATATCATTGGCAATCTTGATGCCCCCGCCGAAGGCACCGACGAAGAGAGCATGCACGATGAAATTGAAGGCTTTGCATCGGCGCTGCTGGGTCTTGTCGGTATAGACGCAGATCCGCTGGGTAGTCGTGAGCATATTCTGTTGTCGAATATAATTCACTGGTGCTGGTCACGTGGGCAGAGCCTTGATCTTGGCGGGCTCATTGGTCTGGTGCAGCAGCCTCCAATGCGCAAGCTGGGGGTGATTGATCTGGACACTTTTTTCCCGCTGACCGACCGGGTAAAGCTTGCCATGAAGCTGAACGGGCTGGCAGCATCTCCGGCGTTTGCGAGCTGGACAGAAGGGCAGACACTCGATATCCAGAACATGCTGTTCAACAGTGACGGCGGCGCACGAGCGGCCATCGTGTCACTGGCGCATCTGAGCGAAGAAGAGCGCCAGTTTGTGGTAACGCTATTGTTATCAAAAATGGTTACCTGGATGCGCGGCCAACCCGGTACATCTGATCTGCGTGCACTGATTTATATGGATGAAGTATTTGGCTACGTCCCGCCCAATGGTGCGCCGCCAAGTAAAAAACCGATACTGACTATCCTCAAGCAGGCACGAGCTTTCGGTGTGGGCATGGTGCTGTCCACGCAGAACCCGGTCGATATAGACTACAAAGCGCTGTCGAATGCCGGAACCTGGATGATCGGCCGTCTGCAGACTGAGCGTGATAAAGATCGATTGCTCAACGGTATGGGAGCGTCAGATGGTTCGGTCGATATTGCGGCCATTGGTAAAAGCATTTCTTCACTTGATAAGCGGCAATTTATATTGCATTCGACACGATCCAGCCAGCCGCAGGTGTTCGGCACACGCTGGGCGATGTCGTATCTGCCGGGGCCGTTAACACGAGAGCAGATCCGCCAGCTCACCAGTGAAGATCAGCGGCAGCAGGCACAGGCAAGTGTGGTTACCGCGGTTGCGGGAGCACAAGCCGCAGCACCTCTTGCTGATAATGAAAGTGCAGTGGCACCGCAAACTGCTGATTCCGTGCGGGTGCGATACCTTGATCCGGCGGTCAGTTACGCAGACCAGCTGGGTGCCTCGGCTACCGGCAAGCGACTACAGGCAGGGTTGGCGGTGCGAGTGGAACTTCTATTTGACGATACCAAAGCAAAGCTCAGGCACGAAGCCGAGTGGGAAGCGATTATCACGCCGCTGGACGGGCCGGTAGATGCCGATGACGCGATCATGGTTGACTACGATGACCGCGATCTCGCGAGCAAGGCACCGGAGGGTGCAGTCTATGTGTTGCCGGATGCAAAAATAAAAAATAAAACGTACTTCAGATCAGCGCAGGCGGCAATTAAAGATCACCTCTATCGCAATGAAGAGCTGCATTTAATCTATAACCCGTCGTTGAAACTGTATTCGCGAATCGGTGAAAGCCGCAGTGATTTTGAAGCGCGCTGCAGGCAGGAAGCTGACGCTTGTGTTGATAAAGAAGCCGATAAACTGCGCGTTGTGCTGGTGAAAAAGCTGGATCGAATAAATGCCGCTATAGAAAAGGCGGAAGACCGTGTTCGCGAAGCCCGGTTTGATGCCGAGAGTCGCAAACTCGATCAGCGTACCAGCCAGGTACTGGATATAGCGGGAGGCTTGCTCGGCGGGCTTCTGGGCGGGCGCCGAAGCACCCGTTCGATGATTACCGGTGGAATACGCCGCAGTCGCAGCAAAGGGCGCATGGCGCAGAAGTCTGCCGAACGTCTGAAGACAGCCGAGAACCGGTACAGCGCACTGCTTGAAGACAGGGAAGAGCTGACTAACGAAGTGAGAGAGGATCTCCATGAGATCCAGGATGAGTGGGAGCAAAAGGCGCTTGATCTTGAAACCATGGTTGTCGGTCTGGAAAAAACCGATATAGCTATTGATGAAGTCGCGCTGGTATGGATACCGGTAGAGTAATAACCTGCCCGCGGATCAAGCAGTCAGGGGTAGCGTCTGGAAGGTGGGGCAAATAAGCACGCCCACCTTCCATAATTCTAACTGATATTCAGGAAAAATGAGTACAGCGCCTTAGATGCTGCTATAGAAGCAGCGCAGCGGTTCTGGGCCGGAATTTTATGCAACACCAGGGTAAACATAAAAACCAGAGAAGAGCTGGCAAGTGCCAGATTATCGGGTACTGCCCGATTGTTTCCGTTGACTGCGACACAAGCCGGTTAGAGCGGTTAGCAGTAGCAGGTATAGAATAGGGTCGAATGTCGATGAATGAGACATGACAGAGCAACCTGAAGATTGAAGGCCGGAGGCGGCACCACCAGTTTGTGCGGCGTCGCTCATAAGTTGAGCTGTTTCACCTTCACCGTCTTCTTCGCTGATGGTGTTACTGGAAATTGTTGTAGATTCCAGTTCCTGTGCGGTGGTGGGTGTTTCTGATCCCACCGTCCGGTGAATGGTCCACTCGTCTGCCTGAAAATAGCCGCTGCCCCACCAGATTTCTGTGCCTAGAAGTATATTTGCCATGCACCAGTCATCTTGAATTCTGACGGTGTTTGAACCTCGACCGAATGTTTCCTCTAGCTGGTGAGCATAGGTTCGGGTCCACTCTATAAACGTACTCCAGTTAATCTGGCCGATGTTTGACGGTTGCTGAGCGACAAATGCAATGTATTCGGGGTCGGCAGGTTTGGTGTAGACATCGTAGGCAACCCCGTCGAGTTGTATGGTAGAGACGAAGTCTTTTCTTGCTGAGGGAAGTCGTTCCGGCCCGCTGTCGAGCCATAGCATTATCTCGTATCGCTGGTTGCTGAAACTACCGTTGCGGACCAGCGAGTTGACGTCGCATTCACCATCGAGTTCGTGAAAAAATGATTCGAGCGCAATATTTCGCTCGCCGTAGACGGTCTCACCAGCAAACTCTTTGCTACGTGTGGTGTTTTCCTCGCCACTGAATGCATAGTCGATCCGGTAATAAGGCAGGTTGTCTACGCGTGCGGGCAAGCCGGTTTCTGCAGGGGTTTCAGTTAAAGATGATCCGGAAAATTCATCTGGTGATTTTACTCCATAGATAATTTCCGGATAGGATTTCACCAGCCATACCGGGCCGTTCACATCGGCTTCATTGCCCCAGTCATAGGTCCAGCGCGGTGTTACCGCGCCGGAATCGGAGTCTACAGAAATGCACTGCTCCCAGTCCGGCAGCGTAGAGGCGCAGAAATTCCAGGCGTTGCTTGCTAGAATAAAATCACCGAAAGCCAGATTGCTGTGGTAGAGCACAATCGGGCAATTGCCACGTTCGTTGAACAGCGGCTCACCGTCTGCGTCTGTTGCTGGTCTGAGGCACAGCGGTCCGGTTCCAGAGCGAATCGGGCTCATGGTACTTACGTAGGTGGTACCGTCGGCGGGTGGGTTGGTGTCTAGATCGGCAATCGGGTTATAGGCAGGTATCTCGGGCTCCGGCGCGGGGGCTTCTGCATCGTTTTCGACACAGGAGACCGTGGTAATTCGCCAGTGCTGTGGTTCGGAGGCTGCAAGATCCGGATCACCCGGATCATCGGGAGGGGTTAGTACTGCCGTTATTTCGGAAACGATTCCGGCCGGAGCATCGGCTTTCAGTTCATAGTATAGAGTGTGTGACGGCCAGCTTATCCGTGGTCTTTTGCTGTAGATCTCCGGGTTGGATAACTCGACAATTCTAAAGGCTGGATTGCTGTTCGGGTCATCGCTATAGGCAGTGCTCGCTGTGTTGCTTGTCGCCCAGCCGGGAATCCTAACCTCACCCTCGCATGAACTGCTAATCTGGTCATCGCCAGTGATAAAAGAAAGAGCGATGGGTTGCGCTGTTGCTGGTGCTCCCACAGCCAGAGAGCCTATCAGTGCCACAGACACAATTCGCCCCGGCGACACTGGTTTTTTCCCGAAAGAGGTCACTTTCAAATCCTTTTGAATAACATTAGAAATTCTTTCCTTCGCCCGCAGTACCGCAAGATTAGGACCGCAAATTGAATTTGCGAGAATCCTCGTTTTCGCTAGCTGACTTTGTTCAGGCCCGGTGGAAAGCTAAAAGTGTTGTCTAATATTTGTCGCAACTTCCAGAGAAGTCTGGTCAGGCTCATCGACAGTCCCCGCCCAAATGGTTGCCAGCACGTTGTGTACGAATGCAAATCTGGCGATGCGCTCCTTCTCGTAACCCAGTATGGAGGTGCATATATCAAGCAGGTGCCGGGTCCGTTCCGGTTGTGTACATAGTGTGTGTGCGTTCAATGGATTGGCAAAAAGGTTGGAAACTTCATAGGCTGGATCACCCGTTAATCCTTTGGGGTCTATAGTCAGCCAGCCGCGATTCGAATGGATAATATTATGGTGATGCAAGTCGCCATGCAGCGGAACCTCACGGCGTGTGGTTTCAAGAAGTGCGGTTGCCACTTGTGCGGCTTCGCGGACTAGCGCGTTTTTAGATTTTTCTGCTGCAGTAAATAAATCACTGAAGCGTTGATCTAATGCTGGTAACCTGGAGGCTAACGAAACAGCACGGCCAGAGTGCAGTTTTTTTACTATATTGCAAGCAATGGCGGTTGCTTCATTGTCGCGGCCGGCGAATACCATATCGGCCAGTGATCGTCCTTCGGCGTATTCGATCAGCAGGGCATCCGCGTTGTGGTGGATAAGATTTACCGAGCCATGGCCCTGGTACCACTCTAGAATTATTGACGCGTTGATCTCATCTGATTTGCCTGTGCTTGTTAGAACCTTAAGTACCGCTGGTTGATTATCCCGCTGTGAGACCAGAAAAACATCTGAAGTAGCAGTGCTTGCAATTTGCCTTTCTACCTTGAGTTGCCATTGCTCAACAGGCGCTGCCATGTATCAATTCACCCTATCGGTCGCCGAACATATCGCCCAGCCCACCGAGTACTGATCCTTCACCTTTACTACCGCCAATCGACGCGGCCTGCAGCACTCGATTCGCCAGACGTGAAAATGGCAGGCTCTGCAGATACACCGTTCCGGTACCACGCAGCGTTGCGAGGAACAGCCCCTCGCCACCGAACACCATTGATTTAAGGTTGCCGGCACGTTCGATATCATATTCTACACCACTACTGAAGGCTGCCAGGCAGCCGGTATCAACACGCAGCGTTTCACCACGTAGCTCGCGCTTGATTACGGTGCCACCAACATGGATAAATGCCATTCCGTCACCGCGAAGTCGCTGCAGGATAAACCCTTCACCACCGAAGAATCCGGCGCCAAGCTTTTGCTGGAAGGCAATATCAACGGAGGTGCCAAGCGCGGCGCACAGAAAAGCGTCTTTCTGGCAGATCAGTTCATCGCCGATGGTTGCCATATCGAGCGGGATAATCTTTCCCGGGTAAGGCGCGGCAAACGACACGCGTTGCTTACCTTGACCGGAGTTGCTGAAGTGTGTCATGAAAATTGATTCACCGGTCAGTACACGCTTGCCAACGTGCATTAGTGAATCAAGAATTCCACTCACAGGCTTGGAGCCATCCCCCATTTTGGTTTCGAAGGTAATGCCTTCTTCCATGTAGTTCATCGCGCCCGCTTCGGCTATTACTGTCTCCTGCGGATCGAGTTCGATTTCGACAATTTGCATATCGTCGCCGAAAATCTCGTAGTCAACTTCATGGCATTGCATTGTTTTTATCCTGTAGATTCGCAGTTGCGGTGGCCTGACAGAGCAGTGGGCTGGTCGTGGAGAATTATCCCATACCAGTGCTCCATCCAGCTAGTCATTACGGGTTCAGTGGGGCAGTCTGCGCCCACAGACCTGATGGTATTTCATTAGCGTAGAACAACTATCCGCGGAAATCGATCACGCTGGCTGACTGAAAAATCCCACCACTTCATTACGAGCCTCATTTCCGGACAGGTTGCCGGATCTGGAATTGCCGGAAAGACCGTAAGCGTCTTGAGTCTGCCGCCTTGCGTGTGTTAGCTGCCCTTGTGTAAGCTCGCAAAATAGAGACCGGTAAAATTATTCGCTGATGCCAAAGAAAAAAAATATTCTGTTTATTATGTTCGATCAGCTCCGATGGGACTATCTCAGCTGCTACGGCCATGCCACGCTTGAGACGCCGCATATTGATCGACTGGCTGCAAAAGGGGTTCGGTTTAATCGCGCTTATGTGCAGTCGCCTATCTGCGGTGCATCGCGCATGTCTACTTATACTGGCCGATACGTGCAGAGCCATGGTGCAAGCTGGAACAATGTACCGTTAAAAGTGGGTGAGCTCACCATGGGAGATCACTTGCGCGCAGTTGGTACAAGTTGCTGGCTGGTCGGTAAAACCCATATGAAAGCAGATGCTGCGGGAATGGCGCGCCTTGGGCTTGAGCCCGAGAGTATTATTGGCGCCCGGCTGGCCGAGTGCGGGTTCGATGTGTTCGAACGAGATGACGGCATGCGCCCGGAAGGGCCGAATGGCTTTTACGACGAAAAAGCGGCACTGAAATATAACGATTACCTGCGCAGCAAGGGTTATAACTCGGATAACCCATGGCATGACTTCGCGAACTCAGGGATAGATGAAGACGGCAATGTGTTGTCGGGCTGGTTTCTGGGTAACTCTGATCTGGCAGCAAATATAATCGAGGAGGACAGCGAAACCCCGTACCTTACCCGCCGCGGCATGGAATTTATAGAGCAGGCTGATACGCCCTGGCTTTGTCACTTATCGTATATAAAACCGCACTGGCCTTATATTGTGCCGGAACCCTATGCAAGTATGTATGGACCCTCCGATATTCAGCCGCCGGTGCGCAGTCAGGCGGAATATGATAATGCTCACCCGATTCACCGGCGCTTTATGGATAACCCGCTGGGACGGGCATTCTCCTGTGATGAGGTACGTGAAAAGGTGATTCCAGCTTATATGGGGCTGATAAAGCAATGTGATGATCAAATGGGGGTTCTGTTTGACTGGCTGGAAGCAACCGGCCGCATGCAGGACACCATTATCGCACTGACGTCAGATCACGGTGATTTTCTAGGTGACCACTGGATGGGCGAAAAGATGTTTTTTCAGGATGCGTCCACACGAGTGCCACTGATTATATTCGACCCGTCAGAAGAGGCAGATGCCACCCGTGGCAGCGTTTCAGATGCGCTGGTTGAGAGCATCGATCTGCTCCCCACTTTTCTCGACTACAGTGGTGGTGAGGCACTTCCACATATTCTGGAAGGGCACTCTCTGCGCCCGTTTATAAACGGAACCGCTGCGGGGGAAGTGCGGGATATTGCCGTTTGCGAGTACGACTACTCAGCAACTCCGTTAGCAGGCATTCTGGATATAGATGTCCGTGATGCGCGTATTTTCATGGTCGCGACCAAGCAATGGAAACTCATTCATTTTGAAGGGGGATTCGACCCCATGCTGTTTGATCTGCTCAATGATCCGGACGAATTAACCGATCTGGGTACCAGCGAGTTACATGCCGGTACACTGACAATGATGTATCAGCATCTGGCTGTGTGGGCGCGGCGAGCGTCGCAGCGCACCACTGTGTCGGCTGAGCAGCTGGCTGCAATGCGTGGTAAATCGCGTGCGCAAGGTGTATTCATCGGCGTGGTTAGCAGTGACGATGTAAGCGACGATATCGCGCAAAAATACATAAATCGAATGGCAGATAATCATAAAGATCCTGGCTCTTGAATCCTCATGTGAAACTATTTTGCGGGTGTTGCGGTGTTGATTTTACGTGGCTCGCCTGTGGTGTTTCAGTCTGTTGCGTTTCCAGCCACCCGTTACACAGTGTCGAGTGGTTGGCAAATTCCGGGTATTTTGTGAAATAAGGCACGGTTTTCGCTGTACACAGCGTCCGACATCGCATTGACGCGAAACTGTTATACAACGTAGCTGGATAACATTGATGTGGCCTGCCAACCCTCCACAACTTATGCCGACGACCATGACTGACGGTCGCTGTTTGTTGGTTGCGCCCGAGTTGCTCCCGATAACTGGCGAAAGTATTCACCGTTGCGCTTTAGTGCCCGAGAGGCTTTCAGTTGCCGAGATGATCGGGTCTGATGGTTGCCCGTGCAATTCGCAGAACAGGCCGATTGCCGTAATAATCGACGGACGAGCGTCGCCCGGGACTAGCGAGAGGCAGCTGCAACAGCTTATAAGCCGAGCCGGTTCTGCTGAGGTGGCTGTGGTGGCTGTGGTCGATGATCTGTCGAGTGATATAAGTACCGCAATATTAGGGCAGGGTGGCCATGTCGTGACGCCTGCTGAGATAGAAAGCGGCCGGTTCGGGCTATTGCTGCGTCAGCTCGCCACAGCGCCCGGACACTTAGCAGCCTCTGTTCAGCAGCCACGGCCGAGCGTCGACTGCTCGCCGCTGGCCGCTATGTCTGATAAGACCGAAGTGGTCCAGAGCCTGAATCATTTTGCTGTTGAATTAATGAACCGGGTTGAGTTGCCTTCGCTGCTGCAGCACATTGCCAGCGAGACAGGGTCTCTGACGAGTGCTGATTATGCCTATGTTGCCTTGGTTCATGAAACCGGCGAGCATTTAGAGACGGTTGCGACCAGCACGGATTTGGCCGGGTTGAAATCCGTGCGCCATAAGTGTGGTGAGGGAATCGGCGGTCAGGCATGGATAACAGGATCGACGGTTTGCGTATCAGATTACCAAAGTTATCCGCATCGGCTTCCCGGACTTAATAACGCGAGGCAGGCCTGCAGTGTGCCGCTGAAGCTCGGTGATGAGGTGGTTGGCATAATAGGTATAATGTACGAAAGCGATGACAGAAATATAGAAGAGCAGGTGGAGCTGCTGGAGATGTTTGCGCCGATTGCCTCGGTCGCTATAGAAAATGCAAAGCTGCATGAAAATACCAGAACCGAGCTGGCCCGAACACAGGCGACCAGTGAGCTCTGCCGTGCGATTTATGGATCAGCCAGCTTTGATCGCATTATCGATGAAATCTGTATCACCATGATCGATGCCTTCGACTCCAGCAAGGTGCATATCTATAAGCTGGAGGAAAATAACGTATTTACCCCGATGGCTGCCTGGGAGAATACCCCCGATGGCAATGTACGAACTGTTCAATCCGGTAGTGTGACGGTTGCGACTTCCGTTGCCAGCTGGTGTATAAAACATCAGCAAACGGGCTTTATAAAGCGTGGCGTCAATGATGAGCGGGAAAGTGCCGAGGTACATCGTGTCAGGGCTGCCTGGCGTCTCGGTTCAACGCTTTGTGTTCCGCTGGTGCATGAGAATAAGTCGTGGGGGGTATTGTTTGCTCATCGCTCGATTGATTGTTCAGATTTTACTGTAAGCGAAAGGCATTATTTTGAGCTGATCTGCGCGCAGATATCAATGGCACTTATGCGTAGAGAGCTAATGGAAAAAGTTAAGTATCAGGCCTTTCACGATAGCCTGACCGGGCTTACCAATCGAAACGGGTTTGAGGGGAAACTGGAAGAATCAGTCAAGGGCAATGCCGGCAAGGCAGACTGGTTTGCCGTGTTGTTTATCGATCTGGACGGATTTAAAAATGTTAATGATTCCCATGGTCATACCGTCGGCGATAAATTATTGCAGCAGGTTGCGGTTATGATCACTTCGCAGCTTGGCGCCGGGGATACTCTGGCGCGTATGGGCGGAGACGAATACGCCGCAATCATCTCGACGCGTACTAAACGTTATGATGTGCTACGTATCGCTCAGCGTATTAACGACAGCTTTAGCACCAGAGTATCAATAGGTGAATTGCAACTTGATATTGGTGCCAGTATTGGTGTCAGTTTCTACCCTGATGATGCCAGTTCTGCTGAAGAAGTGATGAAAAACGCTGACTTCGCTATGTACCATGCTAAAGGTGCCGAGCAAGGTAGTGTCTGCGTGTTTAATAAATGGCATCTGGAGGTTCACGAGAAACGGATTCGGCTGGAGTCTGATCTGGCACGTGCTATAGAGTCCGGTGAGTTTCAGCTGCACTACCAGCCCAAAGTGCACTGTTATAGTGGTCTGGTTGAGGGGGTTGAGGCGTTAATCCGCTGGGAACACCCGACTCTCGGTTTTATTCCGCCCACAGAATTTATTCCGGTTGCTGAAAACTGCGGTCTGATAGAAGTGATTGGCAGTTGGGTTATCGATGAAGCGTGCAGACAAATTGCCGAATTGAGGCGCCAGGGTTTTAAATTCTCTGTGGCGGTGAATATTTCAGCGCGGCAGTTCATTGTGCATAACTTTGTAGCCAATGTTTTTGGTGTGATCGCAAAGTACAATCTGCCAGCGTCTGCCGTGCAATTGGAAGTAACCGAATCGGTTGTAATGAACGACATCGAAATGGTCGTCAAAAAACTGGCCCTGCTGCGTAATCGCGGGATAAAAATTGCCATAGATGATTTTGGAACCGGCTATTCCTCGTTGCAGTATCTTGCCGAGTTACCGCTCGATATACTAAAAATAGACAAATCCTTCGTCGATAAACTGGGCAGCGAGCCCGATGAGCAATTGCTGGTTAAAACCATCGTGATGATGTCCGGGGAGTTGGATCTCGAGACAGTTGCAGAGGGCGTGGAAACCCATTTTCAGCGACAGAAGCTTGAGTCGCTGGGTTGCGACTACATACAGGGTTACTATTACTCGAAACCGGTTCCAGCCCGGGAATTGATCGCGGCCGTGCAGCGAATTAACCAGCGAGGCTTAAGTCCGCAGGCCGCGTAATATTTATATTCTGATCGCGGCTAGTACGACCCCTGTCGGATTTGTAGATCGTGTCAAATTGCAAGTGGATATTTATTACCTGCAGGCAACAGAATACCGTAGTGATTCTGGTTTTCAGGTCGACGTCAAGTACTGTAAAGAACAAAAATCGTTAAAAAAAAGCAGTCTATTCCTTCGATGTAATGAAGAGAAAAATCAATTCATGGTAGCGGATTCACGTGGTGGTGACAGGTCTGCAATCTGGTGAAAAGTTGTTCCAGAAAAGCCGGTTGGCGAGGCTAAGATACGCGTTCAGGAGTCAACAAAGAATAATAATCGAACGTGTTAGATCAGTATCAGATTGATGATGTGCTAGAAGAAGAGCAACCCTCGCTGGCACCTGCCCCGGCCCGGATAGCAACAAAAAGAGCTAACCGGGAAACCGGCGATAACGGCCAGCAGATACTTTCTGCAGCGCTGGCATTTGAAGCGGAAATCGACTCGCGCTATCACGAATGGTCTGAATCCGTCTTTATCGAGTGCCTGCAAAGACACCAGCAATTTTCTGATGTAACTACCACTCAGCCCACAGTGGGCGAGTGGCAGACTCTTTTTAACGGTGTGCAAATGGCACTACTGTGTGGCGATACCGAGCAGAACCGGCTTGACCGGATGGCCTCGTGGGTCGAGGGCTCTGGCAACACAGATGCCCGCGCTGTTGCTGCGCTGCTTGCGTTTTTCGGTCATCAGCCGCAGCGTGCAATCGATAACTACCGGCTTGCCTGTGATATGTCGACTGCCGACGCCAGCGGGTCGGGCGGCAGCAAGCGGGCCCTTGGGCAAATAAAACCGGGTTTGTCCGCGGTGGCCTACGGGTTGTCTTTGCTGCAACTGAAAACCCAGAATATTTCATCAGCCGGGACAGGTAGTTTAACTGCGACGGAATCAAAGCAGCTGGAATCACTGGTCGAAGATCTCAACGCGCTTGCCAATGAGTATCAGTCGCAATTCCCCGGTAATCTGTTCACGCCGGTGCTCAGAGTATTGACTGATTTTGCACGTGTTGTGTGCGGACAGCGTGAGATCAGCCAGACGATCTGGCTAGGCGGTTTGCATATTGACGCCAGCCCCTGGCTCGATCTCTTCCTGAACCTCAGCAGGCACTGGCTGGGGGAAAAGCCGGATGAATTGCTGGTCGCGCGTTTGGCCGGGCACGTGGAGCGTGCGTCCGAGGCCGGATTGCACTGGTTTGTTGACGAAGGTCTGACTCTGTTGTCTGCACAGGGCTTGCATCGGGATACCAGTGAGTTTCAGCCGCAAATCCGCTCTACCGGCAGATTGCTCAACATCTATCAGAAGCAATCAGATTGGCAGTCCGGTCTCGATGCACTGACGCTGGCGGCCAACCGACACACACGTATTGCAGACAGAACTGCGCCAGGCGTTGATGACCGACGCATGTGCTGGTGGCTCTCAGCCTCCGATCTGACTCTGCATGTAGAGCCGCGTGAGCAGCGACTGGGTCGCAATGGCAAGTGGAGCCGCGGCAAGCGCTTTCCGTTGAAATTACTGCTCGATGAATGCGGTACACTCGATTTTCTATGTGACCTTGATTTAAAAATCTGTGCTCACCTGCGCAATCAGCTGCAGCTTGATCATGCGCTGTACTTTGAAAAGCGTTTTGCATTTACAACAGCCGAATCACTTGAGCTGATTATGCATCATCCGCGGCTATACCGTGATGATCCGGATCCAAGCCTGGATATCGATGCTGAAGAACCCCTGCCGGTAACAATATCCCGCTGCACGTCCACACTCCAGGTAGTGAACGACAAGACCTTGCAGGAAATATCTATCGCAATGGATCCTTTTCCGCCGAGTGCTATAAAATCCTCCGGAGATTTTTTCTGTCAGTGGCAGCAGCAGAACGTGCTTTCTGTGCAGTGCTTTACTGAAGGGCAACTGGATCTGGCACGATCGCTCAGCTATAGCGGCTTGAAAGTGCCGGCTGATGCCAGTGATGCGGTGCTGCAATCGCTGCGGTCGATGGCCGCACTGGTTGAGATTCACACCGATATAAATACCGTCGATTCCAGCACGGTGGCAGCGCAAAGGCGGCTTGCCTTTCACCTTAGACCGCTTGAAACCGGTATTGATCTGTCTGTCTGTATCTATCCGCTCGGTGAGCACGGGCCCTGTGTCATGCCGGGTCAGGGTAAGCCGGGTTTATACGCCATGATCGGTAACAGACCATGTAATACTACGCGCGATTTAAATGCCGAGTTGGTCGAGTCCAGAGAGATTCTGAATCAATTGCCGTTACCAAACGCCAGTGCTGGCTGGCAGTGGTCTATAGATGATGCTGAGCAAGCACTGGAGGTTCTATCAGTACTGCAGGAAATGGAAGACAAAGTCACCCTGATGTGGCCGGCTGGCGAACGGATCGCGCTCAGTACGGTTATAGACTCAGACAGTATGCACGTGCACTTCAATTCACAGCGCAACGGCATTGGCGTAGCCGGTGAGCTGAAGGTTGAAAAAGGTCAGCACGCGGGTTCCGGCTCGTACGATTTATTGCCGCTGGATGCGAATGCGTTTGCCAATACCCGAATCGATCTAAAAAAACTACTGGCATCCCTGGACAAAGCTGACGGCCGTTTTCTGCGGCTGGATGATGGCAAAATACTGCAGCTGAGCCGTCGACTTCGTATGCAGCTTGAGGCATTCAAGGCACTTTGTGACGACGGCAGCGCTGATCATCTGGCGGTACCGATGCTGGAGCAGGCATCACGAGGCATGGTGCTGCAGGACGACGATAACTGGCAGCAGCAGCTGGACCGTTTGCGCGAAGCCGAGGCCTTGATGCCAGAGCCGCCGGAAACTCTGCAGGCACAGCTGCGTGACTATCAGCTGGAAGGTTTTCGATGGATGGTTCGACTGGCTCACTGGGGCGCCGGGGCGTGTCTCGCTGATGACATGGGTCTGGGTAAAACCATGCAGAGTCTGGCGCTGATGCTGCTGCGTGCAGCTGGTGGACCGACACTGGTTGTTGCACCGACTTCCGTGTGTGGAAACTGGTTGGCAGAGGCTGAGCGATTTGCGCCCTCGTTGCGCTTGCGCTGGCTGGGTGAAGGCAATCGCAGTCGTATGCTTAGAGAAGCGGGCCCGGGTGATCTGTTTGTGTGCAGCTATGGTGTATTGCAGAATGAAATCGAGATGCTGCAAGAGATTGAGTGGCACACGATAGTCGCCGACGAAGCACAGTCGTTCAAAAATGCCGGTACCCGTCGATCTCAGGCAATGATGTCATTGCGCGGCGACTTCCGCATGATCGCAACGGGTACACCTATAGAAAATCATCTGGGTGAATTATGGAATCTGTTCCGTTTTATAAATCCAGGTTTGCTCGGCTCCAGCCAGCAGTTCAAGGAGCGCTATGCGCATCCGATAGAACACGGTGAAAACGATGCAGCCAGAGAGCGCTTAAAAACACTGATTCGGCCGTTTATATTGCGACGCCTGAAACGTGAGGTGCTGACCGAGCTTCCAGAGCGGACCGAAATAACGCATTTGGTTGAATTTAATGATGCTGAAAAAGATTTCTATGAAGGTCTGCGTAAGCAGGCGTTGCAGCGTATTAGTGAGTTGTCGGAGCTTGACTCCGAACAGCGTTTCAGAGTGCTGGCCGAAATCACCAGTTTACGCCAGGCCAGCTGCCACCCTGCACTGGTGACCGATACACCGCCGTGCGGCAGTGCCAAGCTACGTGCTTTTGCGGAGATTGTTGATGAACTGCTATGCAATGGTCATCGCTGTCTGGTGTTCAGTCAGTTTGTGGGGCACCTTACACTGATTCGAGAGCATCTGGACGCACAGCGCATCAAGTATCAGTATCTGGATGGATCGACTAACGTAAAAAAACGCAAGCAGGCGGTAGACGATTTTCAGGCCGGTGAAGGTGAGTTGTTTTTAATCAGCCTTAAGGCTGGTGGTTCCGGCTTGAATCTGACAGCCGCTGATTATGTGATACACATGGATCCGTGGTGGAATCCGGCGGTAGAGGATCAGGCATCCGATCGGGCGTACCGTATGGGCCAAAAGCGCCCCGTCACTATTTATCGCATGGTTGTTAAAGACACAATAGAGGAAAAAATAGTAAAGCTGCATGAGCAAAAGCGTGATCTTGCCAATGCATTGCTTGAAGGCACTGATAGTGGTTCGCGGCTGTCGGTAGAGCAGCTGGTTGAGCTGATCGATGATGAGAGTGCGGAAGACACAGAATAGAAGCCGGAATATATATAGCGGACTTACAGCCAGGCTCGAATTAATGAGTGGCGGATAAACGGACATCATATATGGACTATGAAATTGTAGAAGGCCAGCATTCGGATGAAGCGGAAATTGTTGCACTGCTGCCACGATTAGCAGATTTCAGCGTTCCGGAACATCGAGCGCCGGAAGAGCTATGGCACGGGGATCGGGATCTGGTGCAAGCCTGGGCGGCCGGTAACCGTAGTGATGTACGGGTCGCAATTGCACGCAGAGCCGGTAACGTTTGTGGGGTGGCGGTGGTTAGCGCACGCAAGGAGTTGTTGTCCGGTGAGGCCAGTGCGCATCTGGAGATTCTGGCTATTGATGCAGAAGCTGAAGGCTTGGGTATTGGAACCGCGCTACTAAAGGAGGCGGATAAAATGGCATTGTCACTGGGTGCGGGGAGCTTAAGCTTGCATGTGTTCAGTAATAATCATCGTGCCCGCGCGCTGTATGCGCGAAACGGGTTCACTGATGAAATATCCAGGTATTTTAAGAAACTCCAGGTAAATTAAGAAACTCTGGTATCGACGCTTTTCAGGCACGGTGCCGGAAAAGGGGTATCTATGCATAATTTCGAAAACCGTGTAGCAATTGTGACCGGGGCGGGTGCTGGTATCGGTAAGCAGATCGCCAGTCAGCTGGCTCAGGCTCAAGCCTGTGTTGTAGTAAACGACTCTCGACAGGAATTGGCCGAGTCGGTGGTGGCAGAGCTGACAGAGGAAGGTGGCAGAGCTGTTGCCATTGGCGGCGACTGTAGCGACCTTGCGGTTATAGAGAAACTTATAGAGAACGCTGTGGTGACCTTCGGGCGGCTGGATTTTGCGGTTGCCAATGCGGGAATCACAAGCTTTGGCAATTTTCTCGACTACCCGATTGACGAGTTCCAAAAGCTGATTAATGTGAATATTTGTGGAAGTTATTACCTGGCGCAGCGAGCAACCCGAAAGTTTATAGAACAGAATGAGCGCGTTGGTAGTGAGAATCAAAAGCCGGGTGGTCGCTTGCTGTTGATGTCTTCGGTTACCGGTATCCAGTATCATCCGCATCTTGCAGCTTATGCGATGTCGAAAGCGGCTATCAGTATGTTGGTGAAAAGTCTGGGGGCAGAATTGGGGCAGCATGGTATTACTGCAAATGCTATCGCGCCGGGCGCGACCCTGACTGAGCGTACTTTGGAGGATCAGGACTACGAAGCAGTCTGGTCGAAGCTTACGCCAACCGGCAGAGTAACAACACCCGTCGATATCGCAGAAGCCGCGATGTTCTTGCTGTCAGATTCTGCTGCGCAAATAACCGGGCAAACGCTGGTAGTTGATGGTGGCTGGACATCGGTTAGTCCGCCACCGTTATAACAAGTAAATTATTCTACGAGGATTCGCCAGATTATTCCGGCTGCCCGGTTCGCTGATTTTAAAACACGAATCCAGCGACCCGGTTGTCGTATACAACCGGGTCCATACTGTGTGTTACGAGCCAGTGGTGCAGCGGATCAGAGAAGTATTGCTGTTCCAGGAACTGAAACTGCCGGAGCCGACTGCAACGTTGTTCAATACTCGCTGACCTTCGAGCGTCAACACGCCGTCAGCAAAGGACCAGGTGGTGTTGTTGCCATCTATTACAGCTGAGTTACTGCCATCATTATTCAGGGTGAGTGAAAAGCCGGTCAGGGCGCTGTCGTCCTGCCATCTCCTATTCGTTTCATTAAAAAGCCGGGGAGTACAGGTATAGGCCGTGTCGTTTGCCAGAGCAACATTGGTTCCGGCAGTTATAAAAACCCGCGAGAAATTGGGAGAGCAATCGGCAGAGGTCGGGCAGCCATTGATCGGAGAAAAGATTGCTGAAGTGATTTGCGCGCCAATTGCTGCAGTGGTATCGCGACAGGTTTGCCCGGTTGCCTGAATGAATCCAAAATCATCACCATCGTCGTTTATATCGCCGTCAGGGCATTTCCATGCACAATAGGTGTTGTCGGAGAGTCGTGCCCAGCCGGTAAAGCTGCTGGTTACACTGGCAGGACACACGGTTGTGGTTGCGTCGAGGCCGCTCGTGGCCGAGTCGCCGAAGGTACCTGTCTGACCGCCGATGGTGGTGCCGCCACCATCACCACCGCCACCATCTCCGTTATTACCACTATTAGTTCCGTCGCTAGGCGATGAGCTGCTTCCTCCGCAGCCAGCCAGGGTAAAAGCAACAATGGTTATTGCCAGTAGGGATTTGATCACAGAATTCTCCAGTGCCAGTCGTATGCTCGGCTGATGTGCCAGGCGCTTATGATATGAATTTCGTGCCTCTTTAATAAAATAGCGGAGGCGATGAACTTATTTATTCTCAGGGTGCGCATCACAACAGACCTTGCGCCGTGCGTCGATTACCGCGCTGAAGGAGTTGCAGTTTGAACGACCCGCAAAAGCGCGTGTTTTCGCTTCAACTTTCAGCGGGATTGACGGTATCTCGCGTGATCCCTGATTCTACAGCCCGTTTTTCGCCGGCAAACATTCGTAAGTAATCGACGCAAGAAGAAAATGCACAGTGAAGCCCGATCTCTACGCAATATGCCCGCCACCCTGTGACTAATCGAGGCTAACAGTCAGGGGCGGTAGTTTCGGTTTTTGAACGTTGATACAGGTGGAAGCGGCTGTCACATCTAATTGCAACTCGCAGAATCCGTATGCTGGACTCTGCTCGCCTGTGCTATGTCATTTGCCGTGTTGGTTGAGCGGCTTTAAGTGTTGCGGCCTGTAAGTGGCGGTAGGGTAGTGAGGCGACGCTTGAGTTGCCTACGCGTGCCCGATAGAGAAATCGTTTTTACCGCTGCTGTCCTGCCCGCGCAGTAACCATAGGGGTCTGCGGGAAAAGTCGACCTTGTAGCCCGATTTATCTGACGGTTCGATCAGATCGCGATTGAACTCCGAACTGGCTGGCATATAGCGTATTGCCAGTCCGGCACGTCGATTAACCGAAGTGTTCACGTTTGATCCGTGTACCAGGTAGACGTCATGCAGTGACATCTGGCCCGCCCGAAGCTCGACGTCGGCAAATGCTTCCTCATCAAGGTGCTGCGGTTCTATCGCCTGTGTGAGTGTAAGACGTTCGCGGTCATCGGTGTAGTGGGAATGGAGTTGTTGATCGCTGTGTGATCCGGGTACCACCCGCAGACAGCCGTTGGATACCAGGCTGTCGTCAATGGCGATCCAGACGGTACACGTGGCCAGCGGCCGGATAGGCCAGTACTGGCCGTCCTGGTGCCACGGGACCTCCATGCCGTCTCCTGCCGGTTTGCAGAAAAGCTGGCAACCCCAGAGAATGATGTCCTGACCAATCACATCTTCAACCAGATCGAGTATTTCAGGTTCCTTTGCCAGCTCCAGCAATTCGGCCGCACCACGTACGCCTTCGGCACTGGGGCTGGCAAGATGTGCGTTGACCAGTTGCTCTGGTCGTACACCGGGGTTGGCTTCGATCAGGTAATTGACGGTATCCCTGAGAGACGCTACCTGTGCTTCCGGTAGGCGGTAATCGGGGACGACATAGCCTTCTTTGTAATACCGTGCTTTTTCAGCTTCACTTAATGCCAAAACATCATTCTCCGTTGCCTGTGTGCGTGATGATTGCGCCGAGAAGCGTATTTCCGAAATGCGCTTATGGTCCTTAAGTTATTGTACTGAAAATCTACAAGATGCCAAATAGTGTTTAGTGGTTACAGTCTAAGCTGAATTGTGATCGTCAGTAACAATCTGGATTTCAAGGTATAGATCTGTATTGTTAAACTATTGTGATAACTCCGTGATATTCATAGAACAACTGCAAATTAATGTACGTGTTCACCTCAACACGGAGTTTTTCAATGAGCATATCTAAACCAGCCCGATTTATTACATCAATTGCCGTACTCAGCCTGACCGTGCTTGCATCTGTTGCAGACGCCAGTAATTACAATCGAAAATATCAGGTAACGGTTACTAATATCACGCCGGCGATTGCCTTTACCCCGATTTTAGCCGCTACACATAATAGTTCTGTAGCGCTTTTTCAGCTTGGCTCGATGGCTAGTGATGAGCTGGGAGCTCTGGCAGAAGGTGGTGCAACCGATCCGCTTGAAGGCGAGCTGTCCGGTGCTCATGGAGTAGCAGAAACAACCACAACGTCAGGGCTTCTTATGGGTGGTGAGACCGTTGAGTTCGAGATCAGTACTAGTCGCAGGATGGGAAAATTCAGCATGGCTGCCATGTTACTGCCAACCAATGATGCGTTTGTAGCGCTGGACGGTGTCAGGCTTCCGAACCGTGGCCGTAAAACCTATTATGCGCATGCCTATGATGCCGGTAGCGAAATCAATGATCAATTGTGCGCAAATATCCCGGGGCCGCAATGTGGCGGAGCTGGTGATGGCTCATTCACGGCGGTAGATGGTGAAGGTTTTGTACACATGAGCAATGGCATTCATGAACAGGGCGATATTCCAGGTGGATCGGCTCGCTATGACTGGCGTGGTGCTGTGGCTGAAATTACAATCCGGCGCATACGCTAACGGAATGTGCAGACTCACGCACATGCGTGGGTCCGCACACAGTCACTTTATATAGAACGGGTATTGCCGGGACAGCGAAACGGATATAACTAATCAGTGTCAGGTGCGGCAATTTGCGTGTGTACCGTACTTCGGCTGAAGTGGATTCGGTATCTGTGAATTCCTGTATCTGTATCGTATTTTGATAGAGTTCGGGTGTTTTCCTGTTGTCGGGTTAGCCGAACTCTAGATCATTTTCCATAAACCGGGTAAGCGCACCCGGCAGTTATTTCGCTGTGGTGGCTAATTAAAAAAGGGGCTTGTTGTAGGGGCCATTGCGGGTGCACAATCTCATTGTCCGGTAGCCAGCCGGGAAATTGGAGCGGGTGTGGTGGATCGCAAGCAAAAGAAAAGACCTTTTAACGGTTACTATCGAGCGTCGGTTGCAACTGAAGACGCGGAACTTACCCACACGGGTCCTGGCACGCCTGCAGGTGAATATTTCAGACGCTATTGGCAACCGGTTGCGATGACAGAGCAGGTAGGCGAGTTACCGCTTGCGATCGAAATACTTGGCGAGGAGCTGGTGCTTTTTCGTGATCTGGCAGGGCAGCTGGGTTTGTTGCACAAGTACTGCAGTCATCGACGCGCGTCGCTGGAGTACGGAATTATCTCGGAAAAGGGCATCCGCTGCTGCTACCACGGATGGCTTTATGATACAGACGGCACCATTCTGGAAGTGCCCGGAGAGCCCGAAAACAGCCCGATACCGAAAAAAATCTGTCACGGCGCCTATCCGGTTGAGGAGTACAAAGGGCTGGTTTTCGCATGGATGGGACCGCCCGATGAGATGCCGGATTTTCCTTTATTCGATACGCTGAACCAACTCAATAACGATATGGTGCCGTACTCGATAGATTACCCCTGCAACTGGCTGCAGGTTGCCGAAAACCCGATGGATCCGTTCCATAGTGTGTTCCTGCATACACGCGTAACGCGCGCGCATTTTAATCCGGCATGGGGTGCGATGCCGGTAGTGGACTGGCACCGGATGGACGGTGACAGCGGCATCTATTTAACCAATACCCGGCGCTGGAAAGATTTTATCTGGGTTCGAACTGCCGAAGTTTACCTGCCGGCGATTGCCCAGCCCCCCGATATCTATCAGAACCCGGAAACCGAGAAATTTTTTCCGCGCGTAGGTATAACTAAATGGACCGTACCAGTCAATGACACCAGTTGTCGCATTATTGCGTGGCGGCATTTTAACGAGACACTTGATCAGGATGGTAAAGGTGATCGATCAAACGTCGGGCTTGGCAAGGTTGATTTTGTCGGCCAGACCGGTACTGAAAGATCTTACGAAGAGGGCCAGCGATCCCCCGGAGACTACGAGGCTCAGGTATCTCAGGGCAAAATAACCGTGCATGCTGATGAGATGCTGGGTCGGACTGATATAGGGGTTGCAACCTACCGTCAGCTGCTTCGATCAGCAATTCGGGCAGTTGCAGACGGTGCGCCACAGCAATCACCTGCGCTAAACGCAGATGGTGTTATTCCTACCATGGCGGGTGATGTGATTGTGGCAGTGCCGGAAGCGGATGATGATGTGGCCTTGCAGCGCGAAGCCGGGCGGGCTATTGGCCAGATTGTCAGGGATACCTTGCTGCTGTCGTGGGAACAGCGACCAATCGAAATAGAGAAGCGAGTAAGGCTGTGGGTGGCTGAAAGGGACTAGGGCCAGCGGTTGGTACATGCGACTCAGAAGTTTTATCTGGTAATGGAAAACCACGCCTTGATTCGATCCTGCAGGATAGCCCATACCGCGGGTGCTCCGCGGCTTACCTTTACACCGACGCGGGTCTCAAGTTGCTCTGGCGTGACGTTGAAATCAGGCCAGGTGCCACCGTTGGTTTCAAGATTGGCAATGACCGGTTGCACCCGGTCTATTGATTTGGCAAAAATAGCATCATTAGATTCCGCCGCTTCGAATTCATCCCAGAGTGCTCTGAATGCGGCTGATTGCTCGTCGGGCAGGAGTCCGAAAATCCGGTCTGCTGCGGCCTGCTCTTTGGCCAGTTGCTCTGCCTGATCGTAGTCTGCGTGAACAGGCACATCACCCGCGTCAATCTCCACCAGATCATGAATCAACAGCATCTGGATAACCCGCGATATTTCTATGGGTCGGTTGGCGTGTTCGGATAGCGTCATGGCGTAGAGTGCAATATGCCACGAGTGCTCGCCGGAGTTTTCCCGTCGCGAACCATCACATAGTTTTGTCGCACGCAACGTTGATTTAAGTTTGTCGGCTTCGGTTAGAAAGGCCAGCTGCTGGTTGAGTCGATTGTTGTTTGTCATGTGCGGATACTACCAGATTATGGAGTCTGGCATGGCTCAGGTGTGTTGACCCTGGTGTTGCATAAAATTCCGGACCGGAACCGCTGCGCTGCTTCTATAGCAGCATCTAAGGCACTGTGCTCATTTTTTCTGAATATCACTTAGAATGATCAGGCTTAATCCAATAAAAACTCCGTGCAGCGCCTTTTATACAGTTCTATATGCATCTGAAATCGAAATTTAATGCAACGCCAGGGTTGAGTTTGTATCAGAGTGTTGAGTCGAAGATATTGCTGGTGCTTTTAAAATTGATGGCTTTGACACCATCGGTGAAGTGGCGTTTTTCACCATTGTATATTACATAACTTGAATAAAGTGCATGTTGCTTTTCGGAAAACAGCAATAGTGTTTTTTTAAAGTGTGGTGTGAATGTGTGGGATGATTTAATCTCTATGCCCACGAGTTCCCGGCCACTGGCGTAAAGCAAATCGATTTCGTTACCGTGGCTGTCCCGGTAGAAATATATTATGTGTAAATGCGGAATTAAATTCCGATATTGCACATAAAAATCATGTGTCACTATTCCCCCGTTATGCTGATAGAAAAATTACAGCCAGACGGGTGTTGCCTATGAGTTAGCAGCCATCACCATGATGGGGGCATCACTGTAGTTCATGAATTTTCGGACTGGTGGCGCAAACCTGTTGTGCTATATCAACAACATGTCGATGGTGGGTGAGGTAAATTGCTTGGCCTCTACTACCGATTTGCTCCATTACCTGGCAGGCGGCTCTGGTTCTGTCTTCATCGAAAGTCTCGAAGATATCATCGCAAAAAAATGGCAGGCTCGTTCCCTGCGTGACCATTTGCTCGTGCGCGGCTGCGCGAAGCGCCAGATAAAGCTGGAACCGCGTGCCTTTAGACATCTCCGCCGCCCGCTTGGTGGCGCCGTTTTTGTCGACGGCCAGCAATACTTCATTGCTGGCGTCAGGTTCGGTTTTAAGCTGCGGATAAGCGCCCTGAGTAAGCGTTGCGAAGCACTTTTCAGTCGCGGCCATCATGCCACTTCGGTGGGTGTCCTGATAACGCTGTATTGCTTCATTTGCCATCGTATGCCCGAGGTCCAGTTCAAGATACTCAAGTGCCGCTTGTTCCAGTTGCAGTTCTATCGTTGTTTTGCGTTCTATTAGAACACCAAGCTCTGAATCCCCGGTGACCCTGGAGAGATTTTCGCCAGCCAGAACTCGTGCCTCGGTTGCCTGCGTTAGTTGCTTTTCTGCTTCAGTGACATCGAGTTTTGAGGTTTCTGCTTTGGCTTTCAGTTGCGCTGCGGTCGCATCTGCCAGCGTTTCCCGAGCCTTGCTTATGTTTTCAACCCCCAGCTCGGTTATGAGTTCAAGCTCCAGTTCTGCGCGCGTGTTATGCTCGCTAATCACTCGTTGCGAATCCTTTGCTGTTTTACGCAATGCGTCTAGTGTGTCAACTGCAGCTCCATTCGGGAAAATACTCCCTATGCTTTGAACTTTATGGGTTATGTTCTCGAGCTCCTTTGTTTTCAGCAGCTGATCTGTCTTTGCTGCTTCGATAGTTTTTTTCAAGCTGGAAACTTCAGCTTCTTTCGCTTGTGCATCGTTTGATAGTTTGCCGAGCATGCTGTAGGTGTCACTTGCACTACCCTCTAGAGCAAGCCCGTGTGATTCGCATAGCCGCGATACTTCCTGAAGAAACTGTGCCCGGTCTGCTTCCATAGCGCTGACTCGTTGTTTAGTTCTTTCGTAGTTATCGTTGTGCTCACGAAGTGATCGGAGCGGGTCGATCGAGATAAGCAGGGCTTCCTGAATGTCAATATCGCCGAACAACTCAGACAACACAATTTGCCAGGTTTCCCGGGCTTTTTGCTTTGCGGCCTCTGCCTTTTGCTGTTTCTGCTGTCGACTGGCTAGATTTGCAGCAATTTCCTTCAGGGAATTGTTTGCCGCTTTTGCAAAGCTGATCGCTTCTGTCTCAGAGCGTGCTTGCTTGCGTGCGTGGGTTATAGCTGTTTCGAAGTCCGGGCTTTCCAGGTTCAGGCGATTGCACAATTCCCGGTGGAGCTTCTCTGCCTGATTTATATCGTGCTGATGCTGTCGTTGAAGTTCGGCTACCTCATGTGCCGCCTCTGCCGCTTTCTCATGGTGTTGAATCCACTCCAGCCATACCGCTGGTGCTTGCGGGACAGGAAGTCCGGCTGCCGAGGCTGCACTGTTTACCTCGCTTTCTATAGCGGTTTTTTCGTGGTTCAGGGTAGCAAGGCGTGCCAGCGCATGATCTGCTCGAGTCTGTGCCTCGGTAAGTGATAAATCGGTTTGGCGCAGCTGGCCCAGATCACTGGCGCGTAGCAGCCGGGACTCCGTCGCGGCATCAAGTTTTGACATGGAGTTTTCAAATACCTGCGCTGTCTGATCACTCAATGTGGTTCTATGTACCTGCCAGAACTGATCGCGTTCTTCTCTGAGAATTAGGGCTTCGTTGTCTGATATGAGTTTTCGATCAGATGCCAGCATTTTTATTTGAGCCTGGCGGGTAGAAACGTCTTCACTATGGTTGGCCAGCTCATTTTTTTCCTGTGTTATGCGTTGGTTGATCTCTGAATAGGTGTCTGCCCAGATCTGTGCCTGAATGGCGCTGGTTTCAACGGTTGGAATAGTTTCGAACTGAATCGACCCGATGGATAGTGCTGACAATGCCTTGCTTGCGGTTCGCCCTGCTGAATATAACTCTTGCTGTACCTTAACGAATACTGGTGCGAGCCGGTCGGCATCAAAGCGTTCAAGAATATGGCTGAACCCCAGGCTGTCGGGCGACTCGTTCGCCGCTTTTTCTGCATTTCTACCGGCCTTTTCAAAGCGTTCCCTGAGTTCGGTAACTTCTCTGTTTTCACTATCGAGTTCATGTTCTGCTAGTCGCAATGCCTCGCGATTTGCATCAACACGCTGAATTTCAGTAGATGATAAAACCAGTGATTGCAGATCGGTCTGGTCTGTGACACCCAGATCACGGGCGGCTCGTTCCATTGCTGAATGGTGGTTCTGCATTTCCCGGCGCCGCCGCTCAATGTCTTTGCCGGCGGTCATATCACGTGCGCGCAGATCGTCCAGATCACCCAGCTTGTCAGACAGTGCTGCCAGTTCCGGTTCTCGATCAATGCTGTTTAATTTTAACTGTGCACTTTCGATCTCTGATGACAGCCGTTGCAAATCTGCCTTCAATAGATTTTCATCGCTTTGCATAGCGACTAGATCTTCCGGGTCAAAATCCAGCTGAGTCGGGTAATCTGAGTAGTCTGCAGTGCGTGAAATTAGATCGTCAATTTGCTTTAATTTAGGCAGTGCACGTATCTTTGCGGCAATAATTAATGCTGCTTCCCGATAGTTTTCGTGTGTCGCGCGTGCTTGGTTTTCAGCTAATTGAGCGTCTGCGTATTGTTTTTTCAGGCTGTGCCATTTACTGGCTGAAACATCCTGCTCGCGAATGGTTTTCTCGATCGCTGACAGCTCGCGCTTTAATTCGGCCATCTGTGTTTTGCTAGCCCGCTTGCGCCAGATCTGATCTGCAGTCTCGCGCACCTCATTGAGCGCCAGACTCAGGCCTGCTACACCGGCGGCGGCAGAAAACAGTAATCGTCCGATATCACCGTTTGCCTTCACAATTTCTTCTCCACCTCGTTCTATGGTGTCATCGTCAAGGCATAGCAGCTGGCGATAGTCGTCGAGTGAAAGCCCGGCTAAATGAGTTGCCAGCGCAGTTTCCGGCAGTGCAGTATTGTTCTGATCACGCAATGAACCGTTGCGAGTGGAGAGCCTGGTGAAGTGCGTTGTTAGTGTGTGATCAATTTCCAGTTGTCCCGACACTTGTAGATTTTTACGCTGGTGCTTGAAGTCGTAGCTATCACGCGGAGGGAATCCGTAGAATAGCCGCAGGGCTGCCTCCATGGTAGTGGTTTTGCCGGCTTCATTTAAACCATAGATAATGTGAAAATCGGGTGAGTCTCCTTTCTCTCCGAAATCAAATTCCTGATCTGTGAAATGGCCGAAACGCTCAAGGGCAAGCTTACGCAATCGCATTAGCTGTCGGCTCCCTTCATACGCGCTAGAATCTGTTTACTACCGGACTGGCAAAGAGTCTGTGCAAGGCTCCGCGTGCTGTTTTCGTCTGGTAGCATACGCGCCCGCACTTCCGTCGGCAGGTCTTGTATTACCTCGGAAACCCGCGCCTCCGCCGTATTGGCAAAACCCGGCTCGCTCTGTATTTGAGCAATAATGACAGCAAGCTCATCGATCGCACTGGCTGAGGTATCTTGCGCGACTGGAGCTTCGAGGTTGAATTTGAGCTTATCTATCCAGAGGCAGTCGGTTTCACGCGCAAGTTCTGATACCTGTTCCCTCCAGTAGTCATTGTCACGCAGGAACTGCCAGTGACGATTTGGGGTTCCCTGTAATTCGAGCCGTAGCACACCGGCACTGGCATTTAGCTGGCCCGCTATTGTTCTTAGGTGAACTCTGAGCTGATTGCGTAGTGCGTCGTCGGTGTCGGTGTTTGAAATATCCAGTGAGTCGCTGATGAATTCTACGGCGCAGGTCTGAACCTCGGTGACATCAATGGTTTTATCAGTGATTGTCAGCAGGCTTGCTGATTTAGGGCCTGCCTCACCTATGTCTCTGCCCTGTGGCATGCCTGGCATTACCACCCAGGGATCTTCCGAGTGAATTTGTCGCTTGTGAACGTGGCCAAGCGCCCAGTAGTCAAAGCCCATTGTTATTAGATCACTGACCGCGCAGGGTGCATAAACATCATGGCCCTGAGCACCGCTGAGTGAGGTGTGCAGCAATGCAATATTGACGGCTCCAGCCACAGGTGCGGAAAACCGGGGAAGAAGGCTCACAGGTGCATGTCGTTCACTAAAGCTGACGCCGTGTACCCAGATGTCTCCGGTCAGTTGCACCTTTCCGCCACGCCCGCTGAATACGTGTACGTTGTCTGGCAGATCCAGTGAGCCGGTTAGTTGATTCTCGGCGTCGTGGTTGCCCTTTATGTAGAAAACCCTGACACCTGCCTGCCGTAATCGATCTAGCTGCTCAATCAGAAAAACAGCCGTACGAGCACTACGCTGTTTGCCATCAAACAAGTCTCCGGCAATTAACAGTGCGTCTGCATGTTCCGCTATTGCTGTCCCGGTGATCGTTTGGAACGCAGTGCGCGTAGCGGCTTCGACTACTTCCCGCAATGACTCATTCCGTAGTGCCAGAGATTGCAGCGGGGAATCGAGATGAATGTCGGCAGTGTGTATAATTCTAACCACAGAACTTCCTTTGATGTTGAACTCAGCAACTTTAGTACAGTGTTGAGGCTACAACATGTCAGCGCTTCCATGTAGTTATGTTGCAGAGAAAATTGCCTGATCGAAAACCCTGCTAATGTTGCATAACCGGATCTTGCGTGTCGGCATGTTAAAGTAACTTCTTTTCTTCGACATGTAACCACATGCTCCACGTTTACCACAGCAACCGTCTCGAAGCGCTGTTCATATTGTTGTGTACGCTACGCGAGTCGCACCCGCTTGCAGACCCGCTGACAACTGAGAAGGTGCTTGTAGCAAACCCCGGTATCGGTCGCTGGCTTAACCTGCAGATCGCAGATCGCGCGGGCATTGCGGCCAATATAGATTACGTGCTTCCCGCTACTTTTGTCTGGCAACTGTACCGCGACTGCCTTGACAACGTACCCGAAAAATCGGCGTTTGAGCGAAATGCGCTAAGGTTGCGTGTGCTAGGTGAGCTGGATGCCATCAGTTCAGCGGGTGAGGAATTATGGTTGCCACTGCAACGCTATGCCGGGGCTGACGGCGGCACCGTTGGCGATACAAAGCGCGTGCAGCTGGCATCGCGCATTGCCGATGTATTCGATCAATACCTTGTATATCGACCACAAATGCTAATCGACTGGGAGCAGGGTTCGGATTCAGCTCCGGGTAATGATCCGGCCCAGCGCTGGCAACCGGCACTGTGGCGACACCTCACAGAATCGGTCGATGAGCCTCATCGCGCAGCGCTATGGCAACGGTTCTGTACACTTGCTGATCGCGGCGAGATTGATCCGGCACTGCTACCGCCACAGCTGCATCTTTTTAATGTTGGCCTGTTGCCACCGAGCACGCTTGATGTATTAGTGCGGCTGGCAAAGATCGACCACGCAGACACCGGGCGAGTGTCGTTATACTTTCTAAACCCGGCTATTGATTATTGGGCGGATTTGCTCGACATGCGTCGCGCTGCGCGTGAACGGCTTAAGCTCGGCAATAACAGTGAACCGCTGGCTGATGATAAAATCGGCAACCCGTTATTAAGCTCGTTGGGAGGTAGTGGCCGAACGCTCATGAAGCTGCTCGGAGATCGCAGTGAATGGGTACATGACGAGCAGTTCTTTCTGCCGTCTGCAAATGATAGTCTGCTTGCTGCAGTGCAGACCGATTTACTGCATCCCTATGATGACCCAAAGCACGGCGGTGATCCGGCGCACGATAGCGGCCCTGAGTACGATAGAGGCACAGGGCATGACAGAGGTACAGGGCACGGCAAACACGCAGAGCAAACAGCGCAACAGTCAGATGGCGATGCAAGCATACAGCTGCATCAGTGCTACAGCCCCATGCGAGAATTACAGGCATTGCATGATCGACTGCTCGACCGATTCAATGCAGACCACACACTGACCCCCGCCGATGTGGTTGTGATGGTGCCGGATATAAACCGCTACGCACCTGTCATTGAAGCCGTTTTTGGCAGTATGGGGGCAGAGACCGATAGCGCCTCCCGTGCGCGTTATATACCCTGGTCTGTTGCAGACCGTGCGCTTATAGAAGTCTCACGGGTGGTGGCCTGCGTGCAGCGTCTGTTCGAGTTGCCGGGCTTTGAATTTGAAGCGACAGCCGTGTTGGGTTTTGCCGCTGAACCCGCTATTGCGCGTCGCTTTGGCTTTGACGAAAACGCGTTGAAAACTATTGCCGAATGGCTGCGCGACTCCGGCGTGCGCCGCACCCTCGTCGGTCCGGATATAGAGGGTACCGCTGTCGACGGTACTGCGGGCAGAGGCTCGGCCGAAACGGGTAAGTGCCAAAAAATTCTACAAGAGCCGGTGGCCGCTCTGCACAGCTGGGACTTCGGTTTGCGGCGTCTGTTACTCGCGCGTGCCATGCCAGACGGCTGCGATGCCGTGGGCGATACACTGCCGGGTGGACAAGTCGAAGGGCAGCAGGCGGAACTACTCAGTCAGTTGCTGAATTTACTGCAGGCTCTGGAAGAATCCCGCGTGCAGCTGAGTAAGCCACGTGCACCGTCGGAGTGGGTAGATGTGATCAACGAGCTGATCACCCGGTTGCTACGGCCCGCCGACGATGAAGCAGACGCGCTTGCACAGTTTCGTGAAATATTGGTAGGGCTTGCAGAAGATGCGGTAAGTGCCGGCCATACCGATGCCATGACCCACGCTACCTTTGCTGAAATTCTGCGTGGTGCACTGGCCGGAGCACAGCGTAAAAATCACCGTTATTTAACCGGTCGGGTGACGTTCAGTTCTATGGTGCCGTTGCGCTCTGTGCCGTTTCGCATCGTGTGCATGCTGGGGCTCAACGACAGTGACTTTCCACGCCAGCGGCCCAGCCTGGGCTTTGATCTCATGGCAATGCAACCACAGCCCGGAGATCGATCAGTACGTGATGATGATCGCTATTTATTTCTGGAAGCCCTGTTGTCTGCGCGCGATGAACTGTACCTGTCGTGGATTTATCGCAACGCCTCAGACAACGCGCCACGCGAACCTTCGGTGCTGGTATCCGAGTTGCGCGACTACCTGAAAAAGTGCCATCCGCATCAGCCGCCTCGTTGTATAGCTCACCCGCTGCAGCCGTTCTCGAATACACTATTTGAATCCAGCCAGCCGGCATTGCACACCTTTGCCAGTGAATGGGAGCCACCAAATGAAATGCCTCCGCGCGTTGAATTAAATCGATCCGGCTCCAGCCCTGCGCCTGAAGAAGTGATTTTGCTAGACAACTTTCAGCGCTTCTGGCGCAACCCGTCAGACTGGTATTGCCGCCGTGTGCTTGGCGTTTCCCTGTGGCGTGATGAAGAGCAACCCGAAGACGCAGAGCCGTTTTCTATAGATGCTATGTCGGGTTATCAGGTGCGTGGCAATCTGGTAGAGGCACTGCTTGCAGAGCCGGATATAAAAAAAGAAACGCTCTATGCACAACAGGTTCGTACAGGTGTTTTGCCACATGGAGGTCCGGGTGAGTTAACGTTTGATAGAATATTTGAAGAGACACAGGCGCTGGCAGAACGTATCCGCGAGCACGGTGCATCGCCTCTGCCTGCTTTTGATATAGATATCACTATTAACGGACAACAACTGCAAGGCCGCCTACCCGGTGGCGTAACCTGGCCGGATGGCAGTATCGGCATAATGCACTATCACGCAGCCGGCCTTAACGGTAGTCGCCTCAGCCAATGGTGGCTGGCTCATCTTATAGGTATGGCAGCGGGCAGGCTCAATGGTCATTCTTTGTTGATAACCCGGGACAATAACCGGATAGTTGGAATGCTGGAACAGCACAGTGCCGCTGACAAGTTGCAGCCGTGGTTTGAAGGCTGGAACCAGGGGCAGATAAACGCGTTGCCGTTTTTTGCCAGAACCAGTGCGGTACTGGCCGGTGCGATCAAAGGTAATGCACTTGGCGCATGGCAGCCGGCATCATTTGGCGCGCCGGGTGAATGCGAGCAAGAGTCGATACAACTGCTATATAATAATATTTCACGAGTGCCTGAAAGAGAAGATGTTCATCACTGGGCCAGTCTGTTGCTCGGTGACGAGGTATTAAAACCGTGACTGCTATCCTTAATGCCGCAACTCTGCCGCTGTCCGGTCGACACTTAATTGAAGCCAGTGCCGGAACAGGTAAAACCTTTACTGTTGCTAATCTATATCTTCGATTATTAATTGATGCGCAACAGGTGGCACCTCCGGCCGTAGAAGAAATTCTGGTGGTTACGTTTACCAATGCAGCAACCGAAGAATTACGTGCCAGACTACGTTCACGTATAGCCGTCGCGCTGCAAGTGCTCGATGGTGAATCACCAGACGAGGCCGATCCAACCCTGCATGCTGTGTTGGGCCCGCACAGCGGTGACCCCGTTACCAAAGCACGGCTGGAATTGGCCTATCAGTGTATGGATCAGGCGGCAATATTTACCATTCACGGTTTTTGCGACCGGGTGTTACGCGAGCAGGCGTTTGAAAGCGGTGAGCTGTTTGATGCAGAGCTGCAAGCAAGTGTTGATACCCTGAAGCTGCGAGCAGCAGAGGCCTGGTGGCGCAACACCATTTCACCCATGCCCGCGGCCGAGGTCGAATCCATTCCTTCTAAATGGCGCACACCTGCCGCAGTGTTAAGCCGGCTATCCTCAGTGATTACCGATACCGCGGGGCAGGTCGTACCGCAGTTTACCGATGAAGACGTGCGGCAATCGCAAGCCGGTTGTGAGGTCGCGTGGCAGGCTTTCCATACAGCGTGGACAGCCAATGGCGAGGGCGAGAACTGGGCAGAACAGATTCTAGCTGCGGTGCAGAGTAAGCTGATCAACAAAGGAAGAGCGCCGAACATCTACACCGCAGAAACGGTAAATGAAGCATCGCAGCTAGCCGCCTCACTGGTGGAGTCCGGGACTCCGCCAGGGCATCTTGATCAGCGCCTGTCACTGCTGGGTAACGAGGTGATCCGTCGGGGAACCCGCAAAGGCAAAGGACCCATTCAGTCCGCACTGGGCGAGCGTATAGATGCCCTGGTAGCAAGCTATGGGCAGTGGGGGCTGCAAAAGCTGGTGGCACTTCAATGCAATGCCAAAGTGAGCATCGGCGCTGATCTTGCGCAGCGCAAACTACTGGCGCGTCAGCGCACATTTGATGATCTGCTGCTGCAATTACATGCTGTGCTTCAAGGTAAAAACGGCGAACGGCTAACCGGCGTTTTGCGTGCCAGATTTCCGGTAGCGTTGATTGATGAATTTCAGGATACCGACCGTATTCAATATGAAATATTCGATAAACTGTTTCCGCAAGATCCGGGGTCAACTGCAGCACTCTACTTAATCGGTGATCCGAAGCAGTCTATCTATCGATTTCGTGGCGCAGATATAAATATGTATCTGCGTGCGCGTGACAGCGCAGATGAACGCCATTCGCTGGATAAAAACTACCGGTCATCAAGCCGGCTGCTCAATGCTCTCAATGCAGTGTATGGACAGTCTGATCAGCCATTTGGCAACGCAGATATAAGCTACCAGCCGGTAACCGCCGGAGGCCACGCGGAAAAAAATGCGCTGACGGTAGCCGGTGAAGTTTTACCGCCCCTGCAGTTTGATTGCATTGAAGTTAGCGATGACAAACTACCGGTTATCGTTCAGTCAACCGCTGCGCTTGCGCGACACTGTGCACAACGCATAGCGTGGTTACTTGTAGAGGGTAACAAGCTTGGTCGCACACAGGTTGCCGCAAAAGATATTGCCGTACTGGTGGCTAATCACCTGCAAGGTCAGGCTATACGCGATGCCCTGCATGCTGTAGGTGTAGGCAGTGCCATGCAATCGCGCCACAGTGTTTTTCAAAGTCCTGAGGCACTCGATATACTCGCATTGCTGCGGGTGCTGGCGCGGCCCGGTGACAGCGGCAGCCTGAGTAGGGTACTGGTGTCGCCACTGGCAGGTTACAGTGCCAGCGAACTACTGCAGCAGCGTGATGATGCCGTTGCCTGGCAGCGCGTTGAGGATGCCGTGCAGCGCTGCCGCGAACAATGCCGGCAAGCCGGACCGCAGGCAGCCGTGCTGCGGTTTATGTCGCTGTTTAAAAGCCGCGTAAAAGCCATGGGTACAGCAGCCGCTGAGGGGCGAGGGGTCGACCGCGTTATAGGAAACTACCTGCATCTGGCCGACGTATTACAAACGGCCTGGCAGGAACAACCCGACCTGCCAGCCCTGTTAAAAACAGCACAGCACTGGCGTGAGCAGGGCGCAGATGAGGCATTGCAGCTACGCCTTGAAAGTGACGAAGCGCTGGTGCAAATCATGACAGTGCATAAGTCTAAAGGCTTGCAATTTCCTGTAGTGATGCTGCCGTTTATCTGCATAGGAAAAGATGCCACCGTAAAAGGTGATGTTGTATCCTTCGCTGATAACGGCCAACCGCGCCTTGATGTCGGCAGCGATCAACTGACTGCGCGTCAGGCACAGGCAACGCAAGCCCTTATAGATGAATCACTGCGTGCGCTTTACGTTGCCCTGACTCGTGCCGAGCAAAGTTGCTGGATTGGCGTCGCAGCAAATAAAAATGCAAAGCATGCGGCGTTGTGGCAATTGCTGGGTGTGTCATTTCCAGCAAAGCTAAGCAGCACAAGCGACTGTCAGGTACCGATTATGGAAGCTATAGATCGGCTGCTTAGCCACAGCGCTGACATTGCAAAATCCGGTGAGGCAATAATGCAGGGCGCCTTACAACTTGCACCGCAGTTAAATGAAACCCCGCGTGCCCGCAGCGCAACACGCCAGGTGCACGCCAGTTGGCGGGTTGGCAGTTACACAGCACTGGCGCGCGGTGCGACCCATGCTGTAGAACAGCCAGATCACGATGCAGTAGATGTAGCGGTGCCCAGGCCTGAAACAGTAGACTACAACAGCCCGTTTCATTTTCCGCGTGGCGCAGATGCCGGTACACTGGTTCACAGCGTGTTTGAGCATCTGGATTTTCGCAATACCGAGAATCAATTCCTGCACGGCTACGCTGAAAAGCAACTGCGTGACCACGGCGTCGATACCGCGTGGACACCGGCGTTGTGTCAGCTGGTGCGCAATACGCTCAACACCCCGTTGGATACAACCCAGTTTGAAACGCAGAGCCCGGAGACGGACAGCAGCAACTTCTCGCTGAGCATGCTCGATAACAAAAATCGGATTGATGAGCTTGGTTTCCATTTTCCGGTACACGCTCTCGATGCAGAAAAGCTGGTGGCGCTATTGCGCGAGTCAGGTGTTATTGGTGCCGAAGATAATCTGCTGTTTGATCGCCTTGATGGTTACATGACAGGTTTTATAGATCTGACCTTCCGTCACAATGGCCGCTGGTATATCGCCGATTATAAATCCAATCATCTCGGTTACGATACCGCCGACTACCACGGTGACGCATTAACCGAAGCAATGCACCACCATCGATACGATTTGCAATACCTGATCTATGCGGTAGCGTTACAGCGCTACTTAAAGTCACGGTTGCCCGACTTCAATTACGATAGTGATTTTGGCGGGGTGTATTATCTGTTTGTGCGTGGCATGCCCGGCGCTGCCAGCCCTGAGGGAACCAGCATTAAAGGTTCTAGTGCAGATAGATCTGGTGCGGGCAAAGCCAGCGCAGCAGGTGTTTATGCAGCCCGCCCGCCGGAAGACTTTCTGCAGGCACTGGATGAGCTGTTGAGCGGAGGGCCAGACCATGCGTGACTGGGTCAAAACCGCACTAACAGATGGCACAGTTAATTCAGCCGATACCGCATTCGCTGATCTCATGCAGGCACTCGCTACAATTGCTACAGATGAGTTGTGGTGTGCATCCGTGCTAGCCAGTGCCGCAGTGCAGAATGGCGATGTCTGCGTCACACTGGCAACGGTAGCTGAAACCAGCGGTATGCAAAATATAACTGCACTGCAGCATGATCTGCAAAACAGTGGCATGGTGCAGGAGCCGGAACAACCTGTGACGCTACCGTTAGTATTAGATAATGCTGGTCGCTTGTATCTTTCGCGCTACTGGCATGCAGAGCGCGACCTTGCAGAGTCATTGCAGTTGTTCTTAAACCAATCAGCGCACCAACAGTTCGAAACGCCACCTATAGAACTACTTGAGCAGCTGTTCCCGTCGCAGCCGGAACAGAGCGCTCCTGATTGGCAGCGCGTAGCTGCAGTGGTTGCCGCACGGCAGCGATTATGTGTGATTACTGGTGGCCCTGGTACCGGGAAAACCCGCACTGTAGCAAGGCTGCTCGCCGTGTTGCAAAGCCAGATAACTCAATCAAAGGTTACGCAAACGCCCGACACGCAATCACAGCGTATCGCGTTGCTAGCGCCCACTGGCAAAGCCGCCGCCCGACTGCTCGAATCATTGCGTATTGAAGTTAATACACTCAAACAGCAAGGGCTATTACTCGAATTACCCGATACCGCGTCAACCTTGCATCGTGCATTGGGCTACCAACCCGGGCGTGCTGGATTTAGACATAATGCAGCTAACCCGCTGCCCTATGATCTGGTACTCGTTGATGAAGCCTCAATGGTCGATCTCACCATGATGCACTCAGTGGTTTCAGCACTTGCCACAGATGCCCGATTAATATTGTTGGGTGATCGTGATCAGCTAGCTTCAGTTGAGGCAGGTAACGTGCTGGGTGACATCGTCGGTGATGCATCACCAGAGCGTTACAGCACTCAATTGCGCGCCGTTCTAAAAGGTACCTGCAAAGGTACTGATGCGCTCGACACCGAACAACCATCAGGCGGTATAGCTGACGCAATAGTCGAACTGCAACACAGCTACCGATTTGATGCACAATCTGGCATTGGCCACTTTGCGCGTGCGGTAAACGCAGGTGATGCAGATACCAGTTGTGCAATCGGAGCAGACGATAATTATCCGGATCTGCAATTTATCAATCCAGAGCAGGCAACATTACACAGTCGGCTTTTAGACCGTGCCGCTACTGCCGCAATCAAGGTGATTGAAACAGACAACGTAGAATCCGCACTAAGCACGTCGCTTGAACACCGGGTTCTATGTGCGTTGTATGCAGGGCCACGTGGTGTTGATCAGGTTAACCTGTTTATAGAAGCAAGATTAATCCGACTCGGCCACATACAGCCCAATCAACTCTGGTATAAAGGCCGCCCAATACTTGTTACCCGTAACGATCCAGGTACGGGCTTATACAATGGAGACACCGGCTTGATCTGGCCCGATGCCAACGGCCATCTGATGGCGTGGTTCGCGGATGGAGAAGGTGCGGCCCGAGCTGTTGCGCCGGGCAGATTGCCGGCACATCAAACCTGCTTTGCGATGACAGTGCATAAAACGCAGGGGTCGGAGTTCACTCATGTATTGTTGGTGTTGCCGGAGCCACCGCATTCTTTGCTGAGTCGGGATTTGCTGTATACGGGAATTACGCGGGCGCGGAAGTCGGTGGAAGTTTATGGGAGCGAGGAGGCGGTTCGGGTGGCTGTCGAGACCAAGCGGGTTCGGGCTTCCGGGTTGCGGGATCGGTTGTGGGGTGGTGTGAGTGAATAGGTCCGTTCGAAACCGCAGAGGTGCTGATTTCGTGCTTATATAACAGAATGTGTAAAATCAGGTAGCTTGTAACGCAGAGCGTAGCAACCATGGAATATGAAGGGGTTGTGCTTGAACCGGGCAAGCGCAGTGTTGGGTCGGGAATCTGAGAATTGCTCCGGGTTGCAAGAAAATCATCCAGCACTTGCATCCGGCACCTGCGAGTCAATCGAAGTTGCGTTAAAGCGTAGATTTTATGGAAGGTGGTGGAGTCGCCTTCAATAAACGTAAAGAGATTTACCAGCTATGGAAACCACAGAGTTAATTGAAATATTGTCGCGGGGTGAAGACAGCCATCATCAATTCAAGTCCAATGTTACAAATGAGCTCTCTTTGGCAACCGAGATGATTGCTTTTAGCAATACTCAGGGTGGAATGATGGTTATAGGTGCAAGCAACAATGGCAGGGTTTCCGGCCTTGCACGGGAAGATATGGCGCGCTTGAGTAATTTGGTGTCCAATGCGGCATCCCAGCAGGTTAGGCCGCCTATTAACCCAATTGCTGAAAACGTGTCGACAGACGATGGTTTGGTTGTGGTGGTCCATATTGCTGAAGGGATTTCTAAGCCCTACATGGACAAAAATGGTGCTGTCTGGGAAAAAAATGGTGCAGATAAAAGGAGGGCTACTGCAAGAGAAGAAATTCAACGAATGTTTCAGAGTTCCGCATTGATACACGGCGACGGGATTCCATCGGGTGTAGCGGTGGGTGATATCAATACAATGTTGTTCAGTGCATTTTACGAGCAAGAGTTTGATGAGACCTTATCTGAGCAGGATTTGCCAGTTCCACAGATTCTGAATAATTTGAATTTAGCAAAAGATGGAGTGTTAAATATTGCTGGCGCTTTACTGTTTGCTGATAGTGTGCGTTACCAACTACCAGCTTTTGTTGTTAAGTGCGTGAGTTATCCGGGTAATGATATTGACGAGGGTGAGTACCTTGATAGTCAGGATATTTCAGGTACATTGCGAAATGTCTTTGATGATGTTTTAGGATTTGTATTGCGGCATGTTCGACGCGTGCAAGCCGATCAATCTGTTAACTCGTTAGGTAAACTAGAGGTCCCTAAGATCGTGTTTGAAGAGCTGATCGTGAATGCTCTAATACACCGTGACTATTTTATTTCAGCTCCTGTTCGGGTCATAGTTTTCAGTGATCGTATCGAGATTATTAGCCCGGGACATTTGCCTAATAATTTGACAATCGAGAACATTAAGCACGGCAACTCCAATATACGTAATCCTGTTTTGGCATCGTTTGCAACCAAATTGTTACCGTATCGTGGGTTGGGAAGTGGTATCCGTCGAGCGATACGTGCTTACCCTGCGATTTCATTCGTAGAGGATCGCGACGGTAATATGTTTACTGCGACTGTCCATTTGCCGTCCCATGTTGTGCCGGAAACTATATAAGCGCTGATAAACCCTGGTGTTGCATTAATTTTCGAGTTCAGAAGCTTATAGAGCTGTATAAAAAGTGCTGCACGGAGTTTTTACTGGATTGAGCCTAGTCATTCTAAGTGATATTCAGGAGAAACGAGTACAGTGTCTTAGATGCTGCTATAGAAGCGGCGCAGCGGTTCCGGACCGGAGGTTCATGCGACACCAGTGTTAACTGAGCCGGTCAGTTTAATCTGACAATGGACCAAGACGCGCTCACCATTCTTTTGGCCTCAGGCTTTTACTTCCGCAATTAAGATCCCACGACCACGCCTTATTCCGACTTCTACAATATCGATACACTAAATGGGTTATTGACACAATTACCAGATTAACAATAGAGTCGCTGAGTCATCTTGGATTGGTGACGGCAAATATCTTTTCGTTTGATTAATTTCGAGGAATAACAATGAAGGCAATAGTAGCAGGAATTTTATTTTCGTTTTCATTAGTAACTCAAGTTTCGGAGTTCAAATCCCCTATTTTTGACCCGATCATTCGTGTTCCAG
>MDLA01000110.1 GCA_001730015.1 Chromatiales bacterium (ex Bugula neritina AB1) | reverse complement strand
AATACTCCGTGCAGCGCCTTTTATACCGCTCTATAAGCTTCTGAACTCGAAATTTTATGCAACATCAGGGTCAACTATCCCGATCAAGAATCCACTGTACTTCGTCTGCAGCAACAAAGCGCCATTTTCTCAGGGGCCCGGCCATCACATTCAGGTAGTACATTTCGAAACCATAGGGCGCGGCACACGGGTGATGGCCGCGCGGCACCAATACAACATCGCCATCGGCAACAGCCATGGTTTCGTCGAGCTGACCGTCGTCGGTATAGACTCTTTGGATACCAAAGCCATTCGCCGGATTCAGCCGGTGATAATACGTTTCTTCCAGATAAGTGATTCGTGGGAAATCGTCTTCATCGTGGCGGTGGCTCGGGTAAGAAGACCAGTGTCCGGCTGGTGTGAATACTTCAGTCACCAATAAGGAATCGCAATAGTCTTCCGCCTCCATGGCAATATTGTTGATATAGCGCGTATTGGATCCTGCACCTCGTTCGGTTAACGAGATGGCGGTGTGATCAATTCTATGTGCCTCGTGCTCACCCTTGCCGGGAGCCATACACACGGCGATAACGCAATCGGTTTCGGCAACTGCTGTCCAGTGGGAATCGTTCGGTAGGTAAAGGCAATGCGGCGCAGTTTTTTCAAATACATCCATGCGCTCACCCAGCACGCCCCAGTCGCGTTCGCGGCTGGTGATATGCGCTTTACCTTCAACCATTACCAGCATCACTTCATTAGTGCCGGTATGCTCGGTTGCAGATTCACCTTTTCTCAGACGGTACAGTGAAAATCCGACATAGCGCCAGCCGGCGGTCGCGGGAGTAATCTGGTGTACTTTGCCGTGATGCCCGAATGGTTTTTTTAACAGATCAGCCATTGTTGTTCGTTTACCCCTGGTTATTGAACCCGCCCTGAAGTTCTGTGAATCACGTGGCAGCGGATATAATAACTGGAAATATCAGCTGCTGCGCGCTGATACCAGCAGTCAGCACCGTGCAAACCGTCAAACGCGAAAACAGATCCCTATGGAAACAACACAGATCTATCCCGAACCGGACTCAGGTGCCGGATGGTCTTATCTCACCAGCGTTCGCGATACTGATATTCGGGCCGGTATGAATCGAGCCAAACTGGATCAACTGTTCGAACTTCAGGATTTTCTGTTCGGCGGGCAAAACCAGGCTACGGTCATTATTCGCAAAGGTGAAATCGTCTGCGAGCACGCCTCTTTCATGGGTCTGGCCACTTCCCGCTTTGATATCTGGTCGGGTACAAAATCGCTGACAGGCAGCGCCTGGGGCATGCTTATCGATGACAGCCGCAACGGTAAACTGCCCGGGCGATTGCAGATCGATCTCGACACTCGCGCTTATCAGTTCCTGCCGGAATCCACACCGCTCAGCGATACACGAAAAAACGAAATTACCATTGGCCAGCTGTTGTCGATGACCTCCGGCATCAAAGGCGAGGATCACGGACTCTACGGTGTACCAACCGCGGCAGGTACCGGACCCTTCGAACATGCATTGGGTTTTGGTGACAATCGCTATGGCCGCTCGGCAGCTTTACTCGCAACAAACCCCGGTTCAGGCTGGGACTATAGTGACCCGGCGTTTGCGCATTTGTCTCTTTTATTCTCGCGCATCGCGGGTATCGAAATGAATACCTACCTGCAAGAACGACTATTTGAACCCATTGGTGTCGAACACGCGAGCTTCAGTGTACTCGGCGGCGCGGGGTTCATGGGTCCACACACGTGTGGACACGTCGGCCTGATTATCTCTGCCCGTGATCTAGCCCGCTTTGGCTTGCTTGTCTGCCGCAATGGTCGCTGGAAAGACGAGCAGATTATTCCACGATGGTGGTGTGAACTTGCAACACGCTCATCACAGCCGTTTAACCCCGAATACGGGTATTCATGGTGGGTAAATACGACACAAACCAGATGGCCGGCATTGCCAGCTGATGCCTTCGCTTTACAGGGGCACAATACCAACTGCTGTTATGTTATTCCCTCATTGGATTTAGTGGTGGTTAAAATTGGCTCCGGCCCAACCCGCTGGAATGAGGGGGATTTTATAACCGGAGTAATTGAGTGCATATTAGAATGACACATCGCTTTGTTAACTCAATTATAATTTCGGCCCGACTTCCTCGAAACCTTCAATTATTATAGCCTTTAGCCCGCATTATTCATGGGGTGGTGAATATAGCGCGCAGACCTTATTTTTCACGGCAAGGGTTTTCACAGCGGATATTCTTCTCGCGTCGAATATTTACTGATATTTGCAATAGAAAAAAGCTGCTGCGGAATCAAAGCTCAAGTGAGATGCCGTGAATCGCGTGAATAATTCAGAATAATATATAAATTAGCCAGTGCTTCGAAAATTATCGAGCAGTATTTCTTTTAATTCACGCAGGTGGTACGGCTTACGTAAAATCTGCAATCCTGACTCCAGTAGTTTATCTGCATCTATTATATCCTCTGCATATCCTGATGTTAGTACGACAGGAATATCCGGGTTCAGCGCCCGAACTGCCACAGCCAGATCGTAACCCGTCATGCCCTCGGTCATCACAACATCAGTGAAGATCAGGTCTATTCGGGAATTGCGCTTAAAAACTTCCAGAGCAGCAAAGCCATCGTTCGCTTCTATAACAGTGTGGCCCAACCCCCGGATCCGTTTTAAGGTGAGCTTGCGAACCCGATCGTCATCTTCAACAACAAGTATCACTTTTTTGCCACTCGCAGAGGCAGGAGAATTATCAGCTGAAGTGTCGTCCACATTAACAGCCTGAGAAGTTCTGGGTAAATAAACCGAAAACGTAGTACCACTACCCAATTCACTGCAGACTGAGACACAGCCCCCTGACTGTCGAACAAAACCATAAACCATACTAAGACCCAACCCCGAGCCTTTGCCGCCTTTTTTGCTTGTTACAAAAGGTTCAAAAATAGACCCTATTATATCATCCGGGATTCCTGTTCCTGTGTCCTCTACAGAAATCCGGATGTAGTCCCCCGGTTCCAGTTCGATTGCAGGAACATAACGACTGTCATGTGTGTAGTTGCTGGTCTCTATCAGCAACCGGCCTCCTCGCGGCATCGCATCTCTGGCGTTTATTACCAGATTAACCAGCGCATTTTCAAGTTCAGATACATCTACATCGGTGTCCCACAGAGAATCAGACAGGTTATTCTTAAGTTTGATATCACTGCCAAGTGTTCTGGTCAGAAAGTCTGACAGATCAATGATCAGGCGATTTACATTGATAGTATGGGGTGACAGCGGACTACGGCAGGCAAAAGCTAACAACCGCCTGGTAAGCCTGGCTCCCATTTCAGCCGCCTCTCGTGCCTCCTCCAGAAGCTCCAGATTATCAGGGTTTCTAACTTCAGACGAAAGCAGTTCGAGATTACCCATAACCACCGTAAGAATATTGTTGAAGTCGTGTGCGATTCCCCCGGTTAAGTTCCCAATGGACTCAAAGCGCTGATTTTGATGAAGTGATTCAAAAAGTCTATTTTTTTCTGTTGTATCCTGCACTATAACGGCAAGCTCCGGCGGATCGAATGCCCGAGAGTGGTGCAATGCAGCCTGGACATCGTACAGTGAATTATCCCGACGTTTAAATTGGGTTTGCAGACTAATTCGCCGCTTTTTTCCAGATACAAGCTGCTGAACCATACTGTTCAACGCAGCTTCTGACAGACCTGTGAAAATATCAAGCGGCGAACATCGCTGTATTTCCTCGTGTGAGTAGCCGAGATTTTCAAGCGCTGACCGGTTTGCACTGGTAAACAGCAGGGTACTGGCATCAAAGGTATACACTTCATTGGCCGACTCTTCAATGATCTGACCCAGACGATTACTGATAGATTGAGCTAAATCGAGCTCTGTTAAATCATGCAGAATACCAGTAAAATAGATTTTTTCCTTTTCAATACACCTTGCAACTGACAGGTGCACAGGAAACAAGCGCCCTGTTTTATGCAGACCACTTACCCTTCTGCCAACACCGATAATTTTGTTTCTGCCAGTAGACAGGTGGTTGCGAATGTAACTATCATGCTGTTTTCGATCAGGATCCGGCATTAGTATTTTCACGTTTTTGCCGACAATAAACTGCTTTTCGTAACCGAACATGCGAGACGTCGCATGGTTACATTCGACGATGATGCCACTAGTGTCTATTGTTAGTATTGCTGCATCCACAGCCTCCAATATGCTGTTAAGGCGGTTTTCACTCGACGGATAACCAACATGATTCATTTCGTTCGCCACTTATCTGTTAGGCAAAAACCGGTGGGTTAAGCAATATCCAGTGGGTTAAGCAATATTCGGAAGCTGATTGTCTCACACAATTGCAACGCTAATGAGCCATTAGAACCGGGAGTGTCATTGACTCCAGAATTGTTTTAGTAACGCCTCCGATTGCCCACTCTTTCAAGCGGGTATGCCCATAGCCTCCCATAACCAATAGCTCCGCGCCGTTGTCACAGGCATGCGATAAAAGCATATTGGCCGGATTACTATCGGAAACCAGAATTTTTGTTTCTAACGACACCCCGTGCAATGCAAGATAGGTAATCAATGCCTTGTGATCTCCGGTTGTTTCACTTTTCTGGCTGCCTTTACCGACGACCACTACCGCCTGGACTGAAGTTGCCTGTTGTATCAGCGGCAGAGCCTGTCGAACAGCTAATGCAGATTCCCTGCTACTTTGCCAGGCTATCAGCACATGATCCGCAATAGCAGCGTATTTCCCCTGAGTAGGCACATACAAGATGGGCCTGGCGCTAGACATTAGTAAAGATTCCTGTAAACCCGCCCGGCTCAGGCTTGCTCCATTAGTATTCTGTTCCTGATATTTCTGATACTGTCCCAACACAATCAGATCACTAAATAGAGCTTCGTGCTTCATGGCATCAACTGGTGTACCGGTAATCACTCTGACTTCTGCACGTGTCAATCCTTTTTTTTCGCATTGCCGTTCAAATAACGCAGCTATTTTACTTACATTTTTATCAATGCGCTCCTGTAATTCGGACACCCATCGGGAGTTAAGTGCAAGATAATCGGTGGCAATTAGATGACTTGCCAGGTTTCGTGCAGCCACTGCAACTAACCTTGCATTGTGCTGCAGGGCCAAATCGATGGCATACTCACACCAGGCTTCACACTCAGGAGTATCGTCTATGTAAGTGGTAATCGCTTTGTAGCTCATAATGAACGGCCTCTTAAAGGTTCAGTGCAATAAACCCTGGAGTTGCATAAAATTCCGGCCCAGAACCGCTGCGCTGCTTCTATAGCAGCATCTAAGGCGCTGTACTCATTTTTCCTTAATATCACTTAGAATGACCAGGCTCAATCCAGTAAAAACTCCGTGCAGCGCCTTTTATACCATTCTATAAGCTTCCGAACTCGAAATTTTATACAACACCAGGGTACACCTGGTTGAAAGAAGCGTTATTTATGCAGCACCAGTACATCGCAGTCTGCATTTTCTACCATTGCCATGGTAACGCTTCTATATTTTTCTGATACCGAGTTGTCTGTGTGTGTGCCCATGACAACCAAATCAATTTCCTGCTTATCTATTATCTCAAGAAGAGTCGGTATAATTCGGCCAGCCCTGACAATTTTTTCACAGTAGCCAATCTCCAGTTCATCAAGAAGCTCCTCCAGATGTAGCTCCGCCTGATGAATTAATTTCTCTTCCAAATTCGTTAGATTGGAAATTTCTATTGCAGCATAATCCGGGAAAATGCGATCAACAACATGAGAAATTACCAGCTTGCTTTGACTTTGCTCAGAGTAATCTGCCGCATGTTGCAATACAGAGTTGCTGATCTCTGCAAAGTCTACCGGTGCAAGTATATTTTTGTAATTGAGCATGCAATTTCAGCCTCATATAGGAATAATATTGATCAATTACCTGACAGCATTGTATTATTTGGAAAACGATCACGAGTTACCGTCGGCCAGCTCCTCAAGTTTTGGCAAATCGAGAATCTGCACGGTATTCTTGTTCAGTACATGTATCAATCCAGAGGTTTTAAGCTTACTAATATTGCGACTTACCGTTTCAATCGTCAAACCTAGATAATCACCGATTTCCGAACGAGTCATTGGCAAATAAAGACTATGCTGATTACCACCCTCACGAAGATTGCGACGGGATATACGAAGCAAAAAGGTGGCGACTTTTTCAATAGCTGACTTCTGACCCAGCGACAGTAACTGCTCACGAATTTCCGCAAGCTCGGTGGCCAGTGTCTCCAGCATGGCCTGACCAAAACCAGGTTCCGTTTCAAGTAGCCTGTCTATGATAGTTATCGGGATACTTCTGACTCGACTACGGCACAGCACCTCACCGTGATATCGCCAGCTTTCGGATTCTTCAATACCTATTAAATCTCCCGGATAATAAAACGTCACTATCTGGCGTCGCCCGTCAGGCAACATATTGTAAACACCTACCACACCCGAGAGAACCTGATAGATATGACTCTGCATATCGTTTATCTTAAACAGATGCTCGTGTGGTTCAAAAGCTCGCTCCGATGTGACCGTAAAGCTGTGGCCGATTCTAATCTGATCAGATTGCCCATCGCCCAGCCAACATTGAATACCAGCCATTTTATTCCCGGACATGGACGTAATCTGCCTCTCACCTGACATGCTCATCACCTGGCTTGTGCGCTGTTGATTCGGGGACCATTTAAGCAAGTGCGTGTAACGGCAGTTTCACATCAATGTATTGAAATATAATTCGTCTGTATCGGTTTGTAACGGGCTTGATTTTGCCGGTGCAGTTTGATCGACATCAAGCCGTCACGCTGAAATTGGGCGACAATGGCTGTTACCTCAAAATGGCTGCAACAATGAACCAAACCACGCATCCACTCAGACTGGGACACACAATTCTTCAGAGACATTTGTCGAAACTCAACAGGCTGCAAATAGCTGAGCCAGGCAATTTACCGTGGTGGGAACTATTGTCGGTAGTACAGCAACTCGATAAAGATCGAATCAGCCATATGCAGCAATTGACAGAGTACCAATGCACTCTGGTTTATCGACACTGGACGGTAGACGCTCTGATCGCAAGTGTTCTCAAGAGGCTTGACGAGTACCAGCTACCATTGCGGTACATTCGAACCGGGTTACGCCATCAGATATGCGGTAGTGATTGCGACAGCGCTGATGAGCTTCTAATGCGGATTATACAATTTAAAAATCATTTGAAAATAACCCTGGATCTTGAAAAATCATTGCTGCTGAGAATGCTGGCGATGCTGCTGCAGGCGCCAGCCTATAAACCCGGCATCCGGCTTGTCCACTCGCGAATCATCGAAGAGTAACGAATCTGCCTGGCTCTGGTATACGCTAAATCTATTGCGATAAACCCGAAGCACACTATCCAATCTACCGATGGTAGAATAGCTGGTGATAGAAACTTCCCGTGTAACTTTACGCGAATTACACACCACGCTGCCAAAATTGTAGAGTGCGCACAAGTGGCCCTTCCAAAACACAACATCCTTGTTGTCGATGACGAACCTCTCGTTAGAAAGCTGCTACGGCGATGCTTTGAAAAAGAAGGGTTTGGCGTGTATGAAGCTGCAAACGGCGCAGAGATGTTCGAGGCGCTGGATTCACATCAGATCCAGCTGATAACACTGGATATCTCGCTCGAGATCGAAGACGGACTGGATCTGGCCCGGGAGGTGCGCAAGAACAGCACGGTGCCAATAATTATGGTCACTGGTAAAGGCGAACTTATCGATACCGTCGTCGGCCTTGAGGTGGGTGCAGATGACTACATCAGCAAACCTTTTGAGCTGAGGGAAGTCATTGCCCGTGTGCGGGCGGTACTGCGGCGTTACCAGGCAAACCAACAGCCAGCAACTCCCTTGCAGAAGTCTGCCGATGTCTATGCCTTTGCGCAATGGACACTGAACACCACCACCAGAGAGCTCCACGATACCGATCAGGCAGTGGTCCCGTTAACTACCGGAGAGTATGAGTTATTGCGGCTTTTTGTTGAATCCGGACGCCGTGTACTCACCCGGGACCAGATCATGAATCGGCTAAAAGGAAATGACTGGCTACCCAATGACCGGACAATTGACAATCAGGTTGCCCGCTTGCGCAGGAAGCTGACGCAGCCCCCGGGAGAAACCACGTTAATAAAAACAATACGAGGTTCAGGTTACCTGTTTACCCCTGAAGTAGCTGTAGTAGCCTCAGATTAAGTTCGCAGAATTGCCGGAATTATCGACGAGCGTCAACGTTACACCGCCCAAGCGAGGCAACTACCGGCAAGTCCGCCGAAGCCTGTTTCAGCAAGCTGATTTGCACGCCTGTTTTTTCGTACATTTTGTCTGAGAAAAGACCGCTAACCTATTAATAATCTATGATAATTTTAATTCAATAAACATTCGGGTTCGCCGATAGCTTCGTGGAGAGTCCCCTACGTCACCGTCCCGAAGCGCTTGAGCAAAAAAGTTAAGAAAAAACCCTACCCGAAGTCAGCGCCGATTCTGGAGCAACTTGAGCCGAGAATTTTATTCTCGTCCGATCTGCTGCCAACGCCGGCAGATCTCTGGGATCAGGACGGGCAGATCGATGTCGAGTCTGTGCTTTCGTCTTTGAAATCAAGTGGAAATACACCACAACCCGACTCTTTCGCGCCATTTACGAGCACAGCCTCCCCAGCGAATGATTCCGTCGATGCTGCGATGACGGATGAGCCAACCTCGGTACCGCCGGGCGGCGAGTTCTCGACAAGCGATGATAATCACCCAGTCTCACTGCCGACAGATGAGACCGCTACTCCGGTCGAAGCCCCACTACTTTTGCTGAGTAACGACTACAACGAGGTGCTGGCAAACAGTACACAGTTCGCAAATCGATCGATTAGCACTGATGGCGGTGAGGGGCTGCAGCAGGGTGAATTGCAGAGAAATTTGATTGATACAGAGTTATCAACAAGCCAAATCCGCGCCTCTGAGCGGCAGTATGATGATGCCGAAAATGCTGAAGCTTCAGCCCATGCAGCGGCCGCAGTGGCCTTTGCAGAGACACCGTTCAGTCAACAATCTGACAATCGACTGGAGGTGGTTTTTGTTGACAAAAGCGCTCCCGACCTTCATCGGCTACTTGATGATCTAGGCAACCAGATCGACACCGATCGTACAATTGAAGTGGTGATTCTCGAATCGGACACCAATGGACTGGATGTGATCAGTAAAACGCTTGCCAGCTACAGCGATGTCGACGCCGTACATATCATTTCACATGGTTCTAACGGTGCGCTAATTCTGGGTGACACAACGGTAGACCTTACCTATTCACAAACACGATCAGAGCAACTCTCACAGTGGGCCAGTTCACTGTCGCAGCGTGCCGATATCTTGTTCTACGGATGTAATCTGGCCGCTGATCCAGCTGGCGTGGCTCTGATCGATTTGATCGCAGAGCTGACCGATGCCGATGTCGCTGCCAGTGACGACTTAACCGGACATGGCTCGCTCGGAGGTGACTGGGAGCTGGAGCATCGTGCCGGAGACGTTGAAACCCGAGTTGCACTGACGCAAAGCCTGCAGGCGGATTATGTCGCCACCCTGGCGTCGGGTACATCTGGGGCTGACATCATTGACGGCACCACCGGCGTAGATTCACACGACGGCGCCGGTGGCAACGATATCGTTCTCGGCGGAGTTGATTTGCTCGGTAACGGTAACTTCAATTCAAGCTCAATTGTGACCCAGACAGCGGTGACGGGAACCAACAGTGGCTGGGCAATCAGCGGTGGCAGTGTCGATTTTCTGGGTTCAGATCATGGCACCTTGTTACGCCCGACGGATGCAGGCGATGCCGATTTACGCATCGTCGACCTGAAGGATGCTTCAATTGCTCAAACGCTTGGCAGTTTGACCATCGGCGAAACCTACTCCGTGGCATTCATGATGGGCGCAGACGGCGTTACAACTCAATCAGTCGACGTTGCAACGGATGGAACCAGCGCCGGGACTCAGTCACTCTCGGTTACTATGCCTGGTGGCAACACATTAGCAACTATGGATTGGCAAGTACGCGCGTACACCTTCACGGCCACCGCCACGTCACATACATTATCCATAGCGTCGACTACCGGCGATATAAACGATGGCCCCTTGATCGGGGGCGTTCGCATGGTGGCTCATACCGCATCCGACGGTGCAGATACGCTGCGCGGCGGCGCTGGTGCGGATATTGTCATTGGCGGTGGCGGTAGCGATACAATTTATGGTGACGCTGGCGTGGACTATTTGTTGGGCGGTAGAGGTATTGATTATTTCTACGCCAACGACGACTCAGAACCAGACATTATTGACGGCGGTGACGGTGGCGATTATTTCTACACCTACAGTGGCGATACCGCTGAGAACTACCGCGATACTGGAACCTCAGGCAGCGACCGAATCCGGTTCAGTAGTACCTCCGGTGTATTCATGTTGGAAGACACCTTCAGCCAGGCTATTACCGGTGTTGACATTATAGAAAGCTACAGCAGCAGCTATCCGGTTGAGATTGGACAATCGACTTACACCAGTGCCTTGAATTGGGATCTAAATGGTATCAACCTGATCTACGTTAACGCGATCTATGGTGGGACACAGGGCGACATTATTAGCTACGATGATGGCGATAGCAGTATCGACGTCTATGGATACGGAGGTGACGATATAATCACCACTGGCAACGGCAGCCACACGGTCCAGGGTGGTGACGGTAACGACGTGATTGTGACCGGTTCCGGCAATAACAATATTTCAGGTGGTGATGGCTACGATATTATCAACGCCGGGTTAGGTACTAACACGGTTGATGGTGATGCCGATGGCGACCTGGTACTTGCCGGCGATGAGGAACTGGGCGCGGCCGGTGATTTTAATACGGCCTCCTCGTCCACGGAACTGGCCGTGACAGGTACCAATGGCAACTGGACGGTCACACAGAACAATGTTGACTTTCTAGCTGATGGTGAGGCCAGCTTGAATGTGACTGGCGGTGGTCGGGCGGTTGATCTAAACGGGGATTCGGGTCAAGGCGCGATCGAAACATCGCTGACGACCGTAATCGGAGATACCTATACAGTTGCTTTCTTCCTGGGTGGCGACGGCGTTGGTGAGTACACGGTGGCGGCCAGTGCAGCTGGAATCAGCTCCAACATCTCGGCTACCATGCCAGCTGGCAATGGAATCGCCAATATGGCGTGGGCAGGTCGTGGCCTGACGTTTACAGCAACGTCCACTACGACGACGTTGAATTTCACTTCGACATCAGGTTCTGCGACTGCAGGACCAATCATTGCCGGGGTTCGCGTGGTCAATAACAGTCTTGGCAATTCCTTGATTAGCAACACGATGTACGGCGGAACTGGTGACGATGTCGTGGTCGGCAACGCTAACACCGATACCATTCGTGGCGATGCGGGCGTGGACCAACTGTTTGGTGGCGATAACACCGACTACTTCTATGCCAACGATGACAGCGATGTTGACATCATCGACGGTGGCGAAGGCAGTGACTATTTCTACACCTACAGTGGCAATACGGCAGAGAACTATCGCGATACGGGAACTATAGG
>MDLA01000109.1:129835-164835 GCA_001730015.1 Chromatiales bacterium (ex Bugula neritina AB1) | reverse complement strand
TGTTACCGGTTGCTATCGGGTTATTCATAACCATTTGGTGCCCTCACAGCAGCCAGACAATGGTTTTTTTCAGGGCGACTACATCAACGGTTAGCATGTTTTTAATTATTGCAGTGTCTTTGTGGGCAGGCCCGGGGATTCCGGAAACCGTACTCTACCGCGCCAATCGAAACCCTGGTCCGGGATCCATTTTTTGACGTTGGAGCGTTATGTTTGATTCAAATACTGCTGCCCAATGGGGTGTAGAATTTAAAAACATCGATGTCGGGGCGGTAAACCTGCAAGTTGCGGTCGCCGGTACCGGCCCGCTGATTATACTGGTGCACGGTTTCCCGGAATGCTGGTATTCATGGCGACACCAGATTCGGCCACTTACCGAAGCTGGCTATCAAGTTGCCGCCCCCAATGTACGCGGCTATGGCGATTCGGCTAAACCACAGGACATTCGCGCGTACGATATGCAAAGCCTTACCGCGGATATGGCGGGCCTGAGAATGGCAGTTTCACCGGAAAAACCAGCAATCATTATCGGACACGACTGGGGCGCCCCCATTGCCTGGAACAGCGCATTGCTATATCCGCAACTATTTTCTGCCGTTGCCGGCTTATCCGTACCTCATGTTCCACCCGGCGACACGGTTGCCATCGACTTGTTCCAGCGAGTGTTTACCGATCAGGGAAAATTTTTTTACATGGTGTACTTTCAGAACGAAGGTGTTGCCGAGGCAGAGCTTTCCGCCGATCCGCAACGCAGTATTCGTTTGTTTTTTACCGCACTCGGCGGTGACGCAGCAGCTGGTGCGTGGCCGGTAGACAAACCATACGACCGGTCCCTGTTCGATCAGATGATCGAGCCCCTCATGCCTCGTAAGTGGTTCACGCATGATGATTTAACTTATTACGCTGGAATCTTCGAAAAATGCGGATTCAGAGGACCACTAAACCGATATCGCAATTTTCATCGTGATAGCGACTTTCTGCGAAAACAAGGAAAAAAAATAATTCAGCAGCCGAGTCTCTATGTCATTGGAGAACACGATATGGTCGCCCAGATGTATCCGGCCGGACCTGCAGTAGCAATGCAAAAATATGCTGGTAACGCACACCGGGATTTTACCTTGCCAGGTTGCGGGCACTGGACGCAGCAAGAGCGCCCCCAAGAGGTAAACAAAATTTTACTGGATTGGCTGGCTTCGCTGCCGGAGTAACAATTAACTGCCTGAAACTGATACAGATCAAACGGCTGAATCACTAAAACCTAATCCGCATTATTCACGGAATTGACGGAATCTCACTTGATCTTTGACTTCACAGAGAATTTGTTCCCTTGCAAATATCAGGTAAGTATTCGACGCGAGAAGAAAATCCACTGTGAAAGCCCTTGTAGTAAATAGGTAAGGTCTACGCGACAACCTCGCCACCCCATGAATAATGCTGGCTAAAAGCCGAACAGCCTAGCTTGCGAACAACATTGTGAGCATCCCCAGGTAATACTGATAACGTTTCTCAACATAACCGCAGCTGGTACCGTCACTTTCACAATTACAGCAGCCTTTGCCGTTAGCAACCGGGTTCTCGGCAGCGGTTTGACTGCTCGGGTGTAATTTCGGGTTAACAGTACAAGCCGACAGCAGCAAACCAGTCGCCACAGCAAGCACTTTAAATTGCAGTTTTCCAGTCAAGATATTGCCTTCTCGTTTCACACAGTTGGAGCCGCAATACATGGAGGTGTCCAATACTTCAGTCGGCTTGCGCAAGTATCGGCAGATTGCCTTTACAGTTGCTTAACAATCCACACTGTTTACAAGTAACTCACAGAATTTTACGATTCACATGGTTTTGGGCTCACAGTACGCATAAGGCAGATGGCACTGGCTTCACCGGAAATTATGAAAAAATCAGCATGGATCAGGAAACCTGAATGTCCCACGAGCCAGAATATATTACCCGACCACTTAAGAACCGTTGGTACGCGCTCAGACACGGCCAAAGTAGTGCTAATGTCGCAGGACTTATTATTAGTGATCCCGATACCGGTACTATCGATTTCGGTCTTACCTCCACAGGCTATGATCAGGTGCGCAACACAATGAACACTCAGACGCAGCTAGACAGCAATACGCTTATCTATAGCTCTGACTTTCTTCGCACACTGAACACCGCTTCGGTGGCTGCTCATCAGATCAACGCCAGCAGCAGCGTTATCACAAGCACGTTACTGCGCGAGCGAAATTTCGGCAAGTGGGAGCGCTCCTCCGCGGCAAATTACGAAAAAGTCTGGCGCGATGATTACAACGATGCCAATCACACCAACCACCAGGTCGAGTCCGTCACCGCTGTAGCCCAACGGGCCTCATCTCTGGTTGATGAGCTGGAATTGCTTCACACCGCCAGGAACATTTTACTTGTATCCCACGGTGATACACTGCAAATACTTGAATGCGTATTCCGCAACTTACCACTTGAAACTCATCGGGATTTAACCCCGCTTGATACAGCAGAACTACGAAGGCTAGCCTGATTCTGTCCGCCAACAGAAAATACCGGCCTGTTGGTCTTCCGCGATAATGCGCAAACGTTACTCGTTAACTATTTATCAGCCTAAAAACAGCATCCGCAAGATTTATAATTAATTCGCCGACCGGCGGCATGGTAAAATTGCCGGGCTTTACAATTTCCCGCAATCAGCCCCTGACGGGTCGACTATCATCAGGTTAAGTGTTGTATATGCCAGTTCAGGCACAGACTCCCGGCCCTTCCGATTTACCTCCCACACGGTAATTTATGACCCCGACTTCAGATGACCTTTGGTTTTTACCCCTCGGCGGATGCGGTGAGATTGGTATGAATTTCAACCTCTATGGCCATGACGGGAAGTGGTTGATCGTCGACTGCGGACTGACTTTCTCGGATGCCCCGGTTGCCCCGGATGCCCCGGATGCCAGCAGCCCTGCGCAATCCGGCAACAACCGCAACGTACAGATGGCCGATCCTCAGTTTATTGTTGATCGCGCTGAAGATATTGTCGCTTTGATCATCACCCATGCACATGAGGATCATATTGGTGCTGTGCAGTATCTGTGGCCAAAACTCGCCTGCCCTGTATTTACCACCGCATTTACCGCTCAGATTCTCGATCGCAAACTGGCTGAAACCAATTTCCACGGCGACGTACCAGTGCATATCGTCGAGCAATCCGATATTGTGCAAATAGGGCCGTTCTCAGTCGAGTGGATCGGCATGGCACACTCGGTTCCGGAACCTTGTAGTTTACTGATTACAACACCTGCAGCCAGAGCTCTGCATTCAGGGGACTGGAAGCTGGACAGTACACCGGTTGTTGGCAAACCATTTGATCAACAGCGCTGCGAAGCGCTCGGCAACGAACAGATCGATGCCATAATATGCGATTCAACCAATGCCACGGTGGAGCAAAAAACTCCTTCAGAGGCAGAACTTTACCCCGGGCTCAAGCAGATAATCGAGCAGGCGAGCGGCCGCGTGGTAGTTACCTGCTTTGGCAGTAACCTGGCGCGTGTTGCAACGCTGGCACGTATTGCTGATGAAACTGATCGTCACCTGGGTTTACTCGGTCGATCAATGATTAATATGGTAAGCGCCGGTCGCGCCACCGGCCTGTTACCCGTAGACGGCGTCAGTGTTGATCCGGCCCATCTCGGCTACTTGCCACCAGAGACTGTTTTACTACTTGCTACCGGTAGCCAGGGAGAACCCAAAACGGCGTTAAACCGACTCAGCCAGAATTCTTTTCGCGATATGCACCTGCAAGAAGGGGACACCGTAATATTCAGCTCCCGTGTAATCCCCGGCAACGAGACCAGCGTTGAGGCGCTTATTGCAAGGCTCGAACAACTGGGTTGCCATGTATATTCTGAGCGCAACTCCGAACTACCGATCCATGCCTCAGGACATCCTTCAGCAGCTGAGTTACGTACCTACTACGAATGGATAAAACCGGATATGCTGATACCCGTGCACGGCGAGCAGCAACACATGCAAGCCAATGCACAAATAGCTGCCGATGCCGGCATACCTCATCAGTTGTCCGGCGAAAACGGGGATCTATTCGTGATCGCCCCCGAAAAGTCAATCAAACGCAGTGCTTTCCATGCTGGCCGACTGGCCTTGCAAGGCAACAAACTTGTGCCAGTCTGAGCCACGCGAATGGAAACGACACACAGAGATCTAACCACCGGTTCAATTTACAGACACCTGATCTCATTGTCGATCCCGGCAGCAATGGGGTTAATCTTCAATACCCTCTATAACCTGACGGACTTCTGGTTTGCCGGGTTGTTATCCGATCAGGCGCTGGCTGGCGTCTCTATCGCAGGGAGCGTGTTCTTTTTAGTTATTTCCCTGGGTGCAGGAATGCAAAACGGCACCACAGCAATCATCGCGAACGAGGTCGGCAAGGGCAATGTCAAAGACGCCAAATACTGGCTCGACCAGGCAGCCGGACTGGGAATTGTGGTATCTATAATTTCAATGATTATCGGGCTCCTGGCTTCAGACTACCTTATTCGATTCCTGGGCGCAGAACCCGAGATCGCCCCGTTTGCTGAACGCTATATCACAATTGTATTTATCGGCAATATCGCTTTTGTGATTGCGGCTGTCGCCGCCGGTGCCCTGATGGCACTGGGCGACACAAAGTCTAATCGAAATGCACTAATGATGGGCTTTTTCGCTAATTTTGCACTCAACCCGCTGCTAACGTTTACCTTAGGACTAGGTGTTACCGGACTGGCTCTGTCGACCGTACTGATCAAACTACTGACCAGTTTATATTTATTGTATGTGTTAAAGAAATACCTCGGAAGCTGGTGCAGGCCGGCATTTGATTTTGTCTATTGGAAAGACCTGTTACGGCAAGTCGTGCCAGCCAGCCTCAACATGCTGACAATCATTCTAGGCGGCTTCATTACCGTATCGTTTATCGGTCGATTTGGCAGTGAGCACGTCGCAGGCTACGCCATTGGTTTACGCCTTGAACAAGTATTACTACTTCCGGCACTGGGTTTGTTCACAGCCGTAATGGCTCTGGTTGGCCAAAATCACGGCGCCGGTTTTCACGACCGGGTACAAAGTAGCTATAAATCAGCGCTGCTGATCGGCCTGGCGATGGCGATAGTTTCTATCCCGGTGATGGTGCTCTTCTCTCCCATTATGATCAGCTTTTTTTCCACTAACGCAAACATTATTGGTACAGGCAGCACCTACCTGCGAATTGATGCCATTGCCTTCTACGGCTATGTTGTTCTATTCATTGGTGTTGCCAGTCTGCAAGCCATCAAACAGCCGATCTTTCCAATGATTCTCGGGATAGCCCGCCAGTTGGTAATACCCGCACTGATCAACTACTACCTGATTGTGACAAGAGGGCTGCCAATGGTTACACTTTTTATAACTATTGTATGCGTTGTAGTGGTAAGTGCCTGCATCTGCCATTGGTACACCTGGAAGCAATTGTCTGTTCGCCCTGCCCCACATTCAACAGATCGCTCGCAGGCTAAATAACACCGGATCGTAGCTATGAGCGCCAAGCCACTGTGAATACGACTGCCACACTCTGACCTTTAGCCAAATTTGATAACAATCTGGTGTCTGAGAACAATTGTGCCTCGCAACGTACTGTGGCAGCAGCAATTTATAAATGCACACTAGCCCAAATTATTCACAGGATTGACGGAATCTCAGTTGAGATTTGATCCCACAGAGAATTTTTTCTCTTACAAACATCAGTAAGTATTCGACGCGAGAAGAAAATCCACCGTGAAATCCCTTGGTGTGAATAGATCAGGTCTAAGCGATATCCTCGCCACTCCATGAATAATGCGGGCTAGTGCCCATCCATAAACCAGCGCTACTGCGAATCCCTCAGGACACGCAGTCTATCACCGACCACATGTAGTTATTTAGAATGAACATAGGCCCACATGTGGTCGATGAAAACTCACGCACCTCAGTGATACTCGCTACGCCTCGGTTTACGGATGGGCACAACCTGACGAATCAGCACACAAAACACCCTGGTTTTCATCAAGATTATACGCCCACAGTCGTTACCCTGGCCGCAGCAAAAAATAATAATAAATTAGAGACGTATTACTATGAAAAAAATACTGCTAGCACTGCCATTAATTGCAGGCGCTTCCTGGGCCGGTTCAACCTTCTACGCCGGAACCCAGGCACAACCGGCCTATGAAAAACTACTAAGTCAACTCAACGAGCAAGCAGCGGGCGTACTGGTTTTTGAATCAAAAGAATACAATGCCGGCTTCACTCACAGTACTGCACTCACGAATATCACCGTGCACAACGCGCCTGAAACACAGGTGCTTCAACTACAGCATGACATCAGTCACTCCCCGATCGGATCCGATCCGCAAGGCGCGCGATTCAGTGCCTCAAGCATTACTACCCGGCTGCTGCAAGATTCTATAGAGTCGGAACAGGGAAAAGAAGTGTTAGCAGGATTTGACGGAGGTGAGCCATTTGTTCTCTATACTGATGTCGCATTTAACGGTTCGACTTTCAATGATTTACAGCTGAGCTCATTCTCAATGCGGTCAGAAAGAGGAAGCTTCACGTTTGATGGCGGCCGTTATGAAATCACCGGGCAGAATGACAAAGTCGATATAACCGGCATACTTGGCGAATTCAAGTTCATCGATGCTACAAACAACACTGTTTCAGTCGCGGAATCCAGCACCAATTTTGACCTGCTAATGGTTGGCAAAGGTGTCTTCACCGGCGAACAGACTGTTACCTTTCCATCTGTAACCATTAGCAACAACGGACTCGATGCAAAACTCGATGATATCGTCTTACGTTCAATGACAAGCCTCAATGGCGAAAAACTCAACAGTGAGACCGGTTTTTCAATTGCGAGCATCTCATCACCGATGCCGCTTAATTCACTCAGCTGGGATTTTGCTTTAAACGGAATGTCGGTTGAAGGCCTTGAACACTACATCGCTACCATGAACCAGATATCAAGCCTGTCGGAAGACGAGCTTCAGGAAATTGGTTTCGCGACATTAATGACACAGCTCAGAGACGGGTTCAGTAGTCTGGCTCCTCCCGGCACTGAATTCTCAAACAAGCTGACCCTGACAAACGATGGCGGCGATCTGGTCAACGAGATCGACCTGACCTTCCTTGGAGATGGCTCAGACAGCGGTATAGATTCGATGCTGACAGTCGGTGACCTGCTGCAAGCTATCAACGTTAATATGGAGCTCGAGGCTGACGCACCGGCAATCAGCATGACTCCAGCCGCTATGTTCATGATGCACCCAATGGCACAGCAGTACATAATAAACGATGGTGAAAAGTACACCAGTAATATCAACATAGCCAATCTGATGCTGGATATAAACGGTACGCTTCAGCCATTGGATCAGTTGATGGGCGACACCCTCGACATCCCTCTGGACTTTTCCTCTGCAATGGCTGATTTCTAGATAATGAAATAGCAGTCGATCAACCACGGCATGACAAGTGAGGCATTAACCTCTGCCAGACAGAGTGAGCTTCACTTGTCATGCTCGCCACCCGATCACTCACACCGGATAAACGCAAACAGGGGAACAGCCTCGATGGCTTAGCGGCAAACCAGACCCCGTCTTTCCAGCAATCTACTTTCGTAGCCCCAGCATCCAGTAAATACCCAACATAGGTCCGAGCGCCAGAGATGCCATCAGCACCGACCAGCCCACCAGGTCTGCAATAACAGGCGCTGCCTGCACCGTTAATGTCGTTAATGCAAAACCGAGCGCAGTCTGGAATGTCATCAGCGACCCGACTTTATCAGCCGGGGCATAGTCGGCGACCAAAGCGGAGAATTGTGCTGAATCAGGGATCACTGAAATACCCCAGAGGAATGATATTAAAATTGTAAGCCAGACCGCCCCCCCGAAGGTCAGGCCAAACAGCAACGCACAGGTTCCGCTCATGGCCATCGCGGCAATCGCAAGCTCTGCTTTTCCAATGCGATCAGCCACCCAACCGGCGGCTGCACTACTAATGGCTCCGGAGCCGATAACAACAAAAGTAACCAGTTTTGCAAGGTGGGCCGCCTCTGTTTCCGGCAGTTGCTGACTGAAGCTCAGCGCTAGAGCAAACCCGATCCACGCCCACATGGCATACAGTTCCCACATATGCCCCAGATAACCACCGTACGCCTTTCTCACCTTCTTGTTCGTCCAGGCTTCCGTTATAACAGAAGCATCAAACCGACTGGCGGTGGCATGGTAAGGCCCGTTTTCGGTTTTCAGCACCAGCAATGCAGATAAGGCTGCTATCAATGAGGTTGCCACTACAATACTGCGCCAGTCAGCCCCACCCAGAAAAGAAAGCAAATGAGGAGCAGCCGAGCCAAGAGTTAAGCCCCCCACCAGTAACCCGACCAGCAAGCCGCGATCACTTCGCCCCCAGCCAACAGCGATTTTCATCCCGACCGGATACACGCCAGCCAGACAAATGCCCGTTATGGCACGAAGTCCGATGGCAATCATTCCCCCGATCGGCGCAACAAGCAGCAAGAAGTTCGCGGCAGCGGCACATACCGCGCAGATCGCCAGCACATGCCGTGGCTGAAAGCGATCAGCTATCCCAAGCACCGCAGATATCAAGGCACCAACAACAAAACCCGCCTGCACTGCGGATGACAAGGCAGCCTGGGACGCAGACGACATTGCCACCTCACGAGCCATATCACCGGAGATTGCGGCAGAAACAAACCACAAGGTCATCGCGCCAATCTCGACCGCGATAAGCAAGCCGATATTGGCCCATTTTGAGTAACGTTGTGTGGACATAAAACTGTCTGGAATGAGCAAAGCTGATGATACAACCAAAAATTTGAAAAAAATCATTTGATTTATTTTTATATTTCTACAATTATAGAAATATGAAAGATAGAGAAACGACAATTTCCCAGGTTGAAGTGGCCAGCGCTTTCGCTGCTCTCGGCTCCGAACAACGGCTCGCAATACTTGAGGTTCTGGTTAGAGCCGGTCCTGAGGGTCTAACAACCGGAGAGCTGGGACAACGCTCCAGTGTGGAAGGCTCAACGCTCACCCATCACCTGAAAATTCTGACCAGCGCAGGCTTGATCAGGCAGCAAAAAGAAGGGAGACGAATCGTCTGTGCAGCGGTGGAATTCGATACGGTAGAAGTGCTTTCAACCTATTTACTCCGAAACTGTTGTCTGGATTCAGAATGCACTCACAACGGAGAACGGCCAAATGACTGATACAACCTCAACAGTCGGACAACCCGTCTCGCTCCTGAGGCGGGTCGATAAAGCCTGGGGCGTTTTCGCCCTGATACTACTGGCAACTGCACTGATCGTACCTCGGTCACTACCGACAATACTGCATTCAACACTAGGCAACCTCGTCCATACCGGGGTTTATGTTCTTTTTGCCGTACTTTCACTTGCCTGGCTCAGAGCAACCGGGGCTGAAGCTATTGTCGGTCGTGCATTTCAGGGTCGGGAATACCGAATGATCATTCTCGCCTCACTGGTTGGCGCTCTGGCACCCTTTTGCTCCTGTGAAGTTATTCCTTTCATCGCAGCGTTACTGGCCATGGGCACACCGCTGTCAGCCGCAATGGCATTCTGGTTATCCTCACCGATAATGGACCCTCCCATGTTTCTTATAACGACGAGCGCTCTCGGCGTCGAATTTGCTCTGGCAAAAACCCTCGCGGCAGTTGGATTCGGTCTCGCAGGCGGGTTCACCGTGAAACTTCTGGTACAAAGCCGGCTGCTGGAAAACCCGCTTAGAAAAAGTAATCCCGCAACTTGCAGTTCCTGTTGCGGAGACACCTCACCTTTCGACGGCAAACCGCACTGGAAATTCTGGCAGGAGCAAAATCGGCTGGAGACATTTAAATCAACAGCCCTTGAAAACGCCTTGTTTCTATTCAAATGGCTCGCATTAGCTTATCTAATAGAGGCCCTGATGATCCTCTACGTTCCAGCGGAATGGATTGCAGCCGCTCTGGGAGGCGACGGGCTACAGCCTATCGCCCTCGGAACGCTACTCGGAGGCCCCGCTTATTTGAACGGCTACGCCGCAGTTCCATTAGTGGCCGGACTACTGGATCACGGAATGAGCCAGGGGGCAGCAATGGCATTTATGCTGGCCGGATCTGTATCCTGTATTCCCGCTGCCATCGCGGTGTGGGCGCTGGTGGTGCCCCGTGTTTTCGTCGTCTATGCTGTACTGGGTCTGGGAGGGTCATTTCTGGCCGGTCTAGTCTGGAACCTGTTGCATCCGGCATTGCAAGTCTGACAATCTGACCACGACGACCGGGCCAGCCGTGGTGGTGCTAGCCTCACTGGTGTCAGAACGTGTATAATTTCCAACTACCTTATCAACCTTTGTGGCGACCTGCACAAAAGCAACAGTCGACATCAACGGAACCAATTCAGGTAACACGAATAAATGGCCATTCCTATTCCTCCAAAGCCCAGTGGCTTTATCCTGGGTGATCCCGCTGCACAAGTACGAATAGATGCATTTATAGATATCCAGTGCCCGCACTCGAAAAAGGCCTAGCCAACTTTGGTGAGCCTGCTCGAACATTATCAAGGCAAGCCGCTTTCACTCACGGTCCACCTGATTACCCTCAGTAATCACCGACAAAGCTGGGATATCAGCCTCGGTTTGCTCGCTCTCGCCGATGGCAACGCCGAAAAATTCCGCGACTTCACAAGCTTTCTCTACGAACAGCAAGACCTCTTCTATAACGAACCCTTCAAACACAAAACCCACGCAGATCTGATCGAGCTGATCACGGAATTCGCGCAGACACACGACGCTGGTGTTGAGGCAGCTGCCTTTCAGAAAAAAATGGCTTCCAGTGAGATCTACGAACAGGGCCGCACTCCTATTCGCTATAGCGCAACCAGAGCGGTATGGGGCACACCAACCTTCCTGATCAATAATGCCGACAACGTACCTGTCAACCATCAGTCAAGCACAGAAGACTGGATTCAGCTTATCGATTCACTGCTGGCACAATAACCGGCTATCACTCAAATTTCACTAGCCAAGATCTTTTTAGTCATGTGTACTTTATTGCCCGTTTTCTGAGTGATGCACCACCCCAGATGCTGATATAGAGCAATATTCTCTGGCATAGCCTCATGTGTACTCAGGCGAATTTCCGCGAATTTCAACCTGCGACATTCAGACTCACAATGCGCGATGAGTAATTTCCCCACCCCTTTTCGCCCATGGTCGCGATGAACTGCAATATTTTCAAGAACGAGATAATCGGTATCGATATCTAAAATCATTCCGCCCACCACGATCTCTCTATCTGTCACAACCCATACCGATTTTTCTACAATAGCGACAGCTATACCCGCAGCCACATCCGGTAAATCCGGTATCTCGTTCTGATAAATTGAATAGGCGGATTTAATGCACCCCGTTAGACCCTCCCTGTCACCCGGCTGCGCCGCCCTGATCTTATGATCAATTCCCATATCGATTCTTCCTCGGCCTTGTTGAGCTCCAGTGCAGTTCAACTGGCATACTACACACGCTCCTCAAAAACCAGCTTAACACCGAGCACAATTAGTGTAATTCCACTTAACCTGTATATATTTCGTAAAACTAGCGGATTGCTTCTAAACCAGGTGGACAGCAAGCCGGAGAAATAACCGACAGGCCCTTTTATAATAAACGTTATCAACGCGAAGCATATACCCAGGAAAAAAATAGCCAGCACGGTATTTTCCGATTCTGCCCCGACGAACTGCGGGAGAAAGGCGAAGTAAAATATTGCAATTTTGGGATTCGACACGTTCGAGATTGTACCATCCAGAAATAATCTCCCATCTGACCGTGGCGACGCAGTAGCAAGCATGGTTGCACTGGAGCTCGACGCGATGAGTGTCACTCCAAGATAAATCAAATAGCCAGCGCCCAGTATCTTCATCAGTGTAAACAATAATTCAGAAGCCTGAACGACGGCACCCACACCCAGTGTGGCAAGTATCGTGTGCAGCACCAGACCGACACTAACACCGGCAGCTGTCACAACACCGGCATACGCACCCTGTGCGATGGAACGCGACATCACCAGCACCATATCCTGCCCCGGCGTCAGTATTACCGCAACGGACGCAACAATAAAAAGAATCCACGATATTTCCAACACTTATCCTTTGCCCGCACATGGTTGAGTAGATCGCCGGTTTAAGATTACCACTCTCATACAGCGAGAATACTACGTGTAATTTCAATCATATAGTCAATGGATACAGCGATCCGGGCAACTGGGTCACGCAATACACAACCGAGGCCCTCAAATTTTGGTTGACGAAATTCATCCGACAGCCGGCGATACGTCGGGGCTTTTGAGTAACAACACAGGCGACGATTGTCAACAATTCGGTTACACTCAGCGGAAATCACCGGAGACCCTAACTAGATGAACAAACCTCAAAAACTGGCCGCCTCCTGCCTGATGGCCGTTTCCGTTGCAATTGCCGCGACAGGCGCTGTACAAGCTGCTGATCACACGCTCACCATCTCGAGCTGGACACCCCCGACCCACGGCATCAACGCAATGATGTGGCCCGGGTTGACCAGCATGATCGAAGAAGCAACCGATGGCCGCGTAACAACCGAACTAAAACTAGGCCTTGCTCCACCGCCGGCTCAAATGGATCTGGTAATGGACGGTGCAGCGGACATGACCATTATATTTCATGGCTATCAGCCAGGGCGTTTCGTCGGTACCAAACTGATCGAACTACCAGGTTACGAAGGCAACGCAGAAGCTGCCTCAGTTGCGTACTGGCGCGTGCACGAAGCTCACCTCGCAGCCATGAATGAGCACAAGGGGGTTAAACTTGTCGCATTAACAACCCACGGCCCCGGGCAGATCCATACAAATGCCAGTGTCAATTCCCTAGCCGATCTCGATGGTTTAAAAACGCGTCTTGGTGGCGGAGTTTCCGGCGATGTTGGCGCTGAACTCGGTCTGGTTGGAATTCGTGTTCCCGCACCTAAAGTCTATGAAACTCTAGCCTCAGGCGCAGCCGATGCAGTAGCTATGCCGTACGAAGGTCGTAAAGGGTTCAAACTTACCGAAGTCGCCAAAAACGTTTATGAAATGCCCGGTGGTTTTTATCGGGGATCATTTGCCGTTTTGATGAGCCAGGAGAAATTCGACTCGCTGCCCGCAGACATCCAAAGCGCGCTGGATGAAAAAGTATTTGGCGAGCCTGCCAGCAGGATGTTCGGATCGGTATGGGATAAGATTGATCAGATCGGCCGTGACGCCACCACTTCAGCTGAAGGCAACACAATAGTTGTCGCCAGCGATGCCGACGCTACCGCCTACGCGGACATTGCACAGAAAATCACCGCCAAAGTACTCGGTGAATTGAAGGAAAAAGGCGTTGACGCAGAGGCGGCTCACGCGATGGTTAAAACAGAAATGGCAAAATAGCTAAACCAATAATGCTGCTCTTACCCGGTGGCAGCGCCGCCGGGTGGTTCACTGTTTACTCATTTTCAGCTGTGGCAGCACAACTTCACCCGAATAAAAAAACACGGCCAGATTTAGATCCTGGCTTCAAGAGACCGCGCCATCGCCTCCACACCTTCATCCTTGCAAAAACAGTTTAAACGCTGGGCAGATCGGCTGGCAGCCCTACCCGTTTGGCTGGCCTGCATCACTCTATTTGCACTCATGCTGATGACCTTTACCGATGTTATCCTGCGCTCTGCTTTCAACGCCCCGATTGAAGCCGCAACCGAACTCACGCGTTTATTCATGGCAATCATTGTCTTTTCGGTGCTGCCTGTATTATCAGCGCGTGGCGAACATATTGTGGTTGATCTTCTCGACTCCTTCATCCGCCACCCGTTAATTACCCGAATTCGCGACAGCCTCATGTATATCATTTGTGGTGCCTTACTGGTGCTGCCGGCCGAGCGCGTTTCAGTTCTGGCAGAACGCGCCAGATCCTACGGTGATACCACAGAGTATCTGAATATTCCGCAGTTCTATATCGCCTGGTTTATAGCGGCAATGACTTTTATCACAGCAGTAGTACTAGTGCTACGCGGACTGACCGAGCTTTTTGCGTCATCTCCGCCAGCCAACTGCTCAGAAGACTCGACAGGAACCTCAAGCGGCAGCTCGGAATTAGCAAACCATGATTGAAGGATTGATCGGCTTTGCAGTTGTATTAACGCTGGTACTGCTTCGTATGCCGATAGCGTTCGCGATGGGCCTTGTCGGTATGATCGGCTATATGCTGGAAACCAGCTATCGCGGCGCAATTTCGATGGTCTCCCGACTCATTATCGATGCCAGCCAGGACTACGGGCTCAGCGTAGTGCCGCTGTTTATACTGATGGGGCTATTCGTTAATAAAGGTGGCATCAGCAAAGAACTGTACCGCGTATCTTTTGCTTTTCTCGGTCACCTGCGTGGCGGGCTGGCAATGGCCACTATTGTTGCTTGTGGAGGCTTTGCGGCTATTTGCGGGTCTTCGCTCGCCACCGCTGCCACCATGTCGAAAGTGGCGATGCCAGAGATGCGACGTTATGGCTACAGCGACAGTCTTTCCACCGCATCAATCGCCGCAGGTGGAACACTCGGAATTTTAATTCCACCGTCCGTTATTCTAGTCATCTATGGCCTGCTCACTGAAACATCAATCGGGAAACTGTTCATCGCCGGTATCGTTCCAGGAGCACTCGGCATCGGATTTTATCTCGCCGCAGTGAAATTTACCGTCAGTAGAAATCCGGCAGCAGGCCCAGCCGGCGAGAGAACGCCCTGGACACAAAGACTAGCTGCCATGAAAGGCGTATGGGCCGTACTGCTGCTGTTTTTTCTGGTCATCGGCGGCTTATACGGGGCACTGGATTTCTGGCCGCTTCACCTGGCCTTCTCTCCAACAGAAGCAGCCGGCATGGGAGCGACCGGAGCTTTTATAATCGCGCTGCTCCGAAAAGCACTTACCGTCAAAGACACATTTGATGTACTGAAAGAAGCTGCGTTTACTTCCGCCGCTTTGTTCAGTGTGTTGATCGGTGCATGGATCTTTTCCAATTTCATCAACATAGCCGGGTTGCCGGAAAGCCTGCTTGCAGCAGTCACCGGTTACGACGTTGCCCCGTGGGTAGTCATGCTGATGATTCTGTCGATCTATATTGCACTTGGCTGCGTATTTGAGAGCTTGTCCATGTTGCTGCTGACCGTGCCGATTTTTTTCCCGCTGGTTCGAGACCTGGGCTACGACCCGGTATGGTTTGGTATTGTGGTTGTTGTTGTAACCGAGATAAGCCTGATCACTCCACCGGTGGGGCTGAACGTATTTATTCTCAAAGGCGTTGTGGGAGATGTCACTACCGGAACAATTTTCAAAGGCGTAACGCCATTCTGGATAGCCGATATATTGCGGCTGGCACTACTGGTATTGGTACCCTCGATCGTATTATTTCTGCCAAAAGCAATGAGCTGATATTTTTAATTATTTTTATAAAGGCAGCTAAAGTACATGCAGTCCTCGGCAGGCGTTAATTCTGCCCAGCCTCAAGTACGCCAATTCAGCAGCCTTCGTTCGATTAAGGCTATTACAGCACTCATCAAAACACCAAGCAGCGATAAAATAATTACTCCAACAAACAGCCGCTCCAGATCATAGAGTGATCCGGCTTCAAGAATATACGCACCAATGCCGTATTCTGCACCAAGCATTTCAGCGGCGACCAGTAAAATAATGGCAATCGCCAGACTGATACGCAAACCCGACAATATACCCGGCATCGCCCCCGGCAAAACGATCTTGCGCACAATAGAAAACCACGAAAGCCCAAAGCTCTGTCCCATACGAATTAATGTACGGTCAATATTATCGACCGCTCCATAGGTTGCAACAACCGTCGGTGTAAAAGTGCCAAATGCAATCAACGCGTATTTTGATCCTTCCCCGATCCCGAACCAGATGACAAACAGCGGCAACAGGGCAATTTTCGGTATGGGAAAAATAGCAGCAACAAGCGGCACCATGCCGGAGCGAACATAGGAGAAAAGACCCATCAGTATTCCGATACAGACCCCGACCATCACGCCAATAAAAGCACCGACCAGCAAACGACTCAAAGATGGCAACAGGTGCTTGAACAGAAGGCCACTGCTATAAAGCTCCTGGAATGTACGCAATACATCAGATGGTACAGGCAGTGTTAAAGCCGATATCCACCCGGCTCTGGTACCCCATTCGGCCAACGCAATTATCACAATAAAAACAGCCAGCCCGACCCATCGACGCGGTTTCGGTTTGAAACCACCACCACGAAAGGAAACTTCTTTTGCGTTTTCAGGTGAATTTTTGAGGTTGCTTTCAGGACTTTCAGACACCAATCAACTCCGCATCAGCAGCCCGGGCCTCGTCACACATCAGTTGCCACAATTCTTTTTGATAACTTTCGAGCTCAGCATCACCGAATTTGCGTTCGGCGAGCGGCTTTTCGATCTTTAAAATTTTTCTAATCACACCGGGTCTTCGCGAAAGCACGACAATGGAGTGCCCGAGACGCACAGCTTCTGCCAGATTATGGGTCACGTAAACGCCGGTAAACGGCTTTCTTGTCCACAGCGATACCAGATCATCCATCAGTAGTTCGCGTGTCTGGCTATCGAGTGCAGACAGCGGCTCGTCCATCAACAAGACTGCAGGATTGACCGCCAGCGCTCTGGCGATCGCCACCCTCTGTTTCATTCCACCAGATAGTTGCCTGGGTAGTGCAGCCGCAAAATCACTGAGCCGTGTGCGATCTAGTACATCATCTATAATAGCTTTCGTTCGAGCACTTCCGAGGCCATGATCCTCCAGCACCAGCGATACATTGCCGGCCACAGATCGCCAGGGAAGAAGAGCAAACTCCTGAAAAATATAGGTCAGTGGATTAAGGCACGCTTCAGGTAGTTGCCCAACCTGAAGCACCCGCCCGTCTGCCGGCACTTCCAGCCCACCTATAAAACGTAGCAAGGTAGATTTGCCGCAACCGGACGGTCCAATGATGCATACTATCTGACCGTCGGGAATATCCAGTGTGATATCCCGCAGAACTTGTACGTCATCGTAGGTATGACCTAGATTCTCGAGCCGTATTTCCACAAGCGCCGGCGGCGTTACTCAGCAGCAGCCAAATTTAGGTTATCCACCTGTAATCTCGACATAACTCCGGTCAACCAGGGTATCAAGCGTTATAGATGCGTCGACCAATCCTTCCGACTGGAACCATTTAAGCTGATCCTCAATAGAGCTGATATTCAGGGCAGCACCGCTACTTACACGCATTGTTCCGTTAATTATAGAAGGTGCTGCTTTTTCACGCGGTCGATCAGCATAGACATATTTATGAATCAGATCGACCATGTCATTTACGCCTTTATCGCCGCCTGATTTATCGATCATCGCCGCTGCATAGTCATCAACTCCCTGGCTGAATGCTTTCAAAAAGCGCTCCGTCTGATCTCGATTATCCGACGCGTTGCGGGTCGATGTGAAAACCGTAGTCACCTGATAGTCCGGGAGGTAGTCAGCAACATTACCCACAATGTGCACCGCACCGGAACCCGCCAGCGGCTTGGCGATATGGGGAACAATGGACCAGGCATCCACCTGCCCGGACTTAAGCGCACCGATAATGGCTCCGACTTTCTGCAGAGGCCTGAACTTCAGTTCAATACCTTCCGCCGCAGCTATCTTCGCCCCCATATAGTGAAATGACGAACCCGACTGAGTTACTGCCCAGTTACTGCCGTTCAGATCTGCAGGAGTCTTCCCACCAGCCTGAAACACTGCGTCTGATACCAGAATTTTCTGACCATCAATGCCGGCTTCTTCGCTGAGCGCTCCGCCGATCACTTTGATAGCACCTTTTTGCGCAAGGCTGATCAGACCGCCGGATACAGCCGTCACCGCGTAGTCAATATCGCCGCTGGCAATAGCAACAGCCATCGGTTGTGCCGCCTGGAAAAATACGAATTCGACTTCGAGCCCGGCATCCGCGAAATAGCCTCGTTCAAATGCTATAAAGCTTGCAGCATGCGAGGTAAAGCGCAATGCGCCTACCTTTATTTTTTTCTTTTCAGCCAATACCTGGGTACTGAAGCTCCCGGCAGCCAGAGTGGTGCCCATTAGCGCCAGCACCTGACGACGATTGAGTTTGCGCATTAAATTTTCCTCCGCTTTATCGATAGGTTACTTTACAACCGGACATCAACCGCTGGTCTTGACAGCCTGTCTCAGCCCGCATTAACAGCCTGTCTCAGCCCGCATTACTCATGGGGTGGCGAGGATATCGCGCCGACCTTATTTATTCAATCCATGGGATTTAGCAGTGGATTTTCTTTGCGCGTCGAATACTTACTGATATTTGCAAGAGAAAAATTCTCTGTAGAATCAAAGATCAAGTGAGATCCCGTCAATCCCGTGAATAATGCGGGTTAGATACACCATACCACTTGCTCAGGTTGCTTCTCCGACAAAAACAACATTCTGCGCCGCTTCACCAGTGATTACACGGCGAACATTATCCGCCACAACCTGCCAGCGACGATAAAGCAGCTGCTCGGTCCAGCCACTTTCATGGCCGCTCAGAATAACGTTATCGAGCTCCTGAAACGGAAAGTTTGCCGGCCATACTTCGGCCTCGCCCGGCTGGTTATAGTTATACCAGACATCAATAACGGCCCCTCCAATGGTATGCGATTTCAATGCGTTAAAAAGCGCTTGCTCATCAACAACCCCACCTCGCGACACATTGATCAGCACAGCGGTGTTTTTCATCATTGCCAGCGTTTTTTCATTGAATAGCTTCGCCGTGGCCTCATTGAGATCACAGGCGATCAGGACAAAATCACTCTGTGCCAGCAAATCCGGCAACTGCGATTCAGTACCAAGCCAATCAAGTTCAGGTGGAACCGGCATTCGCCGACGTCGAGTGCCGATAACCCGTACCCCGAACGCACCCGCACGACGAGCCACCTCTTCACCGATATGACCATACCCGACTATGCCCAGCGTAGCGCCTTTGATTTCGTGGTGAAACCGGCCGCCGCCGGGAAACAAGCCGTCCCAGCCTGACTGCCGGAATCGCTTATCCATTGTGCGCAGCCCGATCTGCCATTCGAGCATCGCCAGCAGCACATACTCGGCTATTGCCGTTTCGTGCTCATAACAATTGGCGACCGGAACACCACCGGGCATCTGCGCAGGCGTGGTGAAGCTATAACCAGTCCAGGGAATTTGAAACAACTTCAACTCTGGCGTGGCAGGCCACTGATCGAGCGGAATATTGCCACCGACAATGACATCGGCTGTGGCCGCCATCGACGAAAACTCATCAACCGCATTTCGCGCCGGATCCCACACGGAAATTTGCCAGTCTTTATCTGCACAAGCTGAAAAATAACCAAGCTGTTCAGCAGCGATCCGCCCTTGCAACAACACATGCGCCATATTTGTCAGACCTTTTTCAGAAGACTCAAGTGTGCCAGATATTCGCTGAGTACCCCGAATTATTCATGGGGTGGCGAGGATATCGCGCCGACCTGACCTATTCACACCAAGGGATTTCACAGTGGATTTTCTTCTCGCGTCGAATACTTGCTGATACTTGCAAGAGAAAAAATTCGCTGTGGAATCAAAGATCAAGTGAGATCCCGTCAATCCCATGAATAATGCGGGGTACGTCTGCCTGCAAAAATGATCTGCAGCCGCCAGCCAGATGACTGGCAATCCCGATTGGCTGGTGCAGGTGCCCAATGAGTGAAACAATAGCCCCGGAACCAGAGCAATAAAGGAATTCATCAGATGCAAATACACCCGTTTGGACGCACTGATCTAGGCGTATCGAGACTCACCTTCGGATGTGGTGCCGTAGGCGGGCTGATGACCAAAGGACGAGCTGCAGATCAGGATCGGGCTGTGGCCTGGGCACGAGACAACGGTATTAATTTTTTCGATACTGCCGCGAGCTATGGTAACGGCGCATCAGAGACCAATCTCGGGCGAGCACTCGGTGGCAATAGTAATGGTCTGATTATCAGCACCAAAGTCGGAGTGAAGCAACAGGAATTACCCGATGCAGGCAGTGTCGTAGAAGAATCACTCAACTCCAGCCTCAAGCGACTGCGTCTCGACCAGGTAGACCTGCTGCAACTACACAATACTATTGGTGACGCAGATCGTCACGGAACAATTACCGCCCGTCAGGTTCTTGAAGACGTTATTCCCGCTTTCGAAAAACAACGCGATGCCGGAAAAACACGCTATCTGGGCTTTACCGCAAAAGGCAATATCGAACAATTGCTCGAGCTGGTTCAATCCGGTCGATTCGACAGCGCACAGGTTTTCTATAATCTGCTGGTGCCTTCCGCCGGCGAGCCTTTCATTCCAGGCTATCCTGCAGAAGATTACCGGCAGCTCCTGCACGTTTGCGCCGATCACGGTGTCGGTGCTATAGGTGTTCGCGTGCTGGCAGGCGGTGCACTTTCCGGCACAGAAAATCGGCACCCGCTTGGTATGCCGGAGGTTGAACCGATTGGCTCCGAGACAGACTACGCAACAGACGTACAGCGTGCACTTCGATTCTCCTCACTCATAACCGAGGGATTTGCCGAATCTCTGCCCGAACTGTCTGTACGTTATGCCATTTCGAACCCTGTGCTGCCAACCACCGAAATTGGTATCGCGACTCTGGAGCAATTGCAACTTGCAACAGCCGCAGTAAACCGCGGGCCTCTTCCAGCACAGGCTCTTACCAGGATAAAAGAAATCCAGCAGGGCCTGACCACCGAATAGATAATTGTTGTAAACAGTATTTAGTTAGAGCTCGGAAATTATCGATTTTAGCGACCGGCCTTTACGCGCGCCCAACCGTTGCGCCAGCCCATTCGCCCGACTGATCACACCGCTCTCCAGACTGGATGCTGCATCGCCGATACGGCAGGTGTGGCAATCCAGCGCAACGGCTGCGACGCCACGCGAGTCCAATGCCGGAAGCCGGGAAAATCCAATATCATCTTTTCCACCACCTGCATCGTTGAAAGCCACCAGCTGCGCCTGTGCTTTGCAGGCTCGCGCCGGATCTCCGCCTATAAGCCCGCCATGCGAGCCCGTGACAATAACTCGCCCGGCATCCTCCGCACCGATAAGCGATGCGCTATCAACGCACAATACAAGCGATTGCCCTGAGGCGACCTCCCAACGCGCTTCCTCTACTTCACCAAGTATTCCGGCTGGCTCATCGGCTCGCGACAACACACCAAATTGCGCTGACAGTACACTAGCTTCACAAACACCCAGCTTGCTTGCCGTAGCGTTGCTGTAACTGACCACGCCGTTATCCCAGGCGTCTTGCGCAGAGCCAATGGCAGCCGACATGGTGCTGACTGCGATACCAGCCATTCCAACGCGATCCAACGCACGCAAGCCCGCGATGCCGGCATCATCCAGGCCGCGACCGGCATCATTGAACACAACAGCACGCAAGCCGCCGCGAGAAGCCAGCACCGCTGCGTAGTACCCGCCATGAGAACCCGAAACTGCGATTTGCCCTTCATCAGCTCGGGTCGCCTCAGTTATCGAATCCAGTAAAACCAGCCCGGATTGCAGAATTTTTCTTGCCACTTAACCTGACCCCGCGAATATCAATTGGTTGAAAACCAACCCGAGTATGAGCCCAGTTGCACGGCACGTCATCCAACCGACCATGTCAGCTCGCCGTCTTCTGTAAACGACTCAGCGTTAATCGATGAATACATGAGAGTCTCGTGAATCGGTGATAAGCTTCAACTCCGCCGAACAACGACGCAGCCGTTCGTATGCTCAATCCACGCAACGGACGTAAGGAGGAAATCGAGTGAGTCGGAGTAATTTCGACGTAGACAGAGGGCTCGCGCGACTGCGCATCATGGAGCGCATCCGAGCGTTCGAATTAACCGCCAAGCGCGCTGCAGTCGACGAAAATCTGGTCCTTGGCGCAATTCATCTGTCACTCGGGCAGGAGGCTGTCGCGGCCGGTATCATCGAGCCGCTACGCCCTGACGACTATGTCACATCCACCCACCGAGGCCACGGACACACGCTGTCAAAGGGTGCAGACGCGACCGCGATGATGAAAGAACTCCTTGGGCGCGAAGGCGGCTGTTGTGGTGGCAAGGGCGGATCAATGCACATTGCCGATTTCGGCGTTGGCATGCTGGGCGCAAATGGAGTTGTGTCGGCGAATATCACTATTGCAGCGGGGGCCGCTCACGGCGTAAAACTGCTGGGCGGAGATCAGGTAACGGTGTGCTTTTTCGGTGATGGTGCCGCCAACCGCGGTCCATTTCTAGAAGGGCTGAACTGGGCTGGTGTATTCGAATTACCTATTTTGTTTGTCTGCGAAGACAACCGCTATTCCGCCAGCACATTAACTTCAGAGGTGACAGCGGGACCGGGGCCGGCCGATCGCGCTGCCAGTCTGGGTCTGCCAGTGCATGTAGTCGATGGCAACGATGTAACGTTACTGGCCGAAACCGCAACTGAAATTATCGACCGCATCCGTGCAACTGGAAAACCGGAATTTCTGCATGCCTGCACCTACCGTATAGACGGACACACCTATTTTGATCCCGCCGGTTATCGCCCAGTGGGGGAAGCTGAAGCGGCCGCCGCAAGCAACTGCCCAGTAAATAACCTGCGTGGGGAACTAGAGATGGCTGGTATAGATCAAGCAACGCTGGACACGATTCGCCAGCAGGCATCTGCTGAAATGCAAACCGCACTGGAGGCAGCAAAAGCCGCACCCTGGCCCGGAGATCTTTCGGTATTTGCCGATGTGCAGGATATCGGCTCACCCGCTACGGAGGCCTTCTAATGCTCGATCCAGCAGCAGCTTCTGGTAGCCCGCACGTGTCCGTAATGACCTACGCTGATGCCGCAAGGCTTGCTATCGCAGAGGCGATGCGCGCGGATCAGACCGTCTGGTGTATCGGTGAAGATCTGGGTCGAGGCGGAGTTTTCAAGCAGTACGCAGGGCTGGTCGAAGAGTTCGGCCCTGCCCGAATCAGTGACGCCCCTATATCTGAAGCTGCAATTATGGGCTCTGCTTTCGGGGCCGCTCTGGTCGGGACACGTCCAATAGTAGAAATGCGATTTGCAGACTTTGCCTTGTGTGCGACAGACGAACTGGTTAACCAGATTGCCAAGTCGCGCTTTATGTTCGGCGGGCAATCCCGAGCGCCCATGGTTATCCGCAAACCAATGGGAATGTGGCGTTCCTCGGCTGCACAGCACAGCCAGAGTCTGGAAAGCTGGTATACCCACATCCCCGGACTGGTTGTTGCCTGCCCCTCCACACCACAGCACAATTATTCGTTAATGAAGGCCGCAATCGCGTGTGATGATCCGGTTGTTTATCTGGAACATAAAGACATCTGGTCAATGGAAGGAGAAGTGGATACACGCATTGGCATTGACTTCGGTAAGGCTTCAATCAGACAACAGGGTTCCGACATCACTCTCGTCAGCTGGTCAAATACCGCCAACCTGTGCATGGAGGCCGCCAAACTATTGCAGCGCGAAAGCATCAGTGCAGAAGTCATTGATCTGGTCAGCCTGTGGCCCTGGGACAAAGCAACAGTTCTAGACAGTGTCAGGAAAACCGGACGGCTGGTTGTCGCCCATGAGAGCGTATCGGTGGGCGGCTTCGGTGCCGAAGTCATCGCCACAGTCGCTCAGACAATACCACTCACAACACTACCGCGAAGAATCGGATCACCGCGCGGACTGATAGCCTATGCACCGAATCTGGAAAACCAGATGCGCGTGACAGCCGATAAGATCGCCGATACCGCACGCAACGCCATGGAGACAGCATCCGCATGAGCATTACCAATCAAATGACCGGTGGGGAAGCACTGGTTACGATGCTACAGGCACACGGCGCCGGCCCCATGTTTGGTATGGGGGGCTTCCAGCTACTCCCCTTCTATGATGCCGCTCGACGCCTGGGCCTGGACCACCACCTGATTAACGATGAGCGATGCGCTGTGTTTGCAGCCGATGCCTACGCCAAGGTATCTCGTCGAGTAGGCCTGGTTGACGCCACTCTGGGGCCAGGTGCTACCAATCTGGTTACCGGTCTGGTGGAGGCCCTGAATGCCGGATCACCACTGATCGCTATAGTCGGCGATGCACAACGCGATCATGCAGGTAAAAACATGACTCAGGAAACGGATCAGGTTTCTATACTGAAGCCGGCCTGCAAGGCACTGTTGCGTATAGAAGCAGTACACCGCATCCCGGAAATCATGCGCTATGCATTTGCGATAGCAACATCGGGCAAACCCGGTCCGGTTGTCGTCGACGTTCCAGAAGATGTAGCACACGGGCTTCACGGCTTTAGCGAAGGCGACTTCGACGTAAACCCGCTGCACCAGTGTGTGCCGGCTTTGCGCTGCCGCCCCGAAGCCACACTGGTAGATAAAGTTGCCGGTATGATCAGTGCTGCCGAGCGGCCGATCCTGCTGTGCGGAGGAGGAATTCACCTGTCAGATGCCTGCGATGCTGTTACCACCTTTGCCGAGCAAAATGCTATTCCTGTAGCACACACTATGTCAGGCAAGGGCTCAATCCGCTGCACGTCTCCCCTGTCAGCGGGTTTGTTCGGCCGCTACGATAGAATAGCCAATGAGCTGATCGCTGCTTCCGATTGCATTATTGTAGCAGGCTGCAAACTCGGCGAGATCGCAACCAAGCGTTTTACTATCCCGCAACGCGGTCAGACACTCATTCATCTGGACAACGTACCGGAAGAAATGGGGCGCACGTTCGAACCGACAATAAAACTCTGGGGCGACGCAAAACTGGGATTGGAAGATCTCACCACAGCCCTCGCCGACAAAGCGCAAAAACAACGTTCTGCCCGCGCGGATTACCTCGCAGAAATACCTGAAAAAATGCAAATCTGGCACGATGAAGTAGCCGCCGACCGACTCTATTCTGATGAGACTCCGGTGAATATGGCCCGTTTAATCACCGAATTAAATAAACACCTGCCTGATGACGGCTATCTCATTGCAGACGGTGGTTTCGCCGCACATTGGGGCGGGCTGCTGTTTAACTGCAAAAAGTCACGCCGCAGTTTTGTACCGGACCGGGGCTTTGCATCAATAGGCTACGGTTTACCGGGCGCAATGGGTGCGCAATTGGCCGATCCGGAAGCCGTAGTGGTGGGACTCACCGGTGACGGCGGTTTTAACATGGTGCTAGGCGAACTCGAAACCGCCCGCCGCATGGGTCTCGGTGTTACTGTCATTGTTGTGAATAATGCCGCCAGCGGTTACGTTAAAGCACTGCAGCATCTGATGTACGGTGAGGGGAACTATCAATCTTCCGACCTCGCAGAAACCAACTACGCCGCCCTGGCCGAGGCAATGGGTTGTCATGGCATACGGGTGGAACAACCACAGGATCTGGAACCTGCGTTGAAATCTGCGTTCAGGGAAACGCGCCGACCCAGCGTTATAGACGTTATGGTAACCCGGGATCCGGCACGCATGTTACCCGCAGTAGACAACCGAGCAGTTCAAGTTAAAAAGGGAGACCGGGTAGCCTGAAAAACAAAAATATCCTATGGATCATGTGCGACCAGCTTAGATTTGACTATCTAAGCTGCTATGGACACAAAACACTGCATACACCTCATATCGATCACCTGGCCGGGCGCGGGGTAAAATTTACCAACGCCTATGTGCAGTCGCCGGTATGTGGTCCCTCGCGTATGTCCGCCTATACCGGAAGGTATGTCCGCTCGCACGGTTCAACACAAAATTCGGTGCCGCTTCGTGTAGGAGAACCAACACTCGGCGAGCATCTTACAGATGCGGGAATGCGATGTGCCCTGATCGGCAAAACACATATGCGCCCCGATATAGAAGGCATGAAGCGGCTCGGTATAAAACCGGAATCAATGATAGGTGTGCGCACAGCCGAATGCGGCTTCGAACCTTTTGAAAGGGACGACGGGCTGCACCCTTGCGGTCAAACCAGCGCCGAGCCACAGTACAACCACTACCTGCGAGAAAACGGCTATGACGCAGAGAGCCCATGGGAGTACTGGGCCAACTCAGCAGAAGGGGAAGCCGGACAAGACTTGAGTGGCTGGCTATTGTGCCACGCCGACAAACCCGCTCGCATACCCGAACCATTGTCTGAATCAGCTTATATGACACAACGGGCCATGGCATTTATAGACAGTGCTGAGACGCACGGAGTCCCTTGGTGTGCCCACCTTTCCTATATAAAACCGCATTGGCCGTATATTGCTCCTGCTCCATACCATAACATGTACGGACGCAACGATATTCAGCCTGCGATCCGTTCAAAGGCGGAGCTTGAAAATCCGCATCCCCTCTATTATGCCTATACCCGAATGCGCTACTCACAAAACATGTCGCGCGATGAAACGCGGGAAATAGTGATACCCGCATACATGGGATTGATCAAGCAAATAGACGATCAAATGGGAATTCTATTCGACTACCTGGAGCAAAAACAGTTGACGCAGTCAACCTTGATTGTTTTCACTTCAGACCACGGAGATTATCTGGGTGATCATTGGCTCGGGGAAAAATATCTGTTTCATGACGTCTCTGCAAAAGTACCTTTAATAATCTGCGATCCCTCTGCCGAAGCCGATAGCACACGCGGTACCACATCAAATGCCCTGGTGGAAATGATCGATCTGGCCCCCACCTTTCTTGAGTACGCAGACGGCGAACCTAAACCACATATACTCGAAGGGCTGTCCCTTACCCCGCTGCTGCACAAGCGCGATAATTTGTGGCCTCGCAAAGTAGCATTTTCCGAACTGGATTATTCTGACGAACCGTTGCGACTCCAGCTCGGAAGAAATCCCCGTGATTGTCAATCTACAATGGCGTTTGACGGCAGATATAAGCTTATCGAAGCACAGGGATTTCGACACATGTTATTTGATCTGGAAGCAGATCCGGATGAACTGAATGATCTGGGCAATGACTCCGAATATGAACCACACCGTATTCGCCTTATAGATGCAATAAACGACTGGTATCGAGGCGCACGCAATCGAATAACCGTACCGGATAGCAGCTATACCGATGTAGACAATATTATAGAGATAGCAGACATCAATTTGCTCGCCGGTGGTGTGAAAATCGGTTACTGGGACGAATCGGAACTCAAGCTTGAGCAGGAGAAGGTAAAGGCACTACTCAAATCAAAAAGTGTTGGCGAAGACCGTTGAAAAAGCTGGTCAGACAGTATAGCCACCAGCATTGACCTTGCGAAAGAAGCAGGTAATCAGGCCTTAAGATTCCGTGCATTAAAAAGCGGAGAAATTTCACCAGCAAGCGGCGCTGCAAATTGCTTGAAAGTATCACTTACCTGAAAAGGTACGTCGGTGTGCAGGAAGTAACCCGGAAGTGGTTTTTCTCCGGCAGCCAGATTCAAACTCTGCGCAGACAACTGAAGATGTTCGTTTATTGCGATCATATGCCGGCAGCGATCACCGGCCAACAACACCTTGACTGCCTCCCGGCCGACTGCGAGCGCAAGCGAGCGGTCAGGATCCGATTGACAAAATGACATGGCACGACCGAGGTTTCCAGGCCGCAGACAGCGAGCTTGCAACTTCAGGCGTGTCCAGATCAGATTAGCCAGATAGTTGCCTGTTCCGGTGGACAATGAATAAAGTACCCGGCCCAGCCCATCCCGCGGGCCACTTTGCACAGCCTCGCCGACAACATCACCATCAGTGTTGCTTAGCATTTCATTTGTAACAATGAAAACACGCCCGTACTTTGAGAAACATTCGTCGACCTGCTTAAGAAAAGCGCCTTCATCAAATGGTTGTTCCGGTAGTAATACAATATGCGGCGAGTCATCTTCATCTCGCTTGAGAAGAATTGAAGCAGCAGCAAGCCACCCCGAATTTCGACCCATCGTTTCTAGAATCGTGACATTGTCAAAGCTCGACATTGCTTTAAAATCACAGTCATAATCACGAACCGCCATTGCGACAAAGCGCGCGGCACTACCGTATCCCGGTGCTGCATGTACGCCGTTTAGGTCGTTGTCAACCGTTTTAGGCGCACCGATAATATTGAGCGGGTAACCTTCTGATTCAGCAAACTCATGGAGCCTGGCAAGAACCGACAGCGTACCGTTGCCACCAATTCCTATCAGGTCGGAAGCACCAGACTTCCGAAGAATATCCAGCATACTGCGCAGGTGTTTTTCTTCAACTCTCATTCGGCTCGATTGCAGCAACGCACCGGGGGTACCGGCAAGTAGCTGCAGTTGTGATCGGGCGCTGAAATCGAGTATCGGGGTTAAATCCAGTACCGGATTTTCAGTTCGACATTCAAAGCTGTGCCGAAAACCACACAGTTGGTCAAATTCGGTTCCTGCAGTTTCGGCTATGCCCGCGAGTGTGGCATTGATGACCGCCGTCGGTCCTCCGCCCTGCAAAACAAATAGAGCGCGCGACATTAATAATCCATCCTGCTAATTATCCGCCCAGCTTTTTCTCAAGGCGTCACGCCGGTGTAAGTAGTATTTTTGCACTTTCAGCGCCGGAGCCCACATCTTCGATTGAGGCTGATAATTCAGATAACGCCCTTGGTGCTGTAACCAGGCTCGATAAATCATAGCGCCCTTGCCGATGTAATCCGCCCAGTAATTCGAGTGTTTGCACAAACTGATCGCGTGTACAGACCCGACTACCGACTAACGATAGCTCCCGAACAATGCCACGTGTAATATTATAGTGCGCATAATTTTTCGCCGGAAACCCGAGTGTTACAATCCGCCCGCCAACAGCGGCGGCTTGCGAGGCGAAGTCGAGTCCTTCGGATGTGCCGGAGGTTTCTATAATCAAATCATAGCCCTCGCCAGCGGCACGTTCCACAAGCTCGGGCAACGCTGCAGAGTTCAATGGATCAACCGCATCCAGCGCCATAGAACCAATAAGTTTACGGCGCACCGCCAGTGGCTCACTTACTATTACATCTCTGGCTCCCCGCTCTCTTGCGACCAATGCTGCGTAAAAACCAATCGGGCCGCCACCAATAACAAGTACTCTGTCGTTCGGATCTAACTGACCACGCTGGCAGCTATGAACGCCGATTGAAAAAGGCTCGGCAAGCACGGCAACATCGTCCGGAATATCGTCTGGCAATGAAAACAAGGTATCTGCGGGAACACAAACATATTCAGCAAACCCGCCATTTCGATTGACACCAATTACCGTTAGCTGGTCACAAACATGGGGTATCCCACGGGTGCAGGGTGGGCACTGCCCGCAAAAAACTAACGGCTGGATGACTACTCTCTGCCCGACGGAAAAACCGCTTACCTGATCACCCGGAGCATCAACCACTCCCATAAACTCGTGGCCCTGGATCACTGGTGCTATCGCAATCGGGTTGTCGCCATTATAGATATGAACGTCAGACCCGCAGATGCCGGCACGTGATACTCGAACACGCACTTCACCCGGTCCAGGTTCCGGAATACTACATTTGACCACTGCTATTTTTTTCCAGCTTTCCAGAACTGCAGCTTTCATGACTCTATGCATCGCCCGCCTCTACCTCTACACACCATAACCCGAAATTCTGTATTTTATATAATTGGCCAATTGCTAACTGGCCAGATCCTTAATATCTGATTCATCAGCGGAGCCACTCAGGCCCGCTTGAACCGGCGACCAGGGAATACTGACGGGTGGCACGAGCTGCGCCACCTGTTCCCTGGTATTTACAACGTTCAAAGCGACAAAGTACTGCGCCGCTTTTTTTTCTATAGCCCCCCGAAGGTTCTCATGCGTCGGGTCTGAATCCCACCACAATCGTTTGTTCGGCCCGATTGGGTAGCGTCGTGCATGATGAATAAACTGCGGCTCACTCCAGCCGGATTTCCACTCATCAGAATACTCAGCTTTTAACCAGTTATCAGCCTCACTAACTACAAATTCCGGCAACTGCTCGTACACTACATTCAGGAAAGCCGCTGCCAGATGAACCTCAACACAGTCAGCGCCAGGGAGCTGACTGATTTTTTCCAACGACAGCATCGATGCTCCATGCTGTACGCAGCCAGCCAGCCCATACGGATCTCTGCAACGCCGGGACAATTCCCTGATCAAATCAAAATCGACATTCATTTCCCCTATAGAACCGTCTGCAAGTATATTCCCTCCATGGCGTGTTCCGGTCTGTACCGATATTTTTGTAAGGCCGGCGCAGGAATCACCGTCGAACCTGTTTTCAATTTCACTGTTGTATCCGGCCAGATACGCGTTGAGTTCTTCGGCGGTTGAATTGTGCTCACCCACCTCACCTATCTCTCCGCCCAGTGAGACCGAGATTCCCGGTGGTTCGATGGCTCTTGTGAACAGCGCAAGCTCAGCGCTCTGTTCGAAATTCGGTCGCTGCTGCTCTTCGACCGCCGCACAAGACAGATCAACCAGTGTTGACGAATCTATATCAATGTTATAGAACCCGGCACTGATCGCTTCAGCTATCAACGATTTTACAGCAGTGCACTCTTTCTCGGGATCTTCGGCAAAGCGTGTGGCGGAGATCTGGAAATGATCACCCTGTAAAAACAAGGGACCACTGAAGCCCTCAGCAATTGCAGCACAAAGAACAACAGTCGCATACTCGTGAGGGCGTTGTCCGGTGAAGCCAATTTCACCGCGGGACAATTCAAAGATCGCCGCCCCTACATTGTGCGCTTGAATTGCCTTGAAAACACCGCGTGCCGACTCAAACGCAATCGCTCTGATATTCATAGCCGGAACGGTAAATCCACCAGCAGCACCGGAAGCCACCGCCCGATACAAGCCGTCAATAGAGGCACAATAAATTCCGCATGCGCCGGCGACACCCCACACCAATTGATGCGCCTGCAAACGGGCTTCAGCTGAACCAAAGGCCGCAATATAAGCCAACACGCCGATATTTTCCGCAAGCCGGGACCGATCGCGTATGGCTACAGCATCAGCCTCTGCCGATACTGAACTGAGGAACGCATTCAGGACGGGGAGCTTCCCGGGAAAACCGGTTTCAACTGTTTTTACAAGCGCTGCGGTATCAATCATTGTCCGGGTCAGTAACCTGATTGTCTTTGAATTCTCTTAATCATATCAAATCACCACTGCCGTGACTGCAATGCGCTTACCTCGTGGCTCGGCATCTCTATCCAACACCAACGAGTAGTTTCGACTAATAAGAAATAGCGGCCCCGGAGCCACCATCAACGGCGATGCATTGTCCGGTGATCATCTGTGCCATCGGTGAGCAGAAAAACAGCACCGCAGAGGCTATGTCCTCAGGCTGAACCAGTTTTCCGAGCGGAATATCCGCAATACGCCGGCCGATCACCTCATCCAGAGTATCGCCTGTTTCCTGTGCTTCGCGATCGAATATCTGTTGCACGCGCTCAGTTGCGGTGTAACCTGGATGAACGCAATTAACCGTCACTCCGGACGCCGCGGCGTAACCTGCAAATTGCTTGGTGAAATTGGCGACCCCAGCATTAACAACTCCGTTAGTCATACGAAGCGGAGCTACTATGCGCGCCGTCATCCCGCCAATATTTACTATTCTGCCCCCGCTTTTTTCAGTCATCAGAGGAAGAACAAGTCTGGCGATACGAATGTAAGCCATTAACTTTACATCTATATGGTAGCGAAACTGATCATCCGTTAATTCGTCAAAGCGGGCGCTGGAGGAAGTCACCGCATTATTGACCAGTACATCGATTGATCCTGTGTCTTCGGCGACCTGCCTGACCAATCGCTCTATGTCTTGTATTCGGCTGACATCGGCCTGATAGCTATTGCAGATACCACCGAGAGCGGTTATATCATGTGCGGTCTGATCCAGACTCTCGCGGGTCCGCCCGCAGATTGCTATACGCATACCCTGTTGTGCAAGCGTTAACGCCACGGCTCGTCCTATACCACGGCTGCCGCCGGTAATAAGCGCAACTTTATCGGTCAGTTGGAATTGCACGGGGGCTCCTGGCGTGTAAGCAAAAGATGTGGATGTTAAGATTCCGGGCTCGAAAATTCACAGTTAACTCTACAAAGGGAATTGAAATGAATGCAAGCCGAAAATCCAGCTGTTCCGAGCGCACCGTTGCTGTGGTGTTTTTTCCGGACTTTGCGCCGCTGGACGCCTATGGCCCGATTCAGGCTTTCAACCTTGCGTTCAAACCTCTGGACTCAGCTCCCGAAAAGCCCGATATGGAATCACCGCTCTATAAGATTATCCCGGTAGGTGTGGACACCACAGTGTACACATGCGGGCCGACCGGTGCCGCACCCGGCACACAAGCAACTAACACAATTGAAACGCTGCCGCCAGTCGATATTCTATTAATTCCAGGTGGCGGTGGAACGCGCCCGGGCGTCAATGACACAGCCCTGTTGGACGGTATAGATAAAATTGCTCGCAATACGCCTATTGTGGCAACTGTTTGCACCGGCTCTGCACTACTGGCAAAAACAGGCTATCTCAACGGCAAAAAGGCAACTACCAACAAAACTGCCTGGAAATGGGTGATTCAACAAGGTCCGGAGGTTGACTGGGTTTGCCCACCGCGATGGGTTGATTGCATCGATCCGGACTCTCTCACCGGCTGGATTACATCGGGCGGAGTGTCAGCAGGAACCGATATGGCGCTGGGGCTTATTCAGAAACTCAACGGCGATCAAGTGGTTTCGACTACACAAAGACAGATGGAATATAACTGGAGCGGTGACTCACAGGATGATCATTTTGCCTGTTTGTGTCCTAAGCCTGTGGTCTGAGTGATCTCCACCAGCCAGCAACTACATATCTGAAAAGGCATAGCCGTCTGGCCATGCCTTTTCTTTACAGCCTGATTAACCTGCTATTTTTGATTGTCGCGCAGACCATCGCGAAACAGCGCCTTGGCAAGCGCCAGACACATCAGTCCCATTACCATAGTAAATGGCAGCGCGCCTATAATCATGGCACTCTTTAATGCTTCCATGGGATCAGCACCACCATTGGTCTTACCTGCGATCAACAACGTACCGATTACCAGTGTCAGCACGATACCCCAGACAATTCGATGCTTGATACCGGTTTCCTGTTCCCCGCCCGACATAATTGTATTCATCACCAGTATTCCCGAGTCCGCAGAAGTGACAAGGAAGGTCATGATCAAAACAACACACATTACTGTAATTGCCGTTAGAAACTCACCGGAAATCATCTGACCCAGCGTAACGAACAGCTTGGCGGTATTAGACGCTCCAATAATTGCACCGTTAGCGTCGCCGGTAAGCTCCAAATCAATGGCAGTTCCACCGAGTATTGTCATCCATGCAAAACACACCAGTGCCGGGGCGATAACGCACCCGATGATGAACTCACGAACCGAACGACCACGTGAAATACGCGCGAGAAATAACCCGACAAAGGGTGAGAATGCAATCCACCATGCCCAATAGAAGGTTGTCCAGGCCGCCTGCCAGCTGAATTGTCGCCCCGGTTCGCCAGCGGCATAACTTGCCTGCAGAACCGCTTCAGGCAAACCGGCAACCTCGCCTTCCAACCCACCACGGAAGCCATCGAAACTACCCCATGGATTAGTTGCACCACTACGCAAGGTATCTGCATATTGCGCAGCTTCTGCAGGTAATGCCGTCGCAAACTCGGCTGCCGACTGTGGTCCGAATGCACCAAAGCTCAAACTGAAAAAGTTAATGATGTAATCAGCCAGTGCACTTCCGTAAGTGGTGAGTGCAAAAAGAAAAGAACCAAATACAATGAAGGTAAGCAACAGAATAAGCGACATCACCAGATTAAGATTGGATAAATACTTCACCCCGCGACCAACACCCGATACAGCCGAAATTATAGACAACCCCATAATCACAAGCAGTCCGGCAATCAATCCAACTGTACCCGGAGCCGGTGCATCGCCTGTCATATCCATCATCCAGTCCATACCGGAAATGGCATACACCCCGTCTATAAATTGCGACACACCGAAACCGATTGTGACAGATACACCGAGTATGGTCGCAACAACACCGAGTACATCGACTACATGCCCCAGGTAACCGTTCATCAGGCGACCAAACAATGGTGTCAAGGCGGAACGAATGGTCAATGGCATATCACGCGTATAGGCGTAATAGGCAAGCGACAATCCGGTAACTACATAAATAGACCAGGCGTGGAATCCATAGTGAGCAAATGTGTAACGATAAGCTGATCGCAGTGCCTCTTGCGAATTACCCGCCACTTCGCCTGAAACGACGAGAGGGTTGGACCCCCACAATCCCAGGGGTTCTGCTGTAGCAAATACCATAAGCCCGACACCCAGACCTGCTCCAAACATCATTGAGAACCAGGAGAAATTGGAAAACTCTGTTCCTTCCCCCGGCCTGCCCATGATTCGTTTGCCAGTCTGAGGCAAGGCTGCAACCACAAACAGAAAGAACGCAAAAACTCCCACAATAACAATATAAAACTGATTGAAATTCTCTAGCAGACGAGAGTTCAAACTTCCCAGTACACTGTTTGCGTTGGCTGGCCAGATCAAGGCCCACAAGACCAGTGCCACCATGATGCTCTTGCTGAGAAGAGCGATCTCTACGCTGTTTCCTTTATAAAAGCCGTCACTCGCTTTCTTGACGGCTAAGTCGGTAAACGGAGGCTGTATTGCCATTTGATTATCCTTCAGTGTGAAAAAAAGTTCCGGCTATAAATATTTTTGCTTTGATCGTCTTTTCGATTCTGTTATTCCTTTGTTAATCGTTGTCTGACAGGCCCGCACCTGCGCCCTTTAAACGGGATTCTTCTGTAGCTGGCGCATAAGTGCGATTGGGAAAGTC
>MDLA01000109.1:0-129794 GCA_001730015.1 Chromatiales bacterium (ex Bugula neritina AB1) | reverse complement strand
GTAGCTGGCGCATAAGTGCGATGTGCAAAGTCAGTGAGCTTTTGCCAGGTCGCTGCAGAAGGCGTTGCCCTGTAGCGCCATTCCTGAGACGAACCTGCGCCAGGCGTTTCAGTCAGTCGAAGGGTTACCTCTTCGCCGTGCTCAACGAGCGCTCCGGCAAGCACCAGACGTTCGCCGTCAGTTGTACTTTGTCCGCCCGGCCACACAACCCCGGCCGATATTGATTCGTTCCCGGGCACTGTTCGAAGCTGCCGCACTACCGAAGCGCAAAAATAAAGCAGCAATGCCGGTTCGGGAACGTCCAGCAAGGTAAATCCGTCGTTCATGAACTCACGTGCATGATCCGACACCGCAACTCCGCTATAGAACGGACACATACCGCCGCCAACTGCTTTCAGCTCGCGATCTATAAATGAAGGCGGCTCAGGCAGGCTCTTTTTGCTATCGATTTTTTCCAGATAGCGGGCGAGAACCGCACATCCGTCTATATCCTGCTGACACAGGTAGCGGACTGACCTGGCTGCTTCTTCAGCGAGCCCCCACGAATACCCCACCGCTCGTGTGGCCTTTTTTGCGGTGGCATTTACCTCGTTGAGGGAATAGCTCACCGATTCTCCTCTATATTAGCGGTAGTCGATGGTAATTCCGGGAAGACCCAGTGATCATCATACTGGTGGGAAAGTTCTTCAGGGTATGGCGCACCTGCAAACATGCAAATACGCACCCACCGGTCTGAACGCGGATCAAAAAACGTAGCTCCAAAAAATGACAGCTTTGCACGAAGCATATCAACAGGCATAAGCTCTGCCGATATTGTGTTGTCTCTTATCTCGCTGTAGGGTGCAAATTCACTCAGCTGGGCGCGCCGGATACTTTGTCGGTGTTGCGGATACTTTAACAAAAACCCGGCAACCGGCTGATCTTCAGGGCACGTTTCTAGCGCCTTGTATGCACGTACTGCATCTCTAGCCGGTGCTAGCGCCTGCTCATATTCAGCGATTTCCTCTTCAAATCGTTCACCCAGTCGCGGTTCCAGTTTTTCTTCAGATACATACCAGGCACGAGCGCAGTGCTCAGGAGAATCCCAGTCAAGAGCCAGCGCCCAGCCGAAATCGCGTTCTATAGAGTGGCGAATACACTTAACAGCCATACTGCCGTCGATCTGAAAACCCGCACTGGTGGAATCTGACATACACGACTCCAAACCATCAACCAATTCACTATAGGGCTCAATAACCAGTGAGGCCAGCAATTCCTGTCCCTCTACACTCAGCGCTTGCTCCGACCATTCTATCAGGCGGTTCCACGGCTGATTGCCGGACAGGATTTCGTTAGAAACGTGTGATTTCAGCAAGCGCATGTCACGTTCCAGGTCCGCTAGTTTCTGCTGTTGTACCGGATGTTGCGAATGCCATTGACTGATCAACAAATCGCTGCGACCCAGCAGTTCCAGAAACAGTTGCTTTTCATTGTCCGTTGCAGATTGCAGCGAACGAACTCTGGCTATTGCTTCTTCTTTAACCATCAGCCAGTTACTAAACAATACAGGGTGATTGACAATAAATGGCGCCATCCCCAAACCGGTTGAATTACCGATACCAAGCTGCCGGGCGATTGACGGATCGAGGCGGGCCGCTCGCTCCCCGCCGCGCTCGTTTGCTGCGTGCTGAACTAAATCGCGCACAAAGGTGCGGATGAGAAAAACCGTCAGCATTTCCGCCTGAAACGGTGGCTGCATTTCTTCTCTCCCCGCAAGCATCTCGCGATCGATTGCGCCAAACTTACCTGAACCATAAACAGCAGTGGTGCGCATCAAATAACCAACAGCAGTTAACTGCTCGATATCAGGTTGTCTGCCGTCAGCCAGCGACTCAACAACGTGCGCCCATAAGCGCACAGATCGGTTAGCACGTGAAAGAGTCAGTTCTTTTTCGCTAACACGTCCGGCTTCCTGAAGCGGCACGTTGGCGGCAAGCCGACTGATATCTTCCTCTGTAGGAATACCGTCAAACAGGGCAAATGTACTGTCCCAGGCTTCAGCAATAACGCGGTCTGAACGCTTGCTGTCGTCGAGGTCGTGGGCAAAGGCAACCAATGAATAAACATTATCCGGACCGTGTGCTGTATAGACAGCATAGCCTGTAGAGTTTTCATCTATGGCAAATACAGGACGATCAAACTGCCATTGATCGCGAACCAGACGCCGCATTAAAATCCGCATGAAACTCAATCGACACTGGTGCAGCGAACCCAGGCGTTTAAGCCGCATGACTTTAGCCGGATCACGTCTTTGTACCGATGCAGTTTCAGCCATCAAGCAGGCACTGGCGCAAAGTTATCGGCAAAAAAACGAAACCAGTTGCCTCCCATTACACCCGCGATTTCCTCGTCGTTCATGCCAACCATACGCAGCCCTGACTCGATGTTGCCGAAATCACGGTTGTCACGAAACCACTCCGGCATCGGTGGAAACCCGGCCTGGCTCGCTGAACCCTCACCATAATCTATCTCCTTACTCCAACGCCCGACACGCATCCACTCGACAACGCTGTCGGGTTGATCCTGACAAAGATCAGAACCGATACCCAGATGTTGTACACCATATTGATCGGCGGCGCGAGCAATCATCTCGCAAAAACTCTGCAACGTACAGTCAGTTTTGTCCTTCAGGTGATGTGGATACAGAGAAAAACCCAACATGCCCCCGTGCTGTACAACCGCACTGATTACATCGTGTTTTTTGTTACGTAAGGCCGGAGACCAGTCGTACGGGTTCGCATGGGTGATTGCTATCGGGCGTTCAGACAATTCCGCCGCCTCTATGGTTGAGCGATCGGCGGAATGGCTCATATCAACCACCAGACCGACACGGTTCATCTCCTTGATCACCTGCTTACCCATACGAGTGATGCCAGTGTCTTCCGCTTCATAGCACCCGGTCGCAAGCAATGACTGATTGTTGTAAGTCAGCTGCATAAAACGCGCGCCGAGCGTGTGAACAATTTCGACCAGATCTATATCGTCTTCTATCGGGCTGGGGTTTTGAAAACCAAAAAAGATCGCTGTACGACCTGCTTCGCGCGCTTTCTCTATATCTTCGGCAGTTAACCCTTTTTGAATGAGATCGGGGTATTGCTCAAACCAGCGATTCCAGCGTTCGAAGTTTAGAACCGTCTCGCGAAAATTCTCATGGTATGAAATAGTGACATGAACGGCATCCACTTCGCCTTCACGCATTTGCCTAAAGATTTTCTCAGACCAGTTGGCGTACTGCAATCCATCGATACGCATCAGGGTTGCCCCGCGCTGATATAGGCTGTTTTTACTATGGTGTAAAACTCTGCAGCTGAACGCCCTTGTTCTCGAGGCCCATAGGAACTGTCACCACGCCCGCCAAACGGCACATGGTAATCAGTACCGGCAGTCGGTAAATTAACCGTGACTACCCCGGTGCGCGCATTGCGACGAAAATGCGTTGCACGTGCGAGACTTTTAGTGACGATGCCCGAAGTCAATCCAAAGTTGGTATCGTTAACACCGGCCAACGCTTCATCGTAGCTTGCAACTTTTATAATGGAGGTCAGCGGCGCAAACATCTCTTCTCGATTAATACGCATGCTATTGGTTGAGTTGGCAAAAACTCCCGGCGACATATAATGCCCCTGGTGCGGCATTTCGAGTTGCTCACCACCACACAGAAGTTCCGCCCCTTCACTTTTACCCAGCTCCACATAGGCCAGGTTTTCTTCCAGTTGCTGTGCGCTGACAACGGGGCCGATCTGAGTTCCATCTTCCAGCGCATGGCCGACTTTCATCGCCTGTGCAGCGGCAACAAGTTTTTCTGTAAAGGCATCATGGATATTTTCATGCACCATAAGCCGGGAAGAGGCTGTGCACTTTTGACCACTACCACCAAATGCACCGCCTGCTGCCACACTGACAGCAAGATCAAGGTCGGCATCGTCCATCACGACCAGGGCGTTTTTCGACCCCATTTCCAGCTGCACTTTAGTGAAGTTGGCTATTGCAGCAGTAGCAATCTGTTTTCCGGTGGGAACTGAACCAGTGAACGAGATGGCATTGACCAATGGGCTTTCTATCAGTTGCTGCCCAATGGTACTACCCGCCCCCATCACCAGTGAGAAGAGTCCCGCAGGGATATCCTGCCGGTCAATGATTTCAGTTAGCGCTACTGCAGAAGCCGGGGTTACATTAGCCGGCTTCCAGATCACGGCATTGCCATAACACAGTGCTGGCGCAATTTTCCAAGACGCGGTTGCTGTCGGGAAATTCCACGGTGAAATAACCGCCACAACACCGACAGGCTCGCGACGCACATCAATTTCAATATTATCGCGCACACTATCTGCGTTCTCGCCCAGCTGTCTTAGACACTCGGCAGCGTAGTAGGTAAAAAACTGACCGGCACGATAAACCTCACCTTTGCCTTCGGCCAGGGGCTTACCCTCTTCACGACTCAGCAAAGTACCCAGTTCGACCGAGCGATCCATCAACTCATTGCCAATAGCCATTAAAACCGCCTGCTTGCGTTCAAGCCCGTAAGCAGCCCACTCGACTTGTGCCTGTTTAGCACGCTGAAGAGTGGCAGTAAGTTGATCTGTATTTGCCTGCGCATAGTTACCTATCAAATCTGCGAGATCCGACGGATTGCGGTTTTCTATCGTACTGTCCCCCGCTGACCAGCTACCGGCAATCAGATTAAGGTGTGTCTCTGCCATGAAGTATTTCCGCCACTGTTATGAATAGTAAGTTTCAGCCTAGGATGACCCCGTGGCTGAATTCAGTCAAACTTATTGTAACTACCTGTTGCAACCCGGGTTTCCCATTTCAACCGAAGCTGCCGTGGAACATTCACGGTCCGCCGTTTAAGCCAGCACTACTTCTTTCAAAGCGACTACAAAATCCATAACCTCGCCAATTGAGAAATGATGATAGTGTGCAAATTCCGGCTCCGGCACACAGGTAGTGCTTGCCATGAAATGGCAGGATCGGCTACTCCGTGAACCTATCCGCCGGATTTCAGTCCATTACCACATCAGCTAATACGCACATCAGGGCCTGCTTTCCAGTAGATTCCTGCCACCGGAAAGGTAACGAATAACAATGATTCACGCACAACAATCCAAAGGTGCAGCGCTGCTTTGCAGCTGTGCACTGGCTATTCTGCTCAGTACTATTACACCAAAGAGTTTCGCCGCTGACGAAACCAAAACAGCGATTTTTGCCGGCGGTTGCTTCTGGTGCGTGGAATCTGACTTCGACAATGTACCGGGTGTGATCAGTACCGTCTCAGGATACATCGGTGGTAACACCGACAGCCCAACGTACAAAAATCATTCTGCAGGCAAACACCGGGAGGCAGTAGAAATTGTATTTGACCCGGCCAAAGTCAGCTTTGCAGAACTGGTGGAGGTCTTATGGCGTAGTGTTAACCCAACTGATGCTGGCGGGCAGTTCTGCGATCGGGGACACAGCTACACGACTGCAATCTACACACTGGATGAAACGCAGGCAGATGTGGCTGAAGCATCCAGATCCGGGCTACAGGAGTCAGGTGTTTTGAGCAAGCCGATAGCAACCAGTATCGAGCCCGCCACAACGTTCTGGCCAGCTGAAGACTACCATCAGGATTATTACCTCAAAAATCCGATTCGCTATAAATTTTATCGCACATCATGCGGGCGCGATAAGCAGGTACGAATTGTATGGGGTGAACAGGCCCACGCCGGTATATCCAAACACTAGCCTGGATTATTCATGGGATTCACGACATTTCACCTGATCCTTGATTCCACAGCGAATTTTTTCTCCTTCAAATATCAAAAGTATTGGACACGAGAAGAAAACGCACTGTGAAATCCCTTGCCGTGAATGAGTAAGGTCTACGCGCTATGCACGCCACCCCCTGAATAACTCAGGCTAGTACACCGACTCACCTAATACGTCCAGGCAGTATAAAAAATTACCGCGGCCGGACCTGAAGTATTGCGGCGTTCAAACACCCGTTCACTGCACGCTATTTAACGATATAATTGCTTCATGCCCTAACCTGGACTAATTCAGGATCGATCCATCGCATCTGATGCATCGCCCCTGCCCGACTGCATGAGAACAAACGAAACCGAACTGCTAATTGAAATGTTCGAAGCCGCAGTTTCAGCCGCTCAACCAGCCAGCGTTATCCCTAAATACCTGCCAGCTCCTCCCGTCGGGCGTACCGTGGTTATTGGGGCCGGTAAAGCATCTGCCGAAATGGCCCGTGCGTTTGAAGCAAGCTGGACCGGACCCTCCGATCGACTATCCGGATTGGTTGTTACGCGCTATGACTATGCCGTGGATTGCAAATACATCGAGATTGTCGAGGCAGCACATCCGGTGCCTGACCAGGCAGGTACCCTGGCGGCACAACGCATTCTGGATACCGTCAGCAGCCTCACAGAATACGATCTGGTTGTTTGCCTGATCTCTGGTGGAGGCTCTGCGCTTTTGTCGCTACCGTCCGACAGGCTCACTCTGGACGACAAACAGCAGATCAACCGGTCACTTTTGAAAGTCGGCGCGAACATAAAAGAGATGAATTGCGTGCGCAAGCACTTGTCTGCGATCAAAGGAGGTCGACTGGCGGCAGCCTGTAATCCTGCCCGACTAGTCACACTGATGATTTCAGACGTACCGGATGACGACCCGGATGTGATTGCATCAGGCCCGACTGTACCCGACCCTACTACGTATGCCGATGCATTAGCCATACTGAAAAAATACCGGATCACATCCCCGGACACGGCAATCAGCCATATACAGAAGGGCGTTGATGAAACTCCAAAACCTGGTGATCCGCGTCTGGCAAACACAGAAGCCGTTGTTATCGCAGCGCCACAAATGTCACTTGAAGCTGCGGCTGCGGTCGCGCGAAAGCACGGCATCACACCGGTTATTCTCGGCGACAGTATCGAGGGAGAATCTCGCGATGTGGCCCTTGTACACGCCGGCATTGCTAAGCAGGTGATCCGTCACGGCCAGCCTGTTGTCAAGCCCTGTGTGCTGTTATCTGGCGGTGAAACGACGGTTACACTGAAAGGACGCGGCCGGGGTGGCCGCAATGCCGAGTTTTCACTAGCACTGGCCATTGCATTGAATGGTCTGCCCGGGGTATTTGCACTGGCAGCCGATACAGACGGCATTGATGGAAGTGAAGATAACGCAGGTGCATTGGTCACTCCCGAGACGCTGCAATATGCAGCCGCAAAAGGCGCAAACGCCGGCTCCTGCCTTGACGAAAACAACGCGTATGGTTTTTTTCAACAGATTGAACATCTGTTTGTCACTGGCCCAACGCTTACAAATGTCAACGATTTTCGAGCAATTTTAATTACCTAGTGCCCATCCAATATTGTCGGGAATTGTGCAGCGTCTTAATTCTAATCGATTCCGCCATTTGAAACGCGTCACAGACAAGCCCGAATGCTGCCAGCCGTGCTACGCGTACAGGCTACTCGCACGTACTCCGCTTAACTTCACCCCCAAATTGTCGTAAACTAGTTGTTACATATTGTATATTTTTTGTGAGCCAACCTGATAATATCCCGGCGAAACCTCGCTACGATTGCCGGCGCTGTGAATTTTCAGACAAGGTCTACACTTTTAGATCAGCCGTGTCTCCTGTTGTGCAGACGCTAGGTTTTACCGCACAGCAGACCTGGGTCGCCACTTTTGGGAGAGTGGCGACCCAACCTAAATTCAGATCTCACTCTCCGTGCCTGCCTGCTTAACCACCGCAACCCTCTCAAATGACTCTGTTTGAAGCTGACGAGCAATTCAATCTCCCGGCCTGAGTCGATCGAAACATCTGATTCGAAATTCCGTATCCTCGCTGCAAGCCTCATTCTCGCCATACCTCTGAACAGGTATACTCGCGAGTTGACGGCGTAGCTGATTCGGCTGCCGTCACCAAACCAGAGAAACCCGAATGAACAACTCAGACCTGATCGTCCGTGCACTCAAGAACGCAGGAGTAACACATGGCTTTGGAATCCCGAGTGGCAACGTGCTGCCATTTATTGAAGCAATGCGAAAAGGCGGTATCGAGTATGTGCTAACCGCTCACGAAGGCTCAGCAGCTTTTGCAGCCGACGTAACCGGCAGAATGACCAATGTTCCCGGCTTGTGCATTGCAACCCTCGGTCCAGGTGCGACAAATCTCGCCACAGGCGTTGGAAGTGCCTATCTGGACCGGTCACCCATGATCGCAATCACCTGTAATCTCAATTCACACCAGCTGGGCAGACGCATTCAAATGATCATCGATCATCATGCCCTGTTTCGTCCAATCACCAAGGCGACTCTTGCAGCAACCTTCGATAACGTGGCAGATGTAATTCAACAGGCAATCACCATTGCCACAACCGAACCGATGGGGCCGGTGCATATAGATCTGCCGGAAGACGTATCACTTGCAAACGTGACCACAGCAGTACCAGAGCAAATTGCCGCACCGCCATTGGCACTGGCACAAATTGATGAATTCACCAGATCAGGCGAGGTGTTATCTGCGGCCAGTCGACCGATCGCAATTATCGGTGCATCTGCCATGCGCATGAAAAATCCTGAACGAATTGCGACTTTTCTAGAAAAAAATAATATTCCCTTTGCCACAACCACAATGGCAAAAGGCTTAATCGATGATGATCATTCACTGGCACTCGGATGTATAGAACGTGCCCGACGCCAGCTTCAGCGACGCCTGCTACAGCAAAGCGATCTGATCATCGGTATCGGCTACGACACGATTGAAGTAGAATACGAAGCATGGATAAAATCGGTGCCGTTGCTGGCAGTTGATATAGAAACTCCCGATGTTGCCGATTCCGTTAATCTGGTTGCAACTATTGTTGGTGATCTGGACGACTCTATAGCCCGGCTGGAAAATCTTGCGCCACTGACAAGCGCGTGGACGGAAGCCGAGATCACTACGCACCGGCACGAATTTCAACAGGCGCTTCGCCCTGCCGGCAACGGCTTTAAACCCCACGAGCTAATTGATACCGTGCGTGAGATTCTACCACGTGATGGTATATTATCGTTCGATGTCGGTGCACACACGCACCAAATTGCCAGTCAATGGCCTGCACACAGCCCGCGATCCTTCCTGATTACCAATGGCTGGTCATCTATGGGCTTCGGGTTGCCTGGGGCAATCGCCGCTAAAATTGCGCGACCTGATCTTCCGGTAGTCTGCCTGCTGGGAGATGGCTGCTTTCAGATGACCTGCGGTGAACTTGCCGTAGCAAAACGTTTGAATCTGCAACTCCCGGTTGTTGTTATAGATGATCGCTGGTTAAGTCTCATACAGATCAAGCAACATCGACGCAACTATGAGATCTATGGTTCAAATGTAGAGCCCGGTGACTATCAGGCGCCGCCCTCACACTACTTTGGTGTTCCCGCGATCGGAGTAACTGATAATGCTGCACTCGGTGATGCCTTGCGAACCGCGTTAGCAACAGACGGACCCACGGTTATCGAAGCCATTGTCAACGCCGATCATTATATGGAGACGGTCTTTGACTAACACAGCATGGGTTGCTCTGGCCGTCAACCCGGATCTGCCAATCAGTCAAGGCCCGGTCAGTCAGGCGCTTGAGGGAATCGCTGAATTCAAGGCTGTCCACATACCCTATAAAAAACTCACAGCGGAAGAAGAAGATCATTGTGCGGACTTACTGCAGGGCGCTTACGCTATTTTATTGCGCTCAGGCTACATCACTGCTTCACTGCTGGCAAAGCTACCCGATCTCAAAGTGATTGCCGTTCACGGTACCGGGGTCGATCCGGTCGATGTCGAGACTTGCAGTAAGCGATCAATAATAGTAACTAACACGCCCGGTGCGAATGCAGACGCGGTAACAGAGCTGTCATTTGCCCTGATGATTTCGCTGTTACGCGGTTTGCAGACAAGTTCCGCTCGCGCCATGCAGGACAAACTCTGGGACGAAGCACGCACAACCGGCGGTGAATTGCGTGGCCGACAACTCGGGGTTGTAGGCTTCGGTCAGATAGGACAACGTGTCGCTACTATTGCGCAGGCGTTCGGCATGAAGGTAATTGCCTCCGATCCTCAAGTCGAAGATGCCGATATCATCGCGAAGGGGGCGGCTGCGGGTTCTCTGGAAGAGCTGCTGAATCACTCCGATATTGTAACTCTACATGCACCCGCAACGCCGGCAACTCACCATCTGATCAACCAGCGGTCACTGCAAACAATGAAACGCGGCGCGCTGTTAATCAACTGCGCGCGCGGCGCACTTGTAGATGAATACGCAGTCGCTGCAGCGCTGGAGTCGGGCCAGCTTGGAGGTGCCGCTCTCGACGTACTTGCGGGAGAGCCGCCAGATCCACAAAGCCCTGTATACCAAGCCCCGAACTTTCTACTCACACCACATATGGCAGGCTCTACTCTGGAGTGTCTCGACAACGTAGCACGTATGGCTGCCGCAGATATAGCGGCCGTATTATCAAACCGGTCGCCGGCCCACCCGGTGAATTGAACATTTACAGGATTTCGCCGCAGAACTTACCGCACTACAGGAGAGAAGATGTCAAAGCTCTATCTCGCCCAATCTGCGCATCTGCAGACAGACCGGCTGCGTATTTTGTGCGACATCAGAACTTTGCTCGATTTGATCCCGTCGGATCAAAGCTCGCTCAAACGCGTTTAGCGTGTCACCACCGGATCCGCACTGCTGGCCGTCCAGTTAGGTCGGAATGATAATATCGACACAGCAGCGGGCAATGTGGCATTAAACATTTTATTGTGCCAGTAGGTGGACTGGTAACCAGCATCGTCCTCACTGAGTGCACTAACCGCGCAGTGAACTCTAAAACTCTGCTGATATTGCTGAAACACCAGCTCACAGACTTTCTGTTCCAGCAGCAAGGCGGCTAATTCTGAATCTATAGAAAAAGTGGCAGTTAGCTGATCATCAAAAGACCGCGGATGCTGGTAATAAGCTGAACTGAGAATTTTCAAGGCGGCATCACGCCGAATTTTCGGATCAAAGGTTTTTTTATTTATATGCCTGAATTCTTTTGTTATATCTTCAGAATCCAATTGCACAAGTCCCGTATTGATTGGCCCTAAATTGCGATCACTTACCTTTACATATAACTCGGCTTGCATACCTGAGCTTGGTCTGCCCCCCTCTTTTCGTACCGTGTGCTGACGCACCCGGCATTGCCAGCCGTAAAAATAGTTTTTCAGAAGTTCTGCTGAATTATCCATCGTAGTAACTAGCAGTCGAGTGTATTGCGACGCTCCCAGTCACTTAAATGTCCCATATACTGGTTCCATTCCTGCATCTTCAATTTGATATACGCCTGAACCAGTTCTTCGCCCAGTCCTTCCTTCAGCGGCTTGCTACTTTCCAGCAGGCGCAGCGCATCGTGTAAGGTAGATGGCAGCTGCTTCGCGCCTTTCACCTTGTGGCCTTCCTCGTACATATTCAGGTGTACCGGTTTACCGGGGTCACGTTTGTTATTTATGCCATCGAGCCCGGCAGCCAGTACGCCCGCCTGCATCAGGTACGGATTGGCTGCACCGTCCATCAGGCGCAGTTCAAAACGTCCATCGTCCGGCACCCGAATCATGTGCGTACGATTGTTTCCGGAATACGTAACGGCGTTTGGTGACCAGGTCGCCCCGGAGCTGGTCACCGGTGCACCAATGCGCTTATAGCTGTTCACCGCTGGATTAAAGATAGCGCACAGTGATGTAGCGCTATTCATGACTCCACCCAGAAAATGGTACGCCAGTTCAGACAAACCCAATTCATCTTTCTTAGCTAGAAACAAGTTCTTTTTGCCACTCTTGTCCCACAGAGACACATGCGCATGACAACCGTTACCAGTCAGGTTTGCAAACGGCTTTGGCATAAAGGTCGCGCGCATTTCGTGATTCTCGGCAATGGTTTTCACCATATATTTAAAAAACACGTGCCGATCAGCGGTTTTTAGCGCGTCGTCGTAGTCCCAGTTCATTTCAAACTGGCCGTTGGCGTCTTCGTGATCGTTCTGATACGGTCCCCACCCCATGGCAATCATCGCATCGCAAATTTCGCTAACCACCGGATACCGTCGCATCAAAGCTTGCTGGTCATAACACGGCTTAGCCTGAGTATCTGATGTATCGTAAATGGCTGTGGCATCCTGGTTGATCAGGAAATACTCACACTCCACACCGGTTTTCATCCGATAACCGAGCTTCTGCGCCTTAGCCAGTTGCCGCTTCAGTGCAACACGCGGAGATGCTTCTACCTCTTTACCACCCATCCAGAGATCTGCTGCAACCCATGCGACATCCGGCTTCCAGGGTAACTGAATCACGCTATCGGGATCGGGCACACCAAACATATCCGGATGAGCCGGCGTCATGTCCAGGTAGGCAGCAAAGCCTGCAAAACCCGCCCCTTCCTTTTGCATATCTTTGATCGCACGAGTAGGTACAAGCTTGGCCCGCAATACACCGAACAAATCGACAAAACTGATTAGAAAGTACTTAACCTTTTTTGTCTTCGCCCACGCTTCCAGATCTTTAGACATTATTTTTCCCACCCGTTGCTACAGGATTTGTTTGAACTCTATATAGCGAATATTCTAGTAACCGTTTCCGGGAATCCACTGAGTACCGGCCAGAGGCACACGAGCCATCGCCGCGGCTTCCACTGTTAGCGCGACAAGATCCTCCGGTTCAAGATTGTGCACATGACTTTTGCCACAGGCTCTTGCGAGTGTCTGCGTTTCAAGCGTTAAGCAGTTTAAATAATTCGCAAGTCTGCGCCCGCCCAGAACCGGGTCGAGTCGTGCCGCAAGATCCGGATCCTGCGTGCAGATTCCGGCAGGATCCCGGCCATCCTGCCAGTCGTCGTAATAACCAGCCGAGGTACCCAGCTTATTGTATTCTTCTTCATACTCAGGGCTGTTATCACCCAGAGCGATCAACGCCGCGGTACCAATAGAAACCGCGTCTGCACCAAGTGCCAGTGCTTTTGCTACATCAGCTCCGCTTCTAACGCCTCCGGAGACCACCAGCTGAACCTTTCGATGCATACCTAGATCCTTCAGTGCATCGACCGCCATGCGGATAGCAGGTAGCGTGGGGATACCAACGTGCTCTATAAAAACATCCTGTGTAGCAGCAGTGCCACCTTGCATACCATCTAAAACCACAACATCAGCACCGGATTTTACCGCCAGAGCGGTATCAAAATTCGGCCGCGAAGCGCCAATCTTTGCGTAAATCGGTGTCTGCCAGTCAGTGATCTCGCGTAGTTCATTTATTTTTATTTCCAGATCATCCGGCCCGGTCCAGTCTGGATGCCGACAGGCGCTTCGCTGATCGATACCTTGCGGCAGGTCGCGCATACCCGCAACCCGCTCACTGATCTTGACACCCAGCAACATGCCGCCGCCACCGGGTTTTGCTCCCTGCCCCACCACAATTTCAATAGCATCAGCCTTTCGCAGATCTTCCGGATTCATGCCATACCGCGAGGGCAGGTATTGATACACCAACAGATCGGAATGACCTCTCTCTTCGGGTGTCATTCCACCATCGCCGGTGGTGGTGCTGGTACCCACTGCACTGGCTCCCCGGCCGAGCGCTTCTTTCGCTTGTGCCGACAGAGCACCGAAACTCATGCCTGCGATAGTAATCGGTATTTTCAGTTCGATCGGTTTTTTCGCAAAGCGATCACCGAGAACCACACTGGTATCACAGGTCTCTCTATACCCTTCGAGTGGATAGCGCGACATACTTGCACCGAGAAAAAGTAAATCATCGAAATCCGGCACGCGTCTTTTTGCACCAAAGCCTCGAATATCATAGATACCTTCTTTCGCAGCCCGTTGAATTTCTGCAATTACATGGCGAGGAAACGTTGCTGATTCCCGCAACCGGGAGTGTCTGTCGTCAGTCATTTACGGTATTGACCTGGTTCGTTCACACTATATACACCGTACAAGTTGAGGAAATTAATACGCGTGCGCGTTATCGATACTGAAATGATAGAGTTTTCTTGCTGAGCCGTATCGCTTGAACTCAGTAGCCTCAAATGCAGAAATACCTGCTGCGGAAAGCAATTCGGAAAGCTCTTCAAGGTGCTCGTCGCGCATTTCTTTCTGCTCGCAATCGGCGCCGGTACTTTTCACTTCACCGCGAACATAAAGCCTCGCCTCATAGATTGAATCTCCAAGGGCATCACCGGCGTCGCCACACACTACCAGACGTCCTTTTTGTGCCATGAACGCCGACATATGTCCTACGGAACCACCAACCACGATATCGATACCTTTCATCGAAATGCCACATCGGGCTGCTGCATCGCCTTCTACTATAAGTAATCCGCCATGGGCCGTAGCACCGCAGTATTGCGACGCACTTCCAGACACCCGGACAGTACCCGACATCATATTCTCCGCCAGGCCCGGTCCAGCGTTGCCGGTTACGTGGATATTTGCCAGTGCGTTCATGCCGGCACAGTAGTACCCAACATGACCATCAACCGTGACGTTACTCGGCAACATAGCACCGACAGCCACCGAGTGTTTGCCGCTCGGGTTCAATACCTGAATATCTGTTGCCGTATTCGGGTTATCCTCGCTTACATGAAGCAGACTATTCAGCGCTCGCACTTCCTGATGAGCAAGATCTATTGATGTCATTTCAGCTTCTCTGCCAACTGTAAATTCGCGCCGGTTCGGGTTCCCATATCTTTGCTTTATCGACACCGGGTAACTGCGCTATTGCACGGAACTCTGAAGACATGGCTGCCCAATCATCTGTCTCAGCCATTATCGCCGGTTTGCAGCCGATCGGGTCTCTGAGTACCGCAAAACCCTCGCGCGTGCCAATAGCAAACGTATAGAATCCATCGAGATCCTCTATTGCATGATGCAGCGCATCATCCAGCCCATCCCCCTCCTGCAACCGCCACGACAAATAACCTGCGGCTACTTCGCTATCGTTATCGGTTTGAAAAGTAATACCATGTGCACGCAGATTTTCACGCAGACGATTGTGATTCGATAACGAGCCATTGTGCACGAGGCAAAGATCATCACCAGTTGAAAACGGATGAGAATGCTCGGTGGTGACCGCACTTTCTGTCGCCATGCGGGTATGACCCAGCGCGTGCGTGCCCGTGTACTGGTTCACCTGAAAGTTATTGATGAAATCTGAAGGCGCTCCCTTCTCCTTGAAGATTTCTATTTTGTGCCCTGAACTGTTGATTCGCATACCGGGGAAATCGGTGGCAAGCCAAGCCTGCACTTCATTCAGCGTTGCGCTTACAGTTACCACAGCATGATTCAGTAGCGGCTCAACTTCAACGGCACTGCCGAATTTTGCTGCCAGCTTCTGCTGAAAGTCCGTCCAGTCAGATTGTCCACCGGATTGCAGTGTGAGCTTTAGTTTGTTTGCAGCTACTTCATTGCGATATACCGCAGCTCCGGCGCTGTCCGGACCTCGCTCGGACATCTCCATCAGCATTGCTGCTATATGCTCACCCAGCGATTGTTCCAGTGCCGGGTTCTTAATAAACAAACCTACAATGCCGCACATAAATTTGAATAACCTGCTTTGAAAGAAAAGCGACAGCGGCACCGGGCTGCTGTCGTGTTCTCTGGCATTCTACGCACCAAAGCAGGTTCGAATTGCCGCTACTGACGCCTAGACCATTCTGTGAAAATAAACCCGGGAAGACCTCGGCACCCGCTGTAACCAGCCGGGAATACCGCGGTCTTCCGGTAGTGCCTAGCGTCTGTCGCGACGCCGCGAGACTTTCGCCCCAACTCTGATTTCGTGAATGATGCTGGAAACCACTACAAAAACCAGCACAGCACACATTGCCCAGAATATTCCTTTAACCGTACCGAGCTGATGCGCGAAGGTAAAAATCGCCCCCGCACCATCCAGCGTTTCTACAGGACTGGAATTCATGAAGGTCTCCTAGGTGGAAGTTGAGGTGGAAGGTCGCCATCAGGACGCGGACGTTGTGGTGGCAGCTCACGACGTGGCTCGCGCTCACGAGGCGGAACTGAATCACGATAATTCGGCTCACGAGGCTCCGGACTACGGCGCCGCGCTTCACGATATTCAGGGTCGCGCCGTGGTTCGCGATCTCTGCGTGGTGGTGGTCGATGGTTTCCGCGACCACCGCCATCTCTGTCAATATCTCTGGGCATACGTGAGGAAACACGTGGAACATCAGGTGCCGAGGTGTCGTTTTCCCAAACGCCAAATTCAGGATACGCTTGTGAAGGAATTTCAGCAGGATCGAGTCCGAGAATTTCAACTTCATTGCGGACTCTGAGCAAACCGAAGATTCTCAGCAGGTAACCAAGAACCAGCGCTGGTACAAAACCGAGCAGAGCGAGTGTCAGTGCACCCTTCACCTGACCGATCAGGCTGATGGCAGGGATGTCGCCAACGGCCGGGTATCCGGCACAGAAAATACCGACAGCAAGCACGCCCCAGACACCACACACACCATGGACTGCTACCGCACCTACGGCATCATCGATACCCATTCTTTCCAACATTCGAGCGGCGATCGGAATCAGCATACCGCCGATAAAGCCGAGCAGGAATGCAAGTGGCGGGTAGAACAGATCAATACCCGAAGCGATAGAAAAGATTCCGCCCAAAGCTCCGGACATCATCCAGAAGGGGTCGCGCGTCAGGAAGTACGCGCCGACTATACCACCTGCCATACCCATTAGAGTATTAAATACAAAGGCAGACAAATTAGAGGGAATACCGTAAATATTGGTCCACTGACCGACCGGATCATAGATCAGGCAGGCACCAAGGAACCCGAAAAACCCCATGATGATCATCATTAAGCCGGTTACCGTCAGCGGCATATTATGACCGCGTAAATCATTAGGAGAACCGTCTGGATTGTATTTACCAATGCGCGGTCCCAGGGGAATCAGAATACCAAGCGCAAAGAAACCGGCAATGGTATGAACCACGCCTGCGGCTGCGACATCACGGAAACCCCATTCCAGAACCATCCAGCCAGTTGGATGCCAGCCCCACGAAGCGCCGAGGATCCAGACAACGGAACCCAGAAAAACCGCAGTGATAATAAATGCGCTGAGCTTGATACGTTCAATTACAGCGCCGGAATAAATTGAAGCTGTTGTACAGGCAAACAAGGTAAACGCCGCCCAGAATACACCCGATGCCTGATCCTGCAGATTAGGGCCCATAGCCTCAGCCCAGGGTTCACCACTTGCAGCCCCTTCAAAATCAAATGCCATCAAATCGATGCCATCTGCGCCGAATGGCCAATTGTAGCCCGACAGGTAGATCCACCAGCCAAAGGCAAAAAAGGTGGGAATCATAAAGGCAAACGCCAGTATGTTTTTCACCCCCGAAGCGAGCGCATTCTTGCTCCGCGAAGCACCCATCTCGTAGGCTAGAAAGCCCGCGTGAATTGCTATCATTATCGCCGTGCACCACCAATAGTAGATCTCGAGATTGATCGTGGTGTGTCCAGCTAAAGCAGCATCTATAGCCGCTTGAACTGCCTCTTCGTTCATAGACTCCCCCTTAAAAGACGGTGGCTGCGAATTTCGGGTTCTCGCGCCAGCCGGTGTTGGAACTGCCTGAACGATGTGTCCGGCCAGTCATTGGATCGACAGCGCTGATATCGCTAATCGTTGTGGTTCGCTAGTATTTATTGAAATACCGAATTTATCAAGATGTTATTGTGCCGGATTGCCCGGCACAATAAGTCAATGGCGCAGATCAGAACTTTCTGTAGGCCTTGTTCAGCTCAACCATCGGGTGCGACGGCGACATCTGAAATTTAATCAGCAGTTCGCGTGCGATCATGTCCCGGTCCTGCTGATTATCAGGAAGCTCCATTTCTTCAGGAACCGTCACCCAGCCATTGATATTTCGATCAAATACCGCTGCGCGACTCTCTTCGTATCCCATGTGAACGTCTTCCAGCCAATTCAGATCTTTCCAACCCATGGTTTCCATGTACTTGCTCAGAAAAGGCGTTATGCGATCATAGTCTGGCACCAGGTTAACGTCATAGCGATAACCGATGTGCTGGCCAATGGTTTTTTCCCGCTCGGAATCGAGCCCGTCTGTATTGATAAAATGATCAATATCATTTTTTTCAGCCATGCTGCTCTCCTAGTATCGAGTCATGTCGGGACGCCCGACGGTGTGCTGTGAACCGGCCAGTGGAACCTGCGCAAGGGCCGATGCTTCCATCGTCAGTGCAGCCAGATCTTCGGGCTCCAGCGAATGCATGTAGGTTTTGCCACAAGCACGCGCCAGCAGTTGCGCTTCAATAGTCAGTGTATGCAGAAAGTTATACACACGCTCGGCAGCGGCATCGGGATCGAGCCGGGCACGCAGCTTGGGATCCTGCGTAGCAACACCTACCGGACACCGGCCTGTATGGCAGTGATAACACTGACCAGCCTCTACGCCCATTTCATTCGGATAGTCAGACTCGGGGATATCCTTGTTACAGTTCAGTGCCATTAGCGACGAATGACCAATCGCTACTGCATCAGCACCCAGGGCAATGGCTTTTGCCAGATCGCCACCGTTACGGATACCACCGGCATAAACCAGAGAGATCTCACCCGATTTACCGACATCGTCAAGCGCTTTTCGAGCCTGTCGAATCGCGGCAATACCCGGCACACCGGTTTCTTCTGTAGCGATATGCGGCCCGGCACCGGTGCCGCCTTCCATTCCGTCAATGTAGATCATGTCGGGGTCACACTTGGCTGCCATTCGCACATCATCGTAAACGCGCGCAGCACCGAGTTTCAGTTGGATGGGAATCTCCCAGTTGGTCGCTTCCCGGACTTCCTGAATTTTAAGTGCTAAATCGTCAGGACCCAGCCAATCGGGATGACGCGCTGGAGAACGCTGATCGATCCCTGCAGGCAAGGAGCGCATTTCAGCAACCTGGTCGGTTACTTTCTGACCCATTAAATGGCCACCGAGACCGACCTTACAACCTTGACCGATAAAGAACTCGCACGCATCTGCCAGGCGCAGGTGATGGGGATTAAATCCATAGCGCGACTGAATGCACTGGTAAAACCATTTTTCAGAAAAGCGGCGTTCGTCAGGGATCATGCCACCCTCGCCCGAACAGGTTGCAGTTCCAGCCATGGTTGCCCCGCGAGCCAGTGCAGTCTTCGCTTCAAAACTAAGTGCACCAAAGCTCATACCGGTTATATAGACGGGAATATCCAGCTCTAACGGGCGCTTGGCACGCGGCCCAAGTATGGTTTTAGTTTCACACTTCTCACGATAACCTTCAATAACAAAGCGCGTCAGTGTACCGGGCAAAAATGTAAGATCATCCCAGGAGGGGATCTTCTTGAACAACGAGAAGCCGCGCATTCTATAGCGACCGAGCTCCGCCTTAATATGTATGTCGTCGATGACATGCGGCGGAAATATGAAACTTTCGCCGATGATGTCTTTATTTCGATTACTCATGAATTATTCCTCTGCTGATCCTGTTATCAAAGTACCAGCTTCTTTTCAGATGGCTCTAGATTGTCGTAATTCCACAGTTGCTTGCCAGCGACAATCTTGGTCAGATTTTTTACGCCGTTGGGCGCTTTCATCCCATACAGTGCCAGCTTCGCTTCGAGCCACTTTTCCTCGGTCTCGGTCATTTCGCCTTCAACCGCATCGACACCGAGATCTTCAATTTTTCCACCGACGAAAATAGTGCCGTCATACATGGAGTCACCAAGGTTTTTGCCAGCATCACCCAGAATAACTATTCGACCCCGCTGCATCATGAAACCGGTGAATGCTCCCGCACGCCCGCCAATAATGATGGTGCCACCTTTCTGATCGATACCTGTACGTGATCCGACATCGCCCTTGCACACCAGATCACCGCCACGCAGCGCCGCACCAAAAGTAGAACCGGCATTTTTTTCGACAACAATAGTTCCCGCCATCATGTTTTCAGCGCAAGACCAACCCACCCGACCACTGATGTGGATGTTCGGACCATCGGCCAGACCACAACCGAAGTAACCAAGGCTGCCGTCGAATTTAAGATTCAGGCGATTAAGAATACCGACACCCAGCGAGTGCTTGGCACCGGGGTTGCGGATAGTAATCGTGCCATAGCCTTCTTTCATGAGATCGCGAATTTTCAGATTTATATCGCGAATTTCCATTGGACCTGCATCGAATTCGGTTTCCTTGTTGAAGTCAACCTCTATACCGTCAGGGTAGGTAAAGTTCTCATCAGCTGATGGTGAAAAAAATACCTGCTGCGTTCGCCCAGCCAACTGCTCGGTGTGCATACCCAGCTTGTGCGACTCATGCTCCTCGTTTAACTCTGCCATACCCGGACCTCCCCCTCGTAGGGATCAAACGTGTCAATTTCATTTGGAAAAATACTGCGTATCGCAACTTCTTCTGATGCAAGTGCGATTAAATCATCACTTTCGTATAGAACCATCGGTTTGGCCGCCATAACATCTTTTGCCATACCAAGAGAATCTGCGGTAGCAACCAGATAGGTGAATACACCGTCCAGTTCATCAACGGATCGACTCATGGCGGTATGCAGATCATCGCCCTGATCAATCCGGTGAGCGATATAAACCGCAATCAGCTCAGAATCGCAATCCGACATAAACCGATGACCACGGCGCTCAAGATCACGCCGGTTTGTCCAGTAATTTGTAAGCTGACCATTATGAACAACAGAGACATCATTAAAGGGATAAGCCCAGTACGGATGAGCCGAGCGGATATCGACATCCGACTCAGTTGCCATACGCGTATGGCCAATAGCGTGTGTTCCGGCAAAACCACCAAGCTTGTATTGCTCGGAAACAACAGTTGCATCACCCAGATCCTTAATAAGTTCCAGAGCATGCCCCACAGACAGAATTTCCACGCCTTCTATGTCTTCAACGAAATCGATCACACGCTTTAGATCACCATCAAACCCGAAGGTATAACGATGAGCATATTCGGTTACCTGCTCTTCGTTCTTAATTGCTACACCCAATTCTTTTAGACGTTCGTCAACCGTATTTTTACGCTCGACAATCGTTGCATGAATGTCAAATCCAGATGCCAGATCTTCCTGCTCCGCGACTTTAAATCGCATCACGTGATCTTTAGTAGCACTATCCCCGTACAGCGCAAAGCCTGTCGAGTCAGGGCCACGGTGTTTTAGCGCTTGCAACATCGATGTCATTTGTGACCCTATGTCTGCGCTATTGCCGCGGTGAATTAATCCGGCGATGCCACACATGGCATACCCTCCCGTAATTTATATCAATTTATATATATTCACATGCCGCTATCACAGCGGCATGCGCGTTGCTGGATGCAGCCTGAACTAAGGCAGGCAATCCATATAGGTGTCAACATCCCAATCAGTAACGGTTGACATGAAAGTTTCCCACTCATCCGACTTGTACTCGGAAAATACTTTGTACATTTCGTCAGGCATGGAAGCACGAATCACTTCATCATCACGAAGTGCAACCAGCGCTTCACCCAAAGACATGGGTAATTTCTTAACTTCTTTACCTGCATCCATTGCTTCATAGATATTACGTTCTTCCGGCTCACCGGGATCAATCTTGTTCACAATTCCGTCTTCAAACGCAGCAAGAATTGCAGATCCCATAAGATACGGGTTAACCATAGAATCGACAGAGCGAAACTCAAACCGGCCTGGCGCTGATACACGCATACCCGTTGTTCTGTTTTGATAACCCCAGTCAGCAAAAACCGGCGCCCAGAAACCTGTGTCCCATAGTCTTCTGTATGAATTTACAGTCGAGCAACCGATAGCCGTCATGGCATTAATGTGCTTCATGGTACCGCCAATGGCATGCAGGCCGATCTTACCCGGCTTTTGCTGCTCTTTTCCGTCCGGCATAAAGGTGTTGGTGCCGCCTTCACGATAAGTAAACACGCCCGGCATACCCGGCAAATCGGCAACCTTGTCATAGGTAATCTTGTTGACTACATCCTTGCCGCCTTTCCAAAGCGAGGTATTGTGGTGGCAACCGGATGCGGAAACTCCCATAAACGGCTTGGTCATAAAGCAGGCAATCAAGTCGAATTCGCGTGCTACCTGCGCACAGATCTGGCGGTAGGTTGACAGACGATCTGCATTTCGCAGTACATCGTCAAACATCCAGTTCAACTCCAGCTGGCCGGGAGCATCTTCGTGATCACCCTGAATCATGTCGAGTCCCATCGCCTGGGAATACTCCAGTACTTTCATAAATACCGGACGCAGTGATTCAAACTGATCGATGTGATAACAATAAGGGTTTGAGTAACCGCCATTCGGCTTGCCGTCTTCACCCTTTTTTAGCCACATCATCTCTGGCTCTGTTCCACAGCGCATGTCCATTTTATGTTTCTTTTTAAATGCTTCATGCTGGAAGATCAGGTTGCCACGACAATCTGAAGTCAGGTGTCCACCCGGGTTCACTTTTTCTTCACGATTGCGAAAACATACACAATAAACACGTGCAACTTTTTTATCCCACGGTAGCTGTACAAACGTCTCCGGATCAGGAATACCTACCATCTCTGAAGATTCCGGGCCGTACCCGATATATTCACCGGCACGGTTGGTAAAAAGGTTTGCAGTTGCTCCGTAAACCAGCTGGAAGCCTTTCTCAGCTGTACGCTCCCAGTGGTTGGCCGGGATTCCCTTACCCACGATTCGCCCGGTCACAGAAATAAACTGATAATAAATATAGGTAATACCTAATTCATTGATCTTTTTCCGAACATCTTTGATTAGCTTGTCACGGCCAGCCGCGCTGACGTATGTTTCAAGTTCTGTCATCTGGATCCCCCAAGAGAGTTAAATAGTCGCAACCGCTGGAGCCTCATGTAATTTTTACACTCTGCATGCAGGTACCCAACAGCCTGTTCCGGAATGGTCGGCATAGTGTTGAACTAGCATCCGCAGGCACTGAAACCAATTATATACCATTTCCAACCAATACTATAACCCTCTTACCCCAGCATTTTCCAGCACAACAACTAAATTTGCCGTTCGCTGTAATGTTTCCTGCAATGAAATCAATTTATGTTGAATAACGACAGGTAAACCGGTATTTTAGAGGATAAGCTATCAACCCAATTTAGAACCAATAACATGAATTGGTATATCAATGAGGGGCCGATCAGGTGCAATGCGTACGAGTCGAATTATTATTTGAACGATCAAGTAACTATTCTGTAGAGCATCTGTTTATTCATACCGGGAGGAAAACATTGTTTGAGCGCCCTGGATTCAGCAACACACCATGACAGAGAACGCGTCAGGCTTTAATGCGGACGCGGGCAGTTTGTCTGCGGAGTTACGCCGCAAAATCCTTGCTGGGGAATATCGCCACGACGAACGTCTGCCAGCGGAACGATCGCTCGCACGGCAGTTCGGTTGCTCCCGCGGCACTGTACGCTCGGCAATGGAAAAACTGGAAGAACTTAAACTCATAGAACGCCGCGTCGGCAGCGGCACTTTTGTCAATCACCATGCTACTGCCGATGAAACCGAAATTGCCAACATCACCAGCCCGCTGGAACTCATTGATGTTCGGATGGGAATGGAGCCTCAAATCGCGCGACTGGCTGTTATAAACGCAACGGCGGTGAATTTACGAAAACTCGAAAACTCACTACTGGAACTGGAAAACCTGCCTGCTGACTGCAGCCCCGAGTCGTTCACGGTTGCTGATCAGAGCTATCATCTGGCGCTTGCCGAATGCACCGGGAATGCGCTAATGATATGGCTATGCCAGCATATTCACGAAGTACGATCCCATCGACAATGGAGCTCCATGAAAGATAAAATTCTAAAGCCGGCGCAAATCAGGATATATAACCGCCAGCACCGGAGTATCTATGAAGCCATTGTCAGTCGGGATATAGAAACCGCCGAACAGGCCACCATAGAACATCTGGAAACAGCCCGCAACGACCTGATTGGAGCTGCCCGTTGAACGCCACAAGTGGAATAATCAGGGATCCGGTAAGTCGGCAATACCTGACAGAAGAGTCTCTGACATCCGGCACTTCAGGAATATTGCACCCGGGAATCAACAGCCTGCCAAAAGGCCTGGAACGCTACCCGCTGCAGGCTGGCGGACTACTGGTTGTTGATTTAAAACCCGGGGATGAATTAAAAGTTATCGACCCGGAGGGACTACAGCCATGTGAAGTAGCGGTGTTCGATGAATCTGGCACACCCAGGCCTGAGGCCCTGCAACACAACCGCCCTGTCACTTCGCAAAGCCGCATCGCAGGCATGCTTGCAGTTAACTCCGAGAACATTCGATCAATAAATCTCGCGCTGAATAAACGCAATATTAATTCGGACAACCTCAAAAGTATTCGCTTTATCGAAGGTGAAACCACCGCTGGCCATTGCCAGGCAGCCGTGTGCGATAGTCTGATCACCTGCCTGGTAGCTGCACCCGCAACCCAGATGCCGGCTCATGAGCAACTGCCACCGACCGATTTACTTGTTTACATTACACGCGCCAATCCCGAGGAACTGCCAGCACCAGCGCTGCCCGAGCCACTGGCCGAGCCGATACTCGACCTGCGAATTGAACGCTGTACCTCCAGAGCCTATACCGTCAAAGCAGGCGATTACATACAGGTTATAGACGTGGAAGGCCGTGAGTGCAGCGATTTTCAGTGCTTCGACCTTGCAAAACTGGAGCAAGGCATTGAGCGCTGTCTTGATGCCACCACCACCCGAACACTAATGGCAAAAGCCTACCCTCAACCCGGCCTGCACGCAAAATTCTACGATCAGGATATGAACCCGATGGTCGAAGTAATTCGCGACACCTGCGGCAGACACGATACGTTCGGCTTAGCTTGTACTGCAAAGTACTATGACGATGCCGGCTACCCGGGCCACGTGAATTGCAGCGACAACTTTAATAGAACACTGGCGCCCTTTGAAATTGAATCGCGACCCGGCTGGATGGCGATGAACTTTTTCTTTAATACGGGCTATGACGATCACAACCAGCTTTTTTCAGACGAACCCTGGTCACGCCCCGGTGATTATGTCCTTATGCGGGCGCTGAAAGACCTCGTTTGCGTATCATCAGCCTGCCCAGACGACATCGACCCCGCGAATGGCTGGAATCCAACGGACATACATGTTCGTGTTTATCCTGCTAAAAATGAATTCTCTACAGCCGTGGCCTATAGAATGACCCCAGACGCCGAACCCCAACTTACCAAAGAAACCGCTTTCCACTCACGAACATCGAAGCTGACCGGCAATTTTGTCGAATACAACGGCTATTGGCTAGCCAATCGATTTAACAACCACGGCCCGATTAACGAATACTGGGCCTGTCGTGACGGTGTCGCAGTTATCGATTTGTCGCCGCTTCGAAAATACGAAGTGCTAGGTCCCGATGCAGAGGAACTATTGCAAACTTGTGTCACACGTGACGTTCGCCGGTTGTCACCGGGCCAGGTGGTTTATACCGCGATGTGCTATGAAAATGGCGGCATGGTCGACGATGGCACTGTTTTTCGCATGTGTGAAAATAATTTTCGCTGGGTCGGCGGCTCCGACTACAGCGGCATCTGGTTACGCCAGCAGGCACAGATCCGCAACTTGAATTGCTGGGTAAAATCATCGACCGGTCAACTGCACAATCTACAGGTACAGGGCCCCAAAAGCCGCGATGTATTAAAAAAGATCATCTGGACCCGACCGGACCAGACACCGCTTGAAGATCTGGCCTGGTTCCGCTTTTCGGTTGCGCGTATTGGACACGACCAGGGAACACCGATACTCGTATCAAGGACCGGCTATACCGGCGAACTCGGTTACGAAGTCTGGTGCCACCCCAAAGATGGAGCCGAAGTCTGGGATGCAATTATGGAAGCCGGTAAGCAGGACAACATAACTCCTCTCGGCCTGGAAGCGCTGGATATGCTGAGAATAGAAGCCGGACTGATCTTCGCCGACTATGAGTTCAGTGATGAAACAGACCCTTACGAAGCAGGAATATCATTTACCGTCCCGCTGAAAAGTAAAACGGACGACTTCATCGGCAGAAACGCTCTCGTTAAACGCAAAGAAAACCCGCAAAAAAAGCTTGTTGGCCTTGAGCTACATGGTGATGAAATGGCCGCTCATGGTGACTGCGTGCATATAGGGAGACAGCAAATTGGAGTAATCACAAGCGCTACCCGATCACCCAAACTCTCTAAAAATATAGCGCTGTGCCGACTGACCACTGAACATTCGGAACCAGGCACCGAGGTTGAAGTCGGGAAACTGGATGGCCACCAGAAACGCTTGCCGGCGACGGTAGTCAGCTACCCGTTTTACGATCCAACTAAATCACGGGTCAGGGCGTGAGTAAAGCTGCCCGATGAACCTTGAATCTATACAGAGCTATTCCATAGCACATCAGGGCCTGGCTACACCTGCTTGTACCAATACTGTACCGATAACACTAACTTATCCGAAAAAGCCGCTCCCTGAATTGTCTGCCAGGGACAATAATGGTACGTTTCAGTGGCACTTTTCGATAACCTGGATAGTACACTTAACAGTGACTATCGTCGGCCTGCATCACTAATTTTCTGCAGGCATTTTAAATCCTTAACTTAGGGGGAAATTAATGAAGCTACAAACACCTAAATCAATTCGATCACTGGTCGTGGCGGGCTGCGTCTCGCTGCTATCGGTTACTGGCGTTGCCAAGGCTGCAGATAGCACTCAACCGATCGTGATTCCGATCCACAACTGGTCAAGCCAGATTGTTATGGCTTACGTCATCGGTGGAATGTTCGAAAAAATGGGCAACAACGTAGAATACGTTCCCGCTGATTCTCAGGCTGTATACGAATCTATCCGCAATGGTGATGTCACTATTTCTCACGAAGTATGGCAATCAACGTTCGGCAAGTCATTCTATAACGCAATGGCTAAGGGCGGTGTTATCGATGCAGGCACTCACTCGGCAACTACGCTTGAAGAAATGGGCGTTCCAACATGGGTTATAGAAAAAGATCTATGCCCCGGCCTTCCAAACTGGGAAGCGCTGAAAGACTGCAGCGATAACTTCACTACACCGGATTCGGGCGGAAAGGGTCGCTGGTTAGAAGGTCCGCAAAGCTGGCACGGTGATCTAATGCCAGAACGTCTTGAGGCATTGGGCCTCGCCGACAAGTGGACGGTTAAATTCGCCGGTGGTGCCGATGCACTGTGGACCGAGCTAGCCGCTGCTAAAAAAGAAGGCCGTGGCACGGTTGTGTTCAACTGGACCCCTAACTTTACTGACGCTGACGGCTTCACATTCATCGAGTTTCCAGAGTATACCGAAGGATGTCGTAAAGCGGATGGCGGCGACGGAAGGTGCGGCTCGCCTAAAGGGTGGTTGAAGAAAGCGGCAAACTACAAGTTTCCGAAAACTCATCCTGCCGCTTATACTGCGTTTACCAAACTGGACTTTACAACAACCCAGATTGGCCAAATGGCAGCATTGGTAGATACAGACAAGATGGATCACAAAGATGCTGCTGCAAAGTGGCTTGCTGATAACGAAGCTGTCTGGATGCCCTGGACCAAGTAGAGCCAACGCTTGAGCCTGCAAGTACTCTTGTACGGCAATGTGGTTATTAAAAGCCCCCTGGCCACAATCGAACCAGGGGGTTTTTTCGTTCAGGGCTAAGGAATTTCCTCAAACCCTGTTACCATTATTTTAACTATTTGCTCCAAATCAGATACTGAGTTAACAGAACAATTATGTCTTCAGTAGATTCCAATACCACCAGTCCCGTTATCCGTTGTGATTCCGTTTTTAAAATATTCGGTGATAACGCAAAACGAATGATGCAGGAATCCAATGGAAAAGTAGATGCCGCACGTTTCCAGGAAGCGGGCTGTATAGTCGGCGTCAACAATGCCTCCTTCGAGGTGAACCCCGGGGAGCTCCTGATTATCATGGGTTTGTCAGGTTCGGGAAAATCAACCCTGTTACGCTGTATTTCACGGCTGACACGTGCCACCGCCGGAAAAATCTATATAGAAGGCGAAGATATACTGAGCATGAATAATAAGCAGTTAATTGAACTGCGGCGCAGCAAAATGGGAATGGTATTTCAGAGCTTTGCTCTATTGCCGCATAAAACGGTTCTGGAGAACATTGCCTTTCCATTACAAGTGAAAGGAATCAGCACAGCCGAGAGTATTCAAAGAGCAAAAGAAATGGTTGACCTGGTCAGCCTGAGCGGTCGGGAAAATTATTTCCCCCGCCAGCTTTCCGGTGGTCAGCAACAGCGTGTCGGCATAGCCCGCTCACTGGCCATCGAGCCCGACATCTGGTTTCTCGATGAACCTTTCTCCGCACTCGACCCTCTGATACGTAAAGAAATGCAGGATGAATTCCTGCGACTGCAGGGCGTACTGAGCAAAACCATTTTATTCGTCACTCATGATTTTGATGAAGCGCTGCGGCTCGCAGACAGAATAGCAATCATGAAGGACGGAATCATTGAACAGCTCGATACGCCGGCTAATATCGTATTGAACCCGGCAACCGAATACGTTCGAAAATTTACCGAAGAAGTACCACGGGAAAAAGTACTGAAAATCGAATCGGTGATGGATCCGGTGACGCCGGCAGATATCGTCAGCACCACAACAATTTCCAAAGACGCTATCATCGAATCCGTGGCGGAAACGGTGTTGAACGCTGGTGAGCCGCTGTCAGTAACAGATCAAAGCGGAAATATTGTCGGCACCGTACACGCATCAAAGGTAGTCAAGGTGCTATTCGGCGGGCGCTCGATTGAAACGTCAGGCACTGCATCATGATAGAAGCCCTGCAGGAGAAAAAATATCTGCAATTTGCTCTGCTGATTGTTGTATTCCTTTTTCTATGTGTTGTCATTGCGCCATCAGACAGCAACTGGCTGTGGCGACTGCCCCCTCTTCTGAAGCAACTACCAATAATCATCAATAATTCTGTCGACTACCTGATGTTCGAATGGTGGCCTATTGAAGTCTACGATCCGGATATAGAAGAATTTGAACAAAAACCCCTGTTACGGGAGATCACCCGGGGAATTTCGGGTTTTGTGCTTTTCCTTATAGAGTTTGTTCGCGAAATCATGCTCGGTGGGGTAAAAACCATTGTGACGTTCAGCGGCTGGGACTGGGCAACGGAAAACCAGTGGGCCCGGTGGCCGGCACTGCCATGGACAGTTGTGGCCGGTGGAGCTGCAATACTGGGCTACGCACTCAGTGGAATCGGGCTGGCAGTATTTGTTAGTCTTGCTTTTATTTATATCGCAGTGTTCGGACAATGGGAACCCTCTATGCAGACCTTGTCCTTCGTATTGATCGCAGCTCCGGTGGCGATACTTCTAGGGCTGTTACTCGGCATATGGGGCTACAAGAGTAAACTGGTAGAAACCATATTAAATCCGCTACTCAATGTCGCGCAGATCATGCCGCACTTTTCCTACCTGATTCCGGTTATGGTGTTCTTCGGAATTGGCGATCACGCCGGCGCAATTGCCACAATTATTTTCGCTACCCCGCCGATGGTTCGCCTGACTATTCTGGGCTTGAAAAAAGTTCCGCCCGAGGTCAGTGAAGCCGGACTCATGAACGGCTGCAACAACTGGCAACTGATGCGCCAGGTGCTTATCCCGACGGCACGGCGCGATATTCTGATCGGTGTGAATCAGGTCATTATGCAGTGTCTGGCAATGGTCGTAATAGCCTCACTCATCGGGGCCAAAGGGCTCGGCAATGATCTGCTGATCGCACTGAATCGATTACGCATTGGTCTGGCACTCGAAATCGGAATTTGCATCGTCCTTATTGCTATTGTTCTGGATCGACTGTCACTTGCATGGGCGAACAAGCAAACCGACTATTTTGCTGATCAGTCATTCAAGCAAAGGCACAAGTACTCGCTGGCATTTCTTGCTGTATTCATCGCGGGTATTGTCATCGCTTGGATCGGCTCGCTAATATTCGAGGAAGGATATAACTACTTGTATCTGATCCCGCACAACAAGGGCATAACAACAGAGAACTTCTGGCAGGCAGGAGTTGACTGGCTCTGGGATACCTTTTTCTATACCTTGAAGGGATTTAACGAATGGCTCATTGTTGAGGTATTGGTGCCAGTAAAAAACGCGTATCTTGGCATGCCGGTAGCGGCCACACTGACGCTGGCAATGGGCGCAGGGTTTATCGTTGGCGGAATCAGATCAGCGTTGATTGTTGGCGGGTTCCTGGTATTTATCGCCCTGACTGAATGGTGGGACAGAGCACTGATCACGTCCTACCTCATGACAATGGCTGTTCTGATTTCAGGTTTCATAGGCATTGTTGCCGGCACACTGTGCGCCCAGCACCCGACAACCGCGCGCTTCCTATTAACCGTTTGCGATACCTTTCAAACCTTCCCTTCTTTTATTTACCTGATCCCGGTAATGATGCTATTCGGTGTAACCGACACCTCGGTACTGATTGCGATAGTCGTCTATGCGACTATACCGGCGGCTCGCTATACAGTCGAAGGTTTGCGTAGCGTACCAGAGGCGTTGCACGACGCCGGCTCAATGTCAGGGGTTAATCGACTGCAACGCTGGATTTCTATAGAACTACCCTTGTCGTTTCCGCACATGGCACTCGGCATAAATCAGACTGTTGTCTTTGCACTTTCTATGGTTATTATCGGCGCGTTGATTGGCACGGATGATCTAGGCCAGCTCATTCTAAAATCACTGTCAGATAAAGCCGGTGTTGGAAACGGGTTAATTCTCGGTTTTTGTGTGGCGTTTATAGGACTGGCTATAGATCAGATTCTGCGCACCTGGGCTAATCAGAGAAAGCAGGCACTCGGCATGGAATGACTCGGTTACAGCTTCCGGATTCACTGTGCAACAATTATGGAGAGTCGGTTTGCTGGGTCAGCTCACGAAGCGACCACTCACGGAAGTCAATAACCGCTGAAGACTGCGCTTTGTTATGCGGCCACACCAGATAATAGCCGAATTGCGTACTGACAGAGCAGTCGAACGGCTTGACCAGCGCACCACTGGCCAGATCGTCATCGACTAAATAACGCCAGCCGAGGGCAATTCCCTGTCCATTTCTAGCCGCATCTATAACCAGCGGATAACTGTTGATTCGAAATGCTGCATGGCCTGTCGAGTGATCGGAGCCAATCGCACTGAGAAATGCTCGCCAGTTCATCCAGTCCCAGCGTTTGTCTTCAAGTTCCAGTAACACCAGCTCGGCAAACCCGGTCGGATCAACCGATCGATGGGCACTGTGATCACGCAGGTACGACGGACTGCAGACGGCAAATACCTCTTCTTTAAAAAGCAGTTCAGAATTAAATCCGGGCCAGTTGCCATTGCCGTGGATAATCGCCACCTGCACATCATCTCCCAGACAATCCTGCTCTTCATCTGAGGCGATCAGCCGGATAGCAAATTCAGAATGGCGTCGCTTAAAATCGGGCAAGCGCGGCATTAACCACAGTGACGCCACCGACTGATCCGTCGCTACGGTCAGGCGAGTTGGCGTTACCGGCGCTTTCAGATCGGCTGTTGCACAGGCCAGGTGCCTTAGCGTAGCCGAGACAGCGTGCTGAAATTCAATCCCTGAAGGAGACAGCTGAACGGCTCGATGCGAGCGGACAAACAGACCGGTTCCGAGAAAGGATTCCAGGTTTCGAATACGTTGACTTATCGCGGCCTGAGATAGATTCAGCTCCTCCGCAGCCAGAGTAAAGCTCTGCAATCTGGCAGCTGCTTCAAAAGCAACCAAAGGCTCAAGCGGCGGCAATTGAGCACTTAGATTCTGCATGTCACGCCTCTTTGCATTAATACAGCTTATCAATTTGGGTTAAATTATATCACTTGCAGCGGTTTTAGCTTAACCGTAGCCTATGCATATTGATTCATTTCAGGAAAACACAGTGCAAACAAATCTGCTCGAACTGCACCAGACCGATGAACCTTTTTGTGAAGATCCTGCGCAATCGTACACACTACCCGCACGATTTTACCTCGACGAAGAAATTTACCGGCTTGAGTCCCGCGATATCTTTCAATGCAGCTGGTGGTATGCCGGTCACCTGAGCCAGGTAGCCAAACCGGGCGATTATCTGACTACGAAAATAGATGAGCAAAGTGTGTTTATCGTCCACGACCGCGACGGCAAGCTGAACGGCTTCTATAACGTCTGCCAGCATCGAGGCCACGAACTGGTTTCCGGAACCGGTCGCGCCAATGTTATCCTCTGTCCCTACCACGCCTGGTCCTACGACCTCGACGGAACTCTGGTAGGCGCTCGCAACTCAGCTAAAATGGCCGGTTTCGCCAAGTGCGATTTTGCCTTAAAACCCGTAAGAGTCGAAGTCTTCTGCGGGATGATTTTCATTAATCTTAACCGCGAGGCTACGCCACTGGCAGAACAAGCCGCAGAGCTCGAGAAAGAAATTCGCCACTATGTACCGGGGGTAGATACCCTGGCATTCGCTCAACGGGATACTTATCATGTAGCCAGTAACTGGAAAGTTATGATGGATAATTTTCTAGAGTGCTATCACTGCCACACCGCTCATCGTGATTTCGTCGATCTGGTGGATATGGAGAGTTATCGATCAACAGCGAAAGGCATCTACTCCAGTCATATTTCCAATGCAGCGAAGTCGACTGACAACTCTGCCTATAAATTCGAAAAAGGTGATGTCGATTTTGGCTATGCCGGTTGGTTTCTGTGGCCCAATCTCAGCATATGGGCCTACCCTGGCGAGGCAAATCTATCAGTTCTGCAAATGGTTCCCGATGGTGCCGGCAGCACAATCGAGTATCAGGACTGGTTTGTGCCCGACGGACAGCCCAGTGAGCAACTACAGGAAGCCATGAAGTACCAGAAGGAAATACTGCAACCTGAAGATATCAGCCTGTGCGAGAGCGTTCAGCGCGGTTTGAAATCAAATGGCTACAATCAGGGGCGGTTCGTCGTTGACCCAGAGCGGAGCGAATTGTCCGAACACGCCGTACATCATTTTCAGCATATGGTTGCCACAGCGCTGGGAGCACAACTTGATCGGTGTTAATGTAGAAACAACACTGAATTTTAGCAGCTCTCACAAGACTGCTTCTGTGCACACACTCCGAAGAATTAAGCAGTTACCAGCCGATGAGTCATAACCAAACCACCGCGCGCCCGGGGCTGCATCTGGCAGGTCTGCTTTTATGTTTGCTTTTTCCCCTGAGCACCAAAGCGGCAGTACCGGAAACCGAAGATCCGATCGTCATTGTTGAGAATAACTGGACAAGTCAGAAAGTCATCTCACGGATTGTGCAAAGGCTTCTAAATCGTGCGGGGTATCGTACCAGCTTGCTCAAAATTGATACGCAAAGTCAGTTTGAAGCTATCGGCACCGGTGAGGCTCATCTGCAGATGGAAATATGGCAAGCCTCCATGCATTCAAGCTTTCAGGAACAAATTGCTGCCGGCCGGATGATTGACGCCGGCAGCCACTCAGCCACAACACGAGAGGACTGGTGGTACCCTGACTACGTTGAAGAAATCTGCCCGGAACTTCCGGACTACCGGGCACTTAACATCTGCGCAGAAAAGCTGGCAACCGCTGAAACAACGCCAAATGCACAGTACGTGTCCGGGCCGTCCGAATGGCATCCGGAGGATCTAGAGAGGATCAAGTCACTCGGTCTGAACGTCACAATTGTCAACAAAGATTCTATAGAATCACTATTTGAGTCGCTAAAATATGCCGCTGCCCGGAAAGAACCAATTGTTATTTTTAACTGGACACCAAACTGGACAGGTGCCATTTTCCCCGGAAAATTCATAGAGTTTCCGCCTCGTGACAAAGAAAATAGATGCACACTTGATCCCGCATGGGGAATCAATCCGCAAATGACCAACGACTGCGGTTCGATTACCGGCAGCTATTTAAAAAAAGGTCTGTGGGCAGGATTTCCCAACAAATTCCCATGCGCAAACGAATTGATTATGGCTATCAGCTTCAGTAAGCAAATGATAGAGACCGCCGCCGCCTTTGTTGATGCAGAAGACCTGAGCCACGACGATGCTGCAGAAACATGGCTCAGCATGTACAAGGAAGTCGCACAGAACTGGATGCCATCGTGCTCCCGGCAGTAAGTCTGGCCAATGAAATAATGGTCCGGGTTATTTTTCACGGCACTACGAACCGTTGCCTGGCAACTACGAGGATAGGCATGAAAAAAACACCATGTTAAGATAATCGTACTGTCGTTTATTGTGCGATATCTCAGCTTACAAACAGCCATCTAACGGGTTCTAGCAACAACAGCAGGAAAATCAATTATGACAAAACGAGTCGCCATAATAGGGGCCGGCCCTTGCGGCACAGCTGCGCTCAGGGCATTTCAGTCAGCCAGACAAAACGGCGCAGATATCCCTGAAGTTGTCTGCTTTGAAAAACAGGATGATTGGGGCGGACTGTGGAACTACACCTGGCGCACGGGCCTGGACGAATACGGCGAACCCGTACACGGATCAATGTATCGCTACCTCTGGTCAAACGGCCCGAAAGAGTGCCTGGAATTTGCGGACTACACATTCGAAGAGCATTTCGGCAAGCCGATTGCCAGTTATCCGCCTCGCGAAGTGTTAGCAGATTACATACGCGGCCGTGTAGAGAAAGCAGGTGTCAGAGACTGGGTTCGCTTCCGCCATCCGGTAAGGCATGTTGAGTACCACGAAGGCAGTGACAACTTCACTGTAATCGCTCACGACCTCATCAATGACAAAAGCGTGAAAGAAACCTTTGACCATGTAATTGTTGCGACCGGCCATTTTTCCACACCTAATGTACCCTACTTCGACGGCATGGATCGCTTCGAGGGCCGGGTGCTGCATGCACACGATTTCCGCGATGCTCTGGAATTCAAAGGCAAAGATGTCATGGTAGTCGGCGCCAGTTATTCAGCTGAAGATATCGGCTCGCAGTGCTGGAAGTACGGTGCTAAATCCATGACTGCCTGCTACCGCACCAACCCGATGGGATTTCACTGGCCCGATAACTGGGAAACCAAACCACTGCTAACCAGGGTTGTCGGCAAAACCTGCCACTTCAAAGACGGCAGCAGCAAGGAGATCGATGCAATTATTCTATGTACGGGCTATTTGCACCACTTTCCTTTCATGAGTGACGATATTCGTCTCGTTGCAACAAATCGCATGTGGACCCCTGATCTATACCAGGGTGTCGCATTCGAACCCAACCCGAAGGTGATGTATCTCGGTATGCAGGATCAATTCTATACTTTCAACATGTTTGACGCACAAGCATGGTGGGCACGTGATGTCATCATGGGTAAAATCGCGATTCCCGATGCTGCAGCCGTAAAGTCCCACAGCGATAAATGGCTGGCTCGTGAAGCCACACTTGAAACCGACGAAGACATGATCTGGTTTCAGGGCGATTACGTTCAGGAACTCATCGACCAAACCGACTACCCGAAATTTGATGTCGAGGGGGTGAATCAAACGTTTATGGAATGGGAACACCACAAGCATGACGACATCATGGGCTTTCGCAACAATTCCTATAAATCACTGATGACAAAATCTCAATCCCCGACGCACCACACCGAGTGGTCAAAGGCGATGGACGATTCAATGGATGAATATCTGAAAAACTAAATGCTTTTCCAGCTGTGACTACAGCGAAGTAAACACAGCAAAAAGCAGCAGCCAAAGCACACGTTGTTCAACTAGTGTTATCCAGCCCGGTAATTTTCCGGGCTGAAATGCTGAATAACAGCCAGTCAGACTTGAGCAAAAATCCGCTGAATGGCTCCACTCATTGCCCAACGAAGTTTAAGAGAAGCAAATGCCATCCAGTGACGGTAAAACTCGCGACCTGGTTTCAACTATACCGGGCGCCGGCTGGGACTACTCTTTGTCGCGCCACCCGTACCACAAAATAGAACAGCCGCTTGGCCCGCACTACTGTGTATATAACCGCCGGCTAATGGCCTGCTGTCTGGACAGCTTGCCCACTGACGAAGGATATTGGCTGTTGCGCCAGAAGGCAGCGGTTTTGCATACTGGCGAATACCCACTCGAGTTCAAAGGGCCCGATGCGGAGCACCTTCTCGACAGACTTTTCACCAAAGACATCACCAAAGTCAAAATCGGCCGCTGCGCCTATGGCCTCGCGTGTTATGAAGACGGAGGTCTGCTGGTCGATGGTATTTTACTCCGGCTCGAAGAAGATCGGTTCTGGTACGCCCAGGCCGATGGTGATTTCTACAGCTGGGCGCGTGCTCACTCGGCAGGTCTCGATGTCGAGATCACTGACCCGAATGTATTCGTCTCACAGGTACAGGGACCGGCTGCTCTGGATATTCTGCAAGCAGCTGCAGACAACGGACTGCCCGATGCATTCAGCTACTTCGCCTTAGCAAGAGTATCGCTCGGTGGTCAGGAGGTAGTCATAAGCCGCACTGGCTATACCAACGAGCTCGGTTGGGAGTTTTACACCGAAGGCCACCACGATGCCGACGCGCTTTGGAACCATCTGCAAAAAGCCGGACAGCCATTTGGCATGCAAATGTTCGGGCTCGATTCCATGAACATACGCCGGATTGAAGCCGGCATTCTCAATGCCGGTTCAGATTTTGATCACACAACAACGCCATTCGAAGCAGGCCTGGGTGTATTTGTCGATATGCACAAACCGGAGTTTATCGGCAAGGCTGCCCTTGAAGGAAGCCCTCGTGAAAGTCGTTTAACCGGCTTGCTCTGCGACGCGCAGCCTCTGATCGGAGCGGCTATTCTAATCGATGGTAAAACTGCTGGCAAAGTGACAGCCGGCGCGCTGTCACCCTACCTGAATCGTGGTGTCGGTATCGTCAGGATGACAACTCCAGGTCATACTGAAGGCACTGTGGTCACCATTGGCTGTACTGACGGGAAATTCCACCAGGGCAAACTGGCTGACCTTCCCCTGTACGATAAGGAAGGGCTGATTCAACGCGGCAAGCTCACTGATATCCCCCGCCGCTCCTAAAACCCGGCACACAGCGGCCACAACTCGGCACCAGCTACACAACCCGACAGACGCATAACACGCTACTTTCCGCCATTTGATTTGCGGGTTTTCACGGCCACTTCACAGTTATTCAGCTACCGCTAATAATCGAATATTAAAATTCCCACTTTCTTCATCACTTGAAGACTCATAATCCTTTAGAATAGCCTATGGATAATTCGTAATTTCTCAGACGCCAGAGTTTAAACCTTAAATAGTTGATTTATATGACAAATGAGGCCAGTGTGACCAGCTATCCAGATACGCTGCAACGCGGTGACACGATAAGTTGCTACCAGATTGAGGATGTTCTCGGGTATGGGGGCTTTGCTGTTACGTATCTGGCCGCAGACCTGAACCTCGATGTCGATGTTGCGATCAAAGAATATCTGCCGCGGGAAATAATCCACCGCGACGCTCATCTTCAAGTCTCAGCCAAACGCCCGGAATTCGATGAAGATTACGAAACCGGGCTCAGCAATTTTGCCCGTGAAGCTAAAACCCTGGCTCGATTCAAACACCCGAACATTGTTCGCGTGCATCAGGTTATTCATCAGAACAATACGGCGTATATCGTAATGGACTACGAACGGGGACAAGAGCTGGGAGAAGTTCTGGCACGTTACCAAAGTTTGAGCGAAAAGGATCTGCGCGCCATATTATTTCCAATTTTCGATGGGGTGGAAGAAATTCATCTCCACGGCCTGGCGCATCGAGACATTAAGCCCTCCAACATTTATCTTCGCGATAGTGGCCAGCCTGTGCTGCTTGACTTCGGGGCCGCCCGTTACACATTGAGCGAAACAACTCAGCAACTGACCGCTGTTGTTACCGTCGGCTATACGCCAATTGAGCAATACAATGTGTCGGAGAATGATCAGGGGCCGTGGACCGATATCTACGCCCTTGCCGCGGTACTGTTCGAAGCGGTCACCGGCGAGATGCCGGTTGACTCAATCACGCGTGCATCAAGCACGTTAACGCAGTCGGAAGACCCGTTGCCGTCAGTCCGGGAAAAAGCCGCCCCCGGGTACAGCGATCATTTTCTGGAAGCAATCGATTGGGGTCTGCGAATGGAAGCAAAAGATCGTCCCCAGAGTATCGCGCAGTGGCGGGACGCATTTGACGGCAATTTCAACCCGGCTGACGAGTACGAATCAAAACCCCCCGTTCGCCGATCCAAACTGAAAACGCACGCGAAATACCCACCACCGAACAAACCTGAATTAACGACCAGTCGGCTGATTCCTGAGAAAGAAAAAATCCTCGCACTCGATGAACTGAGCGCTCGCATTGAACCCAGGCACACTGATACTTACGAAGCTGATATAGAATCAATTCCGCTGAATCTTGATGATACCAGCCGCGAGCGGAACGCTACCTGGAAACCCTCGCGAAAACTTGAATTGGAGCAACAAAACGGACCGGAACTGACCCGCCGAAGGCTGCAGCGTCCGAGTCCAGGCCTGGATCAGCCCGGCACGGCTCAACCAGAATTTGACCGAGACCCTACAGAGCCTCCTCCTCTGCCACCCACTGCCAGAGCAGATTCATCCAACGTTACCCGGTTAAACCCATCTAAACGCGCAGAACCGACGCCAACCCAGGAAATCCGGAACGTTCTGAGACGCGATATCATGAAACGCGAACCAGTGGCAGAGTCCGGTGCTCATGAAGAAGCCCCTATAGAAAGTCCAGCCCCCACGGCCAGCGACAACCGTGGCCGGGTAAGCTCACTCGAACGTGGGGCAGCAGGACAGGAACATCGCTATGATCCACCACTTCAGCCTCACCTGAGATCACAAGCCAGCGATGACATTACGTTTGACGAGTCAGACTGGGATTACGAACCACCGCCACCACCATCAAAATGGCGTTGGTTACTTCCCACTATAGGCCTTGCTGCCGTTGTTGGTATATCGCTGGTGTATGTCAACAATCCGGAAATTTTCAGTCGACAAAGCAAGGGTCCCGATATGACCATGGACATGGCGTTTTCGCGGGCAGAAGAAAAACTTGCACAGGACGCCCTTATATCTCCAACGGGCGAATCTGCCCTGGATTACTACCAGCTGATTCTCTCTTCAGCACCTGAAAATGCCAGAGCAAAAGCGGCGGTGCTCGATATACAAGCCCGGATCAAGGCTCAGATAGTGGAGTTTGTAAACAACAACGATCTCACCGAAGCCAACCGATTGTTGACGCAAGCAACCAGAGCCGGGTTGCAGATCGAGAGTACTCCTACCGATACAGGCAGAACTGGCGCGTCATCTAATTCGGGAACGGCAACCACAACAGGGAGTGTTGTTTCTATAGATACGGCCCTGTCTCCTTACTTGACCAGTAAGATCAACGAAGTCGAAGCACTGGTAGAGGCCGGGAAAGCAACAGAGGCCAGATCTCTCTACGAAGAAATAGACAAATATATCCCGAATCCGGAGTTATCGGAAAAACTCCGCGCTAAAATAGATGCAATAGCGACCGATTCAATTGATGATCAGGCAGGTTTATCAGGCGCGCTCCTCCCGCTCGAACAATCAAACGTTATATCTGATGCCTCCTCACTGACTGCGGCAGCTGATGCAGGTACAAACACCGCAGAATCAAATGCTATAGAAAATTCAACTCCACTTGCATCCGCCGGCACCACACCTGAACGCCCGGAAATTGCTGCATCCCTATCGCAGGACCTACCAGCTGCACCGGTGGATGTTAGCGATGTTTCCGGAAACAGTGCATTTTCATCGGCACCGCGGCGAAGTTTTATATCAGCGAGTGGTGACGCAGCGCGTCACCTGAATCAATTAAGACTCGCTATCGAGAGAAAAAACTTAAACAGGGTGATCAGCCTCAGCGATAACTTACCAGCTGAGCGCACAGAATTCCTGCGTCGTATGTTCCAGCGCCACGATCGAGTCGATGTGATCATCGACAACGTCAGTGAATCAGGCGCCACAGTCACCGCGCGTTTGAACGTCTCTATGTTCAACCAGCGTAATGACGGTAGCTTCTATTCTGCAGGCAAGTGGGATGGAGTAACTCTGAGTGCGCGCCAAAGCAACGGCGCATGGCAAAATATAAAGTGGTAGCCAGCCCACCAATGCAACAAACATCAATACCTTACTTTTTTTTTCGCGGTGGCAGTTCACGCGGCCCGTTTTTCAACCGGGCTGATCTGCCGGCCGATTTAGACACTTTAACGCAGGTGCTCACCAGCACCATCGGTTCCGGACACCCATTGAATATCGATGGAATCGGTGGAGGTAATGCTGTCACAACCAAAGTAGCGATGTTGTCGCGTTCAAATCACGAATGGGCTGACATCGACTATTTTTTCGCACAAATCAGTGTGCTGGATCAACTCGTTGACTACAAGCCGACGTGCGGCAACATGATGACTGCAGTGGGTCCGGCTGCAATCGAGATGGGGTTGATCGGCGCAAGCGGCGATATCACCGAGGTGAAAATTCGTGCTTTAAATACCGGGGCCCGCGTTCGGGCACGAGTACAGACACCGAATGGCCTGGTCAGCTACGACGGTGAAGAAGAAATTGACGGGGTTCCCGGTACAGCCGCACCTATAGAATTAAATTTTATCGACGTCGCGGGCTCTTCAACGGGAAAATTTCTGCCAACCGGCAACTGCAGAGACCGTATCGACGGAATCGAAGTCACCTGTATGGACGTTGCCATGCCAATGGTCATTGCAACAGCAAGCTCTCTGGGCCTTAGTGGTCATGAGACTCGAGAGGAACTGGACGAGAACCGCGCACTGTTTGCGCGCATAGAGGCTATTCGCCTGAAAGCCGGTTTATTAATGGGCCTGGGTGATTGCTGCAAATCGGTGATCCCAAAGTTCGGCATAGTGGCTCCGGCGGGCTCAGGTGGCACTCTATGCACGCGCTATTTCATGCCATGGACCACGCATCCCACTTTGGCAGTAACAGGATCCCAGTGTCTGTCTGCCTGCGCACTGACACCAGGCACGGTAACCGATGGCCTGCTCACGCGACCAACTCAGACACCAGCCATCGTGAGCCTCGAACATCCGATGGGACTGATGGACGTGATCGTAGACTTCGATCTGACAGATTCACAATTTACACATAAATCAGCAGGTGTTGTGCGCACAGCGCGTAAGCTGGCATCAGGTGAATTATTTATTCCCGGCTCTGTTTGGGCAGGCCCGAACTAAGCCGCCCATAATAATAGTGATTTGTCTATAGCACGCTTCAGACAAGTCAATGGCCAGTGAGGAATATTACTATGAGCCCGTCAGAAAGTTCATCAACACTGCTGCAATCACTGTGGTCGGAACACAAGCTTCCGCAGGATACTATTGCTCATATCAGACTGACCGGCACCGACTTCCGCCTACCTTCCTCCTTCGCTGTAAGCACTATAGCCCAGTCAACAATTGCAGCCGCAGCCGGTATCGCTATAGAAATGGGCTATCACCGATCAGGCCACCGCCAACATACCACTATAGACAGTCTGGATGCGAGCATGGAATGCTCAGCTTTCTATAGACTCAATGGTAAAACCCCGCCTCAATGGGCAGAACTTTCCGGCCTCTACCAAACAGCTGATGGTTTTATCCGCGTACACGCAAACTTTGATCATCATCGTGATATTGCACTGGAAGTGTTAGGGCTGCCCGCTGGAACAGCGACAAATCGCGATCAGACTGCAGCGAGAATACAGCAATGGAAAACACAGGATCTGGATGACGCAATTTCAAATGCTAACGGAGTCTGCTCAAGTTACCGGAGTTTTGACGAATGGGACGCTCACCTGCAGGCACGCGCTCTGGCTGCACTCCCACTGGTGGAAATTGAAAAAATCGGAGAGGCACCTCCTCGAGATAAATCTTCAATCGATAAGAAAACGCTGCCTCTTTCGGGAATCCGTGTACTGGATCTAACCCGAATACTGGCTGGGCCTGTTTGCGGACGTACACTCGCCGCTTTCGGTGCCGACGTTATGCTCGTCAATTCTCCGACTCTTCCCAATATCGATTCAATTATAGATACCAGTCGCGGCAAGCTATCGACTCTGGTTGATCTAAAAACTCGTTCCGGATTCCAGACATTGCAGAACCTCACACGGGGTGCTGATATTTTTATTCAGGGCTACCGACCCGGCGGGTTAGCGGAACTTGGCTTTTCCCCTGAAGTGTTGTGCGCGGAAAATCCCGGGCTGATCTACACAAGCTTAAGTGCCTATGGCCGGACGGGACCGTGGCGAAATCGGCGTGGCTTCGATTCACTAGTGCAGACCGCCACCGGGTTCAATCATGCAGAGGCGATAGCTTTTGGCATGCAAACACCCAAGGCCCTGCCCGTGCAGATTCTGGATTATGCCACCGGTTACTTAATGGCGTTCGGCAGCCAGGTCGCACTTTATCGGCAACTGATTGAGGGAGGCAGCTGGCATGTGCAGGTCTCGCTCGCTCGTACCGGACACTGGCTCCGGTCTTTGGCTCGCACCCCGGAAGATATAGATTGTGCTGTGCCAAATGCGGCAGATCACCTGGAACCCTATGATTCCCATTACGGAGCTCTCGAGGCGATCCCGCACGCTGCAAGGTTATCCGATTGTTCAACCAACTGGAATCGACCATCCGTTCCTCCTGGAACACACCAGCCTGTCTGGCCCTAATTAGTGCCCATCAATAAACCAGCTTAGCCCTCGGCTGCTCGCTACATCTCGAATGTGCAAAACGACCAGTCCATCTCTTATTGGTAAACTGCTACACGCTGGCGCATAATTCCAGTACGGAAGAGACGTTGGGAATCATCGTGGCCAGACGACTGAAAATTATCACCGGGCTTATATTATTTACTTTTGTAACAGTACACCTGATGAATCTTGCCATCGGTTTTTTTTCACTGCCACTAGCCGATCAGCTACGCCCTGTCATGATGTTTCCATTTTCAAACCGGCCGGTCGGCGCAATCCTGTTTGCATCCGTTACATTACATATGTTCCTTGGCTTACAGGCACTCTATAAACGCAATACCTTGCAAATGACACGTCACGATACAGTGCAACTTGTCACCGCGCTACTGATAATCCCACTTTTAGTCCCACACGCCTGGTCGATGATCGCAAACAAGCAGATGCTGGGCATTACCCCCGGTTATTTCGAATTATTCCAATTTTTCTGGATCAAAGAACCTATCGCCGGCATACGACAAGTTCTGCTATTGATCGTCATCTGGGTCCACGGATGCCTCGGCCTGTTTACCTGGTTGCGAATTAAACTCTGGTGGCCACGGCTGGCGAACTACGCAAATCTCATCGCCGTAATAATTCCCGTGCTGGCATTGCTCGCGTTCGTCGACGGTGGCATGCGTGCTCTCGGCGCCAGCGGATTTGACCCCGCTGGATACGCCAGAGAACCCTTTCACTCTCAACCCGGGAGCAACCCGCCGACTCAACCACACGGCGTTAGCAAGCCAGGAAAACCCGATTCCAATACAGCCGGTATAACTTTCAATAATGGCGCCCAAATACAAAAACCAAACGATAAAAACAACCGGCCAGTGGAAACAGACCCGGTAAAAATTAAACAAACCCAAACCTTTATCGGCCAGGTAAAGTGGCGTATTACCTATGGCTATCTAGCGCTACTACTAGCGGTGCTTCTCGCTCGAGCCTTCAGGCTGCGCGGTCAGTGCCCGGAGCTCGAAGTACGTTACGCATCAGGCGATGTGGTGAAACGGCCAGCCGGTATGAACTTGCTGGAGATGGCTACTGTCAGCGATATCCCACATGCCAATTTATGCCGTGGCCGCGGACGCTGTGGCACTTGTCGTATCCGGATTCATGATAGCGATGGCAAGTTGGATCCACCCTCGCAAATCGAGCGTGACACACTGACTCGCACGGGCAGCGCTGAGAATGTGCGACTGGCCTGTCAGCTAACTCCGGGGCCCGGTGTAATCACGATAGAGCGACTAATCCCACCCGATGTTCAGCCACACCAGCTGCATAACGCCAAATCAAGTGCAAATAGTGTATCGCCTGAGCCAATGGCAGAGCAATCCTGACATGCGCCTGCGATCAACGGTTCTGGTTCAATTAAACCGCCTGCTATTTTTTACCCTTTGCCTGATAGCACACCCGGCCCAGTCACAGGATGCCGCTACCACTGCACAGACTCTGGAAGCAGACAAGGTCCAGGAGTTCAGAATGCTGCTGACTGATCCGGTGGTTCAGCAATGGCTTCAGCAAGCACCATCCGACAGCAACGAGACCGAATCTACCGAAACGTTTTCACTGCGCAGCAATATGGTTGATCTGATTGATCATATACGTACCAGAACAGAACTGATCAACGAAGCACTAGTCACAGCTTCCGAAGCACCTGGAATTATCGTTGCCGGATGGCGCTCGCAGATATCCGACTCCGAATCTCTGCGGCTCGTTACGTTTATCGTTATATTCTTGTTTATAGGCATCGCGATTGAATGGCTGTACACCGAGTATACTCACTATAGACTTCTAGATCTCGAGTTGCGAAAACCTGATAGCTTGCGCCAGAGAATATCGACATCCTTCTATAGAGCGCTTATCACATTTGGTGCTGTGGCGGCTTTTGCTATTGGCAGCATCGGTGCATATATCAGTTTTAAATGGCCTCCGGTTGTTGATGATATCGTACTGGATATTCTGATTATTGTACTGGTCGTTCGTATTGTCTCTACGGTATCCCGGTTTTTCCTGTCTCCGCGGGTAAAAGATCTTCGACTGGTCCCTTTCGACAACACGCAATCACACACACTGCAATGGTGGATAACAACTGTCGCCTTTGTTGGCACAAGCAGCTTTGCTATATCTGATGTATTTAGAAAAATATCTTCCATGTCCACAAGTAATGTGCCCGTAGCAACAGGGCTGGCGGTCGATTCCTTCGCCAGTCTGTTGTGGCTGATCACTGTACTGATAGCGATTACCGTTATCCGCAGGAAATTTGTCGCTAATACAAACCAGACAAACGGAAAGTTCTCGACCATCTGGCCTATTTACCTTGCCGTGCTTAGCGTTGTTGTATTTTCTTTCTGGTTACTGGATACCTCACGGTTGATGTGGTCATCCTTGATTTTCGGGTCGCTATTCCCTCTCATGCGGCTGTTTCACAACTGGGTAGATAATCTGTTTGATCAAGCCGAAAACGTTGACCAGCTACACGGTGAGTTTGCCAGCAATGCGCCGCAAGCTGCTCTCGATACTACAGACAACGAGGCAATTGAAATCATTAGCGACGCCCCCCCTCAGGAAGCAGCAAAAGAGGAAGAAGCGCTTGAGAATGATCATACCGATATTCACGATTTTACAGTTAACACCTATGAAGCCTACCGACCAATCACCCGGAGACTAGTGCGGTTTTTACTGGTAATCGGTGCATTCGTCGCACTGACCCTATCATGGGATATCAATCTGTTCGCGCTGTCGTCGTCTCCGACTCCGATAGGCAGATCACTCAAAACAATTATAGATGTAATTATTGCACTACTCATTGCTGACCTGATCTGGGTATGGGCCAGATCCGCTATTGATCGGAGACTGGCCGACTATATTCCCCCGGTTGATGGCCAGGCACCTGGTCCTGAAGCGCGCATGGCTACCTTACTGCCACTGCTGCGAACGATGCTGATGGTTACATTGCTCTCTATGATAATCATGAGCGTTCTCTCTGCATTCGGCGTCAATATCGGGCCATTGCTGGCAGGCGCAGGTGTGATTGGCGTTGCCGTCGGTTTCGGTGCTCAGGCGCTGGTACGTGATGTGGTGTCCGGAATCTTTTTTCTGATCGATGACGCATTCAGAATTGGTGAATACATTGAAATAGATGGCCTGACTGGCACAGTTGAGCAGATGTCTATACGTTCCCTTCGAATACGCCATCATCGAGGTGCAGTCCATACGATACCGTTCGGAGAACTCAAGGCACTGACAAACTACAGCCGCGACTGGGTCATTATGAAACTGGAATTCCGCGTGCCATTCGATACTGATCTAAAACTTGTAAAAAAACTGGTTAAAAATATCGGCCTGGAACTCATGCAACACCCCGACTATGGCCACAGCATTATTCAACCGCTGAAATCACAGGGCGTAAGGCGAATGGAAGAATTCAATATGGTTGTCGGGGTAAAATTCAAAGCTAAACCGGGCGAGCAATGGCTGGTCCGTCGCGATGCGTACCAGAAAGTACGCGACGCTTTTGACGCCAATGGAATTGTATTTGCTGAACGCAATGTCAAGGTTGAGGTAATGAGCTCCGCAACGATCAGCGAGGCGACAGAAAAAGCAGCAACAGCCGCTGCGCATCAACTAATAGAAAGCAGTGATCCACCCAAACCTATCCCCGATGAGCCCTGACACAGAACTCCCTCAATACAATATCACGTGATTTCTAAAACATGAATTTCTCCACCTCGTTTTAGCCCGCGTGCAGGCCGGACTATAGCTCACAGAGCGACTTCAATTTGCAAAGCTCACTCAACCGAAACATCCACCTGTACCCCTGGTACCAGGCTGCCACCAGTTTTTCTCCATGGATTCCGGTATTTTTCCTGTTTTTTACCGAAACAGTTACTCTGGGTGAGGCTATTCGCCTCGGCAGCATCTACTATTTCGGCGTATTTATTCTGGAAATTCCATCAGGCTACCTGTCTGATCGAGCAGGAAGACGACCAACACTTCTGCTGGCAGCTCTATTGACATGCTGCGCCTACATTGCTTTTTTGAGCGCAGGGAGCTTTGCAACACTTGCCGCCGCACAGTTTTTTCTTGCTGCTGGTATTGCTTTCCAATCCGGCAGCGACAGCTCACTGCTCTACGACTCACTGTCACAAAAACAGCAGTCACAACAATACTCCAGCTATGAAGCGAAAGCACTGCAATTCGGTATGACCGGTCTGGCTTGCTCCTGCCTGGTGGGTGGTCTGCTCGGTGTAATTGACTTGCGCCTACCGTATGTTGCGGCTCTTGCCGGAGGACTCACAGCTCTTTACCTCAGCTGGTGTTTTCACGAACCAGATCGAATAGACGGCTCAACTGCCGATTCATTTTTCCGGCAGCTAATCAGTTGCATTGGACATTTGCGAAGCACTGTATTGATCTGGATTTTTCTCTTTTATGTATTCGGCTATTCACTGGAACACATACCTTTCGAATTCTACCAACCCTATATCGCTTTGCTTGACACAACATCAATAACCAGCTGGTTTAAATCCACCAATGCCCCGCTTGTTTCGGGAATTGTCATCGGCATGTCTATGTTCGGGGGGGCTATAGGTGCCAGAGTCAGTATTGGTCTGCAGAAAAAATTCGGTGTAACAATCGTGCTGCTCTGCAGTATTTTGTTTCAGTGCATTATTATCGGTGGACTCGCGCTGTGGCTGCACCCAATATTTCTTATCCTGGTGATGTTCCGAAATTTTTCCATGTCTATGGCCCACGGCCCGATGATGGGAGTAATCGCTCCCAGAATACCCAGTGCGCAACGAGCAACTTACCTGAGTATGCAAAGCCTTGCCGGACGATTACTATTCTCAGTGGTATTGTTCAACCTCTCCTCTGCAACTGCCGGAATTCCACTCGACTGGCAAACCCTGTCCGGTATCCTGCGCACGTGCTTTGTTTTTGGGATCATCGCGCTTGCTTTACTTGCCGTACTTGCTCGTATGAATAATGGGGAGCAGGCAACCGCTGGCAGATAGCGGGCTGGAAATCAGATGTTAACCCTGGAGTTACATAAAGTTCCGGCCCAGAACCACTGCGCTGCTTCTATAGCAGCATCTAAGGCGCTGTAGTCGCTTTTCCTGAATATCACTTAGAATAACCAGGCTCAATCCAGTAAAAACTCCGTGCAGCACCTTTTATACTGCTCTATAAGCTCCTGGACTCGAAATTTTATGCAACACCAGTAAATAAGGTCGGCGCGTTACCCTCGCCACCCTGAATAATGCGAGCTGACACTGGAAGAAACCGGGCCGAACAATCACTTTTCGCTCAGCGGCTCATGCGCAAACGTGATACCTGCCCAGCCATGTTTAATGAATGTGCGGATATTAGCGTGATCGACCGCATTCGGGTGTTCAAGAACATCTTCCCGATAATAGCGACCAAAAAGCGCCAGTGTGGCAGACTGGCTGAGTCCATGCAGTTTGGCTAGCGCGAATATCTTGCAGCTTCCCTCATTGCTCCCTGCATCGTTCTGAATACCACTATTTGAAAACGCACTGGGCTGATAGTGATAATAAGCGTCGATAACTGCCATCACCTCTGCAAATTCTACAGTCGCCGGGTTCTCTTGAGCCGCCATCAGTACAGTTTCAAGCTGATTCATTCTTTAATCTGCCATACCATGAATTAACATACCATAAATTAAAAGGGCACTCTCGATTCGACACCTCTGAAAAGTTGTGCCAGTGCACCGTATACGGCTTTAGTAAACGCTATAACCAGTGCAATTAAGGAAACCGTAACGGGCACAAAAAAAGCCACAAATGTGGCTTCGATTGTTGATCTTGGTCGGGGCGAGAGGATTCGAACCTCCGACCCCCACAACCCCATTGTGGTGCGCTACCAGGCTGCGCTACGCCCCGATTAGATCATTCGCGTTTCCGCGGCCGAACTATATCATGCCTTGAGGATCTTTAGCACGTCTTCTAACTCCTGACGCAACTGTTTTACAACCTGCTGTGCCTGACCGCTGTCTTCCTTTGCCGTTTCGCCGGACAATTGCTGACGAGCGCCGCCTATCGTGTACCCCTGCTGGTACAGCAGGTCTCTAATGGTGCGTATCAGCATAACGTCGTGCCGTTGATAATACCGGCGATTGCCCCGACGTTTTACCGGTTTGAGATCAGGAAATTCCTGTTCCCAGTACCGCAGTACATGCGGTTTGACGTCGCACAAGTCGCTGACCTCACCGATAGTGAAATAGCGTTTGTTGGGGATCGACGGCAATTCGTTATTATTGCTGGTTTCCAGCATAGGCTTCGACTCGAGCTTTTAGTTTTTGTCCAGGCCGAAACGTCACCACGCGCCGGGCGGAAATCGGAATCTCCTCACCCGTCTTTGGATTACGTCCAGGGCGTTCATTCTTGCTGCGGAGAATAAAATTGCCGAATCCTGACAATTTCACATCTTCGCCTTTCTCCAAAGCGACACGCACTTCTTCAAAAAACTGTTCGACAAACTCTTTGGCTTCACGCTTGTTGAGTCCGAGTTCATCAAAGAGCATTTCTGCCATTGATGCCTTGGTTAACGCCATTTTCTTATGTCCTGAGTGTCGCGCGCAAATCTTCGATCAAACCGTTAAGAATGCGAGACATCGCTGTGTCAATTTCATTGTCGCCAAGAGTGCTAGAAAAATCTTGCAAAATCAACCCTAAAGCAACGCTCTTTAGACCACTTGTAATGCCCTTACCTGTATAGACGTCAATTACCCGCACTTCCTTTAATGACGATGGGGCATGCTTTCTGACGCATTCCTCAATTGCCGCATACGAGATATCCATATCTACCGTTACCGCTAAATCCCGTCTCACAGACGGAAACCTGGAAATCTCTGAAAACTCCGGCAGTTTGATCCGGTTTAGCACCTCAAGTTCAATCTCAAACAATACTGGAATTTGCGACAAATCCAACAATTTCTGTAGCTTTGGGTGCAAACTGCCAAGCCAGCCTACGCGATTCTGCCCTTCATAAATTGCCGCACAGATACCCGGATGCATCGCTGCGTGTTCGGCTTTTTGGAAACGAAAGGTGCGGTCACTTGCTGCAGCCAGCAACGATTCAACATCCGCTTTGGTATCGAAAAAATCCGCTGCCTTCTCACTTTCACTCCAGTGGGCCGGCGTGCGAATTCCGGCAACCAAACCACTTATCACAGGCTGTTGTTTTAACTCGTCATTCTCAACAGTAAACTTCAGGCCGGACTCGAACAGACGTATGTCATTTTGCTGGCGGTTGAGGTTGCTCTGCATGGTGCTACAAAGCCCCGGCCAGAGCGAATTTCGCATGACATCCATATCGGATGAAATCGGGTTAGCCAGTGGCAGAGCACCGGCTTGCGGATCAAGCAATTGCTGCTTCTCGCCATCAACAAAACTATAACAAACCACTTCCTGATAACCCCGGTCCACCAGTAGTTGCTGCAGCTTATTCCGCGGCATCTGCTGTTCAGGCGTCGATCCCATCCGCGGAACCCACGGTGGGTTGGTTCTCGGCATGTTGTCATACCCGTTTACCCGCGCAATCTCTTCGATTAAATCTTCCTCGATTGCAATATCGTAGCGATAACTCGGTGCCAGAGCCTCCCAGCCGTCGCTCACCGGATTCAATTCAATACCAAGTGAATTCAGAATATCTGACACTCTCTGATCATCGATTACTACGCCGAGAAAGCGATCGAGACGCGCCCGACGAAGATGAATAGTGCTCATTTTCCGATCAAGCTCCGGATTGCGCGTTTCAAACACCGGCCCGGCAGAACCGCCGACAATAGAGATCAGCAGCTGACTGGCGCGTTCGATAGCCTGATGCTGCAATGCACTGTCAACACCGCGCTCAAAGCGTTGAGCTGAATCGGTATAGGCGTTGTATCGACGTGGTTTACCCGCGATACCCAACGGAGTGAACAATGCTGCTTCAAGTAGAACATCCTGCGTTTGTGACGATACGCCGGTTGCATCTCCGCCCATAATGCCCGCAATTGCCACGGCCTTGTTGTGATCGCAAATCAGGGTGGTATCAGCATCGAGGGTGATCTCGCGACCATCGAGCAATGTTAACTTTTCACCCTGCTCGGCCGGACGAACGCGAATTCCCTGATCCAGTCCGGCCAAATCAAACGCGTGCATCGGCTGGCCGAATTCCATCATGACAAAGTTTGTAACGTCGACCGATGGACTAATAGACCGAATGCCGCAGCGTCTCAATTTCTCGACCATCCACAACGGCGTCGACGCCGAGGGATCGATGCCTTTTATCACTCGGCCAACGTAGTTTGCACAGCAAGTGTCCGCCGCGATTTCAACCGGAAAAGTCTCTTCGTGGGACTGTTCGACGACATCAAATTGGGGTTCAACCAATGGCACGAGATTGCGCGCGCTGAGTTCACGCGCCACTCCGCGCAGACTCAGACAGTCGCCTCGATTCGGTGTCAGATCGATATCGATGATGTAGTCATCCAGACTGAGATATTCACTCAATGGCAACCCTAGGGGTGCATCGGCGGCGAGCTCATGCAAGCCATCAGATTCTTCAGACAACTTAAGCTCTGCGGCAGAGCACAACATGCCATCTGATTTTACGCCTCGAAGCTTGGTGCTTTTAATCTTAAAGCCACCGGACAGCTCTGCCCCTACTCTGGCAAACGGAACGCGGATACCGGCGCGGGCATTTGGCGCTCCGCAAACGACGTTGTGTAATTCTCCGCTGCCGTCGTCAACCTTACATACCCGCAGTCGATCGGCATCCGGGTGTTGCTCTGCACTTTGAATTTCGGCAACCACCACTCCGTCAGTTTTTCCGGCTGCCGGGGTCCGATCATCGACCTCAAGGCCCAGCATGGTTAGTTGCTCTGCAAGCTCATCCGAGCTGATTGACAGGTTCACCCACTCACGAACCCACGCTTCACTGAATTTCATTATCGTGCCGCCCTGCTAGCTGAATTGCCGGAGAAAACGCAAATCGTTTTCGAAAAACATACGGAGATCGGCGACCCCATAACGCAGCATGGCCAGTCGCTCGACTCCCATACCGAAGGCATAACCGGAGAATTCCTGGCTATCTATACCGACACTTTTGAAAACCTCAGGGTGCACCATTCCCGCACCGAGAACCTCCAGCCACTTACCGCCACCAATTCGAATATCAACTTCTGTAGAAGGCTCGGTGAAGGGAAAATAGGACGGACGAAAGCGAATTTCGACATCGTCCTGATCGAAAAACTGAAGCAGAAACATTTCCAGATGCCCCATCAGGTCTGAAAAAGTAATGTCTTTACCCACCAGCAGCCCTTCCACCTGATGAAACATCGGCGTGTGAGTCATATCTGAATCACAACGGTAAACCCGTCCCGGAGCGATAATACGTATGGGTGGCGGGTTGTTTTCCATAAACCGTATCTGCACAGATGAAGTATGCGTTCGAAGCAGTTTGCCGCTGTCAAAGTAAAACGTATCGTGCATCGCGCGCGCTGGATGATGTGCCGGTATGTTCAATGCCTCGAAGTTGTAGTAATCGTTTTCAACCTCCGGCCCCTCGGCAACGGTAAAGCCCAGTTCCGCAAACAAGCCGCTGATCCGCTGAATAGTTCGGGTAACCGGATGCAAGCCGCCGGTACGCTGACCACGCCCTGGTAACGTGACATCCACCGCTTCACTCTTCAAACGGGCCTCCAGAAGCGAAGCCTCAAGGTCTGAGCGTTTCGATTCGATAGCTTGCTGCAATTGGCGCTTGCCTTCATTAATCGCCTGGCCGGCTGCCTTTTTCTGCTCTGCGGCCACTGCGCCCAGCCCTTTCAATTGCTCGGTCAGCTGGCCTTTTTTGCCAAGAAACTCGACACGCACTGAATCCAGTCGATCAAGATCAGCAGACTCTGCGATGGCCTCTCTGGCGCGTTGTATCAAATCATCAATTTGCATTGGATTTCCGGGGAAAATTCATTCAGACATTCGGGCTGCCAGACGGGTTGTCTGGAATCTCCGCTACAACATGTCAATTAATTCGGGCAGTGAATATGGTGTCAGAAACAAAAACGGGAAAAGACATCAAGATGTCTTTTCCCGTCGGCTGGAGCTGTATTCGGTCGGTTAATCTACCGACGAGTACAATTTATGCGGCTGCCTGCAAGCCCGCTTTTGCTTTATCAGCAAGCTGCCCGAATGCAGCAGAGTCGTGCACTGCAATATCTGCCAGTACTTTTCGATCGATTTCAATTCCAGCCTTGTTCAGACCGTCCATAAATCGACTGTACGACATATCGCACTGTCTTGCCGCTGCATTAATACGAGCTATCCACAGCGAACGAAACTGACGTTTTCTCTGGCGACGATCGCGGTAGGCATACTGCCCCGCCTTGGTAACCGCCTGAACCGCTACGCGATAGACTTTACTCCGCGCACCGCTGTAGCCTTTTGCCTTTTTGAGGACTTTTTTGTGTCTGGCGTGAGCCTGAACACCACGTTTTACTCTTGGCATCCCGGTCCCCTACGAATATGGAAGCATTTGGACCACAAGTGCCTTGTCGGCCTCGTGGACTAGCGATTTACCGCGCAAATGGCGCTTTCGCTTAGAGCTTTTTTTGGTAAGGATATGACGAAGGTGACTCTGCTTGCGCTTGAAGCCACCGCCACCCGTGCGTTTGAAACGCTTGGCAGCACCACTATTACTTTTAATCTTTGGCACAATGAACTCCCGTTCAGTTTAATGTTATTTGATGCCCGGCCGAGTCGGAGTTGTACTGCAGCTCGGGCCCGCAATAGTCAGGTCTTTTTAGGAGCCAGGACCATCACCATTTGCCGACCTTCCAGTTTTGGAAACTGTTCTACAACAGCCAATTCCGAAAGATCTGCTTCCACGCGTTTAAGAAGCTTCAGACCGAGATCGCGATGTGCCATCTCTCTGCCTCTGAAACGCAGTGTTACTTTGGTCTTGTCTCCGTTTTCCAGAAACTTGACCAGATTCTTTAGTTTAACCTGATAATCCGCATCTTCGGTACCTGGTCTGAATTTTATTTCCTTAAGTTGAACCTGCTTCTGCTTTTTCTTCGCACTGTGCTGCTTTTTATTCAGCTCGAATTTAAAGCGCCCGTAATCCATTATTTTGCAGACGGGCGGGTCTACGTTAGGTGAAATCTCGACCAGATCCAGACCAGCTTCTTCCGCAGTTTTGATTGCGTCGCCCACCGGGACTACGCCAACCTGTTCTCCATCCTGGCGGATCAGTCTGACTTGCGGAGCCTCAATTTCATGGTTCCGCTTATTTGCTTTTGGTGCAGCTATGGATTATTCCTCCAAAGGGTCGCGACCGTATGTCGCAACTTCACGAGTTAACCCGGCAATTAGTGTATCTATGTCCATCGGACCCAGTTCTTTCGCATCGCGTGTTCGAACTGCCACTTTACCGGAATGTGTTTCTTTATCGCCTATGACTAGCATATAGGGTACCCGTCCAAGCGTAGCCTCACGAATCTTAAGGCCTATCTTCTCATTTCTCAAGTCACAATGTACTCTGAAGCCTTGATCCGACAGGGTTTTTTCAAGTTTCTTGCAAAATTCCTGCTGTTTATTGGTAATGTTTAGAATTCGAACCTGATTCGGCGCAAGCCAAAGTGGCATTTTACCCTCGTAATTCTCAACCAGTATTCCAATAAACCGCTCGAACGATCCGATTATAGCCCGATGCAGCATCACAGGTGTCTGTCTTTCACCATTCGCATCAACATATGTCGCATCCAGCCGTCCGGGCATGGAGAAATCAACCTGCATGGTACCGCATTGCCACACGCGACCAATGCAATCTTTAAGCGAAAATTCGATCTTCGGACCGTAGAATGCACCCTCTCCCGGCAGCTCCTTCCATTCAATTTGCTTGGCATCAAGTGCTTCAGCCAGAGCCTTTTCTGCTTTGTCCCAGCTCTCTTCACTGCCTACGCGCTTTTCCGGTCGGGTTGACAGCCGGTAGATCACTTCAGTGAAGCCGAAATCTTCGTACACAGAATGAAGAAAATCGATGAATGTTGCGCATTCGTCCTGGATTTGCGACTCAGCACAGAATATATGTCCGTCGTCCTGAACAAAGGCTCGCACTCGCATGATTCCATGCAACGCACCCGAAAGCTCGTTGCGGTGGCAGGAACCGAACTCGGCGAAGCGAAGCGGCAACTCTCTGTAACTGCGTAAACCCTGATTAAATACCTGCACATGACACGGGCAGTTCATCGGTTTTACCGCAAACTCTCTGTCTTCGGTTTTTACCGTGAACATATCATCACCGAATTTATCGGCATGACCGGAACGCTCCCACAGAGACATATCCACTACCTGCGGGGTTCGTATTTCACGATAACCCTGTTCTTTCTGACGGCCACGCATATATTGCTCAACGACCTGGTAGATCGTCCAGCCATCGGGGTGCCAGAACACCATACCCGGCGCTTCTTCCTGCAAATGAAAAAGATCTAGATCTTTGCCGATTTTCCGGTGATCACGTTTAGCTGCCTCTTCCAGTCGATTTAAATGTCCTTTGAGATCTTTTTTACTCGCCCACGCGGTGCCGTAAATTCGTTGCAGCATCGCATTGTCGGAATCGCCCCGCCAATAGGCTCCAGCCACTTTCATCAGTTTAAAATGACCTAGATGCCCAGTGTTGGGAACATGGGGTCCACGGCAAAGATCGGTGAAATCCCCCTGCTCATAGAGCGAAAGTGTTTCTTGCTCAGGGATATCGCGAATAATCTCGGCTTTGTAGTCTTCTGATAAATTGTCGAAGAAGGCGACGGCTTCATTGCGCGACAACTCACTGCGGGAAATCGGGATGGCCTGTCTGGCAAGCTCTGTCATCCGCTCGGAAATAGCATCTAGATCTTCAGGAGTGAAAGTTTTTTCGTAGGCAAAGTCGTAATAAAAACCGTCTTCGATGACCGGACCAATAGTGACTTGTGCTCCCGGGTACAGTTGCTTCACAGCCTGAGCCATGAGATGTGCGGTGGAATGGCGGATCAGGTGAAGGCCGTCTTCATCCCGTGAGGTCACGATCTCCAGCTGGGAATCGTTATCAATTACACAAGCGGCGTCAACCAGTTCGCCATTTACGCGACCAGCAAGAGCGGCTTTGGCCAGACCTGGACCGATATCCGCTGCAACATCCGTCACTGACACAGCATGGCCGAAAGCGCGTTGACTACCATCGGGGAGTGTAATAGTTGGCATCGTAAATCCTGTCAGTGGTGACCCCTACGTAAGGCCACGTGGTTTTTACTCTTGAAAGATCACCAGCGACGTGATTATCGCCGTGGTTGCGGGAGAGTGAGAGAGTAGAAGAAGTATAGTTGAGAAAACGATTATGGCAATGGATCAAGCGGTCATCGCCATTCAGCGCGCCCATTATAGACCAGCTACGTGGACGCTTTCAAACGGCAACAGTAATTAAGATTTCACCGCACATGCCGTCATGTAAAGTGCAAACCGGCTCACAACCCGGGATTCAAGTTCGCGCAACGACCGTTGTTGCACACCACAAATTGCCACCGTAACTACCGCGAAGTCATGCCGTTGATTACAAGTAACCAACTGACTGAAAGACTCATGTTAGAGCTTCAGATAATGACCGATCAATTATGATCAGCCTTTCGACCAGTAAAAACAGCGGCTACCTCATGGCCGCAGCACTCGCGTTGCTGGCACTGGCCATTTACCTTCGAGGCGGGTTCGAAAAGTCGCACCAGCAAGGTATTCATACCGACCACGGAGATATCTCTTCGTATATCACCTCTCTGGAATTACAACACCACCGTCTGCTACGTGCGGCAGCGCTATTCACCAATCGCAGCGGTCTTGTATCAAAATCCAGTTTGCACACGCAACTCGATCATTATAAAAAGTCACTTCGCCATCTCGACTATCATCTGACTGCAGTGCAACGCTCAATGCACCAGAATGCACACATCTCCAACCCGGCTGTGGCTGACGCCAGCAATATTCACCAGCAAATGATTAACTCTATTGAAACGCTGCGTCACAACGGCGAGCCAACACTGCTATACACACAGGTGCTGGTAGACTGGATCGAGCCTGGTGATCTACAAAACCTGACAGAGATTCGAATAACTCTCTATGCACTCGGTGACGATATTGCCAGTGTCAAGCTCGCTGCCATTGACTATTCAGCTTATCTTGATGATATGAACGCCGCCAGAAAGCTAATCCTGGAACGCCGGCTGCATACTTCCTACTGGCTAATGGGAATCGCGGTATTTTTTCTGGTTGCATTAATTTTACTCTACGTGCAAAACCAGAAACGCTCAGCGACTAGCTTAAAGATCGCGAACGAGAGCCTGCAGACCGAGATTGAAGCGTCTTCCAGGTTAACAGAGAAACTGGAATTTCATGCGACACATGATGCATTGAGCCAAGTTTTGAATCGTCGGGGATTCTGTAACGAGCTGGATAAAGTTCTAAAGAATACAACCACGGACCACGGGCTGTGCTTCATTGATCTGGATCTGTTCAAAATAGTAAACGACACCGCCGGTCACGCGGCCGGCGATGAACTGATCCGGCAAATTGCCCATATTCTGACAACAACCGTAAGCTACTGTGGCGCTGAAGTCGCCAGGTTCGGCGGAGACGAATTTCTAATTTTACTGCCTGACTGTACGGAAGATGAGTTCAGATCCTGCATCACGCGAGCAAGCTCTGCGCTGTCGCCCTACCACTTTAGCTTTGAAGACAAAACTTTTTCCATAACGGGTAGTTTCGGTGCAATTCATTTTCGCTCCGAAGACCATTGCCAGCATTCACTTCTATCGGTTGCAGATACTGCATGCTATGTAGCCAAGCAATCTGGTGGTGGACGTACGCACTTCTATAATGACGACAACAGTGTTACCCAATTGCGCAAAAATGTTGACTGGATTACCAAGATTAACCATGCCTTGCAAAACGACCGCTTTTGCCTCTACTTTCAGCCTATTGTAAAAACTTCGGCAGTCGCCGAATGCAATGCGGGAACTGCACAGCAACCGACCCATAGCTGGGAAGTTCTGGTACGCATGCTTGACACCGATAACCGATTAATCCAGCCTGGTGAATTTCTTGAAGTTGCCGAGCGATATTCACTTGCCCCGGCCATAGACCGCTGGGTTGTAACAAAATCTCTTGAGTGGCTGGAGGCAAACGCCTTTGTCCTGCAGAACGATATTGAAATAGTCAATATTAATCTATCCGGAAAAACCATTGGTGACACAAATTTTCTGGACTTCATAGAGCAATCTATAGATAACCTGACTGTACCGACCAGCGCGATCTGCTTCGAAATAACGGAAACGGCTGCCGTCGGCGAGAGCTCGATAGAATTTCTACAAAGACTGCACGAGCTGGGTTTCAAACTGGCTCTGGATGACTTCGGCAGCGGATTTTCCTCCTTCGGTTACCTGGAAAAACTGCCGGTGGACTATATAAAAATCGATGGCCGATTTGTGCGAGATATTGATCACAATGCCACACACAAAGAGTTTGTCAGAGCTATACATGCAGTAGGGAAAGTCATGAACAAACTGACGGTCGCTGAATTTCTGGAAAACGCCGAATCATTAAGCGTGTTGCAGGAATTGGGCGTCAATTATGTTCAGGGATACCACATCGCCAAGCCGGCGCCGCTCCCCGACAGTCGCCTCGCCGGACAGGGGTTTCTCGACGCCGCCTAACCTGGATTACCCAGGTTTATCAGTAAAACACGCCTGCCAGATCCCTCTGGCCAGACAAGGATATCCAGCCAGCAGCACTCGCGTTCATTGCTTTACATTACTGCCATAGTCGAGTTATACAAAGACACTGGCGAATAACGTGTAACTCAATGAACTTTGAACTGACTGACGACCGACGCATGCTGGCCGACACCCTGTCGCGTTACCTACGCGAGAAGTATCCGATCGAGCATCGTATGGCCCACACTGACTCCAGCCCCGGTTACAGCACGGCTTCGTATCTTGATCTGTGCGAACTTGGCATCGGCGGCGCACTGATGCCAGAGTCCTGTGGCGGCTTCGGTGGCAGCGGATTCGACATCGCAGTGGTTTTTGAAGAGCTGGGCCGCGGTCTTTGCCTGGAACCTTTTCTGTCGAGTACTGTACTTTCGGCCAATTTGCTTCATGACTGCGCGCCCGGCGATCAGCAACACCTGATCAGCGCACTAATGGACGGAACAAAAACCGCATCGCTCGGTTGCTATGAGCCAGCCAGTCGATACACCCTCAATCACATAGAGTGCAGTGCATCAGCCAACGATCGTGGCTGGGTTTTAAATGGTCGTAAATCTCAGGTCATCAACGGTGATTCAGCCGATTACCTGATCATCAGCGCACGCACCAGCGAGACTGTTGACAGCGAAACCGGAATATCCCTTTTTCTACTACCCGCAACAAACTCACCAGGGCTTGAACTACAGCATTACCAGACCGTCGACGGCTACCGTGGCTGCAACGCTATGCTGAGTGATGTTGTTGTTCCGTCAAATGCCTTGCTCGGCAATACTGACGAAGGGTTTGCGGTACTGGAAAAATCGATTGCACGTGGTGTGGTTGCACTGTGTGCCGAAGCATTGGGTGCCATGCAAGTGTGCAAGGAAATGACTGTCGATTACCTGCAAACACGCAAACAGTTCGGTGTCCCGATTGGCAAGTTTCAGGTGCTGCAGCATCGAACGGTTGATCTGCTGATTGAGATCGAACAGTCGCGGTCCGCCGTTATTAACGCTGCCGGACACCTGGACGCTGACCGGGCGACCCGCGAAAGATACGTAGCAGCAGCAAAAAACCTGATTGGTCGGGCGGCCAGATTAATTTCAGAAGAAGCTATTCAGATACATGGAGGCATTGCGATGACCTGGGAGTACGCCTTGTCGCACTATGCCAAACGGTTGGTAATGATTGATCATTTACTTGGTGATACGGATCACCACCTTCAGCGATTCAGCCGATTTTCCGCGGACGCTCTGAATCAACAAGCGGTATAGGCTCGATAACCAGAAAAGACCAATGAACTCATAAAGGCAAGGCATGACTACTATCCCGGCCGATTTTCCAATGCAAGGTTTCCCACCCGATTCAAATCAGCAGGTGACACTGGCGAACTGGCGATCTGCGCCCTTTTCCCAATGGGCATTCCACCATGTTCGGGAAATTGTGCCATCCGCCGACATACTCAACGCACCTGGAGACCCATGGGTACTGGAAAGCGCTCCGGTTAATCTTGGCGGTCTCAACATTGACTGCAACAGTGACGGCGTTATGTCCCTGGCGGGTTTTCAGTCGTATGCTGCACTGGATGCCATGATTGTTCTTCATCGCGATAAAATAGTCCACGAGGACTATCACCATGGTATGCAGCAAAGCTCACCGCATATTCTGATGTCGGTATCTAAATCGCTACTTGGAATGGTTGCGGCAATTCTAAGGGCACAGGGAAAGCTGAATCCCGAGGCTCTGGTTACCGATTTGATTCCGGAACTGAAAAACACCGCCTACAACGGAGCTACCATACAACACCTCCTCAATATGCAGGCGGCTATAGATTTTGATGAAGACTACCTCGCCACTGCAGGTGCTATCGTCGAATATAGAAAGTCCACAAACTGGAACCCTCTCGAAGACGGCGAGAAACCCTCCGATCTGCGGTCTTTCTTCCAGACACTCACCCGAAAAAACGGTGATCACGGCGGACCGTTTTTTTACGTTTCACCAAACACCGACCTGCTCGCCTGGGTAATCGAACGTGCGACCAACAGCCGCTACGCTGACGTATTAAGCGAATGCCTGTGGCAACCCATGGGGGCCGAATCCAGCGCATATATTACAGTTGACCGGCTCGGCGCTCCTCGCGCTGCAGGTGGTGTGTGTACAACACTACGCGATCTCACCAGAGTGGCGCGCCTGATTTGCAACAACGGCAGACGCGGTGATAGTCAGATACTGCCAGTCGACTGGGTAAATACGCTCATCAATGATGCAGATCTGAGTGCCTGGAATGCCGGAAACTTCACTGACATGTTTCCGGATCAGCCCGTCAGTTATACAGACCAATGGTACACTTGCCACAGCAACCCGGCCGATGAGGCCAACTGGCTGATAGCTATTGGAATTCATGGTCAGAATATATTTATAGATCCTCAAAATGAATTCATCATGGTAAAATTTGCATCGCACGAGGCTCCGCTAACCGACACCGCCGCTCAGCACGGGTTATCTGCCGCACGCGCCATACGCGACTATCTGGTCAACCATTTTTAGTCTGCCCGTTCCGCCTTGTAAAAACAATTGCCGGTAAAGAACCACCGATGGAAATAGAAACTCCCTTCAACCAGTATCGAGCAATCGTAAAACCCGAGTGGATTGATTATAACGGCCACCTGAATGTTGGCTATTACCACATCGCATTTGACAATGCCGTTGAAGCTTTTTTCAACTGGCTAGGCTTTACCCCGGAACATCGAAAGCAAACATCCTGCTCTACATTTGCACTCGAATCCCATTTGAACTTTCTGCGCGAAGTGACCGAAAGTGACGAAATTCGATTTGAGTCGCGATTACTGGATCACAACAACAAGCGCATGCATTTTTACCAGGAAATGTATCACGTTAACGAAGGATATCTGGCAGCCAGCCATGAATCGATAGGTGCATATATCGATATGACCAAACGAAGAACAACAGCAATTCCCACAGATATCTCAGATAGGCTGACTTTAGTAAAAGCTGCACACTCAACGCTTACCCGACCCTGGCAAATCGGCCATGTAATTTCTATCGAGAAATAGCCCCTTAACAGTACGTAGTTATAGACGCAGCATAAGCCAGTTAGTACCGACTCTTTTGCTGCATCAGTTTTAGTTCATTGATACGTATATTGGTTAGCCGGGTTTTGCATTGCGCTACAAGCATGGGATGATAAGGTTTATCTTCAATTCGTCTGTTTTCTGCAGTGCAATGGTTATCACGATAGACCTCAAATGCATTCTGCGCATTGCTCAACGCGCTGGCATCACCATACTCGATTTTGTGGTATTCCATTAAGCTCTTCAGCACTTTGGACAAGTTGATTTCAGATTGTCGAAAGTCGCTAGCGGCACAGTAATTCTTACCCTCAGGCGGAAGGTTGCTTCGCTCACCACACTCCCACCGGCTAGCAACTGCCGGCGATACCAGAACCGCTGCCAGTGCAAGAACAGCAAAGCTTGCGGAAAACACTATGGCTGGACTCTGATGGTTACAGTGCACTATTTCAGCCACAATTCGCTAGACAAAACCGGATAGTTCATTAATAAAAGGCAAATCAGCGCCTTTACGTGTGCAGGTAATTGCCGCCGCATTAATCGCAAATTTCATACAGGCTTCTATATCCACTTCGCCGACCAGCGAGTCACTTCCGTCAAGATGACCGTGTACCGACAACCAGTGCAGTACAGTGGCTTGAAAAGTATCACCAGCGCCAACGGTATCCTCTACCTTAACATTCACTCCTTCGCACTGTACCGTTGAGCCATCCATTCTATAACCACTGGCACCATCCGGACCACGGGTGATGAATACCAGTTCGGCGCCATGATTAAAGCAGTCGGCAACGAATTGCTCTTCACGATTCTTCCCGAGCAAGGTGGCAATATCTTCATCGCTCGCTTTAATCAGATTTGCTGTCGATGCGTAGGCGGAAAACGTCTCCCGCCATTTATCTATATCAGGTTCAATCGTCGGCCGGAGATTCGGGTCGTAGCTGATAATGCGTTTACTCTGCTCAGAGCGGGCAAGTGCCGCCAGCGAACCCGCCGTGGGCTCTACAGCAGTAGAGTATGAGCCAAAATGCAGAACTCTGATTTCGTCCGGCAAATCCTCTGGCAGTTCCGAGGCTTCGATACTAACATCTGCTGTGTTATCGGTATAAAATACATAGCTCGCGGAACCATCTGAACCGGTTTCAACAATGGCCAGCGTGGTATTTACACCAGTATCTATGCAAAGCGTGTGATCAATCCTGTTAACCGCCAGGTAGCCCCGCATGCGCTGACCAAACAGGTCAGACGACAACTTGGTGAAATAGCGCGACTGGTGCCCCAGCCGCGCCAGACCGACCGCTACATTCATCGGCGATCCGCCGACATGGCCAGTCAACCCTACGGCACCCGGCTTGTCAGAGGAGCCGGATTCAAACAGATCGAAAAGGGCATCACCGCAACATAAGAACATAAGATTTATATCTCGCAATCAACGTATGGGCTGGAATTATAAAGCATGGCTCACGCGCTGACTGGCCGAAATTAAGGGGCAGGCGTGAGAAAATCAGTAAGCAGCTTATTCGTCGCCGCCCTGTGCTCAATATGAGGCAGGTGGCCGCACTCCTCAAAAACCTGCCACTGGGCTGCAAACGATTCTCTAAAGCTCAGCGGTAACGCACTGATACGATCCTGAGCCCCCCAGATCACCAGACACTCAACCTTCAGCCTGGCAACCGCCTCAGCCAGGATACCGTGCTCTGCGCCGGATTCTGCAATCATTACCGCGATTGACCTTAATGCCGACCTCACCCCTTGACGATCAAGCTGCTGCAGCACCAGCGGTGCAAACATCGGGCTGATAAACTGACTCCGATGCACCAGCGTCAGTAAGGTTTCAAAAGTTTCCTGCTCATCAGTGAGCTCAGGGAAACGCGTGAGAAAATCTGCATACGGAACACTTCCCAGACCCAACGGAGCCATAAGTGCCAGCGACTTCACGCGATGCGGATACAAAACCGTCAGCGCCATCGCCAATCCTCCGCCCAAGCTGTGACCGACCAGATGAATCGGTTCATCATCGACGAACACCGAAGCGGCTAGCTGCGCCGCAAGTCCGTTCATTGTATTCGCCGGCTCTATCAGATTCGATTGCCCGTGGCCGGGCAGATCAACTGTCCAGCATTCGACTGTGTTACACAACGCCGGTATGGTACCAACCCACGACTGGGAGTCTGAGCCAAAGCCGTGCAGAAAAACAGTACGCCGGCCCTGCCCTCCGGATTTGCTGGCAGTTACTTCAGGACCACTTGTCATTAAACGCTACCGCCACCAATTGATCGTTGATTGTTATTCGCAACCCCCTTCACTCCACCGAATCTATAACTCCCAGCAGCTGGCCTTCTTCGGCGATATCATCGATATCGACTTCCTGGCTCTTCAACACACCGGAGGCAGGCGCTTCAAGTTCCATGGCGACCTTTGGTGTGGTGACCAACAAAATCTGCTGGCCCTGCTCAACTGATTCTCCAACTTTCACCAGCCATTCATCAATTTGCGCTTCGGTAACTTCGTTGCCAAGACTGGGCATTAATACCGGGACTTCCATTGTTACAATTACCTTTGTTGTGCCTGAGTCGGCAATTATCTGTTTCCTTTGGACAGGCTGGAATAGCCTGCCAAACATTTATTCCAGGTTTAGCCTGAAAACAGCCAATTCTATAGAACAGGTTTTTTGATCGTGAGTAGTCACAAACCTGCTTTCGCCAGCGCCTGAGTATCCTGGTCCCGCACGCCCTGACGGGTTCGATTCAGTACAGGATAAAAGTCAGCTGTGATCACATCAACGATATCTACGCTTTGCGGAAAGTAAGTACTTTCCATTTCTACACCGGGAACAATCCAGTTCGGTGCACCCAGTACACGCACCGGAGCCTTCAGTTCGCCAAAGGCAAATCTGGATATATTCGCCGATAGTGTCATCGCAAAACTGCCACGCTCACACGCTTCGCTTACAATCAGGATGCGGCCGGTCTTTTTAACCGATGCAATCACAGGGTCGTAGTTAAACGGTACCAGCGATCTCGCATCGATAACCTCCGCTGATACGGAATGCTCTTTCGCGAGAACCTTCGCGGCCTCAATTGCCGGATACAGGCAGGGGCCGATTGTCAACACGGTGACTGCATCGCCTTCACACTTTATGTCAGGCTCTCCCATCGGCAGTTCGTAGTAATCTGCTGGAACACCTTCGAGTTGAAATTGCTCCGTGACATCATAGAGACGCTGACTTTCAAAAAAAACTACCGGATCATTACTCGATAAAGCGCTGGCCATTAACCCTTTGGCATCCGCCGGAGTAGCAGGGTATAGCACTTTCAACCCCGGTACGTGTGCAATCAGTGAGGTCCAGTCCTGGGAATGTTGCGCTCCGTATTTACTCCCGACCGAGCAGCGCAGTACCACGGGTATTGATAGTTCACCACCTGACATGGCCTGCCATTTGGCCATCTGATTTAATATTTCGTCACCCGCGCGACCGATGAAATCTGCATACATCAGCTCAACCAATGCTCGCCCGCCCTCCATCGCATACCCTACAGCAGTAGCCACAATCGCCGCTTCCGATATAGGCGAGTTAAACAGTCGCTCATGCGGGAATAAATCAGACAAGCCTCGGTAAACGCCAAACGCCCCGCCCCATTCACGGCATTCTTCGCCATAGGCAATTAATCGTTCATCTCTAAGCATGTGATAGAGAATTGATTCAAATAAACCATCGCGCAGGGTTATCGCACGCATTGGCGATAGAGTCTTGCCATTGTGATCGAAACCGTGACGCGACTTCTTGCTGTTTTGTCTTATGCGACTGCAGGCTTCAAGATCAAATGATCTCGAAGCTTTCGTTTCAGCAATTTCTATAGACGTATGGTTGAACATCAGGCTGCCGATCAAGTTCGGATTTGCCGCAATATCGACAGCAGGTGCTATTGCCGGATTGCCTGCTATTTCCGTCACTTTGACTATTTGCTCGTGTACGGACGCTGTCATATTTTCTATATCCAGCTGACTCATAACACCAGCCTCCACCAGCTCAGCGGAATATCGGCTGATCGGATCGTGTGCCTGCCACGCTTTCAACTCCTCACGCGAACGATAGGCATTTGCATCGGAGGTTGAATGACCGGAGTAGCGATAGCATTCAATATCCAGTAGCGCAGGCCCGTTACCCGCAAGCAAATGCGTACGCTTGCGGGCAACGGCATCGGCAACAGCAAGCGGCCGTGTTCCATCGACGGTCTCTGCATGCATGGCGTCAGCATTAACACCCGCGCCAATTCGCGACAGCCGCTCCCAGCCCATGGTTTCCCCATCGGTTTGACCGCCCATCGCGTAAAAGTTGTTATTGAAGAAAAATAACACTGGCAAACCTTTCGCCTCAGCATCTTTCCACAGCGTGTCGAACTGTGCCATTGAGGCGAAATTCATCGCTTCCCAAACCGGTCCGCAGCCGGTGGATCCGTCACCGCTTATTGACAGCGCTATACCATCACCAGTGTGACGTTTGCGTATCGCAGCACCGGCAGCGATTCCCGCCGAGCCACCGACAATCGCATTGTTCGGATACGCACCAAAAGGCGGGAAAAACGCATGCATACTTCCGCCCATGCCACCATTAAACCCTGTGGCACGCATCAGTATCTCTGATAAAAAACCGAACAGCAGGAAGTTCTCACTGAGCATGCGCCAGTCACCACCCAGGTGATGCTCGACGAGTTTTAACACACGGCCTTGGTCGTGCGCCGCCATTTTCTCGCCCAGTACATTTTCGCTAAGACGGTTAATAGCTGACAGTCCCTTGGCAAGAAAATCTCCGTGGCTTCGATGGTTTCCGAAAATATGATCTTCAGGCGACAACGCCAGCGCCATGCCCACTGCCGAGGCCTCCTGACCCACTGACAAATGTGCAGGTCCTCGATATTGGCAACTGATTCCACCATACTCACCTTTACTGCGAAGCGAATTGAGCATGGTTTCGAATTCGCGCAGTAACAACATATGACGCAATACTTCTTTAAGCGTATCCTCACCTCGCGCGACGCATTCATCTGTCAGTGCCGTGTCGTAGGCAAACACGGGTATCACTGGCATGGAAAGCCGCCCGCTCCGCGAAAGGCGGTCCGGCAGTACTTCTAACTGTTTTGGCATGCGGGATGTTGCAGTTTGCGCTTAAAGGCTGTGTAGTTTATAACAATCAGCCCGATGTTTCGCCCGCCATCCGATCAGGAGAGTAAAACCCATGTCATTTAAGACCCGCCCCATCGGCACTACTGATCTTCTCGTGACTGAACTCGGACTGGGTACCGCTGCGATGGCCGGTAATCATCGAATAGTGGAAGATAGCGATCATCGCGCAGCTCTGGAAGAAGGGCTGAATGGCGGCATCAACTTCGTCGATACCGCCCCTTTTTACGGTTTTTGTCGTTCCGAACACTTTGCGGGTGACGCACTCCGCCGCAGAGACAACTGGATACTTTCGACCAAGGCCGGAAGGTTGTTCAAGCCCGGTGAAGCGCCGCCACACGAAGCAGTTGAATGGCCTGGTTGTTTTCCCTTTCGCCAGACGTACGATTACAGTTACGACGGAGTCATGCGTTCCTACGAAGACAGTTTGCAACGCCTGGGCCTCGACCACATTGATATCCTGTTATTGCACGATATCGGCGAAATGCAACATGGCGCTGAGGCAAACGCACCGCTGCAGAAAGACGCTATGTCGGGTGGCTATAAAGCACTCGACGAATTGCGCAGGAATGGCGATATCAGTGCAATTGGTCTGGGAGTGAACGAGCAGGAAGTCTGTATCGAGGCAATGAATCACGGACACTGGGATACATTCCTTCTGGCCGGTCGCTATACCTTACTGGAACAACATCCACTGGAAAACCTGCTACCCGCGTGCGAAAAATCCGGCACCACAATTATTCTCGGCGGCCCGTTCAATTCCGGCATTTTGGCTGGCGGGGATACCTGGAATTATGCAAAAGCCCCCACAGAGGTGATCAGCAAGGCTAAAGCCATCTCTGAAATTTGCAGCGACCATGAAGTACCGATGGCCGCCGCAGCTTTGCAATTCCCGATAACGCATCCCGTTGTATCAAGCGTTATACCCGGGCCGCGCTCGGCAGCGGAAATGAGTACTATTTTCGACTGGTGGAACCATGAAATCCCTGATTCGCTATGGAGCGACCTAAAATCCAGCGGTTTATTGCACGCGGATGCGCCAATTCCCAATTAGGAAAACGCAATCCAGGAGCTTGATCTGAAAAGATTCTCAGCTCTTTGAAATAGTTTTTCGAGATTCTATAACAATGCCCGCACCAAACCCGCCGGTGGTTTCTGTCTGGCACGCAGTGATTGCCTACGTTCTGGGTACGTCATTTTTTCTCTACGCATTTATTCAGCGAGTCTCGCCCAGTGTGATGACAGAAAACCTGATGCGAGACTTCTCTATAAACGCTGCCGGAATCGGCATATTATCCAGTATGTATTTCTACACCTACGCTCTCATGCAGCTGCCGGTCGGTATTCTGGTCGATCGATTTGGACCACGTAAACTAATGGCCGGAGCCGCGCTGGTCTGCGTCACCGCTTCGTTATTATTTGCCAGTAGTAATTCCTTGTTTACCGCATCTCTTAGTCGTGCGTTTATTGGTGCGGCTGTGGCATTCCCATTTGTCTGTACATTGGCAATAGCGTCTACGTTTTTCTCCGCAACGCGTTTTGCCATGTTAACCGGCGTTCTAATGGCGGTCGGCATGATCGGCGCTATCGCAGGTCAGGCGCCGCTTCGAATGCTGATCGAATACAGTAGCTGGCGTACCACATTCGTACTGATGGCAGCTGCTGCACTAGTGCTGTCAGGTATGTTATTTGTGCTCGTGCCAAGAAGACCGGATCAATCTGTCGCTGACAAACCAACCGCTATCCTCACGGGATTCAAGGCCGTGTGCCGCAACCCTCAAAGCTGGTGGAGTGCCGGCGTAGGCTTTGGTCTGACGACAGTGATGCTCGGTTTCTCAGGGTTGTGGGCCGTTCCGTGGCTAGTCAGCACACGGAGTTTCAGCGCTACGCAGGCCGGGGCAGTTTCATCTACCTTGTTCCTCGGCGTTATGATTGGTGGCCCGATTATCGGCTGGTTTTCAGACGCTCTCGGAAAGCGCAAACCAATAATCCTTACCGGAAGCATCGCGTGTCTTGTTTCGATCACACTTATTGTATACGGCGGTTTGCATTCGGCTACACTGCTATCTATTCTATTTCTGGTTTATGGACTGAGTGCAGGTTCCATGGTGGTCTGCTTTGGACTGGTACGGGAATGGAACCGGCCCGAACATAATGCAACTGCGCTGGGCCTGGTCAATATGTGTGTCGTGGGTTCCGGTGCGCTGATGCAGCCTCTGATTGGTTGGTTACTTGATTATTCATGGAGCGGCATGCTGGTAAACGGCGCGCGAATCTACAATGAATCAAGCTATAACCTCGCTTTTTCAACACTGATCGCAACGACCGTTTTTGCACTGGTGTGCGCATTGCTGGTAAAAGAAACAAATTGCAGTCCGCAGCTTTCCGACCAATAGAAATCTATATTCCGAATGGAACCCCTCCACTCACAGGAAGATTTATGCCAGTAACATAGGCTGAATTCGGCCCGGACAAATAAACCACAGCGTCAGCGACATCTTGCGGTGTACCAGCGCTTCTGACGGCTACAGCGGTGTAACGACGTTCCTTTACTTGTTCAATGGCCAGATTATTTTCTGATGCCAGCCTTGCGTTGACTGCCAAATGCATATCGGTTTCTATATAACCAGGACACACGGTATTGCACAGAATACCATCCTTGCCAAATTCAGCTGCCAGTGTTTTGCTCATGCCCGCAAGACCATGCTTCATTGCTGTATAAGCGCCAAACCCTGCCTCTGCCCCGAGACTACCTGTAGAACCGATATTGATGATCCTCCCACCACCATTTGTCTGCATCTGCGGGATCACCGCCTTGCACAGCATCATCGGGCCTAGAATATTCACCTGAAAACTCTTCTCCCATTGCTCTGCTGTGGTCGAAAGAAAATTGTCCGCTCCGATTGTTGAGCCAGCATTGTTGACCAACAAATCAATCCGCCCGAACTTGCGAAGCACACGGCTTACACATCGCTCAATGTCAGTAGCATTTGTCACATCAAGATCGAGCCACATCGCGGTACGACCAGTGCCATCAATCTCCGCGACCAGGGATTTCAGCAATTCCAGTCTGCAATGACTTTGGTCATTAATTAAAAGATCTCCAGCCACATCGGTTACAACAACAGAGGCACCATTCTCCGCGAGTTTATGCGCAATAGCGCGGCCTATACCATTTGGCGCTGACGCCCCGGTGATCAGCGCTATCTTCCCGTGTAGTAAGTTCATTTGCTGCCACCTGATTCCCATTCTTCTCAATAACGATAAATAACATCAAAAAACAAAGAATCAAGTCACGAATTAATGCAGACAGTTATGTCAGACTCCGCGCTCCGGAAAACCGGCAGTTGTGATTAGCGCCAGCGGGTGAACCCGTCGGGAAACTGCATTTCATTAATTCAGGCAGAGGAACCTACAGTGTTAAGTCCGTTCGAATTAAGGGAGAAATATCGTGTCTTTCGCGCTTACAATAAGTATTCCTATCCTTTTCTTTTTTTTCTCATTGGCTCCGGGAAAACGATAGCTCAAATTGGCATGGTAGCCGCCGCTGTCTGGTTCGCTTATCCGGTTGCAGATAACTTCCTGAACTCTTCCTCAACCAGTGTCAGCGTGGCAGCAGCGCCCGCTTCAACCCCGTTAGATCACGCTATAACTTCAGATAAAATTGAAATACCGGCAGTTGCGAATAATATAATCAGCTCAGGCTCAGGCTCAGGCAAATTAGGGAAACTGAACTCTTCACAGAATACTCCCCTCAGCGCAAAACGAATGTTCGACCTTGACCCCGAGCAGTATACCATTCAATTTGAATCATCCCCGGACAAGGATTTGCTATTTGAAAGTGCTGAAGCCTTTGCGAGTGAATTTCCAATCATAGTATTTCCATTCAAGAAAACACCAAGTGATCGTCTTGTATACGGGTATTCGTCCGGTGTTTACAGCAGTTTGGAGAGTGCGCTTTCAGCTATAGAAATGATGCCCGGAAAAATTCGCGCTCTCAATCCATGGGTACGTCCAATCAGTGATATTCAAAAGCAAATTACCGCCACACAACTAACAAGAGCCTCTTTGGGCTCATAGATATTTTTCCTAGAATATCGCAGGTTCATCGACAGGTCTGCCATGCGAGGTTTCCAGAAAATCGAAATCGCAGCCGCTATCGGCTTGTAGAATATGGCGCGAAAACATCCAGCCGTAGCCCCGCTCGTAGCGTGCCTGCGGTTGCTGCCATTCGTCACGCCGCCGCTGCAATTCAGCCTGATCTACCTGTAAATCAATCGATCGTGCTGCAACATCGACAGCAATTATATCTCCTGTCTTCACCAGCGCCAACGCCCCCCCCACATAGGACTCAGGGGCCACATGGAGAATGCAGGCACCATAACTGGTACCGCTCATTCGGGCATCCGATATCCGCACCATATCCCTTACGCCCTGCTTCAGCAGTTTCTGCGGAATTGGCAGCATCCCCCATTCCGGCATCCCTGGCCCGCCTTTAGGCCCAGCATTGCGCAATACAAGTACAGTATCTGCCGTTACGTCCAGTTCGGGATCGTCTATTGAAGCTTTAAGCTCTTCATAGTTATCGTAAACCAGCGCCGGTCCCTGATGCTTGAGCAAGCGTTCCTCACAGGCCGACGGCTTGATTACGCAACCATCCGGGGCCAGAGAACCTTTTAAAACCGCCAGTGCACCTTCAGCATAAATCGGGTTGCCGGTGGTACGAATCACATCGTCGTTATACACTTCTGCACGGGCGACGACATCACCTATGGTTTTGCCGGAAACAGTAATGCAGTCGGTATGGAGTTCGTCTTTTATTTGCGCGAGCATCGCTGGCAGGCCACCCGCATAGAAAAAATCTTCCATCAGGTATTTATCACCACTGGGCCGCACATTAGCTATGACCGGTACCCGGCGGCTTTTCAATTCAAAATCATTCAGACTCAAATCTACTCCGCTGCGCCTGGCCATGGCGATCAGGTGAATGATTGCATTAGTCGAACAGCCCATCGCCATTGCCGCTGAAACCCCGTTTTCATAGGCCTTGCGATTCAATATATCTGACGGTTTGAAATCATCCCAGACCATCTCGACAATTCGTCGGCCGGAGGCACTGCACATTCTTATATGACCCGAATCGGCCGCTGGAATCGAACTGGCACCGTTCAGACACATACCGATGCTATCGGCAATAGACATCATGGTGGCGGCCGTACCCATCGTCATGCAAGTTCCGTAAGAGCGCGCAATTCCGCCCATAACCTCGTTCCAGTCCTCGCGTTCTATTTCGCCGGCGCGAAGATCATCCCAGTATTTCCATGAGTCTGAGCCAGACCCAAGGGTTTTACCGCGCCAGTGACCTCTAAGCATCGGCCCGGCCGGTACATAAATGGCCGGTATATTCATGCTGATTGCGCCCATCAGCAACGCCGGGGTGGTTTTATCGCAACCGCCCATCAGCACTGCACCATCAATTGGATGACTGCGTAATAATTCTTCGGTTTCCATAGCCAGAAAATTTCGATACAACATTGCAGAGGGTTTAACAATCGGCTCTGACAGGGAGATCGCAGGCAATTCTATCGGCAGCCCGCCAGCTTGTAGAATGCCTCGCTTGATGTCGTCGACCCGATGCTTGAAATGCGAATGACACTGATTGATATCCGACCATGTATTAACGATGGCAATAAGCGGTCGCCCGGCCCAATCCTCCTCGGAAAAACCAATTTGCATGAACCGCGAGCGATGACTCGAAGAGCGCAGGTCGTCCTCGCCAAGCCATCGATAACTTCTTAACTGCTCCGGCGTTATTTTCGATTTGCCATTCTTTGCTGAATTATCTTGTGCCATGCGCAATGCCCTTCGATTTTATTCTGATAAACCGATAATACCCGAAAGCAAGGCCACTATCCCATCCGCAATTCGGGTCAGTACTTACGACAGTACCAGCTTCATTTTGAAACAGTAACACTTGGGATGTTTGCCACCACAGCAGCCATTGGACAGAAGTGGCACATAAGCACTATGCTAATGGTTGTTTATCCATCGCACGTACAAGTAAGTACACTTGGCTATCGCGCCCTGACGAGAAATAAAAAAATGACCTGGCTTGTTTATCTTTCCGGTGAAATACACACAGACTGGCGACTTCAGATAGCAAACGGTGCCCGGCAGCATAATCTGCCCGTTTCCTTCTGCTCTGCCGTAACCGACCATGATGCCAGCGACGCTGCCGGCGATGTGCTTGGCGAAGAGAGCAGCAGTTTCTGGCGCGATCATAAGTCTTCGAAAGTGAATAGTATCAGGACGCGAAGCCTGATCGCCAAATGCGATATCGCCGTGGTTCGATTCGGTGATAAATACAAGCAATGGAATGCCGCGTTCGACGCGGGTCAACTCGCAGCACTCGATAAACCATTTATTACCCTGCACGATGAAAATATTATCCATCCGCTAAAAGAAGTCGATGGCGCTGCCATGGCGTGGGCCAAAACACCGGAGCAGGTGGTCGAAATTTTACGCTACGTGACCACAGCATAACGCGGAAAATCGAGCTTCAGCTATTCAGCCTATACGGCCAGATAAGTCGCTAGTATTTCCGGGTTATCGTCAAGTGCAGCGATAGAACCGTCAAAGCATACGCTGCCTTTCTCTATAACATAGGCATGATCAGCAACCAGCCGTGCAAAATGTAGATTCTGCTCTGAAAGCAGAACTGTCATGCCGCTTGCTTTCAATTTTATTATTGTCTCGGCCATTTGCTCCACGATTCTCGGCGCCAGGCCCTCAGATGGTTCATCGAGAAGTATCAGCTGCGGATTACCCATTAATGTGCGGGCAATAGTCAGCATTTGCTGCTCACCTCCGGACAATTGCTTCCCCAGGTTTTTACGTCTCTCAAGTAAATTCGGAAACAGCTTAAAAAGCGCATCCGCGCTCCATGGTGTAAAACCTTCACGAGGTGGCTGACGCCCGACCTCCAGGTTTTCATCAACGCTGAGTTCGGGAAACACACGACGGTCTTCAGGCACATAGCCGACACCCAGTTGCGCCGTTCGATGACACGGAAAACGGGTGATATCTTCACCCAGAAACTTCACCCGACCCGCTGTTGCAGCCAGCAAACCGATAACGGTTTTCATCGTCGTGGATTTACCAGCTCCATTCCTGCCGAGCAACGCGACAACCTGACCTCGATCAACCTTTAAGCTGAGATCGTTGAGAATTCGAGCTTTGCCGTAGCCGGCACTTACTGAGTCCAGTTCAAGCATGATTTGCAGCTCCCGTGGCAAACATAGAACCGCCACCAAGATAGACATCCTGCACTTGCTCATTATTGCGAATGCTGTCAGCGTCTCCCTGCGCAATCAGCTGTCCTCTGTTGAGCACCATAATCCGGTCGGAGTGACCGAAAACCACGTCCATATCGTGCTCAGTGAATAACACAGACAATCCACGCTCGACGACGATTTCGGCAGTTAGCTCCATGAGCTCGGCTCTTTCACCAGGTGCCATTCCCGCCGTTGGCTCATCCATTAAAAGCAATACCGGCTCATGTGCCAGAGCGATTGCCAGCTCCAGTCGTTTTAAATCTCCGTACGCCAGTATTCCCGCTGAGCGTTGAGCCTGAGATTGCATCCCCACCAGCTCCAGAAGTGCGAGTGCCTCATCGCAATACAATTTGCTCGCTGAGCTGAACAACGACAGCCCTTTACGGTGTTTGGAAATCAGCGCCATCTGTACGTTTTCGGAGACCGTCATTGAGGAATAGGTGGCGGTAATTTGAAAAGTTCTACCCACTCCGCGGCGCCATACCTGCCGCGGATGCAAAGCCGTTATATTTTCTCCGTTTAAGATCACCGTGCCACTGTCCGGCTTTAACTGCCCGTTAAGCATATTGAAGCAGGTAGTTTTCCCTGCGCCATTCGGGCCTATCAGCGCCAGCAACTCCCCTTGCCTGACAAAAAATGAAACCTTGTCTACGGCATCAACACCGCCGAAAGATTTGCACAGCGAATCCACCTGCAACACAGATGGCGAAGACACACTAGCCGGTGTACTCATGCTGATTCACGCCCTTTTGCCAGACCAATGCGAATGGCCAGTGTATGGAAAAAGCCGGCAACCCCCTGCGGTGCTACAACCACCAGCAATATAATAATAGCCCCGAGAATTGCACGCCAGAAATCGAGTCGCGATATTTGATCTTCCAGTAATCTAAAAACACCAGCACCAACTAACGGCCCGGCGAGCGTGTGCACCCCACCCAGCAATACCATCACCAGTCCATCGATAGACCGGGGGATTGCTGCTTCATCAGGGAAAATACTACCTTTAGAAAAAACATAAATCGAACCGGCGACTCCGGCAAACAGGCCGGCCACTGCAAAGCCCAGATGCCGATGCCGGAGTAAATGTATACCTATAGATTCTGTTCGAACTGACGAATCTCTGCCTCCGCGCAAAACATAGCCAAACGGCGCATGGGTAATCTTTCGAAGGATAAGAACACCGCCCCCGCACAATGCCAGCGTCAGATAATAAAACGCGTGCTTGCTTCTAGCCCACTCTGCAGGCCAGATACCAAGCATGCCATCATCACCCCCGGTGACATCGCCCCAGGAATAGGTAACAGACCAGACAATCTGTGCCGCAGCCAGAGTCAGCATCGCCAGATAGACACCCGATAAGCGAACGCAGAACCAGCCAAATACCAGCGCACCAACCAGGGCTGCAATCGGCCCGAGGAGCAGTGCGAGTTCCATGGATCCGTTAAGATGGCGAAACACCAGCGCAGAAGCATAGGCGCCAAGTGCAAAGTATGCTGCATGCCCGAACGACACCATGCCACTGTTGCCCATCAGGAAATGCAGGCTGGCAGCAAACAACGCAAAAATAATAATATCCGTTGCCAGTACGATACCAAAATCATCCAGAAGGTACGGAACCGCAATCAGTGCCGCTACTACCAGCAGCCCGATGACCTTGCCAGCCCAGCCCGCTTCGCGCAGCGGCATATCGATTTGATCACCGGCATGTTGAATTACATCCGGCTTTCCAAGCAAACCCCACGGCCTTACCACCAGTACAACAGCCATCACCAGAAAAGCGAGTACGATGGTAATCTGCGGCATTATCAGAATACCGAATGCATTCAGTTCAGCGATAAGCACGGCAGCAAGAAATGCCCCGACAATACTGCCCATACCACCAATCACAACAACAACAAACGCTTCCGCAATAATGCTGAGATCCATCAGAAGATTGATTGATTCCCGCGGAACCTGCACCGCTCCACCGAGCCCCGCCAGTGCGGAGCCGAGAAAAAATACAGAGGTAAACAGCCAGGCCTGGTTTACCCCGAGCGCTGCCACCATATCGCGATCCTGTGTTGCGGCACGCACCAATGTTCCCCAGCGGGTTTTGTTCAACAGCAACCACACCACAAGCAGCACTACCGGCCCGAGCCCGATCAGAAGAAGGTCGTATTGTGGAATGGGTTCCCCGAAGATCCGCACCACTCCTTTGAGCCCTGGTGCCCGCGAGCCAAATTTATCCTCCCCACCGAAAAGTGCCAGAATGGTATCCTGCATCACCAGCACAATGCCGAATGTGGCAACCAGTTGAAACAACTCAGGTGCATGATATATCCGTCTGAGAATAACAATCTCAACAATAACCCCGACCACACCAACAACCAGTGCAGCGCAAATCACTGAACCCCAAAACGGAAGAATGCCGGTTGGCAGCCATTCAATCAGATGGTATGCAACGTATGCACCCAGCATATAGAAACTGCCATGGGCAAAGTTAACAATGCGCGTAACGCCAAAAATCAGCGACAATCCGGATGCCACCAGAAACAACGACGATGCACTCGACAGGCCGGTAAGGAACTGCGCGAAAATAAATCCACTCGTCATAAAATTTTCCTGCTGAATCCCAACTCTATTCTCGATTTATTATCTGTATTTTTAGTGTCATGGACACGAAGCAATACCCCCTTATCAATCAACTGCGCGCCATGAACAAGTCCACAAAGTCTCGATCCGATGGAAAAAAAGACCATTACTAATTAGTGCCCATCCATAAATCAGCGCTACTGCGGATCTCTCAGGACACGCGATCTTTCACCGTCCACATGTGGTAGGCGAAATCTCACGCACCTGAGTGACCCTCGCTACGCCCCGGTTTATGGATGGGCACTAATTAACACTTTGATTCAAAATATTAACATTATTGACACTAATGCTGATTACATCACCAACCAAGGCGACTGGCAGGTGTAGAGTCCCGCCACCGCGAACACGCATTGATTGTTCGCACCTAAATGCGAGACCCATGATGAACAGCAACTACATGAACATCAACTCACAAATGTTGAGTCAAACTCTGTCATTGCTCAGATCTGACCAGTCCGGTACCTCCAGAAGCTGCAGTGGTTACCCGTCAGGCAGCAACAGTGATTTAACTGAGCAACTGATAAACATATTACTTTCTCTGCTACAGGAATTGCAGCAATCCGGAAATGGTCAGGAATGCAACTGTGCCACTGGTAGTGCATTCAATACAAACTCCGGCAGTTTGTTAAACACGCTCCAGCACTTGAATTCCGGATCGCCGTCAATCCTGACCTCCGGCTTTGGCAATCAGGGGACAGGCGTTAACTTCAGTTCAGGTTTCGACGCCGGAAGCACCAGCCTGAATCTCGACGGTACTTTCAGGTCCGGATTTAACAACGTTAACTCAACCACGAGCTACAACACTGGTAACTATAACCTCAACTTCGGCAATAGCTTCCAGACAAGCTACAACGCTGGCAACTATAGCCTCAACATCGGCGACAGCTTCCAGCCCAGCTACAACGCTGGCAACTACAGCCTCAATATCGGCAACAGCTTCCAACCCAGCTACAACGCTGGCAACTACAGCCTCAACATCGGCAACAGCTACCAACCCAGCTACAGCGGCGGGAACTACAGCCTCAATATCGGCAACAGCTACCAGCCGAACTACAACATCGGACACCTTGATCTGAATATAGGAAACAATTCGCGGATTATGGATTTCGGCACACCGTTGAGCCTGTGGTTTGGAAACACACGCAACCCGAAATTCAGTTATTAGTTACCAGCTGCATTAGATGGAAGCACCCGATATAACGGGCAACCAGTAAATTGAACTGGTTGCCCGCCAACAGTACCAGACCGCCCTTCATACGCGCCGTTGCGGCCGTAATTTCCAGTTTTACTCAGGTCGCAACTTCATGACTTCTTCGTCGCTTGGCTGATAGTCACTGCCATCTGCATAGAACCAGTCGACCATGACGCCCTTACCATCAACTACAGCCGTTCTGCCCACCCAGGTACCCATAGTTGCCTGGTGATCCTGCTTGCGGAATATAAAATCCCCGGAAGGAGAACTCACATTTAGATTTTCCATGGTGTCGACAAGCGTTTCAGCATCATCTGCCGGTGCTTTTTGGAATAGTGCCTCTATAGATGCAATGAGGTTATAGCCCACAATAGAACCGAGCTTGGGAGCTTCGCCCCATTTAGCTTCATAAGCTGCATAGAACTTCTGGTGAGCCGCCTCTTCGATGGCACCCTGCGGGTAACCCGTGACTATCCATCCCTCCGGAGCTTCATCCTTCAACGGCTCAAGATACTCCGGTTCCCCCGAAAGCAGGCTCACTACCGTGCGACCCTCAAACAATCCTCGAAGATTTCCCTCACGTACAAATTTCGCAAGGTCACCGCCAAACGTGACATTAAATATGGCTTCGGGCTTTGATGCCTCAAGTGCACGCACTGTTGATCCGGCGTCAATCTTGAACACGGTTGGCCACTGCTCTTCAATGAACTCAGCATCTGGAACAAGTTTCAGCAGTTCACTTTTGAACGCCGCGACAGCATCTTTGCCATAGGCATAATTAGGTGCTACTGTCGCCCACTTTTTTGCGCCTGTTTTTTGCGCTTCTTTAGCAAGCATCGCGGCCTGCATTGTTGTGGATGGTCGCAAGCGAAAGGTGTAGCGGTTACCGCTAGACCACACAATGGCATCACTAAGCGGTTCTGCTGCCAAAAAAAATGTTTTGTTCTGCTTGGCAAAATCAGTCACTGCGAGACCGATGTTGGATAAAAAAGTACCCGCTATCATGGTTACCTGATCACGGTTTACCAATTCTTCCGCAATCTTTACCGCATCACCGGGTTTGCCGCCATCATCACGTGCAATAACTTCGAGCTTCCGGCCTTTGATTCCACCGGCATTGTTGATTTCTTCGACCGCCAGCTCCCAGCCTTTTCGGTAGGGATCGAGAAAAGCCGGCAATCGTGAGTAGCTGTTTATCTCGCCGATTGTTATCGCGTCAGCAGCTGTTACTGTCATCGACGCCAGTCCCGCGGCCGTTGCCAGCGCTGCAGCCACAATTGTTCGCGTAATTTTCATATAATCTCCCCCGATTTTGCCCTTATTGGACGATTAGGTTGTACCCTGCTTGCCGACAATCGCAGATCCACTCATTGCTGCAGGCGCTCTATGCGCTTTCTATATTCGTTCGGTCCTTTGTCAATTGCAAGTCGAAGTGGCTTTTGTGTCGGTTTTTCTGCGGCAGCCAATCGAGTCTCCTGCTCCTGTATCGCTTCCAGAATAACTTTGTCTTCGTCGAATGCAATACGAAACAACGCATTCATGCGATCACCAATCGAGTTGTCATCGATGGCACGGTTTCGAATATGCATCCAGCGATCTATGGTATGGGTTGCATTCACTGGTGTCAGAAAGTGCAACGCAAAAATTCGCATGCCCTGCTCACGATCTTCCTCCGCTATTTCAAGTGCCGCATCCGCACTGCCGAAATCTATTACCGCAGTACTTGGCAAGTGCAGATAGTAGTAGTGCCAGCGATCAACGTGGCCATCAAACCCTCCGAGCTCCTTGAAAAACCCGACTGGAGGAGCATCGCGAATCCAGCGCCACGCAGTGATGGTTTCACCCGCAGTATCAACGTGCACAGGGACATCTTCACTTTGAGCATTCCCGAGTGTTGTCGGGTGAACAAAACTAACGTGCGCCGGATCGACAAGATTCTCGGCGACGTTTAAGTAGTTACTTTCAATGTGCAACGCATCACCGTGATGTGCTCGCCATGTTTTATCGTGGAACTGGGGCAGATCAAACACCTGGCTGGTATCGGCCTGATCGGCATCCCCCATCCATACCCAGACAATATTGTTTTTTTCATGAACGGGGAATACGTCCACGCACTGGCGCTTTGGAATGATCTCCTGCCCCGGCACGCGTATACAATGACCCTGAGCATTGAACACGGTGCCGTGGTAACCACACTGGATGGTGTCTCCGTCGACCTTGCCCATCGAAAGCGGCAGAAGTTTATGCGGACACAGATCCCGCAGGGCACACACTTGCCCGTCAGTCTTGCGATACAGAACCAGCTCTTGCTCAAGCACTGTAATCTTTACCGGCTGATCGGCAAACTCACTTGCCCAGCCCGCGACGTACCAGGCATTTTCTACGTATTTCATATCGCTTAGTCAGTTTAAATATCTAATTATGTGGTTATCGCAATCCGTCTTCGCCAATTGCATCAGCTGCCTGCAATCCGCCAACCCGGGGCAGCGGCCTGCCGGAATCGGTAACGGCCACAGCAACCAGTATTTCATTTGCACGGGGCGCATCGGAGAGTCGCACTTCCATACCGTCAAAGTGACTTCTCACATATGCGGCGTCTTTGTGGCCGAGCGGGACATCAAGCGGCTGACCGCAGCCTCCCATTTTTTTGGAGGACGGAACCAGAGCAGCTCCTTTTTCAACAGCTGCTCGCAGTGGTGCTCCGAGCGACGGGTGTAATATTGCAGCGGCATGCTCAAGCTCACCATTGCTTCCAACCATGGCAGCTTTTCCGTAACTCTCTATCTGCGACGGCTTGACTCCAAGTGCTGCCACTGCTTTTTCACCAAGCAATTTACCCAGCGCGGCGCCAGTCTCAATCAATGGTTGCAGATTCTGTTGGTAAGATCCGGCAAACGGATTATCTATAACAGCCACGGCCACCGATTTACGGGTAGCCGGTTTAATCCGTTCATTCATATCGCGGTGTGTTTCTTCGACAAATGTAACCACCTTTCGAATACGCATCTATCGCAATCCATCTTCGCCGACAATGGCATCTGCCTCTAGCCCGCCAGCGCGATTATGTACCCTGGCTCCGGTGGACATAACCAGAGCAAGGACAAGTTCGTTGGCCCGAGGCGCATCATTCACCCCCACTTCCATCGCATCAAAATGCGATCTTACATAGGAAGCGTTTGTGTGTGTCAGCGGGATATCCAGTCGCACGCCCGGTGCTCCCACTTTTTTTGTTGACGGCACAATAGCCATACTGTCTTTAATCAGCTCTCTCATGGAGTAACCGCCGGGCACATGCCACAGCGCCCCATGCTCTATTTCCCCGGCCTCCCCGACAATTGCGCCTTTGCCATAGCCCTGAATAGCGCCGGCATCCCCACCGAGTGCTTCGATCAGACGCTGCGCCATTTGCACGCCCAGAGGCTTGAGATCATCCATAAACCCGGCAATATCTTCTTCGTACCGGCCGGCGAAGGGGTTGTCTATAATCGCAAGACAAGCCGCTTTACGTAACGGTACCCTGGCGACCGGCCCGCCCTCATGCCAAGTCTCCTCGACTGACACCACTATCTTTCTTATCACCACTTCAGGCACAGAATTCCCCCGAGTAAACTGGTTAAGCTTGAACAATCGACTTCGACGAATGCTCACGTCGATCTGTCGTTTCATAATAATGGCGCAGACACAAATGTGCATCTACTATATTGCCGTGTTGTTTCATGCGCTGCGCCTGGTCAAGACCATTAGCCAGCGCCCGAAAGATTTCAGCATCAGTCAGCTGCCCGACACGGGTTGTGACAAGGCGGGCTCCCAGATCACTGTCGGGATCTATATCGCAGGCTCTTTGCTGTTCAACCACGGCACAATTTTCCAGTGCTACCGCGTTGGCAATCAGTGTGGCTGCGGCATCAGCAATTGCTGCATCTGCGGCGACTACCGTCACTGAATCTGCTATGCCCATACTGAGACTGCGTCCCTGCCAGCCGCTTGTTGCAACTCCGCCGATACCGTCATGTTCGCCTAGCCGGACTTTAGCGGCCAGCATACCGGAACCGGGGTTAGCAACCACACCGATATCCGTGTGTTGTCCAGGGCCCAGGTAAAGGGCGATATCGCCCCCGTTATTAACCAGTACCCGCCCGAGCGTCAGTCCGGATGTAATACTCTGCAGTACTTCATCCGCTACCGCACCGGCAACTGCAATCATCGGTGTTGTGAAATGGCCGGGAAACCTGGAGGCTGCAGTCCACATGCGGCGGGCAACCGAACCATTGAGCTCAGCGAGTGCGGTCTCGCCTGACGGGCGGCGCAATAGTGCCAATTCTTCAACCAGTTTTTCCAGCAATCCACTGAAGCAATCTATTGCCCGTGTGTAGGCTTTTTGAACCTGCTGCTCTGTGGCGGTCACTTCAATTATCAGATCAATTGGCCCGTGCTGCAAATGCAGTCGTTTGCCATCATTAATCAATGCAGCGACGGCATTCATAATCGACTGGTTATCAAAGCCGGATCCAGAGTCAGGGCCAGGAAAAATTGTGCGGGTCAGTCGGCCAGATATTGTCTACCGAATTCTCCAGTTTTTCGCTGCCGGCAAGCACGTGATCATTCTGCGAGCCCAGCCTGCCAGCCAGCGCGTCTTCTATCGACACCACGTAATCGGCATGCCCTCCCAGAGCAATGTAGTCTGAATGCCGCATGGTAAATTCGACCGGCGCGACCAGTGCCGGCGTCGGCACATAACCAAATGAGTTCACCGGCATTCGCAGTACATCCACCATTATTGTGATACCGCCACCAGGCCACACATAAACCGGTGCGCCACCGGCAGTAACGTGGGTCAGTGTGTTTTTAACTGAGCGAGTCAATTGCACCGGATTCTCAGTGACACCGGCTCGAAGTGATCCGCCGGCGCCGCCCATAAACAACACGGTGCATAGTGCCGGTTCGCAATTTTCGGCAATTCGCTCGACTGATTGCCGCAGCTTATCGGGCAGCGGGACTGCTATCGGCTGCAATTGCTCATCGAGTTCGAAATAAGCGAATTGCTCACCGGTTGTCGAAACCATCAGCAGTGTCATGCCGGCACGGGCACTTTTTGCGTTGAATTTGCCGAGAATAGTCAGAGGGTCTGCAATGTCAGTCCCGCCCCACCCTGTGCCGGGCTCTGCAACCTGAAAATACCGCCCCGGTGTAGACTTGCGACCAAGTACTTTGATTCCGGTCGGCTGCCAGTCGATTACCTTACCCGCCTGATGTTCCGATACAACGCCGGTTATGTGGTCATCGACCACTACGACTTCATCAACCTGCCCTTTCCATTGGGAAGCAAACATACCTATGGTAGCCGAGCCGCAGCCAACTCGCATTTTCTCTTCGTGCACACCATTTACAATTGGCGCACAACCCGCCTGCACAACCACGGCTAAGCCTCCATCGATGGTCAGCTCAACCGCTTCCCTGTTGCATAGTCTGAGCATGGTATCGCAGGTTACCCGGCCTTCTTTTTTTGATCCGCCAGTCAGATGATGCACTCCGCCAAGCGATAACATCTGCGAGCCATACTCTCCAGTGGTTACGTGTCCGACAGCCTCACCGTCAACGCGTACCGTACTCTGCTCCGCACCGAGGTGTCTGTCGGTATCAATCTTTACCTTTACCCCGCAGTAACTGTATATACCTTCAGTGACTACCGTTACCATGTCAACACCGTCAACCTCCTGCGAGACGATAAACGGCGCGGGTTTGTAGTCGGGGTAAGTTGTTCCTGCGCCCACGGCAGTAACAAATACCTGCCGACCTGCGATAGGGTTGCCGTCCCATTGACTAGCCGCGTTACCAGCATCACTATCATCCGCTACCGCGGTGACGAATGGTACAACCGGCCCTCCTTCAGTAACAGTACGGGTAACTATTTTGTGTGGATCGATCCGAACCAACGCACCTGCAGCGTTGGCATAGCGATCACACGCACCGGATCTCCCATCGGCGATATAGCACATGACCGGACAGGCATCACAACGAATTTTTCCGGCATTTTTATCGATGCCACTATTGTTATTATCAGTTTCCAAATCGCCCCTCCCGCAAAATTCCGGTTCAGTTATAGCTGTTTATAGCTGTTGTCCCCGGACCAACTGGATCGCAGCCAGTATTTTATCCGGGGTTGCCGGCAGGTGATTGATTTCTGCACCAGTGGCGTCACGTATCGCGTTTAGTATCGCCGGTGCCGTGGGAATTAAAACGTGCTCTCCCAGTCCTTTGGCACCGTAAGGGCCTTCCGCATCCGGCACCTCGACAATGTGATGCACAAACTCCGGCACATCGCCGATAGTTGGAATCAGGTAGTCGTGAAGGTTTTCCGAAACACCCGGTACAAACTCTTCCATCAGGGCCATACCGATCCCCTGAGTTGCCCCCCCTTCGATCTGACCCTCAACCAGCAGCGGGTTAATCGCCCTGCCGACATCGTGGGCGCTGGTCAGTCGATCCAGCGTGACTGAGCCCAGTTCAATATCGACAGTCAGCTCAACCAGCTGCGCGCCGTAGCCGTATTGGGCATAGGGATTACCCTGGCCGTTTTCATCAAGCTCCGAAGTGGGCGGATCATAGGTTTCTATAGCGCAAAAGACATAGCCTTCTTCATCCGGCTCACGCTCGGCCAGCTTAAGAACATGACGCTGATTGTTATCTTCTATGCTCAGAACACCATCCTTAACGGCGAGCAACGCTGCGTCAGAGGCATTCACTTCACGCAAAACAAGTTGTCGTAACAATCGAGCTGCCAGATAAGCCGCCTTGCCACTTACAAAGGTTTGCCTGGAGGCTGATGTTTTACCGGCATCGGGGGTGATTGCCGTATCAGCACCTAATAAATGTATTTCTCCAACGGCGACTCCAAGTGTGTCTGCCGCAATTTGCGCAACCACTGTACTGGCTCCCTGACCTAAATCAATAGCCCCTTGATGCAAGACAATTTTTCCACATCGACTTATCGCTAATTTCATGGTTGACGGATTTGCAAGTGACGTATTTCCGCAACCGTACCAGCACGTCGCGATCCCATAGCCTTTGCGATAGCGGCTATTGTTATTATTGAACTCTTCACACTGCTGGCGAGCAGTATCCCAGGCCGGCTGCAGGGCTTGCAGGCAGGATCTGATACCGACACCACTGGAAAACACCTGCCCGGTGCCGGTTGGCTGATTATTATCCAGTGCATTGTTAAGCCTGAATTCCAGACGATCCAGGCCCATTTTATCAGCGAGTCGATCAAGCACCGACTCCAGCGCAACCGACGCCTGCGGCACACCGAATCCACGGAATGCACCGGCAGGCGCGGTGTTGGTATGCACAGCAGTAGATCTGGCACTGTAGTTGGGCACGTAAAATGGCCCAGAGGCATGAATCGGTACACGATTTGCCACTGTCGGCCCCCAACTGGCATAAGCTCCAGTATTAAATGTGCCAGCAAACTCGACAGCAGTCAGCTTACCGTTTGCGTCACAGCCTACCCGCACTTCAATCTGCGAGGGGTGCCGTTTTGTGGTTGATTGCATAGACTCACGACGGCTATAGATACCGCCTACCGGTCGATCAAGTTTCCATGCTGCCAGACACAAATACGGCTGCAACGACAGATCCAGTTTGGAACCAAAGCCGCCACCCACAGAGGTCGGCCGAACACGCACCTGATCTTCAGCCAGGCCCATAATAGCTGCAAGTTCCTCACGGGTCATACCGGCGGTCTGGGTACAGGTATATATTTCTATAGAGTTTCCGGCACGCTGTGCAAAACCGGCCTCCGGTTCAATATAGGCGTGTTCAATAAAGGGTGTGCTAAAGCTCCCTTGCTCTGTATATTTTGAGTTATTCAATGCACCTTCAGCATCGCCGCGCTGTACCAGCCCACGTACCAGCACATTCCCCAAACGCTCTGGATGCAATCGCATAGCACTCGCGTGCAGGGCCTCCTCCGGTGTTAGCGATGGTTCGTGCACAATCCATTCAACTGGAAACGATCCGGTTTCAAGACTCTCAATCACGTCAGAACTACCGACAACAGCGGCAATTGCTTCACCGCGAAAACGCACTCGTTGTTCTGCAAAAACCGGTTGATCTGCAAACGGCGGAATGACACCGAATCTATTTATACCCGGTATATCTGCTGCTGTTAACAGCAAATCCAGCTGCTTTTTCTTCAGCCAGGCTTCGGTGTCACCGAAAGTAAAATCTGCACTATGGTGCGGACTTCTGATAATACGCAACCTCAATGCCTCTGGCGGGATGACATCAGCGCCGAATAGATCCTGACCGTTTACCTTTGGTGCGCCATCCAGGCGCTGCAATCTAGCACCTATGGCTGCCCCTGCGGGCGGTTGCGTCGATTCTTCTTTGCTATCGAGCAGATTCGGAGCGTCGACAACTGCATCGACAATTTTACTGTAGCCCGTGCAACGGCACAGTACTCCGCCCAGCGCATCGTTGACCTCCTGTGTAGAGGGGGCTGAATTGGTGCGCAGCAAGTGCGTTGCAGCTATCAGCATACCCGGTGTGCATATGCCGCACTGTGCCGCACCATGTTTTAAGAAGGATTGCTGCAACGCTGCTGGAATTATACAACCATTCACAGCCTGTTCCAGACTTTCTACTGTCTCTACCGAGCAACCTTCAATCTGGCCAACAGCCACCAGGCAACTACAAACCGGCACGCCATCCAACAGCACCGTGCAGGCGCCACAATCACCGGCATCGCAACCAACCTTGGTACCGGTCAGACCCTTATTTCGCAGTACATCTGATAATCGCCGCAGTGGTTTTTCTATACCGCTTACAGCCCGGCCGTTGAGCGTATAGCTTACATTTATATCTGTCTCTTCCATTAGGTTATTCATGCAGCACCCCAGGGGCCTCGGCATCTTCTATACAACTCGCAATAGTATGGCGAATCAACTGCAAAGCAGCGTGCCTGCGGTAGCTGGCAGGGGAGCGTATATCATCGATCGGTAGCAGTGCCGACAAATGCTGTTGCTCTATTTTTGCTTCAACACCCTTAGAGGCGAGCTCACCGACAATAGCCTTTTCAGCAGCCGGCAATCGCATCGCCACTTCGGAGCAGGAGCCCACCGCAATAGACAGTGATTCCACACGGCCGCTAGCAACCTCGATACGAATCGCTACCATCGCGATAGAAATAACCAGATAACGGCGTGCACCAAGTTTCCGGAAGGCGCTGGTTCCAGTGATCGAAGGTCGCGGTACGACAATAGCGCTCACCAGTTCATCACCCGCGCATTGCGTACGTCTGTTTCCCTGAATATATTTCTCTAACGGCACCCGACGTGCACCTCGATGGGACAGCAATTCAACCTGTGCGTCAAGACACAGCAACGGGGGTACACCATCAGCCGCCGGGGACGCATTACACACATTACCCGCAACCGTTGCACGATTTTGTATTTGTACCGACCCGACTTCCACTCCGGCCTGTTGCAGTGCTTTAAACGCCGGCGGCAGAGGTGACGTAATAACATCTGTCCAGGTAGCCAATGCACCAATGCGGACTTCGTCACTGGTTTCGCTTACTGATCTCAGATCGGGGATCGCCGTGATATCGAGGACCGGAAAAGAAGGGGCTTGCCCGGCCAGTGCCGGGTAAAAATCAGTGCCGCCCGCTAGAATTGTCCAATCGCTGTCACGCAACAGATCAAGCGCGTATTCAAGCTTTTGCGGTCTGGCGTAGTTCAAAGACACGGATTCTCTCTTCAGTAGCGGGTCAGAAACTACCGACCGCTTATCGGATATGTACTGCAGTGCTATATTACCCGCACGCGGAATGATCGTCCCTTCATTTTTCCCTGTGTCAGCTTTTTCATCGCCATTTTCAAAGATTTTCGACCAACGGCCACGTACGCTTTTGTGGCAAACACCTTGATCCTGCCAATCTGCGCACCGTTAATACCACCACTACCTGTTAGTGCCCCGACAATATCGCCAGGCCGCAGCTTCTGTTTTTTACCCCCGTCAATCTGTAGCGTCACCATGACAGGCTGCAGCGGAAGCGCTCTTAACACCCGATCTGCCGGTAACGATTCATCCACTAAATTTCTACCCAGAGTATCCTTCAGTACGGCCATTCGGTAGTCGTCTTTCGCATCGTGAAAAGACCAGGCCTCACCACTTTCGCCGGCGCGCCCGGTACGACCTACACGGTGTACATGGGTCTCGGCATCACGTGCCAGTTGGTAGTTGACTACCACGTCTAGTGAATCGATATCGAGCCCGCGGGCGGCTACATCTGTTGCGACCAGAACACAGGCACTTTTATTCGAAAAGCGAATCAGCGTTTGATCGCGATCGCGCTGATCCAGCTCGCCATGAAGAGCAAGCGCCGAAAACCCGTGGTCCTTTAAAAATTGCACTACGTCTCTGACATCGACCCGGGTGTTACAGAAAATCAGTGTCGATTCAGGCTGATGCTGCAGCAAGAGCAAACGAAGAGCAGACTGGCGTGCGGCGTGATCATCAACCTTGAAAAAACGCTGATGAATACTGCAGTCATCATGCGCTTCATCCAGCTTCACCATCACCGGTATGTCCATTATTCGCCGCGCAATGCTCTGTATTTCATCCGGATAAGTGGCACTGAGAAGCAGTGTCTGTCTGTCGGCCGGCACCCGCTCGATAATGTTGTCCACCGATTCCTGAAAGCCCATTTCCAGCATTCGGTCCGCCTCATCCAGAACAAAAGTACGTACACCCTTCAATTCTAATGTGTTGCGCTGCAGATGATCTTCCACCCGCCCGGGAGTGCCTACAACGATGTGCACGCCACGCTCCAGAGACCCTACCTGCGGTCCCAGCGGTGTGCCACCACACAGCGTTGCTACCTTGATATTCGGTATGGCTCGCGCCAGTCGCCTAATCTCATCGGCGACCTGATCCGCCAGCTCGCGCGTCGGACACAACACCAGTGCCTGCGTGCAAAATCGCTTCGGCTCAAGTCGGCAAAGGATTCCCAAACCAAACGCAGCTGTTTTTCCAGAGCCGGTTTTTCCTTCGGCAATAACATCGGAACCGGCAATAATCGCTGGCAGACTTAGTGCCTGCACCGGTGTCATCGCGGTATAACCAAGCGATTCAAGATTGCCGAGTAATTCATCAGGCAAGTCGAGTGTATTAAAAGCAAACTGGCTCACGTTTGGCAGTTCCCGAGTGACGTAAGTGATTTTTGCAATTGTACAGCTGTTCTTAAGCAAACCCGGAAACTAACTTTAAGCAGCTCGCAATCCGATGGAAAAGCAGGCTCGTACACGGCGTCTGCTCTAGAAACCAGCCGAAGAATCATCATTTCCTCGGTCTACTTTTAACAACACGGCCGGCAGAAAGAAAAAATCTGCGATCAATGCAATCACAATAGTTACTGCGCTCAGCAGCCCCATCTCGGAATTCACTTTAAACCCCGAAAAATAAAGCACGGCAAAACCTGCCATCAGCGCGATTGAAGTAATAACCAGGGCGACGCCAACGGTTTCGAATGTATTTTTTATCGCTTCCTCAGGTCGCATTCCCTGCTCCCTTCTCGCTCGTAAATACTTGCTCAAAAAGTGTACCGTATCGTCCACCACGATACCCAGCGTGATCGCAACTACAATAGCAACCGAGAGCCCGACTTCACCGGCTACATAGCCCCAGATACCTAGCGCCATAGCGGCTGGCACGAGATTAGGCAGCAGGCTGACTAAGCCTATTTTCACACTGCGCAAAGCCAGTATCAGCATGAAGGAAATCGCTACCAGTGCGATCAGTGATCCGAACAGCATTGAGTTGATATTGCGCTCCGAGACATAGGCAAAAATCATTGACAGACCGCTGCCCTGAACAAAACGATCGGGCGTATGTTTTTGCAGCCATTGCTCTGCACGCGCATTTAACTCACGCATCTCTGCCGATGATGCGTCTCGAATGAGGGCAATCACTCGACTCTGAGATTTTGATACATCAATGGTGTTGTTGAGATCAAGGCCATACGGCAACGACATTTCATACATCAGCAAATACTGCGCAGCCAGCTCTCTTGATTCAGGCAAGCGATAATAAGCCGGATCATCGCCGTGCATACTCTGGTTCAGCTCTTTCATAACGTGTGAAATTGCCCCTACGTTAGTCACAGACTTCTGTGCTCCAAGCCACTCAACAAATTGATCAACATCGGCCAGATAGTGAGGGTCACTGACTCCGCCCGCGTCCGTGGCTGGTAAGGAATATTCAATTGCATTCAAACCAGTCAATCGGTCTTCAACAAAATTGGTGTGGCGGGTAATTTCAAATTTATCACTGAAATACTCAAGAAAATTATCGTCCAGCGTGATTTTTGTTGTACCCAAGGTCAAAAGCACAATCAGCGCTCCCATAATCCACAATAAGGACCGATGAAAGCGCACCACCGTGTTACCCAGGCTCGCCATCAGAGCCGCCAGCACCGGTTTGCGATTCAGCTTTTTCAGACGGGTAAACGTCAGCACCGCAGGCAGCAGTGTCAGTGACAAAACACACCCGACCAATACGCCGAAGGCGACAATATTTCCAAGTAACCGGAATGGTGGTGCATCAGAGAAGTTGAGACTTAAAAAACCGATTGCTGTTGTTATACTTGTGATTAGTATCGGGATAGTGTTGACACGCAGCGATTCTATAATGGCATCGCGCTGCTCATAGCCTTTTGCCATGCGTTGGCGGATTGTCACCATAAGGTGCACACAGTGTGCAACGCATAGCGTAGGGATAATCACCGGTGCACCGGCGGTACCGGCATTCAGCACGGCCCCTGCCCATCCGGTCATTCCCATTGCAACTCCCACTGAAGCTGCTATCAGCATCAGTACGGTCACGGTTGCCCAGACTGTGCGAAGAGCCAGTCCAACCGTTATTAAAATCAACCCGAACATCGCCGGCACCAGTACTTTGTTTTCACCGGCAGGCAGATCGGAAAACGCTACATCATAAAGTGTCCCACCAGTTATATAAAATTCTATTTGCGGATATCTGTTTGAAAAATCCTCCACCAGTCTTCCGGCGTAGGCAGCCACTTCATAAACGGCTGTGCTGTTATCTTCCGGCTTGAGGATAGTCACGTTCAAACCGGCCACCGAGGTATCTTCGGAAATTAGTCGATTAACCAGAAAGGGCTTGCCAAGCGCGATCTGTTTTATCTGTTCAATGTATGCAGCTGAGAGATCGCGCTCCTGATCGATGAGATCATTCACAACAAGATCATCGTTGCCTTCGGCCCGTGTGTGCTGGAAATTAGACAGAGAATCGACACGGCTTGAAAACGGTATCTGCCACGCCGCTTCGGTCAGTTCCATAATTACATTCAGCGTGTCTGAATTAAACACTTCACCGGATGAAGGCGCGAGCGCAATGAATACATTGTCTGTTCGCGTATAGGTTTCCTCCAGCAACTCCAGCGCCTGCAGCTGCGGATTATCCTTGCCGAAAAAGACCCTGTTGTCCGGATTATTTTGCAGTTTCGACATCCCGGCCATCGCCACGAGTGTCAGGATCAAAGAGACAGCAAACACGGCTCTTGCGTGCCGGACTATCCATTCTCCGAACGGATACGGCACCTGCCTTGGCTCAGACGCGGGTTGTGGAGCCGGGTCGGTCGAATGTAAGCTGTCCATAAGATCCTCTAGATCCGTGTAGTCGAAACTTCCCGGAAATTCTCACTCCGGCCTGTACATACAGCGTGCTCCATTATATCTGATCGGTTAATTTGCCATCGGAAAACGACGTAGCCAAATTTTAATATCCCGCTGGTTCAGCTCGCACAAATGTTCAGATGGCAATTGGGCTTCAGCATAAATTTTGAGACTTGTGGACAGCCGCGCTTTTGCGAGACAATCACCCTGCATCTATTTCCGAAATCCGAAATATCTGGAGAAGTTAATGAGAGACGAGCACGATCATATTGATTACCGACGAGAGACTCATCAGGACCCGCGCCGTTACGAATATGAAGATCGTCCGCCACTCAATTACGACTCCCACTACGACGAAGGCGAAGATGTCGTTGGCTTCGTCAATATCATCGATATGGATATTCCGTTCTTCCAGCTGGTCTGGTTGATCTTCAAAATTCTATTGGCAACTATTGTCGCCGCCAGCATTGTCTCTTTACTTGGCATGCTCGTTTACTGGATTCTTTCCCTGCCGGTAATTCAGGATATCCTGCCGAACGGGCAGATCTGGCTGGATAAATTACTTCACCGCTGAAACCTTCTCTCAGGCGCACAATAATCCATACACAGCAGACCGGCTCTGCTGCTGTTACTGACCAATTCGGTTGATCACAGTGGCAAGCCGGGAACAGTTCTATTAAAGCGTATCGCTTGTAGGTAATCTGTCCCGGCGCTTGCCCTGGCACCTGACATTCCGCCGAGCTTTTCCAGGCAGTCAAAGCGGCACTGCAACACCTGACTGTGTACAAAAATTCAATTAGTCCAGTTGACTAAGCCGATCCGTGATCAAAGCAAAAAATCGATCAGCATCACCTGAAGTCATCACCATCACATTCGGTTCTTCCTCGCCCGCGCCAAACCAGTCTGTAACTGTCCGGCCCAGAGACGGTCCTTCGCTGGTATCGACCACGACGTGCATCAGTCTGCCTTCGAACAGGGTCGGATCGATGAGCCATGCGATGGTGCAGGGGTCGTGCAAAGGAGCACCATCCCATCCGTATTTGCCGATATCGTATCGATTAAAGAAGTCGAGTAAATCTGCCACTACAGCACCAACGCGGCCGCCGTGCTCTTCAATAGCCTTGAGACGGGGGGGAGTTATCAGCATCTGATGGGTGATGTCCAATCCGAACATCGTCAGTTTTACCGAACTTTCAAAAACTGCCCTGGCGGCATGTGGATCGACATAAATATTAAATTCGGCAGCAGGCGTAACGTTACCGGGTTCAAAGCCGGCCCCGCCCATTATTACCAGTTCCTGCAACCGTTCAATAATATCCGGCGCCATTGCAAATGCCACGGCAATGTTGGTTAGCGGACCGGTTGCCACCAGGGTGATTTCACCCGCAGCGGCGTTACGGACTGAATCGATAATGAAGTTTACGGCGTGCTTATCAGCAACGGGTCTTAGCGGATCCGGCAATTCGCGACCACTGCCACTGTCGAGCCCGGTATCACCATGCACGTGCTCAGCGGTAACAATTTCTCGCAGCATCGGACGCGGACACCCGGCGTAGACGTCTATATCGTCACGAGCGGCGAGACTCAGCAGTTTCCGGGTATTCAGCACCGTGGCATCCAGTTTGACATTACCCCCCACCACCGAGATGCCGATCAGCTCCAGTTCTGCCGGCGACGCCAGCGCGAGCAAAATCGCAACCGCATCATCGTGTCCGGGATCACAGTCGAGTAAAATTCTCCTAGCCACTTCATCGTCTCAGTTTGTTAACATGGACTTACTTTACCAGCCCTGACACCGCTTATGATACGCAATGCAAAATTTGGCATCGGCCAGATAGTTAAACACCGGATTTATCCCTTCAGGGGGGTCATATTCGATGTGGACCCGGAATTTTCCAATACCGATGAATGGTACGAATCGATTCCCGAAAAATCGCGGCCACATAAGGATCAGCCGTTCTATCACCTGTATGCCGAAAACGACGAAACAGAATATGTAGCCTACGTATCCGAACAAAATCTGTTGCCGGATGACTCAGAAGAGCCGATTCGACACCCATTAGTCGATGAGATGTTTGATTTCGACGACACCGGCTACACGGCAAAGGATCACATCAGCCACTAACAGACTCGATACCCGCTGGTTGTAATCAACCAGTACCGGGAAGTAACTCATTTACTAAGGCAATCGCTGCTGTTATATCGCCGCGCGCAATAAAAACCAGCTGGCATCCGCGATTAGTGCTTTCACGCCAGCGAGTAAGTGAATCACTGCCTCCCGTACGTTGCCACAACCAGGCAGATTCCGGGTCGTCACTAAAGCGCAACAGCCCTTTTGCCCGGACAATATCTGCCGGCAATTTTGCACGGAGCAGTTCAAACCTCTCCCTTTCAGCAGCCTGTTGTGTCTCAATACTATGGCTTTCAAACGGCAGCTCAGTCACTTCACTACTCGCTATTCCGCCGCCTTTATCTCTTCCAATACCTGCTTTATCAGTAACCGGTAACTTATGACCGAACAACAATGCCGCAGATACAAGCGCATTGTGACATTCCAGCACCATCGCTTCCGGGTTGTGCATTTCCAGCAAACGTTTTACACGCTGCAAGGGCTCCGGATCCGTTTGATCAACTTTATTCAGCAACAATATTGACGCAGAACTCAGCTGCGCTTTCACTACATTTTCAATCTGTGCGTCCGCCAGCTGCGATTCAATTGCACCGGCATCCACCATAACCACAATGCCTTCCGGATAGAGCGCCGGATCAATACGCGCAAAGTCCATAATCTTTTCGGGTTCTGCCACCCCGCTGGCTTCGACAATAATGTGATCAAACGCATCGGTCTGCTGCATCAGATCAAGCATGGTATTGATGAACCCGCCAACCATTGAGCAGCAGATGCAGCCGTTGGATAACGCGAGTGTTTTGCCGTCGTGCTGTTCAATCAGCTGCTCATCAATATTGATGGCACCGAAATCATTCACCAGCACGGCATAGCGTACCCCCGTGTCCGATGACGCCAGTAAATGATTCAGCAAAGTTGTTTTACCCGCCCCCAGAAACCCGCCGATAACGGTAAAGGGTTTGGCGGCTATCGCGGTGTTAATCACTTATGCACGGGCATCGCGAGCGGCTGCCTGAGTTGCCACGCCGCCAACCACCGTTCCCCACACGCCGATGTCTTTCAGTTTTCCTGGCTCAACAGAGTGGGGGTCATCTTCCAGCACGGCGAAATCAGCGTATTTGCCGGGTTCAATACTCCCGGCCAGGTGGTCCATCTTTATCGTGTAGGCTGCGCCCAATGTAATGGCGTACAACGCTCTCTCGACCGGGATGCGTTCGTTTTCACCGAGTACCACTCCGGATTCAGTTAATCGATTCACCGCACACCACGCTGTAAACAAAGGCGCTAGCGGAGTGACCGGGGCATCTGAGTGGATGGCGTAGTGCACACCTTGTCGCTGTGCTGTGTTACAGGCATCCATGCGGCTGGCGCGATCCGGACCGAGGGTAATGGCTCGATGCTGATCGCCCCAGTAATAAATATGATTCGAAAACAGGTTGGCGCAGATCCCCAGTTTCGCCATCCGCCTGAACTGTGACTCATCGGCCATCTGGCAGTGCTGCAGTGTATGGCGATGATCCGCATCAGGTGCCTCCTTCAGCGCTTTCTCAAGGGCATCTATCATCAGCTCAGAAGCTTCATCGCCGTTAGTATGAATGTGCAAGTGCATACCGGCCCGGTGATACTCGCCGACCAGATCACTCAGCTGCTCCGGTGCCATGTTCCACACGCCGTTGGGTGCACCGTTAAGATAACCGGGCCATTTCATGCGGCCGGTAAATCCCTGGATAGAACCGTCCGTCATCACCTTACACAGCCCGAAATGCAATTTTTCCGTATTGTGTTTCTTTGCGGCTATCACTGCGGCAATTCCGTCTGCCGGTGGCATATCGAGAGTATTCATCGCCGGTAGAATACGCAGCGGGTAATTGTCTTTTGCAGTCGCTTCAATGTAGGCCGCCATGTTGGTATCGCTGAACGTGGCGAAAAGATCTGTCGCCATTGTTACTCCGCAATTGACCGCTGATTTACCAAACCCGAGTAGGGATTCAACGTCGATCCCTTTGAGAAACGGACTCCCGGCAACCTTGTATGCCATGTAGTGTGCAGCCATTTCCATCAATTCACCGGTGGGCTGGCCATTTGTGTCTTTCAGTACACCGTGAACGCTGCAATCCGCATCAATTCCCGCAGCTGCCAATACCTTTGAATTTACGTTCAGCAAATGCCCGTTAGAGTGAAGAATGAGGATCATGCGAGTTGTCGAGATCTGATCTACATGCCGGGTGGACATCCGATCTTCTCCAAAATAAATCGGGTCGAAACCCCAGGCAAAAAGCGGTTGATCCGGATCTTCCATTTGCCCTTCCATTTCGACAAGCAAGTCAATAACCGCTTGCAAGCTATCCGCTCCTTTCCAGAGCTTGCCATCCGGGTCGTATCTGTCCTGATATCCCACGTATATGTGTTTCCAGACTCCGCCTTCCATCGCGTGACAATGCCCTTCAACAAAACCGGGCATCAGGACTTTGTCTTCAAAACGCGTATCAAGCTGATACTCACCGAACGAGGCAACACTTTCGAGATCACCGGTGCCAAGAACGCGGCCATCGCGAATCGCAACATGGGTGGCGATTGGCTGATACGAATTCATGGTGATTATTTTTCTGGCCTTGAGTACGGTTATATTGCTCAAGATATTGTCTCCACAATGCCGGCAGGGTTATTTGACGGTGAGTGTCAGGTATCATGCCTGCAGCGGTCAACCGCTAAGAGCATTGTTTGCACTGTGCCAGCTGGAAAACTGCCGCAAGCTCACAGGGTCCGGTAATCCGGAACAGCGTATATAAAGGCAAAAGCTGCACGTTCCTGTTACTATTTTCAACCTATTTCACAAACTTAATGGCACCGGCAATTCCGATGACACGTCAGGCAGGCTTACATGCGCTGGTATTTTGATTTCATTTCCCCGTACGCGTATCTACAAAGCACAGCGCTCGAGCAGTTTAGCGAATTTGATCAGATTGAATGCGTACCCGTTCTATTCGCCGGATTACTCAATCACTGGGAGAACAAGGGGCCGGCCGAAATAGCCCCGAAACGTCACTGGACATTCAAAAATGTAACCTGGCTGGCTCACCGTGATTCTATTCCTCTGACGTTACCTTCCCATCATCCATTTAACCCGTTGCCGTTACTGCGTTTGAGCATCGCGCTCGGCAATGAGCTTTCTGTTGTGCAAAGGCTGTTTCGATTCGTATGGTCCGAAGGACATCTGCCCCAGGATCAACAGGCCTTCAGCCAGTTGTTAGCCGAATACAATCTGACGGCTGACGCACTGGAAGTACCCGAGGTGAAAAGCACCCTTCGCAGCAACGGAGAATCGGCAATTTCCCGTGGTATTTTCGGTGTACCGACGATTGAAGCCGGAGAAGATCAATACTGGGGTTATGAGGCCACTGACATGGCACTGGCCAGTTACAATCGGGAACACTGGCCCACCGCCGCACTGCAGAACGCTGATTCGATTCCTGAAGGAAAAGCGCGAAGCCAGACAGCAGTACCCTCGAGCGGAACCGAGCCGAGAATTCCCTACCTCCCGATAGATCTCTCCAAACCCGCTGATGTTGTCGAAGCTATCCGTCAGCGTCGCGGAGGAGAGCTGCTGAAACTGGATCGGCTGCTTCTATACAGCACACCTCTGGCAACTGGCTGGAATCACTTACTCGGTAATGTGCGTACTGAATTTTCGGTAAGCCATAAACTTAGAGAGCTGGCAATGTGCACGGTAGCGGTGGTTAACCGGGCCGAATACGAGTTTTCACATCATGCACCGATTTATATCGCCGCTGGCGGTACTACCGAAAAAACCGAGGTCCTGCGCCAGCCCGATAAAGCCGCAACAGACCCGATGTTTGACAGCGAAGAGAAAGCTACCATAGCGCTTTCAATTGAAATGACGCAGCATGTTTACGTTAACGAGAAAACTTTTCAGCAATGTCGTCTGCAGTTCAGCAATGAGCATCTTGTAGAGCTGATTGCCACTATCGCCGCCTATAACATGGTTTCAAGATTCCTTGTGGCACTGAACGTACAACCTGCCGCAACTACCTGACGTCGAAAATTCAGTATCGGCTTTGGTTTTCACGTAAATATTACAAACAGCAGGCCTCAAACCACAGACCGGCTAATGATCCCCGCGAAAAACCACGTGGACCTTATTGCCGTCGGGATCTCTTAAATACGCACCGTAATAACCGGCGCTATAGTGTAGTCGAAGTCCCGGCGGGCCCTCGTCACTTCCACCAGACGCAATGCCCTGTTGATAGCTGCGATCAACCTCATCAGACGACTGCGCGTTGAAAGCAACCATGCTCCCGTTACCGGCACTCGGGGCTTTATCATCAAACGGTACCACCACAAAAAACAGCGGCGTGTTTGAGTCCGGAGGAATCCAGCAAATATGGGTCGCACTGATCTGTTCTTCCGGCCGATCAGCATCACGCCGGAAGATGCCCAATGGATTCAGCAAGGCATCGTAGAAAGCGATTGCCCGCGCCACGTCACTACAACCAACGGTAATGTGTGCAAACATCGTCCTGTCCCCCAATGACACATAGCCTGTATTCTATCGGCAATTTCCCTATAGAGACATCCCTGGCTGCAAATCCGCACTACCTGTCACCTTAATACGCGGAGTCCAGGCCAGGCCGAGTAAGCACCTGTGTCGCATAGATTTCGAATAAAGTACACTGGCCACTCACACCGCAAATTTCTCTGGAGCGTTCGTGGCGAAGAAAAAAAACAAGTCAAAAATTGCTGATATTGCGAAGTTCGAAACCGATGGACTAATCTATAATGGATCCCGGCCATTCTCGCTTTCCAGCATCGGAACCCGCACCGACAGCGTCTATACATCTAAGAAAGACTACCGTTCAAAATTGGCGTCGATGGTCAAACGAATAGACGAACTCCAGGCCACTATGAACGCCGACAATCGACACGGCATTCTGCTGGTGTTCCAGGCTATGGATGCCGCCGGTAAAGACGGAACAATCAGACGTGTTCTTACTGGCGTTAATCCCGCCGGGGTGCAGGTTTATTCATTTAAAAAGCCCAGTGCTGAAGAACTGGACCACGGATATTTGTGGCGGGTAATACAAAGAATGCCGGAGCGCGGCCGGATCGGCGTATTCAATCGCAGTTACTATGAAGAAGTTCTGGTCGTGCGGGTACACCCGGAAATTCTGACTGAGTATCAGCAAATTCCACAGGAATTAACCCTCGATACGGATGCCGTTTTCGAAAGCCGTTTCGAACAAATTAGAAACTTCGAGGAATATGCAGTTAGCAACGGAATCAAGGTAATAAAATTTTTCCTCAATGTCTCTAAAGAGGAGCAACGCAAGCGACTACTTGCCCGTCTCGATGAACCACAGAAGCACTGGAAATTTTCTTTTTCCGATGTTGACGAAAGAGAACACTGGGACAGCTACATGCAGGCATTTACCGATTGCATAAATAAAACTGCCACAGCCACTGCACCCTGGGCCGTAATTCCCGCCGATGACAAACTTAATATGCGCTTGCTTGTAACCCGTATCGTTTTGCAGGAGATGGAAAAAATGAATTTGCAATGGCCACCAGCCAATCCCAGACTATCAGCGGAAATAGATGAAGTACGGGCAAGGCTCAACGACTGAAACCTGACTCATCAAATATGATATAGCGCTGGAAATTTCAGAGCACCACCATGGCTGACAGCTTTTTTACTACCAGGGACAATCACTGGTTTCAACCAACAAGCCACACCCGGGGTCCGTGGGACGCAAACCACTGCCATGCCGGTCCACCCACCGGAATGATAGCCCGTGCACTAGAGCAGTTACTGCCCGGACAACGCCTGACTCGATTGACCGTTAACCTGATACGGCCAGTGCCTTTCAGCGGATTCCAAATCACCACAGAAGTGACGCGTACAGGTCGAATCGTTTCGATCAGCACCGCAGCGTTACTCGATCACGACGGCAAGCAATGTGTTACAGCAACTGCACTACATATGACACCACAGTCCAATACGCCATTTCCCACCCTCCATAACGATCCGGTTTATAAACCGGAAGATGCTGTACCCGGAAAATTCCCTATAGAAAAATCCCTGCACAATATGCCATCGTTCAAAGATGATGGTGTTAGCGTTATGTATCCAGAAGGGCAAACAAATAAACCCGGACCCACTATTTCATGGTTGCGTACTGTGCCGCTATTGCCCGATGAAACTCCCTCTGCATTCCAGCGTATTTGCCCGCTGGCAGATTGCGGCAATGCCTTCAGCCGGAACGCCGAACCGTGGGAAGTCAACTTTATGAACCCTGACCTCACCTTGCTGTTACATCGCGATCCGGTGGGCGAGTGGCTTGGCACCGACGCGCAAAGTCACTGGCAGCCCGATGGTATCGGTATGTCCGATGCACGCCTGTTTGATCAGCGCGGTAGCGTCGGGCGAGCAATACAAACGCTCCTTTTGAGAACATCCGACGTTACTTGCTAGCCCGCATTATTCATGGGGTGGCGAGGATATCGCGTAGGCCTTACTTATTCATGGCAAGGGTTTTCACAGTGGATTTTCTTCTCGCGTCGAATACTTACTGAATTTGCAAGAGAAAAAATTCTCTGTGGAATCAAAGGCCAAGTGAGATTTCGTCAATCCCGTGAATAATGCGGGCTAGACACCAACTTCGAAAAAACGAGACTTTTTGTTTTTACAAATCACATTCTGTTGTTGCCACAAGTGACTGTATGATCACCAGAAGTCTCTCACGTCCCCTGATTTTTCACCTGAATCCGCATTAAAGATTTTCCTCTGGCTGACGATCCTGCAGCAAGTAATTTTTGAAAAGCCAACGTGAGGACAATCATGCGCGCAACCAAATTAGCCACGTGTATAGCTGGTGCTCTAATGACTTGTAGTCTGATTAGTGTCGCCGAAGCTGCCCCCCCGGCGAGCCTGAACCTCGCACCCAGCTACCCTGAACGACCGGTTCCACTTCGTGGCGAAGACCGCGAGACCGTATTGCAGACTGTCGGCCAGCCAGCAGCCAGGCAAGCTGGAATTGGTGACACAGAGGTGTGGGATTACGGGACCTTTCGTGTATTCTTCCGTGGTGATAAAGTCGCGTTCACGCGTGTCTGGTAGTTTGCCGGACCATCCGAATCATCAACTACCGACGATAGTTTGTTTCCGCCGGATTTGACAATATCCTTACGCCTGTAAGGAAACTTGCTCCGGGACAGCAATCTAATCTCCCGGAGATAACCTGTTGCGACAGACATCAGCCAAAACCTTCGCCATGAGCCCGGGTTCGGCCCGATATTTTAATATCCGACCCGGAATACGGTATTCTTGACTGACTGTGACGTCCGATTCGGCCGTCAAAGAGCCCCCAATAACGCAGCTGGATACCTAATTGTGCAAGAGCCTTTGATTGCGCCCTCTATACTTTCCGCCGACTTTGCCCGATTGGGAGAAGAGGTCGAAAACGTATTGACAGCGGGAGCCGACATCATTCATTTCGATGTCATGGATAACCACTACGTCCCCAACCTGACGATCGGCCCATTGGTGTGCACAGCCCTTCGAAAATACGGCGTGACGGCACCGATTGATGTACATCTGATGGTCAAACCGGTCGATCAGATGATCAGTGACTTCGCCGAAGCGGGCGCGAGCTATATAACCTTCCACCCGGAAGCATCAGAACACATAGACCGTTCATTGCAACTAATTAAAAGCAAGGGATGTAAAGCCGGGCTGGTGTTCAATCCTTCAACCAGCCTGTCTTATCTGGATCACGTAATAGATCGTCTCGATATGATCCTGCTTATGTCGGTGAATCCGGGGTTTGGCGGGCAGAGTTTTATTCCATCCACACTCGCTAAACTCACTCAGGCGAGGCAACGCATAAAGCAAAGCGGCCGGGATATTCGCCTGGAAGTTGATGGTGGCGTCAAGATAGAAAATATTGCAGAAATTGCAGCGGCCGGGGCCGACACTTTTGTTGCGGGCTCTGCAATTTTCGGTACAGCCGACTACGCTGAAACTATTGCTCGTATGCGAAAGGAAATTGGCTCCACTGCAGGCGTTCAATAGAACTGATTAAACCCTTGTGTTGCATAAAATTCCGGCCCGGAACCGCTGCGCTGCTTCTATAGCAGCATCTAAGGCGCTGTACTCGTTTTTCCTGAATATCACTAAGGATGTAGGCTCAACCCAGTAAAAACTCCGTGCAGTGCCTTTCATACAGCTCTATAAGCGTCTGGACTCGAAATTTAATGCAACACCAGGGTAAAGGCAGAACATTTACTCGTCGGTATTGATCGTAATCATGGTGCCATTTCGCCGTAGGCGCTCCCCTTTTAATACTTCAGCAAACGCGGCAATCGTCTCTTCGATAGTTAAATATTTACCCGTAAATATGCCCGACGAAACGCTCTCAATCTGTGATTGAAACCCGCCGTCCCCAAAGCTTGCAAAAGGTGCGATCACTGCGCCGTCCTTCTCTAAAAGCTGTTTCGCTGCCAGGCTGCAATGATCCATTACGGTGGCATCAATTTCTCTAAAAGGCGGTAGAGATCCTTTAATCTGGTTAAATTTGATACTGGTTTCTCTATCCTGGAGTACATCGAGCAGTAGTTCCTGCCCTGCCAGTTCGGATGCAGTTGAGACATTACCCAACATGAATACATCCAGCACCATCAGATAATTTGATTGTGTACCCGGCGCAAACGTACATCCAAAGTTACTACCGAGCTTTTTTCCAGATCTGAAAAAATGCCCTTTGGCCCAATCACCGGTTAACACAGCAGCCGCATCACCTCTGGCTACGGCGTCGACCTGATCTTCCCAATCGCCGCGACCAAAGCTGCGTGAATGTGGAATTAACTTCCGCATTGTCTCTATGACAGTTATAAATTCCGGTATGGCAAGTACTTTTTTATCCAGCTGATGATAAAAACGATTGAACTGATCTGCTCCTGCCACTCCCAGAAAAATATCATTAAATATAACGCGGTGCTGAGAGGCGTTATTACCCACCGCGAGAGCCGGAACACCAGTAGTCTCAAAGGAATCCAGCAATTCGACAAAAGCCCGCCAATCGGTACTAGTCGCCAGATCCTCGGACGAAACCAGATCAGCATTATACCAAAGCCAGTTTTCGCCATGTATATTGACAGGCAAAGCCACTATCTGGTCACCGTGTGATACCGACTCAATAACCGCATCGCTATATAATGACCGGAATTCCTGCAAATTCACCGGGTCTGTAATTGTATTCAACAAGCCGAGTTCAGCAAACTGCTTAGCTTCTGCCCCCGCCTTCCACTGTAATACTGTGGGCGGGTAGCCTTTGGCAATTCGCGACACAGCACTCTGCCGGGCGGCCTGGTAGTCTGTCTCGGTCGCATTGAACCAGCTTCCGCCACGCCGGGTAAATTCATTGATAATAATCTGGACGGCGGCAGCATCAGACCCTTTTGACCACCAGTGCACCACCTCTGCCTCTGGCTTTACAATCAGATTTTGCGCTAGAGACTGGCTACAGAAAAACGCCAAAATATAGCCGCACAAAGCAAGACGTCTCACAAATAGACTGGCTATCTTTGCAGGCGGTGAACCTGTCACCTACATTGCCTTTCGAATTCGTTGTGACGTAAATAGCATCTCACCAACAGCCGCGGCTTGCGCCGGCTTATAGAAATAGTAGCCCTGTAAAATCTCACAGCCCAATTCCCGTAGCACCTTCGCCTGTTGCTGTGTCTCCACCCCTTCTGCTACACATTCCATTTCCATGGTCTTACACATGCTGATTACCGCCTCGACTACACCGCGATTCACCGAATTGTGTTCCATTTCTTTCACAAACGATTGATCGATCTTGACTACATCAACACTGACTTCCAATAGTGAACTCAGGGAGGCATAGCCGGTTCCAAAATCATCCAGTGCCAGCTTAACTCCCAACTCACGGACCTTTGTCAGTACGTCGATTGCGTGCTGACTAGTGTCAGACAGCGCTATATTTTCGGTTATTTCGACTTCAAAAACCGGAGTCGGTGAATCTATTGCATCATTCGCCCGACTAAGCCTTTCTATAAACTCTGAATCGATTAACGCGAGGGCCGCAACATTAAATGCAACTCTGCCAGGCCGAAGCCCTTGCGCCAGCCAGTTTTTATAATCCACAACCATTTTCTCAAGCAACAACCACGTAAGCCCGACTATCAACCCGGATTTCTCAGCTACCGGTATGAATTCAGCGGGTGACACAACCGTCCCATCGCCCCTGTGCCACCGACACAGCGCTTCCATACCCACAGGTTTGCCACCAACCGATTCCACCTGTATCTGGTAATAGGGAACAAACTCGCTATTGGCTATGCCACTGCGAATCTCTTCAATCAGCGCATTTTCATTTTCCACCTCATTACTCATGGATGTATCAAACAGTGGAATAGTCGTTTCTGTGACGCAGTATTTTTGACTTGCCAGGCGCGCGTTAAGCAACTGGTTCATAAAGCTGACAGGGTTGCCTGATGCTATGCTGGCGCCGAGCACGGTAACCGGAAACACCTGAATGTTTCCAACCGTTATTTTACTGTCCAGTGCTTTATGCAGGGCATCGCGATTATCCACCAAACTCTGTAAATGTTCAGTTTCCAACATAATAGTAAACTCTTCATCACCAGTACGGGCAATGTCAGTATCTTCCGGAAAGTACTCCTTCAGCCTTTCAGAAAAACCCAGAAAGAACGAATCTGTCTCCCGAAGTCCAATCAGTTTACTAATTACTGTAAAGTTCTGGATGCGAATAACCAGCAGCGAGAGGTACTGCGGCCCATCTGCCACGCTGTCCATTTCCCGGTCACACAGTAAATCATCCAACCCCGCCGCATTGGGAAGCCCGGTAGCTGCATCAAAAAACGCACGGTTCGACAATTCCAGCTGTGCATTCACCACCCGAGTCTGAACCCGCCTGAATGCCGCCACCAGCGGAATGAAAATCAACAGAGTTACCAGTACCAGAACCAGTATTATCAATGCAGAGAGGGTGGAGTGATAAGTATGTACGTGGTCGGTATTTTCAGTCATCTCGACCTGAATAGCATTGAACACTTCTCTATAACCTTTCTCCAGCACCCCCTGATCACCTGCCGCAGCATCTATAGGAAGCCAGGTGGTTTTACTGTCGGACGAAGGCTCCAATAACATGGTGACCAATTCGGACATGCGATCCTGATACTGTTCAACCCGGCTATTCAGCGAATAGGGCGGCTCAAGAAACATAGCCTCTACCGCGGCACTGGACGATCGCTCACCGAGCGCTCCCACCAAATAGCCAGCCTCCGTATGAAGATCCCCGATCTGCTGCATATCCATAGCGAGGCTCGCTTGTATTTTCTGCAGCAACTGTTCATTGACTTCATCGGAAGACAACACTTCTTTGAGATCGTCTATGCGAACAGATGAATCACGAATAGCCCGCTGCATGTCACTGATGACCACAAAGCTACGACTCAGTGTCGCCTGCTCAGACAGTGTTCGTTGCAGCGCAACATAACTAAATGCAATAACCGCAGTCACCACCACCAGTGCAACAACGTAGCCTTGCATCATGCGACGTGACTGGATACGCAGGTCATTGTCGACAACGCTCGCTCTGCGAGCAGCTGCAGACGGTACGCGCACAAGCTCTAACACTTGAGGTAATTGCTTACGCAGAGACACAGGCCCACCCTCGCCGTCTAACGCCTTTAATCATGCAACACTCTGATTTCAAACCCGTATCCCGATGATGTCCGATGCTTGAATCTGCGCCAGACTGCCTGACCACTGTTCCGCCCGAACTGTTTTATTCAATTTGTAATATCGGCAGATACATCTGCTTCAGCAGCACTTATATACAAAACTGCTTGTTCTGCAGTACCTGCAACACGGAGGTCTCAAACCGCCCGGATATACTTACGGAGCGGCAGATCGAGGCAATGTGCAAGCCACGGGGAGTAGCTCTAAACTAATGAGAGGTAACAGATTTGATGCTCTGTGACCTGGCACGAACATCGGCAATGGCCTTTGACAGATCCGTCACAAAACCGGGATCCAGCGCTAAAGAAATTCAGATCGCTAGAATGCGAATCAGGGCTGGTGCATCTTGCACCACAACATCAGCGGCCAGCGCATCAAGACTTTCCGAACGATATCCCCACGGTAGCAGGATAACCGGTACCGCAACTGCGCGAGCTACGCCGACATCTGCGGCTGAATCTCCAATCATCAGAGCCTGTTGTGCCGTCGTATCCATCAAGGACAGACAATGCTGAAGTGGCGCCGGATCAGGTTTGCGGTTCGGCGTTGTATCACCACCGACAACTGCATCAAAGAGATGATCAATCGACAACTGCTGCAGGATCGATCGCGCAATAGCTTCCGGTTTGTTCGTACATATCGCGTGGCGAAACCCGTTAGTCTTCAGCTGCACCAGTGCTTCGGTGATACCCGGATACAACTGTGATTCAACGCAGCTATTCGCCGAGTAATACCGACTGAATTGATTGTATACCGTCTCACTGTGGTAGCGGTCCATTCCACCGACCGCATCAAATGCCCGCTCCAGAAGTTTGCCGGCACCCGCTCCTACCATTGCCCGTGCCTGTTCCAGGCTGATTGCCGGCAATTTGTAATCTTTCAGAACGATATTCAGTGCTGCGTGGATATCGCTGATGCTGTCAACCAGTGTGCCGTCCAGATCCCACACGAGAACTTCGATATCTTTTGTTATTCTAAACACCGGATCACACTGTTTCCAAGCAATGCAACACTATATTTCAGACAGCGAGCAACTATCAAGGTATCCCGATTCCTGCGCCTGGAATTTCACCACTCCATAGCGACTGTTCGGCGGTGCTTCTGTATCATAGGTAACCAGCGAATATTCACCGTGATCAACGCTCCGTGAATGTGCTGCAAGACTTTGAAAGCTGCTTCCTGCATACGTCATGCTCAATACAGGCGGTTGCAAAGCGCCGTTGCGAACATAGCACGCCAGGCGATAGGACTTCCCCGCTTCTACTGCAACCTCCTGGTACACGCAATTATTATCTGAAACTTCTAGCGAGCGGGTTCCTCGATGTGCGTCAAACGAGAACAGAACAGATGGATCATCGCTGCAGAATTCCCAGTCGGTTATCGGTTGCTCAAAGCCACCATTTTGCAGCAAACCAAACTGTTCTGAATCGTTGGCCGCCGCCAGTGCTAATCCATCCGTCTTCAGGATCACACAGTCATCCTGCAACTGATTTACGGCACTGTTCAGTATCACCGCTCCCCAGCTGGAGCCCTCATCGACAGGCAAGGGCACGGCAAAGGTCTGCGCCGAATTACGACCTGCAATGCCTAGGTTCCTTGTTGTCGATTGCGTATTCGATCCATAACTCAACGTAACTGAATCGGTAGCCGACCGTGCACCACGAATTATGCAACTGAGCGTAAACGACTGGCTTGTACCGACACTAAAAAATTGCTGTCGGCAACCGGGTTCTGCACTATCGCAGTTACCCCAGTTATTCAGCGCAGACTCGGTGCGATTAATCATAACAGGCGGTGTATTTGCCGGCGTAGAGGCATTAAACAGAGACAGATCCCGCACCGGTGTCACCTGACTGAGTACTTTCTCCCGATCAACGAAACCAAGCAGCGTCCGTATACCCCGGCCTTCCTGCACATTGCTACTTAACAGGTAATCTGCACCATTTAAATTCACGCTATATAAAGGCATACGCGAATTCGATGTATTGTTGAAGTTATAGATATAGCCAACCGGACCAAAGTTCTGCATTGAGCCACAGTCTATATCTGCGGTGATAAACGTCGCATTTGCACCTGAATCATAGCATTCGAACAGCAGTGTTGTATCTGCCGCAGGTTCTCTCAACAACAGAAATGTTGCTTCGCTTGTGTAGCCCTCAGGCGGCATTCGGGTAGAAGCCCAATGGCCAATAGCCGGGTTATATGAGCGGCTTAGTCCGACATACGGGAGTAGTTCGTAGCCGTCGTCCAGTGAAACGCGCTTATCACTGTATCTATTATTCCTGGACCAGACATTCCACGCCGGCTTCGCCACATTATTCTGGTTATGCAAGCCCGGTTGAAAACTGCCCTCTTGCCGATGATCACGGATCCGATGATAAACAAACGTTTCAATTCCCGGAGTACCAAGTATATTCCGGGTAGCATCGCGCAATTTATCCCGCATACGTTCCGGGGACGAGGGTGTATTTGCATTAATCCCGTTTTCTGTCAGGTGAATTTCCCAGGCATGCGGTTTATCGGGGAAAGTCCGGCGCAGGTAACCGGCAAGCCTGCCTATGTTACCGAAGGTGATTTTCGGGTAGTCGAATGGCCCGAATACCGGCTGAAATAAATCTGGTGGATAACTGTGGAAAGCGATACGCCATTGTCGATCACCAACTTTCTCCGCTAATTGCTCAATAAAATGACGAGCAGATGAAAATCGAGGCGCCTGCTTGTACTGCAAGCCAAAATGGTGATCAAACGAGAACAGCACGCGAGCGTTAGATTGCTCCGCAATTATTCGATCATACGATAGATTAAACAAGTTCGCGTACGATTCTATGCGGTCGTCCACGGTGCAGGGAAACGCATCAGCTCCGCAGCCGGGGTTATACCAATCCAGTGAGTTGACCTCATTCTGCACAATGAAATTTACGATCCTTCCATTACCATTGGCACCGTTAAATCGTTTAGCGATCATACCGGTGAACTGCGCAAAGCGGGACGGATTATCCGGAGCTATAAATTTCGGGCTGATTATATGCACATCACCAGCTTTAGCAGTGTTCTCTCTACGCGCCCAGTCAGGAGTACCATAAAGCACGGCAGTGACTTTAATACCGCGCTGGCTATACCAGCGTATCTGCTTTTCACGCACGGGTTCGGTCTGCCACACCATGCCGTCGTATTCAAATGTGTTCGGGTCGTTCAGGCTCAGATCCGGCCTCGGTTGCCACTGCGACCACAGCATATTGAAAATAACACCACCAGCGCCCGCATCAACAATCTGATCCCGGTTCGGCCAGCCATCCGGGCCTATGGCTTTGATATCGTGTGAATTAAATGGAGGATACGGCAGATCAGCAGACTGGAGCGATGACTGACGCCGGCGCGGCACCGCCGCCCCCTGATCTGGTTCAAACTCCACAAAGGGCTCATCGATGTCATCAACAAAGGCAAAACCAATGACCCCTGAACCATCAGACGTTCCATCTGTATCACTGACACAGGCCGGCAACGCACCAGCGATAGCAGCAATTATAATCAGTTGTCGGAGCAATTTTGACTGGGATATTTTCAATTCTTTATTACCAAAGCGATCAGGCACCGGCATCCAGAAGCTGGCCGCAACTACTCTTCTGAGATGCCATTTCCCTGATCAGTTGTAACTAATTATTTACATTCAGCCTTACACTAAGGAGTCGGCAACGACGGAGTTTTTGTTCTGCCGGAAACACCGGTAACCCCGCTTCAAATTATGCTTCTGGCCACAGAAGCCTGAGATTATTGCCAAATTCAGGCCATCAAGAACCGCTTTGGATGGAGGGCACAGGCGATCTAAGGATCACATCACCCAACCTCAGTTTCATTTTTTGAAGCTTAATGTCACATATGTGACACATATGGGCATGTGACCAACCTATTGCGCCGGAAAAGCTCGCCCAATTCACAATATCAATCAGGTATTGCCAATAAAATGGCGCTCTTCTTCAGAGAGGTGCACCAGAAATGAATCAACTCATCCGAACTATCATTATGATGTTCGCTATGATTTCACCTCTCCTCTCCCAGCCGGCTTTTTCTGCCCCCGCAACGATTACCGCCCATCAGATGCTTGGCTCTTCGAATTTCGAAAGACTGCTGCAATTTAAAATCAACGGCCAACTTCTGACCTTACTGCTCGACCCAAGCTACGTAACCGCTGATATGACTACACTTGGTGGACAGGGGGAGCAAATTGACGGGCCTGACATCAAAACGTTCACTGGTCAGGTTAAAGGTGAAGAAGATTCATGGGTACGGATTACACTCGGACAATCAGCAGTCAGAGGAATTATTTCGCGCAACGGCAGGCGCTTTGAGGTAACCACAAGGACGGGTGGCCAGTTTGATATCAAGCCCCTGGCCCACAATGTTTCGCACTCTACCCACGACTTAACCCGCCGTATCGAAACACGTCGACAGGTGTTATCGCTCAATTCAGCAAAGCCGGTCACACGGGTTGCTAAAATCGCTATCGTTGTAGACAGCCAGTACAACGACAAATTTAACGGCGCCGGTGTTGAAAAAGCGCTATCTATAATCAATGCGGTTGATGGTATATACCGTGAGGAATTTGGCCTGGCTCTGGATGTGCAAACCATTATCAGCTTCGATGATCGCCAGTCCGATCCGTTTGTCTACGGATCAGTGCCCATAGAAACTATGCTACGCAACTTTCGCCAGTACCGCATGCACAACAACAACCTTCAGGATGTAAGTCTGGTACATTTATTTACCGGCAATAAAAATACAGATGAACCTGTTGGACTGGCATGGATCGATACAGCCTGCCGCACCGATGGATACGATGTTGGAATCTCAACTCCCTATCGCCACGATATACTACTAGCGGCTCACGAAATCGCTCACAACCTGGGGGCACATCATGATAGCGACACTGCCTGCGCAGCGGATTCCGACAAAGTTATGTGGCCCTATATCTCATCACAAACCTCACAAAAATTTTCCAGCTGCACGCATCAGGCAGTCCGACTGTCTCTTGAAAGCAGTTGCCATGTACCTGCGATAGATCTGCAGATAACTTTGTCAGCAGCAGATAATAATACGCTCGACGCCGTTGTTAAAAATAACGATAGCGTCCAGGCGAGTTTGTCAGCCGTGGTCAGCATTGATCTTCCCGAAGGCACAATCGCTGCTGCCCTGCCTGGAAATTGCCGTACCACTCAAGAAAACATCGAGTGCCAGATTGGCACATTGCAACCTAACACGGAAGACCACATTGTTATTGATCTGCAACACAGCGAGCCTGTAAACCAACCTGAATCGCAAGTGCTAAGAGCGGAAGTTGTACTGCAAGGAGCAATTGACGTTCGATCAGAAAACAACAGCGCGACAGCTACTCTGTCCTTCGGCAAGCTGGCACCAACCACAGTTGCTATAGCAAACGATCATAACACCGACTCGGTCAGCGGAGGCAATAGCGGAGCTGGCGTTATCTCGCTGCCGGGAGTTTTTCTGCTGGCAGCCTTGCTACCATTTGTTTCCACCAGAGTCTAAATTTTTTTTCACCGGCCACTTCTAACCCGCTTGTTTCACGTGATAAACGGAATCTCACCTGACCTTTAGATTCCACAAAGAATTTTTTCTCTTGCAATTATCAGTTAACTATTCGACGCGAGAAGAAAATCCGCTGAGAAAACCCTTGCCGGGAATAAACAAGGTCTACGCGATATCTTCGCCACCCCATAGATAAAACGGGCTAGATCCACCACACGGTCCGGCCTGCGATTAACATTTGCATATTTCGCATATAGACAACGCCACCCACAGCTCAGGCAATCCCGCTCTGGCCAACCTTTAAGCCTTTTTCATGCAGACTGATTTCCCGTACCATATCCTCAAACTTGCGCAGCCGCTTGACACGGTTAAACAAGTCATCAGCACCGGCATACTGTCGCCGGAGATACGTTAACCACTGTTTGGTCCGGTTACCCGCGTATTTTTCAGGCAGGTGCTCGGCTGTCTCCAGTAACTGCTGCAGCAAGGCAACGATATCCGACCATTGCAATTCTGCTATCGAGCAGTTCATCTCCGCACTTTTTAACTGCACCGCGAGATCGGGACAAGACAGTGCCCCGCGACCCAGCATAACATCGTAACAGCCACTGTCCTGCTGTGCGCTGGCAGAACAGCGGGCATTCCAGATCTCACCATTGATGATCACCGGAATATTAAGCGCGTTTCGTACGGCTTCAACTTCATGCCAATGCGCCGGAGGCTTATAACCGTCGCTGCGTGTTCTTGCATGCACGCACAATTCTGTAGCACCAGCCTGCTCAATGAGACACGCGGTGTGTAAAAGCAAGCTACTGTCGTCAAAACCGAGACGTATTTTTACGGTAACGGGTATTTCGCTATCGACAGCTTGTCGCACCGCAGTGACTATCTCCTGAATAATAGCCGGTGTCCGCAGCAGTGAAGATCCACCACCGTGGCGGTTGACCGTTTTAGCCGGACAGCCGAAATTCAGATCAATTCCAGGAGCGCCCAGCGCCACGGCACGCCGCGCATTATCAGCAAGCGCTGTTGGATTACTACCCAGCAACTGCAGATAGACCGGCGTACCTGTTGTGGTGCATCCCTCATTTGCTAATTCAGGACAACAACGCATAAACACGCGCTCCGGATAGAGGTGATCCGTCACTCGCAGAAATTCGGTGACACAGCGGTTGTAACCGCCAATTGCCGTCAGGATTCTCCGCATGTGGAAATCAGTAACGCCTTCCATCGGCGCGAGCATTATTCGCACTGAATCAGCACATCAGTTTAGTCGGCAAACTTTTAAAACTGTTACCGGTGATCAGCTTTTCAAACATTCGCCTATCTGCCTGGCAGTCTCTCGCATCCAGTCAATATACATGTCAGGCCCGGGTGGGAATTGATTGCCCAGGGGATCCAGCGTCTGATGCCCGACGCCGGATTCACCAACAATCATGGTGACAATACGTGACGGAAACTGACTTTCGGAGAACAGACAATGCACATTATCGGTATCGATAAAATTCAGCACTCCCTTTACACCGCTGGCACCCGGCTGCACTTCCGGCTGCAAGGCCACGACACCTCTGCCATTCAACTGGTAACGTTGTTCGAAATACTGGAAAGAATCGTGATACACCATAAACGGCACATCGTTAACATGTTTCAGGCTGGCGGATACTTCTTTATTCAGACTATCCAGTTTAAGCGAATAAATTCGAGCATTAGCAGCGTAGCGCTCAGCATTTGCGGGGTCCATACGACTGAGTTCTTTTTCCACCAGCGAGACAATTGCTGCCGCCATAACCGGATCAGTCCATATATGAACGTCAAATGTTGAACCGTGCTCGTGAGAATGGCTGTGACTGTGGTCATCTTCCGCCGAATCACCAGTGCGAAGTTCCAGAAGCGGCTGATCAACTGACTCTACAAGCTCTATAACGTTAGCTGTCGGTTCGAGTTTTCTCAGGGTATTGTCAAGAAACCCCTCCAGACCGCTACCGACACGGAACACCAGATCTGCATTATTCAATGCTCTGACTCCTGACGGCTTAAGCGTCGCCTGATGTGGCGAAACGATACCATCGAGTAGCAGGTGAGGCTCGAACACCCCGTCGGTAACAGCCGCCACCAGACTGTGGACAGGCTTAATGGTCGCAACCACCCGAAGATTAGCGTGAGCCACCAGCGGCTGCAGAAATAACAAAGCAAGAACTATTGCTGAACGATACAAACGGGCGACCACCATGATTTATTCCGACAAGGTAACGTTCCAGTATAATACATAGCAGTAACATATTAATGCCTTGCAAATACAACTAGCACCTTTAAAAGTTGAACTCGCCGACCTAAATTCTAGTCTACTATTGATCCTTTCTCAGTCATGGCCACTAATGCCTAACCTTCTGTTTAGAATTCCGCAAAAGTTGCGAAAATTATCGACTACCGCTGCCGTCGTTTTTTACTTGACGCTCCAGGTCGGCTGCGTCTCCGGTGACTCATTCCCAACCAACGCAAATATTGTATTGGAGGACCCCATCGAAAATCCTGAAAGCTGGGTTCTGGGCTCTTATCCCGGTTGGGTGCAGAAAAGGCTTACGCCAATGGATGTACCCTATGAAATGTTTACCCATATTATGCACTTCGCCATGTACCCGACCGACGACGGCGGGCTCGATATTGGCGATATTTTTACCGATCGAAACGCAAACAATGCCGTTGAAGCCGCTCACGCTTTTAATACGCCAATTATACTGGTAGTCGGGGGAGAAGGTGAAGGTGAGCACTTTGTCGGTGCGACCAACGAATCAAATCTGCCCTCATTTGTCGACGCCATTATCAAACGTGTACAAAAACACGGCTATGACGGGGTCAGCATCGACTGGGAGGAAGCTGTCGTCGATAGACAGTTAATTGCCCTGATAAAAGCGTTGAACCAGGCATTCTCTGAACTGCCGGACAAACCACTGTTAATGGTGGATATCATGACAAACTTCGTAAAGGCAAAAACGGCTGCCGCAGTAGAACCCTACGTCGATACGCTCAATATCATGAGCTATTACAATTACAATAAAATTGAAGACGAATTCGACTACTACCGGCGCGCTGGTATTCCAGCCGGAAAAGTGATCATGGGTGTTGGTTTATTCCCGCGAGCTGATGATCTGAAAAAAAACCGCTTAAGAACAAAAATGCAGTACGCCAGAAAAAAAGGCTTCCTCGGCACTGAATTGTGGAGTTTTGAATTCGTCGATTGGGACAGCCCGATCATTCAACAGTACAACAACATGCGCTGGTAATTTTCCCATAAGGTATGATGCGCTTTTGTGCGTACCAGAATCGAGCCTTGAACACTAACGCATCACTTGCTGTACCCTCGGAAACCCTCATAGACGTCCACGACCTCACCGTTGTAAACAGTGGGCGCCGACTGGTGCATGGCGTTAACCTGTCGGTTAATCGAGGTGAGATCGTTACGATCGTCGGCCCCAATGGCAGTGGCAAAAGCACCACCATTAAAGCCATTCTCGGAATCCTCAAGCCGCACAGCGGCAAGGTGATAATCGATAGCCGGACACGAATAGGCTATGTACCGCAAAAACTCGAAGTAAACAGCAGCTTACCGATCACCGTAGATCGATTTATGCGCCTCACCTATCGACACCGTGCACCAGTAATAGACGCGGCACTCAATGCCACTGGGGTCAGTCATTTAAAAAAACGCGAGTTGTCGCTGTTATCGGGTGGTGAATTCCAACGTGTGCTGATCGCCCGGGCAATGGCCGCCAAACCGGACGTGCTGGTTCTCGATGAGCCGGTACAAGGGGTCGATTTTAATGCCGAGCTGGAAATCTATCATCTGATCAGTGAATTGCGCCGTACTCACCAATGCGGTGTGCTGCTGGTGTCTCATGACCTTCATATTGTTATGGCTGAAACAGATATCGTCATTTGCATGAATGGCCATGTATGCTGCTCAGGATCTCCGCAGGTGGTAACAAATAGCCCTGAATTCCGCAACCTGTTCGGCGCTCGCGGAGCCGAAGCGCTCGCCGTCTATAGACATCATCACGATCACAACCATGGCCCGGATGGTCGCGTGATCCCGAATTCACAAGCACAACCGAATAGCGAAGACCAACCACGTGTTTGATGATTTTTTTGTCCGAGCCCTGATCGCTGGAATCGGGGTCGCCATACTTGCGGGACCGTTTGGCTGCTTTGTTATCTGGCGGCGCATGGCCTACTTCGGCGATACCATGGCTCATTCTGCGTTGCTCGGTATCACTCTGTCACTGATACTGGAGCTCAATACCAGTATTGGTGTGTTTTTTATTACTTCAGCGCTGGCCCTGGCGCTGGTTTTTCTTCAGGCTCGCGCCGATTTGCCAAGCGATACCATTCTCGGAATTCTGTCTCACTCCACTCTTGCGGCCGGACTCATCGTGATCGGCCTGATGACAAAAAATCGCGTCGACATGATGGCCTACCTATTTGGTGACGTGCTCGCAGTTGATCGACAGGACTTATGGTTCATCTGGGTCGGTGGCGCACTGGCACTTGGCTTCCTTATATTGATCTGGCGACCATTACTGGCAGGCACAGTCAATGAGGAACTGGCAAGTGCCGAAGGCCAGCGACCGCAACTGGCGCGCCTGATTTTTTTGATTCTACTGGCGGCTGTCATTGCTATCGCTATAAAAATTGTCGGGATATTGCTGATAACTGCCCTGTTGGTAATTCCGCCAGCCAGTGCCCGTCGCTTTGCTGGAAACCCAGAAATAATGGCTATACTGGCAGCAGCTCTCGGCAGTATTGCGGTTATTTTCGGCTTATCTGCGTCTATGCAATGGGATACACCAGCCGGGCCCGCCATTGTTGTGGCCGCCCTGCTGTTGTTTCTGATCAGCCTGCTGGTACCGTTGCCTAAACGCTAACCTCTGTATCAAAAGTGCTCGATACAGGGCCTGCTATTTTTCCGCCACGATATACGCTACCCAGCAATCGTGATCAATAATTTCACGAGTCTCTTCAAACTCATCAAGTGCTTCTTCTGTTTCATCGTCAAATTTCTGCACAAAAAACCGTACCTTACTAAAACCGGCTTCTACCAGCAGATCTTCGATTTCCTGGCCACCCCATAACCGCCAGGTGTAGCTAAATGCCTTGTTCATTCTCGATTTATCAGGGAATCGAAAATGGATATAGCAGCTCATTTCCTGGGTCAGTGCGTTGTATTTATTTTGATCCCACAAATAGGTAAAGCCTTCAAGTTTGTGCTTTTCTACCTGAGTCGTATGCGCCTGCGAACCGCCGAATGCATCCAGAAACATGATGCCATCAGGATTCAATGTTCGCTGAACACCCTGAAAATAGGCCAATAAATCACTTCGCTGCTTTAGAATCCAGTAGCTGAAGTTAAACGCCAGAACGACATCAACTGAGGGCGTCTCTACCGTCCGGACATCAGCCTCAATCAGCGTAACGCGCGCCTGTTGCTTAGGTTTGAGCTTTTTGAGATTGTTTTTTGTCCCCCACTCTAATACCTCGCCGTCAAAGTCAACACCCCATGACTGGTTATCTTTGCTGCGCTTGGTCCACACACACGCGGTGCGAGCGGTGCCGCAGAAATCTTCTCTGAGCGTAAGCGGTTTTTTGTCGCGAATATCTTTGTAGGTATTTTCTACAAAATCCAGCTCAAATTCGGAGTCCTGTACTGAATCCTGATACAACACGTGCCGGTCAGCACGCTCTGCCATGGTTCTTTTTTTCTTGCTTTTTTTAGCCAAAAGGCAATCTCCGGGATGTCAGCTTTTAATGCCAACCCCCTTATTCAGTAAATACAATGCAATGGTCGCGAGCAATATGATAAAAACTGCAATCACTAAAAACGACAACCCGATATCAATATCTGATCGACCCAGTATGCCGAAGCGAAATCCGTTTATCATATAAAGCACCGGGTTGATAAAGGATAGTCCCTGCCAAAAATCTGGCAACAACTTGATCGAATAAAAAATACCGCCGAGGTAAGTCAGCGGCGTTAAGACGAAATTCGGGATAATCGAAATATCGTCAAAGCCTTTTGCATAAATAGAATTGATCACACCGCCAATCGAAAACAGCATTGAGGTCAAGACAACTACCAGAAATGTGATTAGCGGATTTTCCACAGTAAAGCTGGTGAAAAACAGCGACACCACGGCCACCAGTGATCCTACCGCCAAACCCCGGCACACACCGCCAACAACAAACCCCAGCAGAATGACCCAGTTAAACACCGGTGCAATCAGCAACTCATCGAGATGATTTTGAAACTTGGCACCGAAAAACGAGGACACTGAATTGCCGTAGGAGTTTGTAATAACTGCCATCATGATTATACCCGGCACAATAAAATCGATGTAACTGTGGCCGTCCATCTCACCCACGCGCGAGCCAATCAGCGTGCCGAATATCATCATGTAAAGCACGGCACTTACCGCCGGCGGTACTATCGTCTGCACCCAGATCCGCATAAAGCGACGAATCTCTTTGATCACAATAGTTTTAAATGCGATCAGATTTACTGCAACAATCGACTTCACCCGGCAACCTCAGTCCGGCTGGTGGCAGAATTTTTTTCACCAACCAGGCGCAGAAAAAACTCTTCCAGCCGGTTAGCCTTGTTTCGCATGCTGATCACTTCAATACCTTGCGTCTGTAGTTGCTGAAACAGTCCATTCATATTGTCACCGACACGTACCTCCACTTCCAGCCTTTGCTGTATAGCAGTGATCACAACAAACCCATCTAAATGCGGCTCAGTAGCTATCGGCTCTTTTAGATCAAGTACAAACGACTGCGTCATGGCGCGGCTCAGTAGTTCGTCGACTTCGCCTTGCTCGACAATTTTGCCGTCATCAATGATCGCCACATTTCGACACAGTGTCTCGGCTTCCTCCAGGTAGTGCGTGGTTAGAATAATGGTGGTGCCATCGTCGTTGATCTGCTTCAACAGATCCCACATCGAGCGCCGGATTTCTATATCAACTCCGGCTGTCGGTTCATCGAGAATCAATAGTCGGGGCTCATGCACCAACGCTCTGGCGATCATCAATCGCCGCTTCATGCCTCCTGACAACTGACGTGCCGGACCACTACGTTTATCCCACAGGTGCAGTAATTTCAGGTATTTTTCAGCACGCTGCATTGCGACTTTTCTGCTGATACCATAATACCCTGCCTGGGTAACCACAATGTTCAGCGGGTCTTCAAAGATATTAAAATTAATTTCCTGCGGGACCAGTCCAATGTGCATTTTGCATCTGTTGCGATCGGTTTTCAGATCATGCCCGAAAACTTTTACCGTCCCTGAACTATCACTGACAAGCGAGCTTATGATCCCGATGGCAGTCGATTTACCGGCACCATTCGGACCCAGCAGTGCGAAAAAATCGCCTTCCTCCACGCTGAGATCTATACCTCTCAGCGCCTGTTGGCCATTCGAATAGGTTTTACTCAGCGCTGTAATTTCCAGTGCATTCATCGATAATTATCCGGCACTCGGCTGAATGGGTCGTTGCGGGTCTTTAATCAGGTATTTTGCAATACGTCGTTTTGAAACACGGTAAACACTACTCGACAACAAGTGTCGACAAGACATCTCTCACCGCTGCCGGTATTGAAACCGGCTTTTGCGTTTCGTTATCGACGAATACATCAGTGAAGTACCCTGTCGCACTGACATCATCACAGCCTTCAACAAAAAGACCAACCTCATAGCGGACGCTGGAGTTGCCAAGTTTTCCGACACGTAAACCAGCGTTCAAGGTATCGGGAAACTGCACCGGGCTAATATAACGACACATATTTTCAACCGAAAAACACTGCACTCCATAGGCGTCGAAGTCGATGTTCGCATCAACTTCCAAAAAACGCATAATCACCACCTCAAAGAATGTCAAGTATCTGGCGTTGTTAACATGCCCATAGCGATCGTTGTCCGACCAGCGTGTCGGGACAGTTAAAAAATGCCTGAAATTTTCACGACGCTCTGTGCGATCCAGCGGAAATTCTTTCATCCGAACTACCCCGCTGCCGCATCTAAAGGCGGTCGGTTACTTTGCCACAGCACTTCACTGCCGCCGTCATGGCGCGCCAATACCCTGCAAATCACAAATAGCAGATCTGAAAGACGATTCAGATAGACAACAGCCTGTGGGGGCAACTCTTCCTCAGCGCCCAGAGAGATCACACAACGCTCGGCCCGACGGCAGATTGTTCTGGCAAGGTGGCAGATGGCAGCGGCAGGACCACCTCCGGGCAGAATAAAATCTTTCAGTGCCGGGAGGTCATCATTTAATGCATCAAGCTGCCGTTCAAGCCAGCTCACATGCTGCTCAGTGAGCGCTACGTGGCCGGGAATGCACAGCTCTCCGCCCAGATCAAACAAATGATGCTGAACTTCTGTCAGCACAAGCCGCACACGTTCTGGAACTTCTATCGCCAACACCATTCCAATCACACTATTGAGCTCATCGGTAGTACCGTATGCGGTTACTCGTAAACTGTCTTTCTGCACACGGGTACCGTCACCGAGCCCGGTACTGCCTTTATCGCCGGTGCGGGTATAAATTTTTGTCAGTCTGTTGCCCACATTCGGCTCCTGATGAATTGTCGCAGACATAAAGCGGTGTTAGTTAGCGAGGTGACCATGCGGTAAGTAAATCCGGTGATCAACAGCTCAGTTAAACAATCGAAGCCCGCCATTGTGCCAGAAAGCAACGCCCGGCGGACAGACTGCACTGGTAAATTTTTCGGCCGCTAACCTTTTAGAAACCGATTTCGCGACGATCGGCTGAATAAACTCACATTGTAACTGCTGTGAAATGGCACAATCCCGTTCCATTTACTCACCAGAACAGGCGTCAACCAGAAACTATGCCGGCAGCATCTTACAGATTAACAAACATCATCTGTCTCCTGGCACTCGTGATGCTTTCGTCGATCGCCTTTGCCGGGAGTGAGAATGGCACGACCAGCCCGGTACTCAGCGCCGATCAGTCAGAACCGACCGGCCGTGTATTCGTCAGGTACCGGAATGCAGATACCACACCCGGGTTTATCAGCCATCGCGTTAGTAAGTTCGGCCGCCATTTATGGCGCAAGCAGCGCAACATCTCCCTGCAACGACGCCTGTCACCTAATCAGGAACTACTAACCCTCGAACAGCCACTGGATGCAGATGCACTTCGCACTTATGCACGGCAGCTTGAAGCAAACGCCAACATTGAGTTTGTGGCGCCGGAGTACCGTCGATACACCCTTGTCGAACCAAATGATCCACTTTACCGGTCAGGTCAGGAGCCCGGCAGCCAATCCTACTTGTACGAGGGCTTGTTTAGTGTCAGAGCGCCGGGCGCCTGGGATATCACAACCGGCTCGCAAAATTCAGTAATTGCCATTGTTGACACCGGCGTTCTTCCACAACATCCGGAACTTCGCGATCGGTCCATTCCAGCGCTTGGCTATGACTTTATATCTGCCGATGCACCTGCAGATTATACCAGCGCCAACGACGGCGACGGTCGCGATGCCGATCCGACCGATCCTGGTGATCCGTGCGGCTCAAGCCGGAGCAGCTGGCACGGTACCGGTGTCGCAAGCATCGCCGCTGGAAACAGTAACGACGGGACAGGCATGGCCGGTGTTAACTGGAACGCCCGACTGCTGCACGCCAGAGCACTTGGCCGTTGCGGTGGTACCGATGCCGATATAATCGATGCGGTTCGGTGGAGCGCAGGCCTTGATGTCACCGGAGTCCCGCGAAACGAAACACCGGCCAAAGTGATAAATCTCAGCATTGGCGGACCGACCGAGTGCACCAAAGCCTGGCAGGCAGTTATCGACGAACTGAATATACTTGATATCACCCTGGTTATGGCAGCCGGTAATGAGTCAAGCAACGCGTTGCGGTCTTCACCGGCCAACTGTGCCAATGTAATTACCGTCGGTGCAAGTACCCCCGGAGGCAGCATTGATTCCGGGTTTTCAAACTATGGTCTGAAAGTAACCGTTGCCGCACCTGGTCGCGATATCGTACTGGCAGCCAACACAGGGGCAACCGAGCCAGACGCTGATGGTAACAACTACGGGCGTGAGACCGGCAGCAGTTTCTCCGCCGCTATGGTCACTGGCGCCATTAGTCTGATGCACAGCGTTAACGCTGAGTTGTCGCCGCTGCAGATCAGGGAAATCCTCCAGGACAGCGCCACCCCTTTTGACACCGAAGGCGACTGTACAACCTACTACTGCGGCACTGGCATCCTTAACCTCAACAGAGCGGTGGCAATGGCTCAGGATTCCGCAGCCAGCGGCACTCGTAATTTCGAACAAACTGTGGTGACGGACCAGATCAGCAACCTCTCTCTCAATCAGACTTTGAGTGACCGGCTCGGCGGATACCGTGATATTCGATACTATCGCATCAACACGTCAGAAAGCGGGATGCTGACGCTTGTTTCCGATTCCGACTCAGATCTGTTTGGCTATCTGCTGGACAGTCGATTAGGCGTGCTGGCACTCGACGACGACTCGGCTGAAGGCAGAAATTTCCGTGTCGCGGCGAAAGTGGAACCGGGAGAGTACTTCCTGGCAGTTGAGCGAGCGCGTCATCGCTTGCTTGATATCGAAAGCAGCTACGACCTTAGCGCCAGTATCAGTACCGACCAACCAACACCCTTTGCGTTTGCCGACGTTACAGAAGCAGCAGTCAATTCATCAATCAATTCTGAAACCATCAGCATCAGCGGCCTGCTTGAGCCTGCAATTATCACTGTAAGCGGCGGTTTCTACACACTTAACGGTGCTGAGCCAACATCAGGACAAGGTACCATTCGCAACGGCGATACACTTGGTCTGACGCTGCAGTCTTCAGGAGCGAGCTTGTCGGAAACGCGCATGTTTTTGACGGTCGGTGCTTTTGAAACCAGCTTCGCCGTCACAACTAAAAGTAGTGACTCCGTGCTGCCGCAAATGGCCACCGCCGGTGGTGGCTGCCACTTGCTGCCGGGCAGCAACGACGCCTCGGTGACCCTGCTGTCAGTTGCGCTGCTGCTACTGTCGTTCTCCAGACGACAATCAGCAAGACAAACAAACCGGTCGATCTGAGAAGTTCCTGCGAAACCGGATCCACCACCAATACCAGTGCGGCTGCAGTCATCGAATAAAACGGGATAAAAGTTTCCTCAGCCCTTGCTACAATGCAGGAAAAAAGGATGCTGCCCAATGCCTGAAGAAACCATATTCAGCAAAATTATTTCACGCGAGATCCCGTCTGAACTGCTTTATCAGGATGATCTCGTAACCGTCTTCCGGGATATAAATCCGGTTGCGCCAACCCACGTGCTCATTGTACCTAACAAACTGATCCCGACCATCGATGATGTCGAGCCCGAAGACGAACCCGCACTCGGTAGAATGATAACCGTCGCAAAAAAGATTGCGCGCGAAGAAGGCATAGCCGAGGACGGCTATCGTCTAATCATAAACTGCAGGGAACACGGTAATCAGGAGGTCATGCATATTCATATGCACTTGATTGGAGGACGTGCCCTCGGCGGCATGATCAAGCGTCCCGCATGACAGGATTGCTGCAAACAGCACTGATGCTTTCACTTTAGCACGTACTTCTACAGACACACCGATTAATGCAATTTCACCTTGCTGTCCATTGCACAGAGAAAACTCTATGACCCAGCGATTTAACGGTACGGATACCTATATTTCAACAGACGACCTAACGCTCGCGGTCAACGCGGCGATCACTCTCGGCCGGCCGTTGCTAATCAAAGGGGAACCCGGAACCGGAAAAACCCAGCTTGCTGAAGAAGTTGCCCGATCTATAAATGCGCCGCTATTTCGATGGCACGTTAAATCAACAACCAAAGCACAGCAAGGCCTATATGAGTATGACGCGGTATCCAGACTGCGCGATTCGCAGTTGGGTGAAGACGGTGTACACGACATAGGTAACTACATTATAAAGGGTAAGTTGTGGGAGGCATTTGACACCAACGAAATGTCGGTAATTTTAATCGACGAAATAGACAAAGCCGATATAGAATTTCCGAATGATCTATTACTCGAAATAGATAAAATGGAATTTCATGTCTATGAAACCCGTGAAACAATTACCGCGAAGCATAGACCGCTGGTTATCATTACCAGCAACAACGAAAAAGAACTACCCGATGCTTTTCTGCGCCGCTGCTTCTTCCATTACATCCGCTTTCCCGATACAGATACGATGACGCAAATAGTGGACGTACATTTCCCTAAGCTGAAAAAGGAACTACTGGATGCCGCACTCAAGGTATTTTTTGAACTACGGGAAGTCCCGGGCCTGAAGAAAAAACCGTCAACATCTGAATTACTCGACTGGATCAAATTACTGCTGGCAGAGGATATTCCCGCCGACGCACTTCAATCGGAAGATAAAAACTCTATTATCCCCAAATTACATGGCGCCCTGCTGAAGAACGAGCAGGATGTTCATCTTTTTGAGCGTCTGGTTTTTTTGAACCGGCGCAATGCCAAGTAACCAGCCGATACCCATCTTATGATGATTGATCTGCTTTTCCGCCTGCGCAAGGCACAGGTTCCGGTTTCTATAACCGAGTACCTGGCCATGCTCGATGGACTTCAAACCGGTATTGCCAATTACGAAATCGACGAATTTTATCATTTCGCCCGACTTACACTGGTTAAGGACGAGCGACACTTTGACCGGTTTGATCAGGTGTTCGGTGACTATATCAATGGTTTGCAAAACCTGTTTGACAGTGTAATCGGGGAAATCCCGGATGAATGGCTGCGCCTTGAAGCGGAGCGATTGTTCAGTGAGGAGGAAAAGAAAGAGATCGAAGCACTAGGCGGTTGGGATCAGATAATGGAAACCCTGAAAAAACGCCTTGAAGAACAACAAAAACGCCATCAGGGAGGCAATAAGTGGATTGGCACCGGCGGAAAATCACCCTTCGGGGCTTACGGGTACAATCCGGCCGGCGTACGTATCGGCCAGAAAACCGGCAGACATGGTCGCGCACTGAAGGTCTGGGACAAACGCGAATATAGAAACCTGGACGACAAGCAGGAACTCGGCAGTCGCAACTTTAAAATGGCACTGCGAAAATTACGCCGCTTTGCCAGAGAAGGCGCCCAGGACGAACTCGACCTTAACAACACCATTAGTGCAACTGCGCGCAATGCCGGTTTGCTCGATATTAAAATGGTGCCCGAGCGCCGCAACGCTATTAAAGTGCTTCTTCTATTTGATGTTGGTGGTTCAATGGATTACCACGTTCAGGTGAGTGAGGCATTGTTCACTGCCGCCCGCGGAGAGTTCAAACATCTGGAATACTATTACTTTCACAATTTCCTCTATGAAAGGCTCTGGAAGGACAATCGCAGACGCCACAATGAAGTGCTGCCAACCGTGGAGTTTATGCGAACATACCCCTCTGACTATCGCGTGATTATAGTGGGCGACGCCACCATGAGCCCGTATGAAATTATCACCCCCGGCGGCAGCGTTGAACACTGGAACGAAGAAGCAGGCTCAGTGTGGATAGAGCGTGTGCTGGAAAAATTCCCCCATGCGGTGTGGTTGAACCCGGAACCGGAATCCCACTGGCAGCGGGTTCCTTCGATAAAAATAACACATCAGTTAATGAACGAGCGCATGTTCGCGCTGACGGTGGAAGGCATAGGCAAAGCGATAAAGCAGTTACAGAAAAAGCACTAAAACACAATTTAAATATGCTTGTGTTAAATATGCTTGTGCATTTCCAGCAGTTTAACACTACCCAGCTTGTCTATAATCCGGCGACGTAATTTTCGCATACCACCCAGCCATCGATCGTAGTCTCCTGCTTTGAACTGCAGGTAGCCGGCAACTTCCTGATGAGGAAGTATCAGAAAAATCTCCGATTTCACCCCCTGCATTACGGCTTCCGCCAGTTGCGCGCTACTGATCACGCCCGGCACCTGTTCGGTTTCCTGGCCGTCATAGCCGAGCATCGGCGTCGCAACAAACTGTGGACATATAACAGACACACGAATGCCATCGTCCCGATGATTAATATTCAATGCCTCGGCAAACCCAACGGCCGCATGCTTGGTGGTCGAGTAGGCTGCATCGCCAATTTGACTCAGCAGGCCTGCTGCAGATGCCATATTGAGTAAGTAGCCCTCACCGCGTTCATTCATGCCAGGCAGCACCGCTCGCGCTGCATAGACATGAGACATCACGTGAACGTCCCAGCACAACTGCCAGTCTTCATTGCTGGCGGACGCTGAATGTGTGGGCTCACCTCGAAATAATCCGGCATTGGAGCAGAACAGATCAATCGGCCCGAAGCGCTGCTCGGCAAACTCGACCAATGCGACAATATCCGCTTCACGGGTGACGTCGCAGCGCATGGCGCGACCGCCGATATCAAGCGCCACCTGCTCCGCCTCAGCGAGCAGAATATCCGCCACCAACACACGTGCGCCCTCTGCCGCGAAGCGTTCTGCCAGTGCTTTACCGATTCCTCGTGCCCCGCCCGTTACTACGACCGTCTTTCCAGATACATTCATTATTCTTCTCCACAGTGATCACTTTGCACGCTACAGACGCATACAACCGTCACTTCCAGCCATCATCAATTCACTGTAATTTGGTAAACTTAATCCTTGCAGTGCATTTTTCGCCCGCGTCGTTAACTGCGGTCAGTTGCGCGACCTTCGGGCAAATTGCACCGTAAACGACCAGCCACGGTCAGCTGACCATTCACGCACCAGCGAGTACGAGCTTGCCACAATCAGATCAGGGTAACCAACCGGAGATTGGCAGCGATACGGTCATCGCGCTGCGCGGCATCCATAAAAACTACGGCAGTCTGGAGGTGCTGAAGGGCATTGATCTCACCGCAAAGAGTGGCGACGTCACTGCCTTGATCGGGTCGTCCGGATCAGGCAAAAGTACTCTGCTGCGGTGCGTCAATCTGCTGGAAGTCCCTCAGCACGGCGATATCTACTTCCACGGTGAACAGGTCAAATGGCGCTCGGGCCGCGGGCAACGGCAACCATCAGATAAAAATCAGGTGCGCCGCATGCGAACAAACCTGTCAATGGTGTTCCAGCAATTCAACCTGTGGGCTCACTTGACAGTACTGCAAAACGTTATCGAGGCACCTGTTACTGTATTGAAAAAAGATCCGCACGAGGCCCGTTTGATGGGACGCCAGCTGCTGGAGAAAGTCGGGATAGGTGACAAATGCGATCAATACCCCTCACAGTTGTCAGGGGGCCAGCAACAGCGGGCCGCGATTGCGCGAGCACTGGCTATGCAGCCTGATGCCATGCTGTTCGATGAACCGACCAGTGCCCTCGATCCCGAACTCGAAGCGGAAGTTGTACGGGTGATCAAGGGTCTCGCCGAAGAGGGCCGCACCATGTTGATTGTCACCCACGACATGAAAATGGCCTACGACGTCGCTAATCATGTCATTTTTCTACACGAGGGTGTTATCGTTGAGCAAGGCTCGCCAGACGAGGTTTTTAACAATACCCGCTCTGCCAGACTCAGACAATTCCTGCAGGGTGCCGGTACTCTCGGCTAACGTGCAGCTCAGTAAATATATAACAGAGGACAACCATGAAACTATTTAACACCGCAGCGCGAGCTGCGACGCTTGCAGTATCAATCGGGCTACTGGGCGGCAACGCGTTCGCTGAATCGGTCCGCCTCGGTACCGAAGGCGCCTATCCTCCATTTAACTTTGTCAATGACAGCGGCGAGATCGACGGATTCGAGCGCGAAGTTGGCGATACACTTTGCAAGCTGGCAGAACTCGACTGCACCTGGGTTAAGAACGACTGGGATTCAATCATACCGAACCTGGTTTCCGGCAACTATGATGCAATCATCGCCGGTATGAGCATCACTGACGAACGTGAAGAGGTCATCGATTTCACCCAGGACTACTACCCACCGGACCCCAGTTTCTATATGGCACTCAAAGGTGCCGGTGATGACGCAATCAACGGAGTTGTGGCAGCGCAGACCTCTACCATTCAAGCCAGCTACATTGCAGGCTCAGATGCAACTCTGGTTGAATTTGCTACGCCTGACGAAACTATAGCAGCGGTAAAATCAGGTGAGGCCGACGCAGTTTTTGCCGATGCGGCTTTTCTTCAGAAATACGTTGATGAAAGTGGAGGAGATCTGGTTTTCCTGACTCCCACAGTAAGTCTCGGCGGTGGTGTCGGCATGGGCATTCGCGAAAGCGATACTGAACTAACAGCCAAGTTCAATGCAGCGATCGACACCATGAAAAAAGACGGCTCTCTGAATGCGCTGATCGCGAAATGGTTTGACGGTCGCAAAGACGTATACTAGGAGCTCCTACGCCTCTATATAAGGTAATTCTCTTAGTTAAATCCACAGGGCTTCGCAAGAAGCCCTGTTCCAGATTCAGTTTCCAACCCGCCGGAACACTTTCATGGACTATTGCGCCGATCCATCACAGCTTGAAGGATTGCGCTGGATATCGTGTTACCTCACTACACCCAAGCACCAGTTATTCTATAAAAGCTTCCTGATTGTATTTGCACTGCTCGCCATCACCGCCCCTGTGGTTCTGTTGTTGGGTTTCGGTGGTGCGCTCGCCCGCAAATCCCGTTTTGCCCCGCTCAGATGGTTTGGAACTACCTACACCAGTATGGTACGGGGAGTGCCTGACATAATCTTTTTTCTGTTTGTTCCGATTGCGCTCGATCAACTGGTCGAATACACACGCCATAAAATAAAATGCCCGGAAATCATCGAGCCAGTCTATCGTGGTACTGAATTCGTTGTATGCGAAGCGGCCAAAATGCCATTAAAGGACGCCGCTGCATGGGTGCACAATACCTGGAGTTTTACACTGGCGGTGATCGCATTTGCACTGGTCTTCGGTGCGTTTGCAGCGAATACTATTTATGGCGCACTCAACGCCGTACCTCATGCTCAACTAGAAACCGCACGCGCTTTCGGCCTCACTGAGCGGCAGATCTTCAAGCGCATTCATGTACCGCAAATGTGGGTCTATGCACTGCCCGGTTTGTCGAACCTGTGGATGATCCTGATCAAGGCCACACCGCTGCTATTTCTACTGGGCATAGAAGATATAGTTTACTGGGCCCGCGAGCTCGGCGGCTCCAAAACCAGCTATTTTGAATACCCTCACCCCGACTGGCGATTATGGTATTTCCTGGGCTTGCTGGTGTTTTATCTGACATTGACCTGGCTCAGTGGCTTAGTCTTCGAGCGATTAACAGCACGCTATCGCCATGATCACGATGCACACTCAAAAACCCCGCTGATCAAGCCGATAGAGGCAGGTCGATGAGTTGCGCCGAAACGTTCACGAACTATGCGCTCCGCTCCCTCGGGCTAGGTCAGCGCTTGCTTCCGAAGTCAGATATCACATTATGTGAGCAGATTGTTCTGATTGGCAGCGGACTCATCTGGAATATCTACTTCGCCACTCTTGCGGTACTGTTCGGGTTTTTCTTTGCCACAGCACTTGCTGTAGCACGAGCCAGCGATAGCCTGCTGGTGCGAAAGCCAGCCGACTGGTTCGTGTTTTTGTTCCGGGGATCGCCACTTTTTATTCAGTTCTTTTTTGCCTATGAGCTATTTTCTATCCTGCCCAGAACAGGTCTTGAGTTTTCACTGGGTTTCACCACCCTGTCGCTCGAAACCAGTTGGTTCACAAAAGCCTGGTTAGGGGCACTGATAGTTCTGTTCTTAAATACATCAGCCTACAGTGCTGAAATTTTCTATGGAGCCTTGCGCGCCGTACCGAAGGGAGACCTTGAAGCAGCAGATGCATTCGGTTTTAGCGCTTACCAGAAATTTCGCAAAGTAACATGGCCCACTTTACTGCGACTCGCCTGGCCTTCCTATACCAACGAAGCAATATTTCTGTTTCACTCCACAGCACTGGTATTTTTTTCAGGATTCCCCGCCTGGCGTCAACAAGGGGATTCGCTGTATTACGCCAGCTATTTTGCCGAAAAAACGTTCAACCCGTTTATCCCGTATCCGATCGCAGCTGGATATTTTATTAGCTTTACCTTGCTGATCATTCTATTGTTCGGGTGGATAAATAAACGCCTCAATCAGCACGTCGCTCCATCAGCCCGCTCAAAAATCTCATATCGCCCCAGACTGATTCGATAGTACGGCCTAAACCGCATTATTCATGGAGTGGCGGAAAAATCGCACAGAGGTTTGCTTTCACAGTGGATTTTCTTCTGGCGTCGAGTACGTACTGATACTTGCAAGAGGAAACATTCTCTGTGGAATCAGAGATCGAGTGTGATCCCGTGAGTACCGGTAGAGTCGACGACTGGCGCGCAGACAGGTAGTCGTACAGACAAGATCCCCTGTTGTATCCAACGCTATTCTGCAACGGTTTCTCAAATTTCGCTGGGATAGGAT
>MDLA01000108.1 GCA_001730015.1 Chromatiales bacterium (ex Bugula neritina AB1) | reverse complement strand
ATTCTCAACACTCTCCAGGCCCGGCGAAGTGTTTAAGTGACGATAGTAATTTGAACGGTTCAACCCCAGTAGTTCGCATTGCTGTACAATGCTCAGATCGTGCTGCGGATCGATCAGCTGAGTCTTATTCATCACTGAAATGCCCGGTGTTTTTTTTTAGGTAGTCCAACTGCATCTTCAATCGTCCAATCTCTTGATANAGCGGGGCCGTAAGCTCCTCTGGATCTTGAACTAACTGTTTTGGACCATTTCGAAAAGTATCGACCAAACCTTCCACTGCCTGCTTTTTCCAGCTACTGATTTGAGTCGGATGAATCTTAAATTGACTGGCCAATTCGCTGCTTGTACTCATTCCTTTAATTGCTGCTAATGAGACTCTGGCTTTGAATTCTGGAGCATGTACTTTGCGCTTCTTTGTCATGACGTATACCATTGTTAATAGCTAATTATCTGTCAAATTTCTTAGCTTAGGTACCTGTCTGATTTTTGGGGTCCACTTCACCCGATCTCGATGACGATGATCAAGAAGCAATTCGCCAGCATGCCATTGCCGCTCTGAACCTCACTCAGAAGGCCAAGGAGGTAGTCAACGACAATCCAGATATACCTATAGGAAGCTCCGCATTCGTTGATGGAGTGCGACAATATGCGATGGATGTTAGAGAGCTGGATATCGACTTGATTGACCGTATTAATCCATTCGGCCAAGCATACTCCATTCTCGCCAAATCGATGAACGAGGAAAGCCTAAAACAGGTCGCTGCGATCATAACCGGAAAGCGGATTAATTTAACGATTGAGGAGGCTCGTGATTTAGCGAAACGGGCACTAAAGTTTAAAAATGAACGCGGAAGGTTACCAGAGATTACGTCGAATGATCCTTGGGAAAGGCGAATGGCTGAGGGTATCGCTTTTCTTCAGAGAAAAACCTCGGAGAATGGTTAGTGAGCGATCAATCCGACAAAGAGTTGCTTGATGCTCTCGGGGTTGAGACGAAAGGTAAAAAGAAAAGCGCTCTATCCGCGAGAGAAGAGAGAATTATTGCTGGATTCGAAGATATACAGCGCTTTGTGGATGAGAACAATTGTTTACCGCAACCGGGAGAGGATAACGATATCTTTGAGCGACTATATGCCATTAGGCTACAACAAATCCAAAAACTGCCAGAATCAAAGGAATTGTTGTCAGCCCTTGATCATCAGGGAATACTCGGAGATTTTTCAAGTGAGGGTAATGCTGAGCAGGAATTGGACGATGAAGAACTACTCGCTCAACTTGGCGCTGATCAAAAATGTGATCTAACCAACCTAAAACATGTTCGACCTAGAGCTGAAATCACAGCCGCAGAGGAAATCGCATCGAGAATACCATGCGAAAACTTCGACGAATTCAAAACACTCTTTGGCACGATTAATTTCGAACTAAAGAGTGGCGCATTAGAAACAAAGCGGTTCGAAGAAAAGGCAGATATTCGAAAAGGCGATATGTTCATTCTCTCTGGACAAATTGCTTTTGTTGACCAGGTTGGCGAAGAGTTCATCACTGAGTACGAACGTAAAAACAGCAGACTTCGTGTAATTTACGACAACGGAACTGAAAGCGACATCTTACTACGGTCACTGCAAGTAGCTCTGAATAAGGACCCAAGCGGACGCAGAATCATTAGTAAGGACCATGGCCCACTTTTTTCCGACGAAACTTATGAAGACGACTATCACAGCGGTATTATCTATGTTCTTCGAAGTAAGTCAGAACTACCCGAAATCAAACAGCATCAGAAGTTACTCCATAAAATCGGTGTCACTAGGGATAGTGTCGAAAAGCGAATTGCAAACGCCAAAAATGAATCTACCTACCTAATGGCAGATGTAGAAATAGTCGCTAGCCGTCAACTCTACAATATCAATAGCACCAAGCTTGAGGCTTTGATCCACAAGTTCTTCGATTCAGCTAGACTAGATGTAGCAATTACTGGCGTCGACGGCAAACCAGTCTCCCCTCGTGAGTGGTTTCTTGTGCCTTTGTTTGTTATTGAAGACTTCTTCGATAAGCTTCAGGACGGATCGATACAAAAGTATGTATATGATACAGAAAGCGCATCATTAGTGAAGACAAATAGATAACATTTTGGTAAGTAGCAGATGTCCGCTGACCCTATAATTTATTGCCTAGAAAAATTAACTGACTATCGACAATTCGAACGTTTATCGTCGGATCTAATGGCAGGTATTGGCTACCCTGATATTGAGCCGATAGGCGGAAGTAGCGATGGTGGCAGGGATGCTATTCATGTTTCACGAGCAGATGACTCGCTCACTATCTTCGCGTACTCAGTCCGATCAGATTGGAAGAAAAAACTGAAAGAGGACTGCGATAGAATCGTAGAAGAAGGACACGACCCACAGCACATGGTTTTTGTCTGTACAGCTCGGTTAACTGCATTTGAGAGGGACAAAGCAATTGCGAATACGGAGAACACCTACGGGTGGATACTGAAACTCTACGAGATCGAGAGAATTCGCGTCTTACTCTCAGGAAACCTCAGACATCTACTAGCCGTTCACCCGTCAATATTTAGCCCTCCCTGGTTTCCGAGTAAAGGTGGACTGTCTATCGCCGAATGTCGCGATACAATTGTCATTGAACATCTAGAAACAGATCACTTTCTTGCCACATGGTTGTCAAAGAAACTATCAATCGCTGGGTATAAAACTTGGTGTTATGGTATTTCACCCATGGCGGGAGAAAGTAAAGACGATACCTTGGCCGTTTTGCTTGAACAACGTGCAATACAGTTTTTGCCGGTAGTTTGCAGCGAACTTTTTGCCGAACCCGAATGTCTCGGCCGGATCGGCGCAGCAGCGAGAAAAGATAACTTTGTAATACCATGCTGGTCTGAAGACTTACGCTCACTAGACATTAAGTCTTCCATTATCGATCTAGAGCCTGCTTCGTTCTTTGGCTCATGGTCCGACGGATTGACCAAAGTGATTGAACAGTTAAAAGCTCGGAACATACCAAAAGATTTGGACAGCGAACGAGGCAAGTTCATTGCACTCTCATCCTATATCCCAGAACCACTAACAAGACCTGTAAGCGAGCGCATAAAGGTCACATCAATAGGGTCAAGTCTACAATTCAGTTATAAGTGGGTTGGTGGTTCCATTTGAGGACGTAGTTAGGATAGTGTGTGAGCACTATGGTTCTACGGAGTCAGAGGTATTGAAAACAAAAAGAGGGAGGCAAGAGAGAAATGTATCCCGATGGGTGGCGATGAAGTTGACCCAGGAAAATACGGAAATGACATTGTTGGAACTCGCGAAGAGGTTTCAAGTGGGGACTACAGCGCGATATCTACGGCAGTGGGGAAGTCGATCAAACTGATGGGATTAGATGGAAATATATTAGCGGAGTATGAATTATTGAGAGCGGAAATAGCTGAAAAGTAGACCTGACCCCCAGTCTGACCCTCACCAGCAACCTCAGGATAATCAGCACCGAAGGAACCGAGTCGAATCCGAAATTCTGTCTACGGGAGGTCTCATGCGTATGACCAATATCCAATAAGCGGGGATTGCGCACTGGCTTAGGGTCAGCGTCTCGACAATCGTAGTACCAATGCCAACAGCACACGAAGTAGCGATCCGCAGGAACGCGCGCCTCAATTTTTTTCGTACTATTGTTCAGAAGACAGCAGACTCGCTACTAGCAGGGAAACAGCGATGACGAATGCCAGCCAGAATGTGACGGGCTGCGCACTCCGTTAACATGAGCTTGAGTTTGTGCGAGGTCTGCCACAGACTTGCGACGTCGAAGTCTAGAACGTTTCGCACTGTTTTCAAAAAAAACGTTCGTGCACTTTATTGGTGCACTCATAATCGTTACAGGTTTGCACTAGCTTTTGGTTTAGATTTCGGCATATTAAGGAAATTCCGTTTGCGCAGTAAAACAGATGAGATGAGTTAGCTGGTCTATGCACTGAATATTATAAGCCGTTGATCTGCTGTTTCATCATGTTGATATTGATTTAAGCCTCAGGAGTTTTTTGGATGTACAGCATATCGCTGCACTCTTCTACTTTGGAGGCTAGTCAGTCCGGGCAAGTATTGCTTGTGTGCCTGCGCTTATTTTCGTGCGCTTCGGAGTCAATCTAAGTTTCCGAGGGGTAACTAAATCAAAATCAATGCAGTTCAGTGTATTTTCGAAGGGGCTTGATCGGGATTGGAACGATCAGATTGTGCGTCTTAACCTGACTGCTCAAAAGTAAGAGAGTAGCGGCAAATGAGAAATTTTATTTGGACCTATGAGTCCGCGGTGACAGGTGCTGGAAATGGTGCCCGTACATCACCCAATGTCAAGCAGAATAGAGCAAATGCCGGTGAGGATAAAGAAGGCCGTTTCAAAAAAAAGGTTCAAACACAGCCAGACAAGCAGCCAGCCGCAACAAAGCGGCCTATTACAAAGGCCGCTGATAATGGTCAGAACGGCCATGGGCAAGGTAATCCCCCCTCAAGAGAAAGTGATCAGGCAAAACAGACAGTTTCTATTCCCAGGATCGACGGCTCTGGAAATAATCTGCAAGACAATCGCGCGGGAGCTGCTAATACTCCATTTTCCAGACTAGCACCGCAGGATAAAACCCGAGCACCCGGAACCCCAACTGGCGATACATTACCGAGCGCTAGAGAAGTTAGCAATGCGGTAGTTGATAGTGAGGGAAAGTCGACATTGGACCCAAAAGGAGGCAGTGACCTATTGTGGCAGTGGGGTCAGTTCATTGATCACGATGTAACACTGGCCGATACACCGAACACGCGCGCAGGAGAACAGGGTGAATCTTCGCCAATATCAGTCCCCAAGGGAGACCCACAGTTTGATCCAAAAGGAACTGGAAATAAGGAAATTGACTTTACACGCTCAAGCTCCAGCGTTGATGAGAACGGGAATCGGCAGCAGACCAACAAGCTGACGGCGTTTGTAGATGGATCCCAGGTTTACGGGTCAGACACTGACACGGCGAATGACTTGCGTGCTCACAGCGGCGGCCGACTTTCGACCAGTGAAGGTAATTTATTGCCGACGGATTCTGAAGGTAATTTTAAAGCCGGTGATGAGCGAGTTAACGAACAGCCCGGGCTGACGTCCATGCAAACGCTCTTCCTCCGCGAGCACAATCGTTTAGCTGACCAATACGCCAGCGAGAATCCAGATTGGTCTGATGACGAGATCTATCAGGCTGCACGTGGTAAAAATGTCGCGCAGATGCAAGCGATCACTTACAACGAATTTCTTCCGGAATTGTTGGGCGATGATGCACTGCCAGAATATCGTGGTTACCAACCAAATATTGATCCTTCGATAAGCAACGAATTTGCAACCGCCGCGTTTCGATTTGGCCATTCGATGGTATCGGGAGACATTCCACGAATAGATAAAAACGGCAACTCAGTAGACGGCGGAAATATCGACCTGGCGGACTCGTTCGACAATCCAGAATTTGTAAAACAAGGAGGCATTGAATCCATCTTGCGCGGTCAGGCCAACAATCCAGCTCAAGCACTTGATAACGAAATTGATGACGACTTACGCAATACCCTTTTTGGCCCACCTGGATCGGGAGGACTGGATTTGGCAGCGCTGAATATTCAGCGTGGCCGTGATCATGAATTGCCCAGCTACAATGATGCTCGTGAGGCATTGGGCGTGCGTCGTATAGAGAGCTGGGATGATCCGATTTTCCGCGGCGGAGTCGGTGAAAAGCTGGCAAGCGTCTACGACAGCCCCGATGACATCGACCTGTGGGCTGGAGGGTTGTCTGAAACGAACCATGGCGACTCCCGGATGGGACAGCTGTTTACTGAAATCAATACACGACAATTCGCAGCACTACGCGATGGCGATCGATTCTATTATGAAAACAGATATTCCGGTGCTGAGCTTGAACAAATTAGAGAAACTACTCTGAGTGACATCATCCGCCGTAATACCGATGTTGACGACATACAAGACAACGCATTCCGTGTACCCGATGCTGCGTATGCGTAATACAAACTAATATCGTTTAATTTGAAATAGACATATCAGGTCGATTTTCAGCAATTACTACTTAATAAAAGGATAGGAGTCTCTTTGGTAGACTCCTGACAGACAACGACGAAAAATAGTAGCTTGCACTTGTCCGTTCAATCGATAAATCAAACTAACTGTAGTACACCACGTCGTCGTTGTTTGTTGTTTGGCTACACTTTAAATTCGCAAATACCTGAAATGTCAGGGGTCAGGTCTTTTAGTGCCATAATCATCGCTTACTGGCGACTAAATATGGTTTGAGAGCAAAAAGGCAATGCCGTTGCAATAGCAAAAGACGCTGAGTTTGGACGTCCTGGCGCACGCGGTGCGGCAATCTCCACGAGGCGGTATAGCAACGTCGACAGGTAAAATGTGTAGCGACACTGGCAGTCGTTAACGATGTATCGCGGCAGTAGGCCGAAAGTGGCTGCAAAAGCGCTCTGAGTGTCTGACAGATTTAACCGAGTCTTGTATCTGCGAGTCAGACAAGCCAGGGGGCGACACTAAGGGGTAACAGAAATTGATAGCAGCAATTTGCCCTTTCCGATCTTCCAGACTCAGTGCTAGCTGATTAATTCAGGGTGAGAATCCCGCTAAGTACCAGACCCTGGTTTTTTCCCGCGAATAGTACAGAAAATGTGTTCCTGTTCCTCCAGAATGACTGCTCAAGTTCGTTCGGAATCATAGTTCATCTTGTTCCGGAAAATGAATCCAGGGTATCCACAGTAATTCCTTCTTCACGTAAAACGGCCTTACGTATTTTACCTGTAGGGGTTTTGGGTAAATCGGCCATTTCGCGCAGGTAGCGTGGCACCGCAAACTTCGCTAGGTTGGGCGTGGCGGCCGCAATGATCTCGGCTAATGTGTGAGTGTTTGATTCACTCAGCATAACCGCCACCATTACTTCATCTTCCATGCCGTCTCCGCCATCTGCAGGAACTGCATATGCTGCGGCTTCGGCGACGCCGTCAACATTCAGAAAAGCCTGTTCCACTTCGTAGGAAGAAATGTTCTCGCCACGTCGTCGAATGCAGTCTTTGATGCGATCAATGAAAACAAACTGCTGTTGTTCATTGATAAAGCCTGCATCGCCGGTGTGGAACCAGAAATTACGCCATGCTTCCAGAGTTTTTGCTGGCATGCCTGCATAGGAAGACATAAAGCCGTAAGGTTGCTTTGGTCGAACCATAATCTCACCAATGTTACCTTGAGTAACGGGTTCGTCGGTTTCCGGGTCACGTATTTCTACCTCGAAATAGCGCGAATACAGTTTACCGCACGTACCCGGTGCGCTTTCGTTGAGACTGCCATAAAGTGGAATATTAACCTCGGTCATACCATAGAGTGGTAATACTGAAGGCACAGCAAAACGCGTTCTAAATGCCGTTTCTGCGGCGGCAGGCAAGGGGGCTGCACCAATCACTCGCAGTTTATGTTGCGTATCCAGCTCTGTAGCGGGTTGAGCCACTATAAACGACGCCACTGCACCCAGCATATTGGTGTGCGTAGCGTTGTAGTGGCGAATGTCGTTGAGCCATTGCGATGCCGAGAAGCGTGGCCGCACGACGGCTTTTGCACCGCAAAGCATGCAGGCCAGCAGTTGCATAAAAAGACCGTTGGCGTGAAACAGTGGCAGGCAGATATAAAAGCAGTCATCCGGGGTAAGTCGATAGTTCTCAATCGTGCCAATAGCAAACAGCACGCAGTGCGCCTCGGGCATGACAACGCCTTTTGATGGGCCGGAGGTACCTGAGGTGAACATCACGCAGGCTGTATCCGTGAAGTTAGATGTGGATACTTGGTCCACGGGTAGAGCGGGGTGATCGGAACAGATAATGTCGTCTACCTTAAACAGGGCAGAGGTGTGTTGCAGGTTGGCAACGATCGGGTGATTGCCGGAATCTGTAAAGGTGTATGCGACAGAGGCGGTAACCAGTTGATGCTTCAGCGGAGCCCCTTGCATGCTGGTGTTGATCGCAACGGTGGTTGCGCCGAGCATTGACAGCCCCAGCCATAGGCGACAAAAAGCTTCAGGCTCGTCAATCATTAAAGCAACGGCATCACCACGTTTAATGCCGAGCCGCTCGAATTGCCCTGCGGCATGCAGTGCGTTTTGAAGGCAGTCTGAATACGACCAGCAGGCGCCGTCGGTGAATTCGATGGCGGTTTTATCGGTGTGGATGTGCGCTTGCGCAATGACGATTTTAGCGATTGCCCAGTTTTCAATTGGTGGTGGTGTGTAAGAGGGTTGATGTTCGCTCATCGGCCATCGCTTCAATGGGATTACTTTTGATAATACCGTAAGCCTGTAGTCGATGAAGGAAAGGAGCTGTTGTGGTGTGTGATCAGTTCAACTGGCGCTGCCGAAAAGCGTTAAGTCTGGACGTCCTGGCGCACCCGGCGTGGCAGATCTCCACGAGGTCTTACAGCATCGCCGACTGGGACAAAAGCGTGGCCCTGGCAGCCGATTAAGATTTCTCGCGATCAGTGATTTACCGAATGCTGAAAACGGCTGAAAAAACTCCCGGAGTATCCGGCAGGCTTACCTGGGTCTTGCAACTATTAGTCAGACGAGTGGCGATCGATCAAGGTGTTACAGAAATCGATAGCAGTAATGCGCTTTTTTGAACTTTCAGATTCGGTGTTCTTCTATCAATTTGATTGACAAGTCTATTGAAATAACAGGTATTCGTGTTGTCCTGGAAAATAAATATCATATTTTTTGTGTGACATTAGCCGCGTGAATATTATGATAAGGTCAATAGATACAATGGGATAGAGAAATAGCATCTTCACTGTCGTTCTTTGGTTTCAAAATTAACAATGTAATTTGTTGCAAATGCGTTTCATGATTATATTTTATGAAACCGATATGAAATATTGGTGAGACAATAAAGTGTCTGGTGAGTCGTCTCAAAAAGCATAGTGAAGATAATTTCAAAATTCGCTGGGCACTTGGGCTTTTGCATGAGGTCATGCGGAACAATTAAGGTAGATCGAAGCCACGATATCGATCCAGAAAACAGCAACGCAGCGAGAACGTAAGTTAATGAGTGAAGGCGCAATTTCAAGATACATAAGTGAACTTGAAGCACAGGGTGGATTGAGAGGAGCTGATATTGCCAATTTGACTGATGTTTCCAAGGCAACAGTTTCTCGTTGGGCGAATGGAAAGGCTTATCCACAACCAAAAAATGAACTTCGATTGTCATCTCTTTACTACATCGTTAGTAGATTGCAAGAATATTATGACTCTAGTGAAATCAGAGTTTGGTTGAATTCACCCCATCCACAACTAGATGGTGAACGAGCGATAGTTTTGATTCATAAAGGACGATCGGAGGAAGTTCTACAAGTAATCAAGCGTCTTGACTCAGAGGCTTATTTGTAAGTGCGATATTCCAAACCTCGAGACTCTGACCTGATAGATGCCGTGGAATCGTGTGAGTCAATCTCCATTCGTCAATCTATCTGGCGAGTTGTACTTGACGGTAGAGACCCTTGCCAGTGTAGTAGCCCAGGTGGTCGATGGGATAATGAGACCTTTGAGGTTCTCTACACTTCTCAGTTGCAAGATGGCGCAATTGCCGAGATGCTTTTTCACTTAAAGAAAGGGCAACCTGTTTTACCTAGTAAATTGACGTACCGTATATTCGAATTGAATCTTGATCTAGACGACGTACTCAATTTGGGTGATAAAGACTTGTTATCACCTCTAGGTGTTAATACAGCGCAGTTCGGAAAATTGACATATGCAAACAGAAATGACGAATACACGCGAACTCAAAAAATAGGCGAAACAGCACACTTCCTGGGTTTTTCCGGTATCGTCTTGCCGAATGCCCGCTGGAACTGCAATAATGTTGTGTTGTTTTGTGATCGTCTTGAAGGAGATGCCTTGGAAGAAATTCGTGACCATGGACCCATAGACTGGAATGCTTGGTCAAAATCGAACACAGCGGGTTAGCAATTTGTTCCGCTATGGCCTCGTCTCTACGTAAGTCTTTAATTCTTGTTAAGAAGTTAGGAAGGGGCAAAGTCAGGGCGGGCCAAATCTTGATAAAAAACCAAAAGAGTAGTGAATATTATTGCCTGGCAATACGAACCCATGGTTGATTGTGTTACCCGTTAGCTACATAATGCGCGATCCAATCGGTTCCATTTAGGAACAGCCCAAGCGCTGTGGGGAACAGGGTGAAGCCAATATGGCTAAAGCCCGGACTGCCCTCGCAACTGTAGGCGGAGAGTTGCATTCCAGATGGCTATTGCTCAAACAATAGCCAGGTCACTGGCGAAAGCCGGGAAGGCCGGAATGCTAACAGTGATCCGCAAGTCAGGATATCCACCGATGGTGTTTTTTCGTTCTGCCGGGCGAGGTGCGTTGGCCAGAAGATAAATGCCCTTTGTGCACCCGCGCCTGGCTCTGTCTTCTCGTTTTTAGCCCCATCGATAGCAGAGAATACGGGTCTTCAGCCGAGCGGGCTTGCCTTGAAACAGTGTTATTACCTTGTGCAGCAATGTGTACGTGGCCTTTGGGTCGCTATTGTAGTGCTGTGTCTGGTGAAAAGCGTACACGCTGACATCGGCCCCATTAAGATTATCGCCCCGTCTCAGAGTGATCGGCCGACTTTTCAAACTGGTGATGTGGCAGCTGGCGAATACACCGGAACCCGCCAAACGATCTCTGGCGAGCGATTGCAAAGTGCTGGTTCCTCGCTTGCCGAAGTTGCAGCTGCTGAGAGTGGCGTGCAGTTTCGCCAAAGTGGTGGGCTGGGTAGTTTTTCCACGGTCAGTTTGCGCGGTTCCAGCGCTCAGCAGGTTAATGTCTATCTCGATGGTGTGTTGCTGAACGAGGCTGCTGGCGGTGGCGTCAACTTTAGTGATATCGAATTACTCGATGCACAGCAGGTCGATATATATCGCGGTAGTGTACCTGTGCAGCTGGGCGATAGTGCGATCGGTGGAGCGATAAACATCACTTCCAGGCGTGCGTCAGATGTTGCTGGTTCAAGATTCCTGCTAGAGGGAGGCTCTTTTTCTTCGCATCGGTTGTCGGCGGCCTGGAACGGGCCGGTGCGGCACCGGTTTGTTAACAGTCTGGTGGCCAGTTTCTCGCACCGCGCCAGTGACAATGATTTTGAGTTCGATTTTGACAATCGAACCCCGCGGAATCCGAATGACGATACCCGTGAGCGACGCAACAACAGTCAGTCGGAGACCTCATCGGCGCTATTGAAAACGGGGCTTGATCTAGGGGGCGGGCGAAAGCTGGATACTGTGTTGCAGTGGTTCGAGCGTGACCAGGGGATCGCCAACTTGCTCAACAGCGAGACGGCGACTACGCAGTTGCTTACCTCAAATGTGCAATTGCGTACCACGCTGCGCAATCAGCTGGATAGCGATGGGCGCGCGTCACTGTGGGATTTCTCCGTTGCGCTAAAGGACGAGGAATTTGATGATCGCAACAGTCAGATCGGGCTGTCGAGCCAGCGCATACTGACCAACACCGAGGTTTTGAGTCTCAAGTATTACCGTGAGAAAGTTACTGATAATGGCACCATCGCGACCACCATTAAGTGGCGTAATGAGCGTCTCGATAACGAGGATTTACTGCAGCGCAATGCCGGAACCCGGGCGCGGAGAAATCGCTATGATCTGGCGTCGCAATACACACGCTTCTTCAACGATGGCGCTGGCACAGCGTCGCTTGGGTTTTTTGCCAGTGTTGTGGCCGATGATTTCCAGGTTCTAGCGCAAAATGGATTGCAGCGTGATTTCAGTGACGTTCTATTTGCGCCGCAGCTGGGCCTGAGTCATGTGCTTGGACGGGATTTTGTATTTCGAGCCGGTATTTCAGCGCAACAGCGAGTGCCAACTTTTTTTGAGCTGTTTGGCAGCCAGGGATTGTTCGAAGGCAATCCGGAGCTTGAAAAAGAGCGGGCGGTGAACGTCGAAACCGGCTTGCAGTGGAGTCGCTCCTTTGAACATTTAGAAGATCTAGAACTGGGTGCTGTATTATTTTATGGCCGCCGGAACGATCTGATCAGTAATGTGTTTGATGCACGCGGGGTAGGGCGATCAGAGAATATTTCCAGAGCTGATGTGTCTGGTGTTGAGCTGGATGCTGTTGCGGTATTGGACAATGGTTTTTCAGTAAATGCCAATCTAACCTTTCAAGACGCTGAGAATCGCTCATCGATAAGCGGGTTCACCGGTCGGCAGTTACCCGGCGAAGCACAACTGGACGGTCAGCTGGGGCTTGCCTGGCAACATAGAAATTGGACGTTTGCCTACCAGTATCGACTCCGGTTCGACAGTTTTTACGACAGTGCCAATCTGCTGCCTGCGGCAGACCAGCGGGTTCATTCCGCGGCGCTGACTTATCGCGATAGCAATTGGCGAGTGAAGCTGTCGTTGAATAATCTTACTGATGACAATTTCGAAGATTTTAACGGATTCCCCAAGCCGGGCCGCAGTGCCTTTGTCAGTTTTATTTATCAACCTGAATACAGAGAAAAGATATGATTAGTAACATCAACAGTTTTGTTATGCAGCGATCAATGCTAGTTCCTTTGGTGTTAGCCGCGGGTTTGCTGAGCGCCTGTGGCGGTAGCAGCAATAACAGTACAGCAACTGATCCGACCGAACCTGTAGTTCAGAATACCCTGGGTAGTATTTCAGTAACCGAGATCGCCGCCGGGAATGCACCTGTCGCTGTGGTCGCGACACGTGCTTTCGACTTTTCCGCCGGTGCGGTTTCGCTGGTAACCACCACCTCTCCTTTTTCCGGCGTTACCGGGGTTAATGCCTCCGGTTCAGATATTCGCGTCCGTTCGTTCGGAGATAACTATTATGTACTGGAAGGTTTTGGCACCAGTACCCTGACACGGTATTCGGTGTCCAGCCCTGATCAGGTAGCGTTGCAAGTCTCTACCAACACCGCCAATTCCGATGAAGATTCCAACCCGCACGATCTGGTATTCGTCAATGACGAGAAGGCCTATCTGCTGCGATATGGCAGTGGCGAGATTTGGGTTGTCAATCCAACGGCTACTGACGAGGCAGGCTTTTTTCTCAACACAATCGATTTGTCCGGCTACGATGCTGACGGTGTGCCAGAAATGCACCGCGGGGCTATTGTCGACGGGCGTTTGTATGTCCTGATGCAGCGGCTAGATCAATTTGCGCCCAGTCAGTCCGCTTATGTCGCGGTTATAGATACGGCCACTGACACGGAAGTCAACACTGGCACTGGCGGTCAGTTTCTCGGTATAGAACTGCCTGTCAGGAACCCGGTTGAACTTTCGGTTGATCCGGCGACTAGTGATATCGCTATCGCGGCGGTGGGTCGGTTTGCCTTTGAGGGTGCCAATGAAGCCGAATTTACTGGTGGCGTGGTAGTAGTTGATACCAATGATTTCAGTACGAATCTGCTGATTGATGACAACGAAACACTCGGGCAATTTACCAATGTTGCAGTGCTGAGCGCTACTTCTGCCTATGTGGTGAATTTTTCCAGTAACTCCGACAATAGCCTGTTATCTATGAACCCGAACAACGGTGAACTGGGTGAGACGGTAGCGGGGCTGAGTGATGTTGATATCGATGGTATGGCGATAGGGCCCAATGGCAATCTATGGGTTGGTGTATCCGATCAGGTGAACCCGCGTCTGGTGGTTATCGATCCGGCAAGCAACACAGCGTTGGCGGAGTTGCCGTTGGTCAATAACCCGCAGAACATTGTATTTGTCGGTAACTGATCGGCCCCTGTTTTTTCAGCTGCGGGCGCGAAGGTCGCGCGTCCAATGCGTCTCAGAGTTTGCATAGAGTCAACCCTCGTGTATCCAGGCATCTGCGAAACTTAGATCTCGATATGCTCTATTTTCTTGTTGAAGATAGTTGGGCACCATTCGTCGCATTCGATGGATCCGACGAGGCACTCGAAGCTATTCTAAGGCGATTGGATGAACTGCGATGATGAAACTACTATATGCGATATTCAGGCATGTTGCCTTCACGATATACTGCGTTGCCTTACTCGCTTCTACCATCTTTGCGTACTATGCTTTGCGCGAAAATGAAATATCAACCGCATACCGATGGATGGCTGTTCTCGCCATAATTATAGTCGGTTGCGGTTTATTCGTTTTGGTGGTGCGGATATTTTTTCCTGATGCATTGGGGAAAAATTAAATTGGCTATCGTTGTGAGGTCATGTCTGTTTTGAAAAACAATATATCGATAATGGACCAGACATTCATCGTGAGTTATTGATTTCTGAAACAAAGCACGCGCCCATCTGGCTGGGTTGAATTTCTGATCCGGTGCAGTCTATATACGTGGAATCTAAATCAGTGTGGTGTCACTATAGTTTGAACTTCTGTGGTTGCACGAAGAATTCAGTGGGCTGTCGTGTTTTCCTGTCAGTTTGATAGTGTCCTGGTCTCTTGCTTTTCCCACTTCCATTTTGTTCTGCGTTTTTGTCATCGTACTCTCAGGGTGATTCATGATTGAATTGTTTAAGATTTGCACGATAGTGTCCATCATGCAGCTGACGGGCTTTTTGTTCCCGCAAGGGTAATACGGGAAAGGTAAGACGGTGAGGGCGATGATTACCGCTGTGAGTCGCCCGGAGCGCGTCGTAAGTTAAATTGCGGTTTGTTCAATTGACTTATCCGCACAATTTCCAGCTAGTACTCAGGCCCGCTGTTTGCTTAACCCAGTTCACAGTTTAACTAGTTTGTGCCCATCCATAAACCAGCGCTACTGCGGATCCCCCAGGACACGCGATCTTTCACCGACCACATGTAGTTATTTAGAATGACTAAACGCCCACATGTGGTAGGCGAAATCTCACGCACCTGAGTAACCCTCGCTACGCCCCGGTTTATGGATGGGCACAAGTTATATCCGTGGACTGCTGCCTATGTTGACAGTAGTTTGATTTTACCCTGCTTCATAGCATCACTTTGGAGAGGGCTGGCAGCGCAACAAGGAAATGTTTATGCCGTTGATAATCCGTGATCGGAATTCTTCATTCTCTCCAGGCACGTTCACCGATTCACTTAGGGAAAATACATCAGTTCTCGTGATGAGTCTGGGTATTTTGGCTGTCTCTGGGTGTGGTGGCGATAGCAATACCATCGGTTTTTCAGGGCCGGCAGTGCAAGGTCAGGCTATAGATGGCTATATCGTCGGTGCTGATTTTTTCTGCGATGGGATTTTGACCGGGAAGACAGAGGCATCCGGTGTATTCACATGCCCGGATTCAACGCGACTGGTAGAGATTCGTGGTGGCACAGATGTCGGCTTCAACGATAGTGCCATTGGTGGCGGCGCAGTATTCAATGGCGAATTGAAAGCCCCAGGTGGTGCGCCGTTTGTTACGCCACTTTCGACCATTGCCACTAACATGGCTACCATAGATGGTATGTTTGATATCGATGCCTATGACGAGGCAGAAGTCGCGTTAGCTCACACCTTGTTAATGGAGGAGCTTAACCTTGAAGAAAACCCACGCAGTAATATAGAGCTGGCCAAAGTAAATAAGCAGATCAATAATCTTGTATCGGGTCTGGCGGCCGATTTTCGGGATTACAGCGAGGTGAGCCTGCGTCTGGCAGAGGTACTTGCCAATTCTCCGCAGGTGGATTTAACCAATGATCCAGGTGCTTTAGTCGGTGACTTAAATGAAAAACTGATTGTCGAAGCTCCGGATCTGGCGCTCTCAGCCGAGGATCAGGTGGAGGTTATAGAGGAACTACGGTTGGTCAACAGCGAGGTAGGTGACGCCGATACGCATGGTGAAATAGATGTTGCCGCTGAACCGATCACCGGAACCGCCATTGATGATCACGCTTTATTTAATATTACGCCCTCGGAGCCCGGTAGGGAAATACTCGATCAATCCAACACCCCGGATATGGGGCCGTTACTGGGGGAAAATGTTAATCCTCCGCCATTCCCTGTATCGCACCCACCTCCCGCACCAGGTGGCCCGGATATTCCGGCTGTGACAGCACTAGACAGAGATATTTTCATCCATAAAGCAGCCGATCTGGTCCGCTTTGTCGGACCCAGCAGTTTGAATACGTTCGCTAATATGTATGATTTTGAAAATGCCACGCGATACGACTACGGCTATAAGGTGCATAGTCTTTCTGATACCCGGCGCGTCGAATTTTCCACGCGGGCATTTAACATCCGCAATACCTATATAGATTACCCGGTCAATGTCGCAGTAGAATTCACTTCGGCGGTACGGGATGATCTGCGCAGTATGTCTGTCACGATGAAAAATGCCCGGCTTAGCATGCAAGCCGGTGATGGCCGAAGTGTTAGAATAACGGTGCCGGACGATGCAGTCCTTAATGCCCGGGCAATGGATATCTATGGCGTTGCTACGAATATATCCACCAGAGCCGGGCAGAACTACTTTGCCTCAAGTGAAGATGGCATATTCAGCTTTGCAATGAATAGTCTGGAAGACGAACTCGCCGCTCGAGGCTATCACAACTTTACCAGTGAGAGCGGTCATTACAAAATGACGCTGATCATTGAAGGTTTAAATTTTGGATTGGTTAGTGATGCGAACACGCTGATTCCAGCCTTGCATTACAGTATTAGTACTTCGGAGGAAACTGTTACCGGTAACGGAATTCAAGGTTACTTCACTACCGATTAATCTTGCATTAGTAGTCTTGTCGCCCGGATAATGCCAAGTCGATTCTAGTGGACTGTAGTCTTCAAATTCAGAAGTGGAATAAAGGCATTAATGGAGTTTGGACGTTACAGTACACTAGCCCGCACTATTCACGGGATTGACGGAATCCCGCTTGACCTTTGATACCACAGAGAATTTTTTTGCTCTTGCAAATATCATTCTAAATAACTACATGTGGTCGGTGAAAGATCGCGTGTCCTGAGCGACCCG
>MDLA01000107.1 GCA_001730015.1 Chromatiales bacterium (ex Bugula neritina AB1) | reverse complement strand
AGCATTGTCCAGATTTGTCGCCTCACTCCCAGATGACGAATCTATCTACGAAGATGATCTTGAACGCTTCGCCAACCGACTGTGTCACCGTGAAGACGGTCGATGTCGAGTGGGCGTGCTAACGAGCGCTTTGAAGTCTGCCTAAATTCCCTATAAAGGCGCGCGGGGATTCGTGCGATACAGCCGGGCTACGCTTAATGGAGCAGTTTGCCCCATCGTGAAGTCGTCTCGCAGTAGTGCAAGAACGCATCTCCAAATTTTTCCTTCAAAACCCGCTCTTCCGGAATGATCTGTAATTGAGTAATCGCGACCACGTATAAAACCAGACCGATACCGGTGCTTATTTGCCCTAAAAATATCCCCCACCCTAACAGAGCAATAAACATAGCCACGTACATCGGATTTCTTGTGTAACCATAGATCCCCGAAGTAACGATGCTATTCGTCTGGTTGGGATCGAGTGGATTCATCGTCGTCTGATGTCTACGAAATGTGATGAGCGCTGCGCTCAGCACCATACCTGCAAACACTAAAGCGACAACACCTAAAGCCTCTCGCAGATGAGTGGCGAGCAGCCATTCATGCTGAATGGTCTGGGCACAGAGATACATTATGCCAGCGCATACAACAACAATAACTAGTGGCGGGACCTTCAGCTCGAGCTGAGACAACATGATGGCGACAAGCGCAGATGGTGATCCAAACCGAGGAACCTGCGCGGCGTAGTTCTTAAATTCCTCACCATAGTGTTCTTTCATCCAGCGCTCTTCGAGCAATGGTGCCGACAAATACAGACACGCCCATATGGTCAGCAATGCGGTTAGATACCAGGAACCAACCAGAATTGCCCACCCCACCATGCCTAAAATCGAAACGACATAGATTGGGTTTCTACTCACTGAAAACGGGCCTTTCGTTTTAAGACCCGCCGCTTCACCAAACGCATTTTTCCAGCCGAGAAATCCCGTCCAGTTTAGTGCAAAGCCAAAACCGACCATCAGTAGCAATGCTCCAGGTAGATATCGCCAAACGCTGCCCGGAGTGAAGTCCGCCACACTCAGAATCACCAGACTACTAAAGAACACCCGAAATAGAGTCCGAAATGTGCCATGTTGCCAAGAGTCGGCGCTCGGCGGCGGCCAAAATTCAAAATCGCTCTTTACGATACGTGCGCTCGAAAGCAGGACCGTTGTAAATAGGGCGGTAAATCCGATGATAAAAACAATTTTGGGCAGCATTTAGACGGCTCTAAAATTCGGTGATACCTAAAATATAACATATGAACATATATTCAAGTATGACTTTGTAAGTCAATCGCTGTCGGAAAGATCAGACACAACTTTGCGTTGCGCCAATCCCGCTAGGATGCCCTTTGGTTAAACCTGTCCCTTCTTTCTGAGCGTTCGAGCGCTCAAGAAGGCATTGAGAGTGGTGTGTTCTGAGATTTCACAATCTGCACTAGACTAAGTGCGATTGCAGCGTCCGTGGTATGCGGGTGGGTGGCGCCAAGATATTGATGGCGCATTTGATAGGACGATGAGAGGTGATCGAAAGCGTCAGAAATTTGGTTTTGGCTAAGACAGGTGATGCCCAGATTGTAGCGTGTGGTTGCGAGTGCCACGTAGTTCGGTGGCTGTGTATTGAGATCGACCGTCAAGGCGTTTTCGAACGCTGAGTGCGCCATGTTAGCTTCGCCCATTGCTTTCCATGCCAACCCGATATTGTTCCACTTGGCCGCCATCTCTGGATGGTGATCACCGAGGTGGGTTCTGATAACGGCCATGGACTGGCTATAGCAGCGAATGGCGGAAGAAAGCTGGCCCATCTTAAAGTAGCCGACGCCGAGATTGGCGCGACGCCGTGCTGTCGTTGGGTTGTTTACGCCAAGCGTTGCCTCATCGATCCTAACGGCGCGCTTGAAATGTTGGGTGGCCTCGTCATATCGACCTAACCCGAGTAGCGCGGTTCCGTGATCGACGTGCGCTGCTGAGACGGACTGGGAACATGGGCCGTCCCAGGTGGTGTGTGTTGGCAGTGCTAATTCGAACCAGTCCAGTGCCTGTTGGTCTTCGCCCAAGGCTACGTAGCATCGTCCCACTAACGTCTGGCAGGTCGCGATGTCACCGCCAAATTTATCAGAAGATTGCTCCAGTAGCTTAAGCGCGATTCGGAGCGTAACCAGGGCCTTCTCGCAACAGCCCTCGTCCAACGCGGTTGCTCCCGATAGGATGATTTGATAAGTCACTGCGAGGCGAGTGTTATCGGTAGAAGTCATGGGTAGAAATCGCGATGTGTCATGAATCGTGGTGACTGATGCGTCACTTGCGTCTACCAAGATCAGTGAAGCAAGCAACCCCTTGATTGCTGGTGGTAAGCGCGCCTCGGTCTCGCGATGGCGAGACGCGTTGGGTAGCACAGTAGAGTGCGCACATGGATCAGACTCGATTGCGGTTGTCATTGTAAGGTTAGACCAACACGCCGCTTGTTGCCGGGGTCGGTGGTACTGACAACGTCAAAGCAAGCCGAGGGTTTGTCGTGGCGGCTAGCGATTAATTTGGAAACGGCTCATGCGGTAAATGCACTCGCGGTACGAGTCGTGCTGGATTATTGAAAGAAGTTAATCAATGGTGCAGGTGCGCTTAACTGAGGGAAGCGGTTGTTTCTGAGCCATTACCGCTTAACTTTGCCCAGTAGATCGATGAGCTCGCCTACCTTCTTGCGTTGCTCTGACTCGTCCCCGGAAGCGATGGCGGATTCGACACAAGTGGCCGCGTGGTCCTTTAAAATAGCGTCTTCAACTTTTGCCAGGGCCGATTTGATCGCTTGCACCTGTTGCAAGATCTCAATGCAATAGCGCTCGTCTTCAATCATTCGGCTGATTCCTCTGACCTGTCCTTCAATACGGCTAAGCCGCCGAATCGTCGAGTCTTTTTCTAACTTCATGGTTTTTTCTGGTAAATACTCGGTAGGGGTATATGAATCTTATCTAGTGTACTCAAGAAATCTAGATCGTTGTTCTAGCGAGTTGTTTGGATATTAACGGGTGTGCGACTCGTAGGCTTGGTCCGGATTAAAATCTAAATGGTATTGATAATCATTGTTATTCGCAATAAAGTGCTTGGCCCGATAACACTCGAAACGTCAAAATGGATTACAGAATTCTAGCATTCGGCATGGTGGGTCTGATTTGGGTACAACTTGCCGGGGCGAATGAAGAAGGGTCACGCGCCGACTTTGTCGAAGAAATCACGATTGTTGGCCAGCGGTCTCAGAGCGAACAGGTGCCTGGGAGTGCGCACTATGTGGGCAGCGCCCAGATAGAACGTTTAGGCCACAACGATATTCAGCGCATCATCCGGCAAGTGCCGGGGGTGTCGGTGCAGGTAGAAGACGGCTATGGGCTTCGGCCAAACATCAGTATCCGCGGTGTCGCCACCGAACGCAGCGGCCGTATTACGTTGCTGGAGGACAACGTACTCATCGCACCCGCGCCATACTCAGCGCCGAGCGCTTACTACTTCCCCACGGTAGGCCGCTTAACAGCAGTGGAAGTGCTCAAAGGACCGGCCGCAATCACGCAGGGACCCTATACGATCGGCGGCGCGCTCAACTTGATTTCGACCCCAATTCCGGAGCAGGCCGGGGGGCGCGCGATGCTGGAAGCCGGTGAAGATGGCACGTACCGTGCGCAGGCGTTGTACGGCGCGCAACTCGACAACGGCATCGGATTTCTAGTTGAGACCCATCAATGGCATACAGACGGCTTCCAGACTATCGATCGCGGCGGGG
>MDLA01000106.1 GCA_001730015.1 Chromatiales bacterium (ex Bugula neritina AB1) | reverse complement strand
CAGATAATTTGATCAATAGAGGCGAATAGTTGTTCTTCTTTAACGAAAATGATCGAAATAGCTGGCCAAAAGATCGCGTCCGCAATAGATCCTCATTCTCAGAAAAGCTCCTGGATTATTATTCAGCTGTGTTGCAATCGACCCGATCATCTAGAGTACACATTTTATCGAACACTTTAGCGCTGATCTGCAACTGGCCAAATATATTTGATGCCACCACACTGTTATTGCTGAGGCCACGTTCTATTCGATTGAACCAGGGGCCGTTGACGCCGACCCCTCGATTGCAAAACCCGCGAGTTTCCAGCCCGGTAGTCTGGTTGCCGCTTTCCTGATACCCGGCGGTTGGAACAAAATACCAGTACCCCTGATTTTCCCGTTCCAGTGTTTTTCCTATGGCTGCAATCCCCTCAAGTGCCGGTCTGACAAATTGTTGTTGCAGCTGGCGGGTTTGCGAATCATCGTCTGTCAGTGCTAGTAGATTTCGGATAGGGCTGAAAAGAGTTGGAAGTACACCCGGGGATGATTGATCGGGATCGCTCGGGGCTGAATCGTCGCCACATAATTTATCGCCACGTTGGTGTAATGGGTCCAGGTAGTTTGTCATGAGTACTTTTGCCTGAGGAAAATGCTGCCGCAGGCGCTCGGCAAGTGTTCGATAATTATTGAGTAAGTTGTTCAGTGCAGACTCAAGTTCGCTTTGCGACCGCAGGTTTGCTGGCATGTTGTCAGAGCTGCGGTCGAGCGCTTGTGCGACGGTTTCACCGAATTGCAAATCTGCTGCACCGATCGATACAAAAATATAATCCGGTTGAACATGAGTCTCTGAGCAGGCTTGATCCGAGTAGCCGCACAAATCCTGTATCGCCGCTTTCAATTGAGGTGGTCTGTCTTTATTCGGCACTGCCAGACTTTTTGCGCCGACGGTAAGTTCCGGTTGCTCGACTCCGGTATAGGAGGCTTGCAGTACCTGTGTGAAACCGGCGCCCGCGCAAGCCCTGTTGAGCACGTTGTACTGAGTCTGGCCATTAGTGGCGGCCAATCGCCCGGCCACTAAAAACGGCCAGCTGTAGCTGGAGCGATGGCATTGTGGATCGTGCCAGTGATCATCAAAAATACCTTCCCCGGCAATACTCCCGTCGCCAAGGGCAAGTAGCGTGATTTGTGCCGGATTAACAGCGACCTGCTTCATTTTACCGTTGTTATCGCGAACCGTAAGTGACTGCGATCCGGAAGGTGCGGCAAAGACGATCGATTCGCAATTATTGCGAAACTGCGTGTTATTAACCTGCCAGAGGCAAGAACCCGACAGCCCTTCGACTGAGGCGAGTACCGGAAAAATGGTTGCCGGCACATAGGGATCAGCAGGTACATAATTGCGCCATTGATCGATAGATTTCATCTTGAAAAGCGGAGTCAGGTGAGTGTGCCCACTGGCGCCGTAAGCGAAATTATCTATAACGGCGCGATAGTGCAGGTGTATCGAAGATATTTCGGTATGTAGTTTGTCAGCCGTCAGTCTAGAGCTTTCCAGTGCGTTAGCCTGAATGGAAACTTTGGCAAAATCGCGGCGTTCCTCGGACAGCAGAGATATTGCGTCTTTGCTCAGCAGCTCAGCCGCATTGCCGATCCACTCCGGCGGCACACGATTCATGCTCAGTGGCGTGTAGTTGCCGATGATACGCCAGTGAATGTCGGCAGTCTCATTTGCAACCGGTTCAGGATACGGTGCTCGATCATAGGCTACCCGGCCGTGGTACAGCTGTGCAGCGCTGCAACTGGTCAGTACCGCCAGTAATACACCTACAAGTACCCAGTATCGGGACATGCAGTGGTCCTCCTTAAATGTTGGAAAAGCAGAAAGGAATTCGAGTGTTTGGTGCCATCGGCTGAACAACTTATCGACCCGGGCTGCCGGAGCAAGTTCAACAGTAGTCAATCAGGTTCCGCTGACAGAAACCTGATGATTTTCAATCGGGTATTTTACAGGTGACAACGTCTCCCGACACAGGTTTTGCTGAATTTATTTTTTTGAAGAATATGGCGCACTCCCATGAGATCGCGGTATCTTCTAGCTTTGAGTGTTAAGGAGAGGCCAAAGTGGCACTGTACGATCTATTACTGCATGGCGGGCGAGTCATTGATCCGGCGCAGGGTATCGACGCGCCAATGGATATTGCTTTTGAGGGTGGTCGAGTTGCCGCTCTGGCCAAACACATTGAGACAGGCACCGCCACGACAGTCCATGATGTGTCAGGAAAATTGATCACCCCCGGCCTTATTGACATGCACACTCACGTGTATTGGGGTGGTACGTCACTCGGAATCGATGCAGAGGAATTCTGTCGCAAGAGTGCAGTTACTACAGCGATAGACACCGGTTCTGCCGGGCCGGGTAATTTTGCAGGTTTCAGACGGCACGTAATCGAACCGTCACGCGTGCGGATTCTTGCGTTTTTACATGTTTCACACGCAGGAATTTTCGGATTCTCCAATCGTATAATGGTTGGTGAGAGCGAAGAGTTGCGGCTGCTGGATCCGGTCACTGCGGTTGAAGTGATCAATGCCAATCAGGATTTGATCGTCGGGGTGAAAATCCGCCTTGGCAGGCACGCCTCCGGGCAGTTGGGTATGACTCCGTTTGAATACGCACTGCAAGTGGCTGAGGCGACTGATCTGCCGATGATGGTCCATATTGATGAACCACCGCCATCCTATAAAGAGGTAGTCAATCGCCTGAGGCCGGGCGACATTCTAACCCACTGCTTCCGCCCGTTTCCGAATACTCCTGTTGGACCGGGTAATCGGGTTTTACCGGAGGTGATTGCCGCCCGGGAGCGCGGAGTGTATTTCGATATCGGGCATGGCATGGGATCTTTCTCGTTTGATGTTGCCCGCACCATGCTTGAACAGGGTTTTGCACCGGACACTATTTCGTCGGATATTCATGAACTTTGCATTAACGGGCCGGCGTTTGATCAGGTGACAACGCTCTCGAAGTTCCTGAATCTGGGGATGGCACTAACCGATGTAATAGCTGCGAGTACCGATAATGCCGCCAGAATCCTTGGGAAAAAAGAACTGGGGAATCTACGTGTCGGGAGTGCAGGGGATGCGGCTGTACTTGATATAGATCAGGGGCAGTTTGATTTTATCGATTCAGTAAAGCAACGGTTGCAGGGTGCTGAGCGCATTGTTGCTGCCGGCGCCGTTGTCGGCGGTCAATGGTTTGTGTAGTTCCCAGGGTCATGATGAATTTGTTATATCCGATACCAGTGTACCAAGCTTCCATAGCGCACGCTCTAAGCTGGAATCCCAGGTAAAACCGCAGCTAATTCGCATGCAGCTGCGGTAGTTGTTGCTGGTGGTGAATAGATCCCCCGGGGCAAAGCAGATGTTTTCCTTTAGTGCCAGATTAAAAACCGCGCGAGCGTTTATTCCGTCGGGTAGTTCGACCCATAGCACGAACCCACCTTCCGGGCGACTGATGCGTGTGCCGGGTGGAAAAGTTTCGGCAATAGTTTTGGAAAAATAGATAATGTTCGAAGCGAACGCTTTGCGTATTCCCCGCAGGTGATTATCGTAAGCCCCGGCGTTGAGGTATTCGCTTAAGGCCAGTTGCGGCAGAGTAGGGACACAGAGTGTGGTGGCGTATTTTTCGGTGCTGAGCCGTTCTATATAGTTTGCGCTCGCGAGCCAGCCGATGCGGTACCCCGGTGCAACAGTCTTAGAGAACGACGAGCAGTAGATTACCTTTTTTGCGTTTTCCAGAGCACAATAAGGGCGTGGTCTTTCTTTGCCGAAATAGATATCACCATAGACATCGTCTTCTATCAGTGGAATTTTATGCTTGTTCAGCAGTGTGAGCACCTGTCGTTTTTTCGCTTCACTGGTCAGGCATCCAAGCGGGTTGTTAAACGCCGAAGAAAACAGACAGGCTTTAATCGTGTTTTTCTGCAGTGCCGTTTCAAGCGCTGGAATGGAGATGCCGTCTACGGAATCAGTCGGGATTTCGGTCACGCTCAAGCGCAGCGATTGCAGCATCGGTAGAAAACCAAAGTAGGTTGGTGATTCTATGGCGATAGTATCTCCAGGCTGCGTTAAGGCCCGAAGTGCAAGGTGAAGTGCTTCGGTGCAACCGCTGGTAATCATAAGATCCTCTGCTGATACAGCGTGACCCCACAGGATTGCCCGGCGTGCAATGGCGCTGCGCAAGCCATCTTCACCTCGCGGTGGTGAGTACGTATTGGCAGATTTTCCCCGGGTTCTGGTCATACGCACCAGGAATTTATCGAGCTGGCTGGAGGCCAGCAGATCGGGTCCGGGTATAGCGCATCCCAGCGGCGCCATTGATCGGTCGCCCGCCAGTTCAAACATAGTGGCAACCTGTGCCCCGCTGTTTACTTTGCGCACACTGGTTGAGCGAGCCAGGGCTGATGGTTTCTCGGGCAGGTTTGTTTTAATTGAGCTGACATAGAAACCTGATTGTGGCTGGGCTTCCAGAACTCCCTGGCTTTCCAACATGCGGTAGGCGTGCAGAGCGGTGGTTACCGAAACGCCGCGCGCTTTGCTGACCTTGCGCAGGGAAGGTGCTTTCTGACCAGGACTCAGTGAGCCTGATTCGATCAGATCATCAATAAATTTCACTACGGTCTCATAGCGGAACTCGTTGCCTTCCGATTGTCCGGTGTTGCCCATCGCATTCAGCCTGCTGTTGTGATCTGTGGTTGGGGAGCATTAAAAAAAACTGTACTGGCTATATGTTAATAACAGTTGAAAAAACTGAAACTGTTATGGGTGCATTTTCCATAAACTGAATCTGTTATCAATACCGGCTACGCACTATCTTTTGCTGGACAGTGAAGCAATCGAAGGAAAAACCATGTACAGCACCCGCCTGGATAGATTTACAGACAGCACCATGATGACGCTGACTTCGGAAAAAGTTCGCTACGATCTAGCCGAAAGCGTAGGGCCTGATTTGCAGTTGTCCGATGTGCTGGACCCGGCAGATATGGCGGCAATTGCCACCTTATCGCTTGAATACCGTTCTGCACACGGCTGCCCTCGACTACGGCAGGCCATAGCGGTGCAACATGATGTCGACGCCGATCACGTTGTTACTACCGTCGGTGGTATGCATGCAATTTTTCTCTGCGGATCGATTCTGTGTAATAAAAATGATCACGCGCTGGTGCAAAAGCCGGGTTTTCCGCTAGCGCAAAGTGCGCTTGCATTTAATAATGCAGATGTTGAGCTGCTGCCGGCCCGATTCGACAACGGCTACCAGCTGGATATAGAAGATTGCGTCGCAAAACTTAAATCGAATACTTCACTGGTTTGCCTGGCATCGCCACAGAATCCCTCGGGAGTGGCTATTTCTAAAACCGATATTCTGGATTTACTTGATGCCATGCGAAACCGAAGTCCGGGGGCCTTTTTGCTGCTGGATGAAACCTATCGACAGGCGAGCTACGGTACCGACGAACCAGACCCCAGTCTGGTAAGTGCTGATGAACGGATCATATCCTGTGCTTCACTTTCTAAATGTCATGGAGCACCCGGTCTTCGCAGTGGCTGGGCAATTACCCGGCATGAGGCATTACGACAACAGCTGATCAGCGGAAAGTTTCAGACCGTCATTTCGTGTTCAGGTCTTGATGAGGCAGTGGCACTTCGCGTTCTGGAGCGTAGTGATGAACTGCTGGCTGGCCGGCGACGGCATCTTGCCTCGGGCTATAGTACGGTTGCCGGCTTTGTTGCCAAACACAGTGAGCAGCTAGCCTGGGTAGCTCCCGATGCGGGGGCACTCTGCTGTGTTCGGTTACATCCGCAGCAGTTTGACAGCGCCAGGGTGATGGATTTCCACCGTGAGCTTCAGGGTCGGTCGGTCAGGGTTGCTCCCGGTGGCTGGTTTGGTGACGAACCACAGGTGTTTCGATTGGGGTTCGGGCTGTTGCCGGTACCAGAACTAGAACAGGGACTGGGGAGAATTGGCAATGTCCTTGAAAACCTGCGCTGAAACTGATTCTGCCATGGTGAATCGCCAAGGTATTCTGACCTTGCTGTGGCTGCGCGTCCGGCAGGCTGTCAGGTATCTAAGCCTGTGTGTGCAAATTCGAAAGGAACGAACTGTGCTGTCACGACTGACCGACTCTGAACTCCTTGATATCGGCGTTAATCGCGCAGATGCCGAGGCAGAGTGCCGCAGAACCTGTTTCGATATACCTTCCAATAGAATCGAGGTGGATCGGCTGCCAGATAACAACCCGTGATTGCTGAACATACATGCTAGTAAGCTGTAGCATTAATTTGAAATCAATATAGGGCGGCTACCATTGAATTGCGGCTGCATCACGGTGAGCTATTCGATCAGCGAGAGCTCAATCAATTGCGGTGGCTGCAGCGGAACAGCTGGCAGGGTAATGCAGCTTTGCATGCTCCAGCCACTAAAAGTACGCATTGTGCCTGTGATTCGAACAGCGCGAACCCGAACGCAGACCACATCATTATAGGTGGCAGGCAGGTCAGTGAGTCGAGCACTGAACTCGGTTGCATTACCGGTAAAAAAATTTCTTTCCTGGCCACCATTTATCTGCCCGGCTACCTCGTACACGCTCACGTTTTCTGCGGCACTGTTGGCGGCCCAGCTGATTTTAATGCCACCGGGAGTAACCGGGTTAGTGCCTGTGACCTGGCAGCTGGTGTTTGCGTCCGGGTCCCAGCCCCAGCCGTCGCCATCTTCATCTATGCACGTTTGTGCGCTGGCGGTATTGATTATTGCACTTGCAAGAAAAACAAACATTAATAACGCGGTGGGTTTCAATGATCTCGGCACGTTAAAACTCCTGTTCCTGTGATGCCTGATTGACGGTGCGTTTGTCGCGTTCCGTCGGTCTTGCTGCCTGGTATTACAGGAGTGTAGTTCATTTGCCTGAACGCATCGCAGCCGGTAATCCTGGTGGATCGCTACTAACGCAGACCGATCAGAATCACGCTCGGTACCACTAGTGCGACGGCGATAATTGCACGCCTGTCTATCTGTACTTCACGAAATACCCAGATTCCCAGAATCATGGTGAAAAACGGTGTACAGGCAACAATGGGGCTGACAACAACCAGATCGCTCCACAGCAGTGCAGTGTTCAGTGCCAGTACGGCAATACCGTAAAAAGAACCGGAAAAAATCATCCAGTATATGCCTGTCCGACTGACGGCTGCTGTGGAGGTAGTCTGTCTGCGTTGTCTGGAGCGGTGGTATAGGTAGGCGAGTGGAAAGGAAACCGAGTAGGCAACCAGAGCGACAAAGACCGGGCTGGGGATGTATTCGAGCCCCAGTTTTGCCAGTGTATGAGACGCGGCGCGGATAAGGGCGGCACCTACCGGGAATATCAGTGCCCACAGGGGCCAGTCCGGCCTGGCATTTCCGCGCCACGACAGCACGACTATTGAGGTGACAATGCCAGCGGTTCCCACAGCGGTCTGCCAGTGCAGTGTTTCGGAGAGAAACACCACAGCGAGTGTCACGCTGAGCAGTGGCCCGCAAGCACTCATGGTGGAAGAAATGGTCGGGCCGAGTATGCGGGTGCCGATTGTGCCGAGATTCGCTGAGACCAGCGGGCGCATTAAGCCGGCTGCTGCCAGAAATAGAACGGCCGGCGACAGCCAGTAAGCTGTTTTCATGTAGAACGGAGCAGCGACCCAGTAAATACAGACCGACACACCGATTTGATAGAGCGTTACCTGTGACGGTGGGGCGTAGTCGAGGGCACGTCGTGAAGTCTGGTTCCCGAGGGAAAACAGCAAAGCGGCCAGCAGCGCCAGGGCAATGGAAGGGGTGTCGGAGTGCAAAGAGCAGAGTCTATTTTGAAAGATCGGTGATTGAAGTGTAGGTGAATGATTACCGGGCCCGTGTGCCCAACAGCCCGTGAGTACTGACACAAGCATTCAGTACAGAGTGTACCGCATGCGCCTGTTTGCCACATGATGATGCATTCAACGGAACACCATGGGAGTCACAATGGCCTTTTCAGGTGATGACAACAGCAAAGAAATCTGAGACAGTATGTCACTAAAGTAGAAATGGAAATTCGAACACTGTCGTTTTCCGGGAGATTAATACTGCCGGACAAACTTGCCGGGTTGCATTTACCCGGTATCCATAGAGAGCTTCTATTACTGGCTATATTGCTTTAATAGATTCTGTTCTTAAGGGAAATGACAGACAAATAGGGATATTTTGAGTTGCCAATGAATTGTGCGCTAACGCATCAATACGACAAACCCCTCATGCAGCCGGTGTACGCCGGCGCGCTCGATCCAGAGAAATGGCAGCTATTTCCTGATAAACCGTACCCGACTGTTTTTCCTGTTGCGGATAGCGGAAGTGATAATTTTATCTGTCGTGTTGTTCGGCACAAACCGGATACATCGGGGTTTGTACCCATTGGCGCGATCCGGGGCAATGATAATCCGTTTTTTCTGATCACGCGGGCCAAACCTCAGAATGACAATCAGGTAAAGCAACAGCTTGCTTTACGTTATGGCGTAACTAAAGTCGAAGTTGAAGTCTGTCTGGCCCTGGCCTCGGGGGATTCGCTGGAAACACTGGCGAACAATGGCGGCAAGAGCATTCATACCGTCAGAAATCAGTTAAAAAGTGCGATGTCGAAATTTTCCGTTAACCGACAAACCGAACTTGTTTCTCTTATAGATCGAATAAAAAGTAATTCTCTATGATACAGAAACGCAGTGTGACTATTTTTTTAGCCCAAATGGTTCATGAGAAAGCGGTGATGAAAAATTATAATGGGTTGAAACTAGCGGGTGCTGGCTTTGGTAGTCGGGATTGACTTATGTTTCGTTAACACAAAATCATATTTTTCACGTAGGGCAAAGTTATCGTTAAGAGGTTGATTCTTTGTGCCTGCCAACGCAGAGTAAAACAGCAAGGGAGCTGCATTATATGGAATGTAATCGTCGTTATAGATCGGGGAAATTGAAATATATACCTGTACTGATTGGCGTGCTGGCGTCGACAATCGCCTATGGTCATAGTCGCGATCAACTATCGGATCGATTGATCGAACGTATCGAGCATCTTTTTCCGGGAGAGGGGCTGAAGGCACTACAGATGCCGGCCAGTGACAACTACAGCGCTATTCCGCAGGATCCCGGAAACCCGATAACCAGCGCTAAGGTAAAGCTGGGACGGCTGCTTTATCACGAAACAGCTTCGGGTACAGAAGGCACAGACGACGATAGAACCGAAACCTGGTCCTGTGCTTCCTGTCACCATGTTGCTGCGGGCTTCAAAGCGGGTATACCACAGGGAATTGGCGATGGCGGAACCGGATTCGGTCAGTCCGGCGAGAACAGGCGACTAATCCACGGGCTGGATGCAACCGCCGAAGATGGCAGCCCGCTCAAGCCCGATGTACAACCGATCGCCTCTCCAACGATACTGAATACGGCCTATCAGGATTTAATGCTATGGAACGGCTCTTTTGGCAATTCGCCGGGTAGTAACAATGGCTGGGTCACAGATAACGCCAAAGCCGGTCCTGCAGCGATACTGGCAAATACATTTGGTTTGTCAGGTCTTGAAACGCAGGTTCTGGCAGGGACCCAGGTTCATCGATTGCGCTTCGACAAAGGCTCAGTTTTACAGAGTAATTCTGAGTATTCGTATTTGTATGATCAGGCATTCCCCGGCGGCAACGAGGGCTATATTCCTTCGAACGGTACCACAGTTACGCCGCATGCGCTGGGTGCAGCCAAAGCGATAGCAGCCTATGAGCGTATTGTATTAAGTAATTATGCGCCGTTTCAGCGCTGGCTCAGTGGTGATCACGATAGCCTGAACAAAAAACAGCTACGCGGCGCTTTACTGTTTTTTGGAAAGGCAAAATGTGTAAGCTGCCACACGGGTCCGGCGTTAAGCTCCAGGGCCGGAGCCAGTGAAGAGGAAATGTTCTTTTCTATCGGCTTTGACGATTTCGACCCGAACCATAGTCAGATTCACGGCGCTATTGATGAGGCCACCCGGTTGGGTCGGGGCGGCTTTACCGGTCGAATGTCTGATCATTATAAGTTTAAAATTCCGCAGCTGTATAACCTCACTGATGCCAGGGTGCTAGGGCACGGTGCTTCATTTAAAACAGTACGCGAGGTAATAGAATATAAAAATGCGGCAATACCGCAAAACAGCCAGGCTGAGAATCTGGCCTCACAGTTCCGGCCGCTGGGGCTCCGCCGTAAAGAAATTTCCGATTTAACGGCGTTTATAGAAGAAGCCTTATACGATAGCCACCTTGATCGCTATGTGCCGGGGAGCCTGCCCTCTGATAGCTGTTTTCCAATGGCCGATTTTCAGGCAGCTATTGATTTGGGATGTATAGGGGATTCTGATCGGGAAAACGATCAGGGCAACAAGGGTAAGGCCGAGTGTCAGTATGCCGGAAGTGACCCGGACGGTGATGGCTGGGGCTGGGAAGATAATAAAAGCTGTAAAATGCCATCTGACTCCAGACGACCAGATAATCCCGGTGGCGGTGGTAAGCCGGTTTGCTCATCACCTCACAGTGATCCCGATGGCGACGGCTGGGGTTGGGAAAATAACCGCAGCTGCAGGGTAGGGATGTCTGACAAAGATTCATTGCCGGGTGGTAGGAAGCCCGTCTGCCAATCAATGTCCAGTGATCCGGATGGTGATGGCTGGGGATGGGAGCAAGGCCGTAGCTGCCGGGTAGTCTGGTAGTGTGGCTTGAGCAACGCTAGTCGGGGTAAGTTCTGTCGGGTTATTATAGCCCGGCGGTTATAGCGGTTATAGCGGTTATAGCGGTTATAGCCTTTATTGCTGTAGATTGCGTTGGCGATAGACTCGCCACATGCAGAATACGGAGATCGCAGACATCGAAATCAGGGTGCTGGCTGCAATAGAAAATTCCTTTGCGCCACCCAGAAATACAATGATAGCACCGGCAATACCGCCGGTTGCCATCTGCCATGCACCGACAATTCCAGTGCCGGTACCGGCATGCTTGCCAGCGGTTGAAATGGCTCCTACGGTGGCGTTAGCTATGACAATACCATTGCTGAACCCGAACAGGCAGCAGGGCAGTGCGAGCGACAGGGCATGGGTGAAGCCCAGTGCTTGAGTTATATAAAGCGATATCACTGACACCAGGCTGAGTGTGCAGCCAGTCATCGCAGCGCGTTCAATGCCGCGGGCGACAAACCATTTCCGGTTGCAGCTGTTTCCAATGAGGTAGCACAAAGGTGTAAGTGCAAACCATAGACCGAATTCTGCCAGTGAATACCCATGCCGCTGGTATTGGTAAGCAAGAAATCCGTTCAGTGAAAAAAATATTCCCACTTGCATGCCGCTGGAAACAGCCCAGCAAAGAAATAATCGATTGCGCAGAACCGTGCTGTATGCCTGCAGAACTGATTTTACGTTTATTACGCTGAGTCGATTCGTATTGGTCTCAACGGCCATATGGAAGGCTGCGATAGTCATTGCCAGACTGGTTGCTGTGAGCAGTGTCATTATGCCCTTCCAGCCGGTGCTCTCGGCCAATATTCCACCAAAGGCCAGTGACAGTACAGGGGCAATTGCAAGCATTATAGAAATAGTTGACATCTGCCGTGCCGCTTCATTGCGTTCAAAGGCATCATTGACTATAGCCCGTCCCATCGACATACAAGCTGCAGCCCCCAGGCCTTGTGCAATTCGAAGTAACGTTAGATGTTCGATGCTGTTGGTGAAAGTGGCGAGGAGGCAGCCTGCCGTGTATAAAACCGCCCCGGTGAGCATGATCGGGCGTCGTCCAATCCGGTCAGACAACGGGCCGTACACTAATTGCCCGACGGCCAGAGCCACCATGTACACAGTGAGCAATTGTTGAACGGCAGCGCTTGAAACACCAAGTTCGGTTTTGATCATCGGCAGCGCCGGCGTCAAAATGGTCAGTCCGACAACGGCATTGGCTGTACACAGTGCTAAAAACCAGATCGGTGGCGGAGTCGGGCGGGCTGTGTGTTGGCCGGCGTTGTTTGTGCCTGCCGGAGGTGATTGGATCTGGTTAATGGTATTCTCGTTAGTCGATTTCATTGTGGCGCGTAAGGCAACCGGGATGTCCGCTCTGTCAGTTGTAGACCGAGGAACACATAGTCCTGACTATGGGTTTTGGCGTGCTGATTGTCCAGATCGCTGTCTGTGAATGATCTACTGCGGATGGGGACAATCGGCCAGCTATTGCGATCGATTGAATTGAATGTGAATAACTATTGACCTGAATCGATCAAGTTATCTAACTCAAAATCTCACATCCACGTTACGACACTCAATCCGGCGCTCATTCCATGGCAGCCATCTGGTCGTCCGTCCAGCTGGTGTCTCTTCCTGCGCGAAAGACAAACCCGAAAGAAAAAATTGTGTACAAGGCCGGTGCGGTAGTATCGGCAATCCTATAACAAATACGGCAGTTTAAAGAGGCTTGCAGTTTGGCAAATAAACAAATTACGGCCTCAGCTGGTGCTGCATTGAACATGGTGGCGGCGAGTGTATTTATCGCCTTATCTGCGTTTCTTGCGAAAGGGGTAGCTGGTCGATTCGACTTGCCGCCCGGTGCACAGGACATTCACCCGCTTCAGATCACCGCCGCGCGCTTTGTTGTTGCCTGGTGTGTTTGGATTGTTGTTGTCAGTATTCGGCGTCAGGTGTTTCGTAATGTTCATTGGTCGATGCATCTGATTCGTACGGTGTTCGGCTGGCTCACTGTCACCTGTGTGTTCTGGGCAAGTTCACTGATGGCATTGGCCGATGCCACAGCAATCAGCTTTCTAACTCCAGTGGTAACGCTGGTGCTTGCCGTTCTGGTATTGAAGGAACGGGTAGGTCCGGTGCGCTGGAGTGCAGTAGCGATCATGTTGATCGGAGCATTAGTGCTGCTGCGTCCGGGTACTTCCGCGTTTCAGCCAGCCGCCTTGATCGCTCTGGTTGCGGCGTTTACCAGTGCGTTCGAAGCACTTTTTGTAAAGCGTCTGGCCGCCCGCGAGCCACTGGTGCAAATTCTTTTTGTAAACAACAGTATCGGAGTAGTAATTTCACTTATTGCTGCAAGCTTTGTCTGGGTATGGCCAGTGGGTTCGCAGTTTGCCGTATTAATTGGAGTTGGTTTATCAATGGCCGCCGCGCAGGTATTTTTTCTAAGCAGTATGCGCGACGGAGAGGCCAGCTACGTCATTCCTTTCATGTACTCAACGCTGATCTTTGCCGGCGTGATCGACTATCTGGTGTTCGGCGACGCGCCCGATGCACTGGGAGCACTGGGCGCTGCGATCATCGTACTCGGGGCAGTATTTCTTGCATTGCGAGAAGGGGTTATTAAGTCAGCTACATCTAAGCGATCGTGACACCGCTTCATTGGCACTAGCCAAATGGCTGCTCAAACTCACCGGTCTCTGCGTCCATTGTCCAGAGCTCACCCGAAGAAATATCAAACCAGGCGCCGTGCAGGCCGATCTGCTCACGTTCCAGCAGTATAGAAACACAGGGAAACGTTTTTAGATGTTCGATTGATTGGCGAATGCTGCCGTATTCGAGCATTTTTTGTAGTTCTTCTTCAGTCTCGTTTCCGGTTCGGTCGATGTTGTGTGCCACCGGTTCCAGCAGGGATATCCACTTGCCTATAAAATCGCCCGGTGATAAAGGCTGAGATACTTCTCCGGAAACCTGGCGACGAAATGCACCCACTCCTCCGCAACGGCCATGGCCCATCACTACAATATGCTTGACCCGCAATTCCTGTACAGCAAACTCCAGGGCAGCTGAAGTACCGTGGTACTCACCGTTGGTTTCGTACGGAGGCATAATGTTGGCAACATTGCGCACCACAAAAATCTCACCGGGGGCAGTGCCGAATATAGTTTCAGGCGCCGAGCGGGAATCACAACAGGCAATAATCATTGTGTCCGGTTTCTGGCCTGTTTCTGCAAGCTGCTCGTAGCGTTCACGCTCACGCGCCAGCCGATTCTTTCGAAAATGCGCATAACCGCCTAGAAGCTTGCGCGGAAATCCTGGATCAACCAGCTCGCGCCGGCGTTTTCCTGAAGCAGATTCTTTATCCTGGCTCAAATATCATCTCCTGTGGTGGTTTAGTCTGTGGCCGGATAGCCATAGGGTAGCTTCTATCAGAACTACCAGTCTGCAATCTGGATTTCGACCCTGTCAATGTTGGCACGTTCCGGCGAATCACAAGTTTATCATTACAACGATGTTTGTCGCGCAACTCTGGAGTGCGACACGGGTTCAGTTTGCAATCGTGCCGCTTGCTCGGTAAGTTGTAACACAATATTTTCGGGACAAATACAATGATCGAAGAACCACCCCTGCTGACCGTAAAGGCTGAGCGACCCAGGCCTACCGCAGCGCAGCTTGCTGCACTCGATGGTGTACCCACGGGTTTTTTGACCGATGCCATGAGCGGACAGGGTGCGCTTGATCCGACTATCCGTCCGTTGAACCCCGAGGTTCTGTCATCGGTTGCCAGTGGCCCTGTTTTAACCTGTGCATGCGGGCCGGCAGATCTGCTCGCTGTTCTCGGCGCGCTGACAGAGATTCAGGCTGGCGACATACTGGTCGCCGACAGTGGCGACTGGCAGAAAAGTGCGATAGTTGGTGATCGCGTTATGGGAATGCTGAAAAACGCCGGTGCAGCCGGGTTCGTAACCGATGGGCTGGTGCGTGACCTTGAAGGAATAAACGAGGTGGGTCTGCCTGTATTTTGTAAAGGGCTTTCGCCTAATTCCCCTTACGCGAAAGGTCCGGGAACCATCGGCACCGATATTCAGCTGGGTGGCGTGAGCGTAAAAAGCGGCGATATACTGGTCACTGACGACAGCGGCATTGTGGTGGTTCCATATGAACGCATTGACGAGGTGATCGCTTCTGTTGCGCACATTAAAGAACTGGAAGAAGCGCTTGACGCCAAAGTAGCAGACGGGCTGGTCGTGCCCGATGATATCCGCAGCCTGATGGAATCAGATCAGGTTAAACGAATCTGAAACCTGTTGTTTATTCCTGCGCCTGATTTGGGGGCCATCAGCCGGTAACAGAACCTTCGAACGCCTGTGGCCCCAGTTTGTGCTCATACTCCGGGCAGGCCGGCAGCGTATAGACAATTGTCATGGTCTTTTTGTGTTGCTCGCGATAATGCTTCGCGAACGCTGTGGCTGCTGTTATGCAATCGGATTTTGAGTTAAACGGGTATCTGGATGGTTCAAATTCCACCCAGCTGGAATAACCACAGTGATCCAGGGTTTCCTCAGTGCAGACGATATAGGCTTGCAGCATAAACGCCGCCAGGAAGTAGCTCATTAGTGACTACTCCTGAAAAACAGAGGGGCAAAAACTCGGTTTGTTATAAGAAGCATGGCCTTGCGGGATCCTTTCCGACGCACCATCTGTAGAAATGTCATTTTGACCGGACCGCAGGCAGCCCGAATTTCAGAATATCAATTTCTTCGTTGTAAACCTTTATCCATCTGGACTGGTCGGTTTGACTGGTGCTTATTGCTTACAATTCCTGTACCAACGAATCCTTTCATACAACACACTGAAAGTAACAGATGCCGGGTATAGCTGACCCTGGTGTTGCATAAAATTCCGGCCCGGAACCGCTGCGCTGCTTCTGTAGCAGCATCTAAGGTGCTGTACTCATTTTTCCTGAATATCACTTAGAATGATTTTCCCGGACGCTTTCGTTGCTGGAGACGTGTCTAAACAGTAGAGGGTAAATTACTATCCGATATTCTCTAGATCAATAGTACTAAAGTACCATTGGTTCTTTAGTACCAACGGGCTGACGGAGGGCTGTTTTTTATGCTACTGGTATAGGCAGACTTTGAAAGTTACCGTGAACAAGTCTGCATTATTAATGGGATTGACGGAATCTCACCTGATCTATTATTTCGCAGAGAATTTTTTTCTCCAGCAGATATCATAAGTATTCGATGCGAGAAAAAATCCATTGTTAAAAAATCCATTATTAAAAAAATCTTTGGGCGATACATTCGCCACTCCATGAATAATTCGGGCTAGGGCAGTAGAACTATTTTCCCGAAAGCTCCCGGTTGCATAACGGCACGATGGCTTTCGCCGGCATCGGCGAGTGGTAGCTCGCGACCTATGATCGGTTGCAGTGAACCATCGGATAGCCCAGCCAGTAAATCGTTTATAATGTCCTCCATCTGTTCCCTGCGGGCATTGAACATTGCAAGGCCGCGAACGTCCAGCTCCTTCATCATAGTCATGCGAGGGTTAATGGTTACTTCACCGCGATTGCCGATTACAATTATGCGGCCGTACTTAGCGACCACGGCGAGATCGGCAGCCAGATTGACATTAGCCAGCATCTCCAGAATTAATTCCGGACCACTGCCATTGGTCAGCTCGCGAACCTGCTCGATGTAGTTGTTGCTGGTGTGGTCTACTGCGTGATCGGCGCCCTCATCAAGAATCAATTGTCGCCCGCGCTCGGAGCCGCCACTGCCGATCACAGTCATGCCAGCGCGTTTGGCCAGTTGAATTGCGGCGGTTCCAACTGCACCGCTGGCGCCGTGGATAAATACCGTTTCACCGGCAACCGCCCCGCCACGTGCAAAAAGTCCGTAGTGTGCAGTGGCGTATGGAACACCAAGTGCGGCACCTGCAGTGAAATCGACATGATCGGGTAGCACGACTACATCAGAAGCGGGGCGTACAACTTTCTCCGCATAGCAGCCCGTCATGTTGAAACCCAGGGCAGTGGCAACAAATACCCTGTCTCCCACGCTGATACCGCCGACGCCCTCACCAACAGCAGCAACGATACCGCCGGCGTCACCACCCGGTGTATAGGGAAGGTCCGGTACAATGGCATAGGCTCCGCCAAGCATGTAGGTATCAGCCGGATTGACACCGGCGGCTTTGATATCAACCAGCACTTCACCAGCACCGGGTTCCGGGTCGGGAATATTGTCTAGTTGCAGAACCTCGGGCCCGCCGAAACTGTGTGCCTGTATCGCTTTCAATTGATTTGCCTCCGGGCAGGTTCAAAGGGTAATGCTCATTGCTTGCGCTGTGTTTGACGTTGCACTCAGCTTATGAGCTGTTTGCCTCATGATATCACCCTGATCATTCCCAACGAACCCCTGACGTTTGCTGACCGTTAAATCAAACTCTCTTGCTTCACGATGGTTGCCAAATCGTGTCTGGCAGTGCAAGCTGGCAGGCTAGTTACTAAATTTAAGGAATGGCAATGACCGGTGAGCCGCTGGCGCTTGAAATCTTCAACGACTACGTCTGACCCTGGTGTTATCTCAGTACCGTGCGTATTGAAAAACTCAGGCAGAACTTCAACATCACAACCCGCTTTGTGCACTTTCCGCTGCACCCGGAAACACCGGCGGAAGGTCGGACTCTCGAAGCCCTGTTTGGCAGCGGTGCTGCCGATATTCAGGAAAAGAACCGGCACATGAAAGCAATGATGGAGGCGGAGGGGTTACCGTATTCGCAACGAACCCATACCTATAACAGTCGTCTGGCACAGGAGCTTGCATGCTGGGCTGTTGAGCAGGAAGGTGGTGAGGCCATACACGATCAATTGTTCAGAGCTTATTTTGTCGATACCCGGAATGTGGCTGATACCAATGTGTTGCTTGATGCAGCGGCTGGCGCCGGTCTTGATCGCGCTGCGGCTGCACAGGTTATTGAAGAGCGAACTTATAAATCACAGGTCGATGCCGACTGGGATAAATCGCGTCAGTATGGTGTAACCGGTGTGCCGACTTATGTTACTGCGGGAACCGGGGTGGTGGGCGCGCAGTCGTATGAGGTGCTGGAAAAGCTGTTAACAGACGCAGGTGCGCAACGCACTGCTTGAATATCAAACCGCCGGGTAAGCCTGTTGCTTACCCGATTTTAATGTGGTGTGACTCTGGCCGCAGTGATATAGCGATATTTATTTAGCTAGAGCCCGTCCATAAACCATAAACCGGGGCGTAGCGAGGATCATTCAGGTGCGTGAGATTTCGCCTGCCACATGTAGGCGTTTAGTCATTCTAAATAACTACATGTGGTCGGTGAAAGATCGCGTGTCCTGAGGGATCCGCAGTAGCGCTGGTTTATGGATGGGCACCAGGAATTGGAAAAAAGCTAGCTCTCTGATTTTCAGGTAATGCCTGGCCATTTCCTCGAAGGCATGTCCGGCAGATACAGATTGGCAATTGGCATAGCTGACAAGCCATAGATTGTGTTTCGGAAAGTTAGCGATAATGCTATTGAAGCCCTGCCACCCTCCGCTATGAACAATCAGCTTGTGCTTGTAGAAGTCTGTGATTTCCCAGCCATACCCATAGTCAACTGAATCTCCGTTGTTATCTGTTGCGGCGCTAAAGATCATTTTTGTTGTCGCTGCATTCACCAGTCTATTGTTTTCAAGTGAATCAATCCAGCCGACCGCGTCATCGATAGAAGTATAAATTCTACCGTCACCGGTGAGCGCGTTGCAGGTATTGAAATCGTTATTTTCGAAGAATGGCCAGCGGGAATAGGATATCGCTCTGTTTTCAATGACACCCTGATGCTTATAAACTGCGGTACCGGGCATGTTGGCTGGCTTGAACAGGTTCTCGTGCATGAACTGGTGATACGAAAGACCGGAAACCAGCTCGATTATCATTGCCAGAAGAATATACCCGCCATTGCTGTACTCGAATCGCTTACCTGGCTGAAATTCCAGTTTGCTTCCGTGCTTGTAGAAATTATAGATATCGGTGTTTGAGATGAGGTCTTTATCGGTATTGGTCGACTCGAAGTCATCTTCGTAATCCGGTAAGCCGGATAAATGGTGAATAAGGTGGTGTACAGAAATCTCTTTCATGTAGTCTGGCAGATCTGGAAAAAATCGGTGAATTCCGGTGTCTACTGACAATTCGCCGCGCTCAGCGAGTATTGCGATTGCCATTGCTGTAAATTGCTTTGAAACAGAGGCGACATCGAAATTGGTGGCAGTAGAGACCTTTTCCCCGGTTTGAAGGTTGGCCAAACCAAAGCCGCCCTTGAAAAGTACCTCGCCATTTCTGATGGCCATAACAGCGACGCCGGGGTTGTTTCCCTCGTTGTACTTTTCAAATCGACGATTGAACGGTGGTGGCACCATGGTACTCCTGTGTGCTTTTTCGACTATGGCATTATCGGCGGGTTAGTAACCGGTTCGGTTCGCAAGTTCGGCGAAATCACTCATCGCCCAGCGCTTGTAACCAGGGCGTTTAGAGAGTTCATCGTACCAATTTCGAACATTGTCCGGGAATTCTATTGCAAGTTCAATTTCCCATAGGCGGTGCAGAAATACACCGGTTGCGATATCTGCCAGAGACGGAACAGACCCCAGTAGAAAGTGGTTGTTCCCTAACTGATTGTCAAGCTGACGCAAGCAGATCTCGCAGGCCTTAACACTGCTTTCTATAGATTTACGGTGGCGCTTGTCAGCGGGTGTTCGATAGAACCCCCAGAATACACCAACAAAGGCCGGCTCCAGGTTTCCAATAGACCAATCCATCCAGCGTTCCCTTAAACTTCTTTCGAATGGCGTAGTGCCCATCCAGCTTTCCGCTGCAAAGCTGGCGGCCAGATATCGCACAATAGTGTTCGACTCGCAGATGACATTAGCGCCGTGGCGTAATACTGGTACCTTGCCCATCGGGTTCATTCTCAGGAACTCTGAAGAATCCGTTCCACCGAAACGACCGCCGATTTGAGTGTGCGTATACTCGATGTTCAGTTCATCCGCCAGCCACAGGACCTTTTGTACATTGTACGAGGTGTGTCTGCCGAGAATTTCCAGTTTGCTCATGCTCTGCCGTGAGGATATTTATAGTCTGGCGATGTTAGCATCCATTGGCACTAATCCGACGTTTTATAGCGCTTTAACTGCTTGTCCCTTTAACTGATTGTCCATAGGGGAGGCAATGGTGCTGTCTTATTCTGGAATGAATACGGAAGTACATATGAGTTCACTATATCAGGAGAGAATTTCGTTATTGACATCGTGTTTGCGAGCGATTATTGTGAAGTCATGATCCTTAATACCAGCCCTTTTGTTGTAGAGAAACCTGTTTATAAAAAACCGGGCTCACCGGGCGCTCGCGTGTAGGAACAGGTTCTTCATCATCAAAAAAACCTCGGCAGCCTACAGCGGCTTCCGGGGTTTTTTGCTTTCTGGATGCTGCGTTGCTGTCACTATCTAATAGGAGACACCAATGTTTAATGGTTCAATTGTCGCACTGATTACCCCGTTTACCGATAACGAAATTGATGAAAAAGCGTTGACCCGCTTAATTCACTTTCACCTGGATAATGGTACTGATGGAATCGTACCGGTTGGCACAACCGGGGAGGCATCCACCTTATCAAACCGTGAACACAAACGGGTTGTGGACATTGTAGTAAAGGAAGTCGGGCGGCAGGTTCCCGTTATAGCGGGGGCCGGTTCGAATAATACAGCTGAAGCGATAAGCTATTCAAGGCATGCGGCGGAGTCGGGCGCCGACGCAGCATTGCACGTGATGGGCTATTACAACCGCCCTGGTCAGGAGGGAATCTATCAGCATTTCAATGTATTAGACGCTGCTGCCGAAGTCCCGATTATTGTCTACAATGTACCGCCACGGACAATTATAGATATACAACCGGAAACAATGGCGCGCCTTGCAGGTTTGAGTCATATCGTTGGTGTTAAAGATGCAACATGCGATCTCTCCCGTCCGTTGAGGGAACGGGCATTGATCGAAGGAAGCTTTTGCTTTTTATCCGGTGAAGACCCAACAGCCGTTGCCTATAACGCTCATGGCGGTCAGGGATGTATCTCGGTAACTGCAAACGTTGCCCCCACGCTGTGTGCGGCAATGCAGCAAGCCTGTGCCGAAGGCCGGTTTGATCGAGCCCTTGAGATTCAGATGCAGTTGCTGCCTTTGCACCGAGCATTGTTTCTGGAACCGAGCCCGGCGGGTGTTAAATACGCCTGTTCGCTTCTCGGTCTGTGTGAGGCCGATTGTAGACTGCCAATAGTCAGTATTGCCGATAGCACAAAGCGGGTGATAGAAAGTGCTATGCAAAGCATAAGCTTGATCTAGAAATAATTCAAGGTTAATACAATCCGAAATACTCTGCCTGTTCCCATTCGGAAACTACACTATGATAGCGATCCCATTCTGAACGACGAATCCGGCTGAGGTAATCGACAAACACATCGCCGAGTTCGCCCCTTAGAAAAGCCGAATTTTCAAATAGTTCAATAGCGCTTAGCAAGCTGTCGGGCAGGGTGTTTGCGTTGCTGTTATAGGGGGTTTCAACTGCTGCGGGTGCTTGCATACCCCGTTTGATTCCATCGAGCCCACTGAGTATCTGGCTGGCAAAATAATAGTAGGGATTAGCCGCCGGTTCGGCAACGCGGTTTTCTATACGTGATGCGTTGTCACTCCGAGCCGTTAGTGCGCGGATCATCGCACCGCGATTATCGCGGCCCCACTGAATGCGGTCTGGCGCGAGCTGGTGTGGGCGATAGCGTTTATAGCCATTGACTGTGGGGGTGGTCAGCAAGCAGCATTCAGCCACATGTTCCAACAGGCCCGCGATCCATGCGCTGGCAATATCGCTCAGTTCATTATCAGCAGTAGGTACCATTAAATTGCGGCGGGTATTCAGATCCAGAACCGACTGATGCAGATGCCAGCCACTGGCGGCACTGTTTTCTATTTTTGGTTTGCACATGAATGTTGCGTGCAGGCCTTTGCGGGCGCAGACTTCTTTCACCATTGTGCGGAACATGATCGTATTGTCGGCATGCGTCATGGGGTCTGCAGGTTCGAAGGTGAACTCCAGCTGACTCGGCCCCATTTCAATCTCCATTGAATGGATGGGCAGCTGCAGCGACTGGCAGTGTCGGCGCAATTCATCAACGATATGTTCGAGCGTATCGTAGCGGTGTTCGGTAAGAAATTGATAACCTTGTGCCAGGTTCCGGGTAACAACTGGCTGGCCCGGCATGGTACTGCCTGCATGATCAAGCTTCCGATCAACCACCTCGAAGACATGAAACTCAAGTTCCAGACCAGTTAGCATTGCGTATCCGGCGTCTGCCAGTTTATCTATAGACCGCTGTAGTACACCTCTCGGGGAAAACGGAATTTGGCTGCCGGATTTAAATCGGGGTTCGCAGAAAATCCATGCTGAATGTTCCGACCACGGTAGAATGCGAAAGGTTGCCGGATCGGGGATCAGCAATATATCACCGGCACCCGCCATGCCGCCGTCTATACCCGGATCTTCCGACCAAACAGGGAAAACGGTTCGGTGTGAGGTGTCTTTCAGCAATAAGGTCGACGGGACACACAGGCCACGGGTGAAAACTGATTCAAAGGCACTGGCGACAATGGTTTTTCCGCGCAGAATACCGTGTTGATCGGCAAACAATACTCGTATTGTTTCGAGATTGCTGTCGGCGACTCGTGCAAGCAAAGCGGCAGCCTCATTGATTTTTTGATCATCCAGCAGCTGTTCCTGCGCCAGCTTGCCGGCACAGATTTTATTACGTTGATTGTCATTCATTTTCAGACAGCCACTCAGTTACCACGCTGGCATCCCAATCTGTGCAATTGGCTCTGCGTTCAAGGTCACTTGCATCAGCTGCCTGGCGCCATTGCTCGCGGTCGCCGATGGTATCATTCGATACAGGGCCGTAAACGTTTTTTGGATTCAGTCCGTTCATCATTGGCAAGGCCGCAATGTTGCCGTCGTTTAGATTTTTTATCGCCGCACGCAACATGCGTCGATAGGTAATGATCGCAATGTCAGTGCTGCCCAGATGCTCTTTAGTGCGGTCAGCTATAGGACCGGGGCTTTCAACGGCCCATTGGTCGTGTACGTTGATATCAAGGCCCATGCCGGTATAAGTTTTATTGCGCTGCTCTTCAGCATTGAATCCATAGTTGTTGTGCCTGTTCTTCAGTGGGGCATAGTCCGGTAACCGGTGTTCCTTTAAACGTTGTTCACGCATCAGATCTTTGTCTACTGGTTTGGTGAAGCTTGTGAACATCGAATACCAGTAGCAGTTTTCATCGTCTATGGGTACGTGCCACTGGGTGATAATCATTTCACGCGACATCGGAATACTGATTGCCTCGGGGAAGATCTGGTTGGTTATGCGAACGTGCGTCTTGCCGTTGTCGAGATGGCGTAATGCAATAATCCGCATGCCGTAGTCGGTTTCCTCTACTGAAATTTCCGGCCGGGTGTACTCGCGTAACAGCTGCGTCATCGGGGAATCTGTGTTGGCGGCTTTATCGCGAAATTGCCGGCCGTATGAGTCTTCAGGATCTTCGTCTTCCAGAAAGCGGTGCAGGAATGAAGCGTGTGCCGGATCAATTCCGACTTCCATCGCCTGCAGCCAGTTGCATTGCCACAAGCCCTTAAAGGCAAACACATGGGTATCGGGTGCTCTGAAGCAGTCGAAATTAGGAAATGCCGGTGGTTCTCCCGGACCGAGATAGGCGAAAACAATACCGTTTTTTTCCACTACCGGGTAGGCGGTGGTTTTGATGCGCGTGTACATGGTTGAGTCGGCTGGCTCTCCGGGTTGTTCCGTGCACTGGCCATCCCGATTGAAGTGCCAGCCATGAAACGGGCAGCGCAAGCCGTTATCTTCGAGCCGGCCATAACACAGGTCAGCGCCGCGATGCGGACAGGCCCGGTCGATAAGGCCGAGCTCGCCTTCACCATCTCTAAATAACACCAACCGTTCGCCAAGTAGAGTGACCGGCACCACCGGTCGCTCGTCGGTCAGTTCATCGCTGAGTGCAGCCGGATGCCAGTACTGCCGTAACACGGCACCCGCTTCGGTTCCGGGTCCGGTTTGTGTTAGGGTGTCGTTCATTTTCTGGCTGATCATGATATCTCTGCCTCGGCGGATCTTTTCATTTTAATGATACAAATTAAAACACAATATCGTGTCAGGAATTCTCCACATGGATCAAACGTTCCGGCAAATGAAGTAATGCATAAAAATTATCAAGCCGGAAGATATTCATGAAGCGCCCGACGCTGCTCGGGCAGGCGGCGATTCCGGGTAGCTCTCGCAAATTGAAACTTTATCAGGGCAAGGACGATTGCTCGATTGTGATTTCCGGTGGCGGAGAATTAATGTCTACCCGCAAACACGGCTCGGAAGATGCGCTCGGTACGCTGCCGTGTCAGATGTTTAAAAATAGTGATACCGCCAACGTGCTGATTGGCGGACTGGGTATGGGTTTTACGCTGGCAGCAGCCCTGGCTGCCACGGGTAGGGGCGCCAGTGTAACCGTCGCGGAGCTGGTGCCGGAAGTTATACAATGGAATCACGGAACGCTTGGCAACTATGCCGGTAATCCGCTGAACGACAAACGAACAACGGTTTACCCGGGCGATGTCAGCGATTTACTGCGAGACCCACAGCGTCAGTTCGATGTGATAGCACTCGATGTAGACAACGGACCCGAGGCCATGAGTACAGCAGAAAATCAATGGCTGTATTCCAGAGAAGGCATTATGAGTGCATTGGCATCGCTTTCACCTGCTGGTGTACTGGCGTACTGGTCTGCTACATCAGATCAGCCGTTTGCAATACGGCTACGCAGTTGCGGGCTGCGGGTGACGGAAAAATCGGTTTTTGCACACGGCACAAAAGGAACAAAGCATACCATCTGGTTGACATGCAAACTTTAGAAACCGGAAAATCAGGTCGCGAACAGATGCGAGTAGTGTGTCTTTGGCAGATTACCGTTGCGGTATCGAATATATTTTAAACTGAAATTGTTATGACTGAAAATTTGAGTGCTTCTACCATTGCCTATTTTGGCTATGGATCACTGGTGAATCTAGGGTCGTTGCGTACGCCTTATATCAGTGCTCACCGCGTTACCCTGAGCGGTTGGCAGCGCGCATGGCTTGCACGCCCACGGGTTGAAGGAAGCTTTGCAACCACTGATGGTCTGGCCTTTTTATCGGTGGTAGCAGCACCGGGAGTCGATATAGACGGCTTGCTCATTACAGACCATGCGAGTAGTCTGGCCGCTCTTGATGAACGCGAGGCATTGTATTCGCGTGTAACCATCGCAGCGGAAACTCTGCAACACCATGACGAACCGATAGAGCCGGAGCAGCAGTTCCTGTATGTGGCAGATGAGCCGCTTGCCTGTGATGATGCGCAAATTCTTCGATCGTATCTTGATGTCGTCATGCAGGGGTATCTGCAGCATTTCGGCGAGGCAGGGCTGGAAAGATTTATGTCTACTACGCTTAATTTTGAATGCAGCATATTGGAAGATCGCGAAGAGCCGCTCTATCCGCGAGCGACTACCCTAAGCCCAGCTGAAGAACAGTTGTTTGCCCGTTTTCGCTAGATCAATCTATACCGTTGGTGAATTAATCCCTGCATATACATCAGCTCGGAACTGATCACCGAAATGACGTCCGGGGTGCGTGGGGCTATCCTGAACACTCAAAGGGCCCTGTAGTTCACCCTAAGGGCCCTGTAGTTCACCCTAAGGGGGTAGCGGAGCGCATCTAACCCTCACCATTCAAGTAGTTAATTTCAGGGACAAAAAAATATAGAATTTAACGCTACAACAGATTCTACACTCGCGGAAAACGCGCTTTTTCAGCGAGCTCAATCCAGTCAAAGTGATTGCGAACGAACTCCTGCGATGCATCGCGTTTCGGCTGGTAGTCCCATGAGGTCAGCGCGCCCTCCTGCATGGCCAGGTGTACAGCCTGACGTTGTTTTTGAGTGGCCAGTACGTCACGCCTTATCTGCTCGCTGTTCCAGCGTGCAGCCACTTCCGCTGCAAACTCGCTCTCTATATCGGTGTAGCGCGGGTCGCCGGCCAGATTATTAAGCTCGGCAGGGTCGGTATCAATATCAAACAGCTGAGCAGGATCGGCATCGCAGTGAATGTATTTATACTGATTGCGTCGAATCATGAGAATCGGGTGGCTGGCGCACTCAGCGCAGTATTCCCCATAGACCTCACCGTTGAATGACTCCGGTTGTTGCCCTTGCAGTAGTGGCCACAGTGACTGGCCGTCGAGAGTGTAGTCGACCGCTGGTGTGCCGGAAGCCGCTGTGTTTTCAGGTGCGATAAAGGTTGGGAATAGATCGACCAGAGATACTGGTTCAGCACTGGTACCCTGTTGGACGCCGGGGCCTGAAATAATCATCGGGACACGTGCCGAGTGCTCGAAAAAATTCATCTTGTACCACAGCCCACGCTCGCCAAGCATATCGCCGTGATCGGCGGTTACCACAATCAGGGTGTTGTCGTATAGTTCGGCCTCTTTGAGGGTTCGGATCAGCTCGCCGACTTTGCTGTCGAAATAACTGACATTGGCATAATAGGCATGCCTTGCATTACGTATTTGCGCTTCGGTGACTTCATCGGTATCGGCTTTTATACCGACACGCAAGCGCCGGGTGTGCGGATCTTCTGTCAGTGGAATTTGTGGCAGATCGATAGCATCATGATTGTATAGATCCCACCATTCGGGGCGCGCAACGTAGGGATCGTGCGGGTGAATAAAACTTGCGACCATGGCGAAAGGCTGCGTATTGTTTATGGCGTATTCCAGCAGGCGACGGCGCGCGAAAAAGGCGGTTTCTTCATCGTATTCGATTTGAAATGTAGTCATCGCGACACCGGCCTCTCTGACGGTATCCATGTTGTGATACCACTTGTCTATGCGTTCGTCGGCTGCTTCCCAGTCGGGTGTCCAGGCGTGGTCCGCGGGATAGATGTCGGTGGTCAGGCGCTCTTCGAAACCGTGTAATTGATCGGGTCCGACAAAATGCATTTTACCGGACAGGCAAGTGCGATAACCCAGTTGTCGCAGGCCATGTGCAAAGGTCGGTATCGATGCCTTGAATTCAGCGCCGTTATCGTAACCGGCAATACGCGACACCAGTTGCCCCGACATAAAAGAAAAGCGCGACGGTGCACACAGCGGTGAATTGCAGTAGGCTGCATCGAAGCGCATGCCGCGGCTGGCCAGCTCATCCATGTGTGGCGTTTTAACCAGCGGGTGGCCATAGGTACCACAGAACTGCGGCGATAGCTGGTCAGCCATAATCACTAGAATATTTGCGGGTGTAGTTGAGGTTCGTGTCATAGGGGGTCACTCCCACGCAGATTGCGTGTGGCTTGCAGGGTTGCTGTTATAACAACGTGTCCGGGTGTTGCCGGTTGTGCGGCTGTGGCCATCAGAACAGCCCCGGATTCAGTGGTGATGCTGAAGTCATTCCGCCATCCAGCGTAAAGCACTGGCCATTGGCAAAAGCGGCAGAGTCGCTCGCCAGCCATAAGGCCATACTGGCAATATCGTCGGGTTGGCCAAAGCGGCCGACCGGGTGTCTGGCAATGGCATCTTGTTTGGCACGTTGCGGGTTGGCGGCGAGTTCGAAGGCAGCGTCGGCCATTTCGGTCATGATCCAGCCCGGTAAAATAGCATTGCAGCGAACCTGTTTTCCATGGTCCACCGCTATAGAGCGGGTGAGCCCATGTACAAACGCCTTTGAGGCGTTATAAAGCGCGAGTTCCGGATCGGCGACGCGGCCGGATATAGACCCTATATTGATAATTGATCCGCCCGTTTTCATGCTCGGTATAAACTCGCGGCAGCAATTAAACACCCCACGCGCGTTTACGCCCATCAGGTTGTCCCAATCGGTGTCACTGGTTTCGGTGATTGTTTTCTCTATTTGCATGCCGGCATTATTAACCAGCACAGACACAGCGCCGTGCTGCCCGCTGATCGATTGCTGCATTGCGGTAACGGCACTGGCATTTGCTACATCGCATTGCTCCCAGTGAACGCTAGCCTGCAAATCAGCGGGACGATCGCTGCGGCCGCAGGTGATAACGGTAGCGCCGTGGGCGACGAAGCTATCAACGATGCTCCGCCCGATGCCACGGCTGCCACCGGTCACCAGGGCGAGCTTTCCGGTAAGCGTCGGGGCGGGATTATATTCAACAACCAAGAGCGACTCCGATGGTTTGGTCAGGGGTATTGGTGTTAAAGCAGTTTATAAATTCATCTGTTGTACTTGCGCCGATAAGCCGCCATCGACAACCCACAGCTGTCCGCTAGCGTAGCGCGCTTCATCGCCCGCCAGCCAGTTGACCATATTGGCAATGTCCTGCGGCTGTCCATAGCGGCGTATCGGGTGAATATCGTTAACCGCCTGCTTTAATGAGTCTATATCGCCACTGTGGCCGAAAAAACTCTGCAGCATGGGGGTGTCTACATAGCCGGGGCACACGGCGTTAACGCGAATTCCTTCGGGCCCGTGATCACAGGCCATTGCGCGTGTCAGCGCATGTACAGCACCTTTGCTGGCGCAGTACGCTGCGAGCATCGGGTCTGCGATAAAGCCGTCGTAGGAACCAAAGTTTATTATAGAGCCCGTTCCGGCCGCGCGCATCAGCTTAACCGCACGACGACTGGTTAGAAACATACCCGTGCAATTTACCGACATCACACGGTTCCATTCATCAAGTGTTGTATCTTCAATCGTTTTTTCTATTTCAATGCCTGCCGCGTTCACCAGAATATGCATTAGGCCGTGTTCATTTTCAATGTGATCAAACAAGGTATCAACACTGGCCTCTGCAGTGACGTCAAGGGGCATATAAGTGCCCGCCTGCGAGTCACCGGCAGCGGTCACGTCGGCGGCATAGACAATTGCGCCCTCACGTTCAAAGCGCTCACAGATTGCCTGACCGATGCCGCCGGTACCACCCGTAACAACCGCTACCCGGTCTTTCAGGTAATCGGGTTTTACAGCGCTCGGAATCGGGGTGCTGCTCATTGGTTATTATCGTCTGTTGGGTTATTACCGTCTGTTGCCAGTGCGCTCTGATAGGCGTTTAGCAGGTTTGCGTGAAAATGGTGTACCGCGTGCTCGCTCATGCCGGAGTTTTCCGGATCAACCAGGTAGCGGCCTTGCCTGAAGGCGGGTGTTAACATCCCGCGCTGCACGCTTTCGACCAGGCCGATATCTTCCGGCTGAAGTACCTCGTCGATAAATTTTATTGCCTCCACTTCCGCCTCTTGCAGCTCACTGGTTTCAAAGTAGAAGTCGAACTGTTCAAGCGTGTGGTCCGGACCATTGGGATAGAAGCGCCAGACCATGAAGTTGCCGCGCCCCGGGTAGCGCATCAGTGCAGTGTTAGGCCACAGGTGCCAGACGGCATGCACGGTGACACTGGCATCTTCTGTTGAGTAGGCATTGTTACCGGTGGTACCGGCACTTGCCATATGGCTGGAATAGATACCGTGGGTGGTGACTTTATAGGTCGACATATCCACCAGAGAGCAGAAGTCTTTGTGCGCCACCGGGCAATGATAACATTCGAGAAAATTATCAACCACGGCTTTCCAGTTTGCCTTGATGCGGTAGGTCAGTGTGTGCGCGTAAGTGAGCTGCGGCAGATCAGCTGCGTAGCTCATGATTTCATTGCCAAGCTCCCCCGATTGCTCTTTCAGCGATGCGGCGTCCGGGTCGAGGTTTATAAACACCAGATGGCAGAAAGTTTCCACCTGCACCTGATCGAGGCAGATTTCATCCATGTTGAAGTCAAGCAGATGCTCGGAGCGACGCGCGCCGCGCAACTGGCCGTCGAGGTTGTAAGTCCATGCATGGTAGGGGCAGGTAATCAGGCGCACATTGCCTTCACCGCTCATCAGTTCATGGCCGCGGTGCTTGCACACATTGTAAAAAGCACGCAGCTCCCCTTCGCCATCGCGTACCACCAGAATGCTGGCGCCTTGTGCATCAGTCACTACATAAGAGTGGTTATCCCTGAGTTTTTCCTCGTGGCAGACAAACTGCCAGCTGTTGCGAAATACTGATTGCTGTTCAATCAGGTGAAATTTCGGATCAGTGTAGGCACGCGTGTTGATCGACGAAGACTTCAGTGGGTTACTGTCAAAACCCGCGCTGATTTCGTCGAGCTCATGCCGTGTTAATGTGTATTGCAAGGGACTTCCCCGGGTACCTGGACTGTACGGCCAATTTACCTGCAGTGCGTGAATGCCGATTGTGTTGCTGCGACAGAGACCGGATATTTTCAGATGGCCGGACCATACGAGCATGACGCAGGACAATACGGGTCTATTGCACAATTTGCCCCGGTGAATGTTGATGGCGCTCGGCGGAAATGTTTTTTACACTGGTGTTTGAGAAAAACTACAGTGTGAAATGCAATGGAAACAGTTGATGTACAGGGTGCGAGTATTCCCGCAATCGGGTTTGGCACCTGGACCCTGAAAGGAGAGCAAGCCGCTAGTCTGGTGCAACATGCGCTCGAAACCGGTTACCGTCACATTGATACCGCCGCCCTCTACGACAATGAAGAAGCCGTGGGCGCGGGTATTCGATCATCTTCTGTAGCGCGCGATGATATTTTCCTCACAACCAAAGTGTGGCACACCGATCTTGCCCGTGGTGAACTGCAGTCGGCAGTGCGAGCCAGCCTCGATCGCCTTGGTGTTGAGTCTGTCGATCTGTTGCTGGTGCACTGGCCATCAAAAATTATCCCGCTGGCTGAGACCATGGAAGCATTAAATGATGTCGCCGCCAGCGGATACACCCGGTATATCGGTGTATCCAATTTTACTGTACCGCTGCTGTCAGAGGCGGTAAAGCTGTCGCAGCGCCCGCTGATTTGCAACCAGATTGAATACCACCCGATGTTGAATCAGGACAAAGTACTGAAAGCCTGCAGCGATCACGGCATGGCAGCCGTTTCTTATTGCCCGTTGTTTCGCGGTGGTGACTTGTTCACCGATAGCCGGGTCACCTCGCTGGCCGGAAAGTACAACAAGAGTCCGGCTCAGATTGTATTGCGCTGGCATCTTCAGCAGCCCAATGTTATTGCAATACCACGCTCGACAAAGCCAAATAGAATTTCTGAAAATCTGGATGTTTTTGATTTCAGTTTAGCGGACGAAGAGATGCGTTCAATAGATCAACTGCGCAGCAACGGTATACGAATGTGTGATTTTGAATTTGCTCCGGTCTGGGACGGCTAGGGTACGGAGGACAGGGGGCAGAAGACAGAAAACGGCAGGCTTGTGTATTTAAAAAATATAACTGGAAAAAGGCTGCTGATCACTACTGATTGAAACTTTGATCCGGGTGTGCCCAAAGAGAAACCTGGTGCGTGCATCTAGCGATTCGAACTTCCTATTTCTATGAAACCAGGTACTTAACCCGCATTATTCACGGGATTGACGGAATCTCACTTGATCTTTGATTCCACAGAGAATTTTTTCTCTTACAAATATCAGTAAGTATTCGACGCGAGAAGAAAATCCACTGTGAAATCCCTTGCTGTGAATAGATCAGGTCGGCGCGATATCCTCGCCACCCCATGAATAATGCGGGTTAAATCGAAGGTGGCTTCGCAATCTTGCTAACGTGAATTTTTCGGGCTGCATAATAATTGGGTCTGGCGCTTAACAAAGAATATCGGTAATAGCTCATTCACACGCAATAAAATGTGAATCTACTTCCTTCCTCGAAATAAATGAAAAGCTACTGTTGACAAGCGATCTCTGCTCTATATAATCCCGTCCCCTATGAAACATCTACCGACATATCAATCCAGTCAGCCCGTATGGGCAGAGCCGAGCGCGATTTCCTTCGCTCTCGAACTCTGTTGTGTGGTGCCGGGTGGTATGTCAAAACGTGTTACAAGAACCATAAATAGTAAAAATACAATTCTCAGCCGCTTCCAGATCGGGAGTGCTGAGTACTGAGCCCCGGTTGAAATCATCAGGCAGGGTTCAGAAAGTGAACCTTGTCGAGTGCAAATACAGCGCCTCGAATGGTTCACTTCATTCGGGGCTTTTTTTTGCCTGTCGGATGCGCTCTTTTAAAAATTGATTTGATTAAAATATAAAATTTAGCACGAATTGCGTTACTGGATTTTTTCCAGTGTGTTTTCGCAGTTTGTACAACCTATTTCCCGATGCTTCTAATGAAGTACTTTCGTAGCCGGAATTAATGGAGACGGCCAGGCTAAAGCGTAGCTTTGGTTCGGAGTACCAGGGAATGTCATACGGGCAGTGTCTAGCGGTTCAGGGTTTTTCGTCCCTGCTGGCGCACTTACGCTAACCATCGCACGGTGTGTACCGGGCAATGTTCGTTGATATCCTCACGATATAGCTCAGTTTGGTAGAGCAACAGACTAATAACCTGTGGGCGCCGGTTCGAATCCGGCTTTCGTTGACTGATCCTTCCCGGATCTCAATCGGTAGATCGTAAGATCTGTGGTTCGACTCCACACCTCGGGTGAATTTCACCCACCAATGCCTTCGCCATCGGTAACAGGTTGATACGCATCTTCTGGATACGCATCGGTTTTTTACAGCAGCGAGGTCGCCGCTTGCAGTGTTTCGGGTTAGTCCGGCATGAAATCTATTGCTTGGGTTTCCATCTTCGCCGTTGCGCTTGTTCAGGTGATGGCATGGCTGGTTATCTGTCGATGCGTTTTATGTTCGATTAGCTTGCAGCTGCAATCCGCGGTCTTGCTGTGATGGCGGGGCACCTATTTATTTTTATATGCTTCAGGAGGCGTAAATACTATGAATCTAAAACGGCTTGCTGAAGTCGAAAGAGCAATTCAGTCCCGCAACGCAAAACAGTCAAAAGTGGCTGCGTGGACCGTTAAGCAAAGCGAGTCACCATCAAGTGATTCATCACTCTCACCATTAACCCAACAAGGAGAACGCACTATGTTGTTTTATCGTAAATTTATTGTGCGAAAGCACGAACGTGGTCTCCTGTTCAGGGACGGAGACTTTCAATCCTTTCTTGCACCAGGAGAATACCGCTACCTTGATTTTCGACAGGCTATAGCTGTCGAAACCTTCGATACTTCCAAGCCGGCTTTTGACCACCGTCTGGTGGATTATCTGCTGGATGCAGAGCCTGCCGCTGTCGGCGAGCTGCTCGAAACCGTAGAAACCAGTGCCGGTGAAATTGCACTGGTTTTCTTCAATGAACAGCTAGCTGCAGTTGCCGGCCCGGCATCCAAAGGGCTGTACTGGAAAGGCCCGGTTGCTATTCGAATTCAGCGCATTACGCTTGAAAATGAACTGGCACTGGATAAAGCACTGGCGCGGCGATTACTGTCAGTCAAGGACAGTGCGGTACTGGCGCAGGTTAATCGTGCGGTTTACGCGATTGCCGTACCGGCAGGTCATGTTGGGTTGCTGTATGTCGATGGCAAATTCTCGGAAGCGCTCGATCCGGGGTCGCATGCATTCTGGAAGGTGGACCGCGATATCGCTGTCGATCTGGTGGATCTTCGTGTAAGAACTCTAGAGGTACAGGGCCAGGAAATCCTGACTCGCGATAAAGTCGCATTGCGTATCAATGTGACTGCCACCTATCAGTTTACCGATGCAGCAAAAGCTGCGCAGTTGGTAAAGGATCCGCTGGATCACCTGTATAAGGAAATCCAGTTTGGTTTGCGTGCCGCTGTCGGCACTCGAACTCTGGATAACCTGCTGGAGGATAAAAGCAACATTGACCGCGATGTAGCTGATTACCTCGGCAAACCCTTTGCCGCATTAGGTATCGACGTGAAAAGCGTTGGTGTGAAAGACATCATTTTGCCCGGTGACATGAAAGAGTTGCTGGCGCAGGTGGTCGAAGCAGAGAAAGCCGCGCAGGCCAACGTGATTCGCAGACGCGAAGAAACCAATGCAACCCGCTCGCTGCTGAACACTGCGAAAGTAATGGAAAGCAACAGTGTGGCGCTGCGGTTGAAAGAGCTTGAGACCCTGGAGCGGGTGACCGGCAATGTCGGTAGCCTGTCGGTGTACGGTGGTCTCGATGCGGTAATGAACGGACTGGTGCAGCTTGGCCCGCAGAAAGAAGGCTGAGCGCTGGTTTGTGTCAGGTAGTCAGGGTGCGGAGGATGGCATGGTTCATCCTCCGCTTTTTTTTGTCTGCGATTCTGTGGCAGAGCCCTAATCTGTGTCAGCGGTTGATAGCGTGCTTAGAAATTTATAGAGCTTTCTGCATGATCGATCAAAAGATTCAAAATCTTCTTCAGTGTCAAGGTGCTTTGAATAGGGGCCTCCGGATTCGTCAATAAATTCTAATACTACTTCAAGGCCACCTCTTTCTCTGAGTGATTCATCGTCATAGGTTCTGGCTATAATTTCTCCGCCGAGAAGCCAGATATTGTCGCCGTGCCGTTTTATCGTTTTTCTGGTCAGATTTTTCGAAATGAGGTGCTCAAAAAAGGGAATGAAAGCGGCATGTAACATCCTCTCTCCGAGTGGAATATCGATTTTGGAGTATTGCCACGAGTTGGGCCAGTTCTCCAGGGTTTTTAAGTGGCTTTTTAATTCGTCTGAAATCACCAAAAAACTCTCTGTTAAATTATTTGAGCATTACGTGTGTAGTTAGGCCGCTACATCAGCATCTGCGAAATATTGAACACAGTTCAAGCGACTCGGTTGTTGGGTATATTGCCAGTCAAAAGTAATTATTTCTGACTCTGACTTGATCTACGCTGACTGCCAGTTGCTGCAATATATTATCTTCTGTATGTCATTTGTCGCTAGTGAAATTAATTAGTTGTTGGAAAGCAGCTGTAGTTCGTCGTTGCTGGCTATGTCTTCAACGAATCGTGAATGGTGTAGAATATTTCCGACAGTCGAGAATCGCGATCGATCTGGTGGCGAGACGGGTAATGCAGGTGGTTAGGAAAGCGAGGAGAGACGAGTGTGAAGTCAATGAAGATTGCAGCAAGTGAAAATGCCAGAATTCCACTCTGGATATCGTATGTTGGTGAGGAATCACAGGGTCTGGTCGAAACCATCCGGGCTGAAATTAGTGATAAAAAGTAACTATTCAGCCGAAAAAAGACAAAAAAACACTTGACAGTGTTTTCGCAGTTATATTTACATTTCTACTGAATATCTAGGATTGTATCATACGTTTATCTGAAGGCGGCTTTGTGCTCGCCAGGTCCTCGATTATCCTCTGACTATAGCTGGCTCGTTCCGATTTTTTAAAACGGCTCACATCGCCGCTCACGAGCTATTTTTCCCGCTCAAATTCCTATGAGATAATACCACTCTTGATTCATTAATCCTTGAGTGGCAATGCCTCCTACTCGCGA
>MDLA01000105.1 GCA_001730015.1 Chromatiales bacterium (ex Bugula neritina AB1) | reverse complement strand
CCTGAATCACCGTTAAGATCAACGGCACGGCCTCCACCGGTCACATTCAGGCCGCCGTCACCATCGGCCAGGAAATCTACGTTATTTTGTGTAACGGACCAATTGCCGTTAATCCCGGTGACAGCGCTTTCGGTCGAACTCGAGGAGGTATTGAAATTTCCGGCGGCGCCCAACTCATCATCTCCAGCAAGTACCAGGTCACCATCAGCATCGCCATCAACGTTGTTGATGCCTAACCCGGCGTTGATGATGTCTGTGCCGTCACCGCCTGTTATGTTGTCATTGCCGGAACCTGAGGCGATTAGATCATCACCAGCGTTTCCCTGAATCGTATTGCCGCCATTACCGGTGGTGATGATATCGTCACCGTCACCACCGTGGACCGTGTGGCTGCCGTTGCCAGTGGTGATTACATCGTCGCCTCCATATCCATAGACGTCGATACTGCTATCGTTGTCATCGTAGCCAATGATGTCGCCTTGAGTGCCACCATAGATGGCGTTCACAGAGATCAGGTTGATACCATTTAGATCCCAATTCAAGGCACTGGTGTAAGTCGATTGTCCAATCTCAACCGGATAGCTGCTGCTGTAGCTTTCGATAATGTCAACACCGGTAATAGCCTGGCTGAAGGTGTCTTCCAACATGAATGCACCGGAGGTACTACTGAACCGGATTCGGTCGCTGCCTGAAGTTCCAGTATCGCGGTAGATCTCAGCGGTGTTGCCACTGTAGGTGTAGAAATAATCGCCACCGTCACCTCCATCGACGATGTCTTTTTCCGTGTCATCGTTGGCATAGAAGTAGTCAACACCATCACCACCAAGCAGGTAGTCCACCCCAGCATCGCCACGAATTGTATCGTTACCACCGCCTCCAACAACAACGTCGTCACCCGTGCCGCCGCGAAGATTGTCAGCACCGTCCGATGCTGAGTGAGCTACCATGCGAACGCCACCTATCAGCGGGCCATCATTTGCATCACCCGTAGTCGATGCCAGGGTTAACGTATGCGAGGTGGCTGTTGCCGTGAAGGTGTACACCCGCGTTTGCCAGTCCATGTTGGCTAGCGTATTTCCACTGGGCATGGTAGCTGACCGGGACTGGGTCCCGGCAACTGTGCCATCGGTAGATATATCGATGGCCTGCGTCGTCGCTCCGTCAGCTGCCATCATGAATGCCACAGAATACGTCTCGCCAATTGTCAGGCTATTGATAGATTGCGCTATCGACGCATCGTTCAGATCAACGACTCGCAAGTTGGCATCACTGCTGTCAGTTGGTCGGAGTAGCGGACTATGATCGCTACCGAGAAAATCGACGGTACCACCACTGATCGTCCATCCGCTGTTGCTCCCCGTGACACCGATTTGCGTCGTGATCGCCGTTGAATTCAGGTTACCGTTTCCAAGCAAGTCTACTCCACCGAGTACAATATCGTTGCCCGCGGCTCCATCGGATGAATCGGCTCCACTCGTGCCGACCAGGATGTCATCGCCTGAAGTACCAGTCGCCAGTATTTCAACATAGTCCGACTGCAGCTCCAGCGATAACGCCAGTCGAGTTTCCAACTCCCCGACTTGATACTCCAACTCCCAGTCACCACCGAGAGAGGCGTGGCCTGTTAGATCCTCGCTGGCAGCCACATCGGCCTGGGTTAACGCTGTAATCGATTCAATCAAGTCGATACCAGCTGCATTGCCCGCGAGATCGCAACCGTAGAACAAGATATCGGCGTTTTCGGTAAGTGAATTAGCCCACCGGGAAATCTGCTCTGATCGCGCTTCTGAGTAGGCAAAATCCAAAGTGGTTGCACCGAGATTTAGAGAACCGTCGGATCCATGCGAAATGACGTGTACGGCATCTATTTCGCCGTAGTCGACCAGTGTGTCGCTGATGACATCTAAGCCGTTGACATGCGCATCTAGAACGACCACCTCAAAGGTACGATCAGAATCGCTCTGACTAAGTAGATCATCGAGAAGCAGTTGATGGTCAGGGGCGCTTTGATCAACAAAGACCAATTCCCGCCGTCCGTCAGGTATCTGGCCAGGCACAGTATCCGAGATACCGGAGGGCGCCCTGGGATTCTCATCAACGCTATCGGAATGGCCCCAGGGTTCATCGTTCTGGTCACTCGGCAGCACAGCTGATGCCGCTTGTCCCGTCGACTCAAACTCGTCGGCAACGTTAGCCGATGCGATTACCTCTACTCCGGTAACGGCACGAATCTGGCTAAGGGCTGCACTGCCTGCTTCACCGCGACCAAAATCATTGTCATAGAAGACAATAACTCCGCCCTCCACCAGCGCATCCCCCATGTTCTCCAGAGATGCTCTATAATCACCAGTAATATTATGTGCATTTAGTTCAGCGCTGCCAAGGTATAACCAGTCTGAACCTCCATCTCCAACAATATGAACCGCATCGATATCTCGCCTGGTCTCCAGTACATCAGAAATTTGCTGGATACCATCATGTCGGGCATCCATAAGAACGGTTTCAACTGAACTGGAAAAATTTTCGAGCAATTCACCTATGTTGGCCGCAGACGCATCTATAAACAGGATTTCACGGCGATCAGAAACACTGCCTTGCTCCGCGAGTGCACCAAACAGAGCATCATTTTCCAGCTTATTGTTGCCACTTACCGGGGATTTTAGTGCTTCAATCGCCTGCTCTTCTGCCACCTCTAAGGCAATAGCATCAGCCGCTGCTACCGGGGCTGCCGCATCCAGCAGAACACGCGGTTCCAATGCATAGGTATGCAGTTTACCGGTTCGGTTTTCCGCCATCGGATCATCGATATCAATCTCCTTTGACGATCGAATTGAAGCGGCCCAGCGAGAAATTCTTCGAAAAAACGGAGAATCTTTCCTTTTCATACTATTATTACCTGCCTATAGTCCTTCATCTTCCCTGAAGGGTCAAGAGCTCACACAGCAAGCGCTTGTTGCGCAGACTCCAACTTTAGTGGCTGAACATCTTGAGGCCCTTGTGCAGGCACCCGTCTATTCCATTAATCTGGGATATACAAATTTCTAACTTCTTTTTATAACTTTCAAAGCGCGCGTCGCCTAATCAGCTGTTTCCACGCGAATGCACCGGTTATTAGCCCCGGGTGGAAACCGCCAGATGTTTTGTCGAATATTCCTGATGCTGTACAGCAACGCACGTCTGACTGGCACCGACGCAATTTGCGAACCAGTCCAATATCCGACACCCGTGTCTTTGCCGCCTGTGCATGGCGATAAATACACTTTATACTTCTGATTTAATTAACATTTTTATAGAGACATTCAGAACTGACAATATCTGTTACGGAAAGGATATCGCTACATTTCGGCACCAGGTCTGTTTGAAAATGAGCGAATAACTCAGCGACGTGCCGAACTGTTTTTCTCTGTGAGGCGGTGCTAATGGCTCTATCCACCGCGCAGAGGCCAGTTGATGGTCAACAAACCAAAGCACGCATGGTGCGGTTCGTATTTGCCTCACCACACCCTACCGCTCTATGATCCCAAAGAGAATTCTTCTCTTGCAGATATCAGCGAGTATTCGACGCGAGAAGAAAACCCACTGTGAAATCCACTGGTGTGAATAGATCAGGTCGGCGCGATATCCTCGCCACCCCTTGAATAATGCGCGCCAGATGTACACGGACCACCCTTGTGAATAATCGATTCTCGGACGGCCACCAGGGTGATAACATGCACTCAGGTCGGCACTTCCTCTACGCTTCATAGGTTCGCAGCACGACACACCCCCGGACAACACGCAGAGGTCGCCGTTTCAAATGCAAATTATTACCTGGAATATTCAGGCAGCTAAAGGCGTTGATAATGTTACCAGCGTCGAGCGTATTGCATCGGTTACCAAAGACCTTGCAGACGCCGATATCATTTGTTACCAGGAAGTATTCAATGGTGAAATAAACGGCAAAGCAGTTAATCAGGTAGAAGCGCTTGCCGGGCATTTCCCAAAACACCGGCCGATTTTCGGCGCTGCGATAAATCGGGCCCAGAGGGAATCCAATACCACCGGAACCGGGCGGCTGCAATTTGGCAACCTGGTGTTATCGCGCCTGCCTGTAGAGCAGATCAGCCTGCATCGATTACCGCAACCGGCACAGGCCGGCATTGCGTGCATGCCGCGTCAGGCGGTGGAGTTACTGCTACCGTGGCAGGATCAGATTTTCCGCGTTGTGACGACACATCTCGATTTTTTTGCCGCGGACCAGCGATCGGCTCAAACCAGATACCTGCAAGACTGGCACCGACAGACACTTGATCGCGCACAGTTTCCCGGTGCACAGGGCGGCGAACTTCAATTTGCCTCGCTGCCTGAAACCGACCTGTCTATTTACTGTGGCGATTTTAACTTCAACGTCGATTCCACTGACTATAAATTATTAACTCAAGGTGGCAGATCGAGCAATTCCGTGCTCATCGATTGCTGGCGTCACGTTAACGCACACACACCACACGATCCCACCTGCGGTATTTTTGATCAGATTCAGTGGACTGAAGGGCCTCACTGTCGCGACTTTTTCTTTGCATCGAGCGCACTGGCTGATCGGGTAAAGCGCGTTACCGTTGATACTGAAACCAATGCATCTGATCACCAGCCACTACTGCTGACGCTAAGCTGAATCCGGAATAACTACCCGGGCATATCAATAAACCCGCACACTACTCCAGACACAAAAGCGGTCAGCGTATACCTGCGCGCATAAAGCTCTGCACAAACTGGCGCTGAAACAACAGAAATGCGATCAGCAGCGGGCCGGATGTCAACAAGGTTGCGGCATTGATAACAGACCACTCAAGTCCGGCATCGATTGCAGCAAACACGCTGAGACCAACGGTAACCGGCCGGGTTTCAACGGAATTGGTAATTATTAACGGCCACAGAAAGTTGTTCCAGTGGTGACTGACCGAGACCAGCCCGTATGCCAGATAAGTGGGCTTTGCCAGTGGAATATAGACTCGCCACAACAACCCCGGAAACGAGGCACCTTCTACCCTCGCCGCTTCATCGAGTTCCCTGGGTATTGACATAAACGTCTGGCGCAACAAAAATATGCCAAAACCAGAAGCAAAATAGGGCAAACCGATGGCGAAGATCGTATCGACCAGCCCTAATGCTCTGATGGTTTTATAATTTTCAACGATCAAAATATCCGGCATTACCAGCAGTTGCAACAATACCAGCGCAAACAATATAGAGCGACCCGGAAATTTGAACCGTGCAAAAGCAAACGCTGCCAGCGTACAAAGAGTAAATTGAAAGACTAGTATCATGGTAACCAGCACCACGGTATTTACGAAGTAGCGCGCAAAAGGTGCAGCAGCCCACGCCTTTGAAAAGTTATCGAGTGTCAGCGGAGCGGTAAGATCGAAGCGGGTTTCAAATGCTGCCGGATGGAACGCAGTCCACAAGGCGTACAGCAGCGGTAACGCCCACAGAAACGCCAGCAACCACATAGCCACCGTATTCAGCAAGGTGTCGAAGTCCGGCACCCGTCTGGATTTCTTCATGGCCCGCTAAACCTTGTAATTGTTTTCATTGGTAGTGCACTTTGCGATCAAACAGGAAAAACTGCCCGATAGCGAGAATGGAAAGCAGTATCAGCATGACAACCGTGAGTGTGGCTGCATAGCCGGTCTGCCAGTACTGGAAAGCGGTTTCATAGATGTAGTAGAGCAATAAGCTACTCGCGTTATCCGGCCCGCCTTCGGTCATCACAAAGATATGATCAACCAGTCTGAATGAATTGATCACCGCATTGACTGATACAAAAAGTGTGGTGGGCATCAGTAGTGGCAGTAGAACCTTGCGAAGAAAATAGCCCTTGCTGGCGCCTTCTATATCGGCAGCCTCGCGCAGTACCGGCGGGATCGACTGCAGTGCTGCCAGATAAAAAATCATGAAAAAGCCTGCTTCTTTCCATATCGCGACCACGATCACGGCAGCCAGTACGGAGTCAGGGTTACCCAGAAGGTTAATGGCAGGCAGGCCGAAAAGGCCGCCACGAAGCTGGTCGATAAGACCAAAGCCCGGGGTATAGAAAAACATCCAGATGTTGGCGACAGCGATCAGAGGCAGCACGGTCGGTGCAAAAAACGCAACCCGCGAGAGCGTACGGCCTTTTAACTTGCTGTTGACCCATAAGGCCATAAGCAAGGCCAAACCGACCGATATAGGAATTGTTCCAACGGCAAACCAGAAGTTGTTGCCGAGCACTTTCCAGAATACATCGTCGCCGAGCATAGTCTGGTAATTTTCCAGACCAATAAATTTGGCAGGCCGCTTACCGCGGGGCGTTGAAAAAAAACTGCTGATAATCGTATTAACAGCCGGGTAGTGAGTAAACGCAAACAGGAACAGCAAAGCCGGGCTGAGAAACAGCCAGCCATATACCCATTCTCGTCTATGCAACATAGTAGTTATCCCGATGCTTTAACGACATTAAAAGCAAAGCAAACGGGGTGTTTCACTACCCCGTTGCCCGACCGCGATAAAAATTCGCGGTACTTGCTTATACGCCTGGCAACTTTGACCTAGCGATAGTCTTTTAAAATTGCGTCAGCTTTTTTCTGTGCTTCGCCGAGTGCTTCTTCAGCTGACTTTGCACCAGTAATAGCGGCGGCCAGTGCATCGTTGAACACGGCTGTTACACGCTGGTTCTCATAAGTAGAGAGTTCGGCCACAGCAAACTCCAGCTGGTCGCGAGCAACCAGTGCTGGCGGGAAATCTGCGGTGTAGGCTTTCATGGTTTCTGTTTCCCAGGTGTCGGCACGCGGTGCAACGTAACCGGTGGCAATAGTCCACTTGGCTGACTGCTCCGGCTCGGTGATCCACTTTACAAATTCAAACGCAGCAGCTTTCTGCTCATCGCTGGCGTCGTTGAATATATAGAAATTTCCACCACCGGTAGGCGCACCACGGCGGATGTTAGCCGGCAGCAGGCCAACACCAAAATCAAACGGTGCATTCGCCCGTACGTTGGTGAGGTTGCCAGTTGATGTCCACATCATTGCAGTTTGCCCTTCAAAAAAGGCTTTCGGCGTTGCGCCCCATTCAATGATACCCGGCGCCATAACTTCGTGCTTCTGGCTAAGATCAACGAGGTACTGCAGAGCTTCTACAACTTTCGGGTCGTCGAAGTTGGTCTGGTTGCCATCGGAGTTGGCGAGGATAACATCGTTTTGAGTAGTCAGCCCCTGAAACAGCCAGTACGGGAAACCTGATGACGGAATGCGCACACCCCATTGCGAGGTATTTCCATCGGCATCTTTTTTAACCAGCTTTTTACCCATCTCGATGGTTTCCTGCCAGGTGGCTGGTGGCTTCTCGGGATCGAGACCGGCTTCTTTGAAGGCGTCCTTATTCCAGTATAAAACCGGTGTGGAGCGTTGAAACGGGATACCGTAGGTTTTGCCGCCAGTCTGGCTGTTTTCCATGAAAGCCGGGTAAAACGATGCCAGCCATTCTTTGTCTGCATCGGTTTTAATCAGGCTGTCGAATGGCATGATCACGTCTTCATCGATCAGCGTGAACATATCGACTGATAAAATAACCGACAGCTGAGGGGGCTTGCCACCACGAGAGGCTGTCAGTGCCTTGGTCACGGTGTCTTTGTACGAACCGGCGTAGACCGCATCTATATTGACACCGCTATTGGCGGCGACGTATTCATCGGTTAGTTCTTTGATAGTATCAGCGGCTTTGCCACCGACAGCTACGGGAAAGTAGAACTCAAGATCAACCGCTGCTGCAGTTGAGCTGAGTCCACACAAAAGCGCAGATGTGACTAACGCTCGCTTAAAACCCAATTTCATTTAGTTACCCTCTCTTTGCGGGTGTCCCGACAGGGGACACAAAAAATATATCTGAAAGATCTGCCAAACTTCTATACACAGATTTCGTCTTGTTAAAATCTATATATTATCCCGCTAATCAACTATTGAAAACTGTTAGCCAGGACGAGTCAGTGCAGCCAACAGGCTTTCCGGCGGATCACTGATGCGCTGCCGTGTAGCAGCCGAAAAAAAATGCATAGACTGTTGATCCCATTGCAAGCTGACACGTTGCCCGACCTGCACCTGATGCGCACCGCTGACGCGCGCAAGCAGTGTAGCATTGCCCGCTGCCTGCACCGCATTTGAGTTTTCTTCCGGGTTAACACGGCATTCAACCAGCAGATCAGCGCCCATATACTCAACGTGCTCGACGATGGCCCCGAAACCTGAGTCGCCAAGGCGTATATTCTCCGGACGTACACCGAGCAATAGTTGCTCTGTGGTGCTACCGGACTGACCGGCTTTTGATTGGCCATTTAAAAGAGCGCAATCGATCAGATTCATCGGTGGCGTGCCGATGAAGCCCGCCACAAAGCTTGTCGCCGGGCTCTCATAGATTTCACGCGGTGTTCCAGCCTGCTCTACTCTGCCTTCACGCATGACAACAACCTGATCGGCCATGGTAATTGCCTCTGCCTGATCGTGGGTGACATACACCATGGAAAAGCCGAGTTTCTGCTGGAGATCGCGAATTTCTGTGCGCATGGAATTGCGTAATTTTGCGTCTAGATTAGACAGCGGCTCGTCCATCAGGCACACCGGTTTTTCTGCAATTATCGCTCTGCCAAGTGCCACGCGCTGCTGCTGTCCGCCGGACAATTGCGATGGCTTGCGATGGAGAAAATCTGCCAGCCCGAGCATGGTGGCAGTTTTTTGTAAGCGTTCATTCTGCTCATTACGCCCCACGCGCCGAACCTTCAGGCCAAACAGAATATTCTCTGCAACATTGAGGTGAGGAAACAAGGCGTACGACTGGAACACCATGGCCAGATCGCGCTTTACGGGCGGTGTTTCAGTGACATTGCGATCACCGATGTGAATGGTTCCGCTGTCAGCGTATTCAAGGCCCGCGATAATTCGAAGCGTTGTGGACTTGCCACAGCCAGACGGCCCGAGCAACACGGTAAATGTGCCAGCAGGTATTTCGATAGTGACCTCTTCTACCGCTTTTACCCCACCCCAGGATTTTGAAATACCGGCGACCTGTATTGCCTGCCCTTCATTCTCTGTTATGCTTGTATGGTTTTCCAACGTTGTATTAGCTATTGCCTGCATGCCGATATGGTATACCAAATCTTTCGCGGATGCCTTGTGAAATTAACTGCCTTGCGCTGGATACTCAGGCGATTCAAATTTCCCGCGTGCTGTTTTCAAAATCCGCCCTTTTGACTGACTGCGCCAAACCTGCTCTTTGATTCCACAGCGCATTTTCTCTCTTGCAAATGTCAGTTAAGAATTCGACGCGAGTAGAAAAGCCAATGTGAAATGCCTTGGTGTGAATACCTAAGGTCTACGTGTTATGCTCGCCACCCCATGAATAATGCGGGCTAATGGAAACCGCTGTGCGCCTGTCAAGGCACCACAGAAAGTACTCGTGGTACTGATCTGCGTGTTAAATCTGTTGCCTGCCACGCCTCATTTCATCAAACGACAGTACGCGCCTTTGCATTCCATTCTTTCCGTTTTTGCCATTCCCCGCAAGATAGTCCACTCGACATGCTATATCAGACCTTGACCCCATCCCTTTGTTTCAGTTAACCGGTGTCACAAGCGGCGTGTTATTAAATAACGCGATGAGATTTTGCCTTTGCAGCGCACCCATTCGCTTCCGGGTTTCTATGGTTCCGGATGAATGGTGAGGTTGCAGCAATACGTTATCTAACTGCATAAAGCGTGAATCTATATCGGGCTCGTTGTTAAATACATCGAGTGCTGCCCCGCGAATCTGCCTGGTTTGAAGTGCATTGATTAAAGCGTCTTCATCCATGGTTGATCCGCGTGCAATGTTGATTAGCAAGCCATCAGACCCCAACGCAGCTATTACCCCGGATGATATTATTTTCTGCGTATCGGGCCCGCCGGATACGGCCACAATAAGAATGTCTGACTGTTGCGCCAGTGAAATCAGGTTATCGTGAAATGTCCAGTCCGGAGTATCTTTCTTTGAGCGGGCATAATAGTGAATATCCGTTTCAAACGCCGCCAGCCTATTGCCAATTGCGCGCCCTATCCTGCCCAGCCCTGCAATTCCTACCGACGCACCGGAAAGCGTTCGTTGTAACGGATAAGCCCCGGCACTGGCCCACTGCCCTGAGGTAACCCAGTCGGAGGCGCCGGATATTCCGCGATTTAGCGACAGCAACATTCCGACAGCAAGATCTGCAACATCGTTGGTGAGCACGTCAGGTGTATTAGTTACCTTTATACTGCGGGATGACGCATGTGCCACGTCAATTGTGTCGTAACCGACTCCGTAGTTTGCAACCAGTTCCAGGTTTGGAAATGCGTCCATGATGTCAGCGTCGAGGCGGGAATGACCTTTGAACGCAAATGCACGAATTTTCTCTTTCACTTCGTCCGGCAGATCTGCAACTTCGCCGCTTGCGGGAAACTGATGCACGGTAAACAATTCATTCAATGCCACGCTGTCCCAGTCATCGAAAGATTCAAAGCTTAATATATGTGGTTTCAATTAATTTACGGGTCCGGTTGGTGAGGTGTAGTTCCTCCATTCTACCACGCAAGCGGCTGCCGCATGCAGTGCGGCAGAATGGGGTGTTAAGGCAGAAAAGTAAGGAGTTCTCCCGGCCGCTGCGCCGCCACTGACGGTGTAATGTGTAAATGGTCTGTTATCAGGTGATACGAAGCAGCGGCCAGCTACGCCCAAGCCACGAACAGAGGGTTTTTAACTACAGCTAAGTTGAGCGTTACTCGATGGAAGAGAAAAGAGACGAGCTCGATGGCGCAAAGACAGTGGGAAAGTAGACGTTAACATATAGAGCACACATTGATGCGGTTCGTTGAACTCACCACATCCTACGGTATCTACAGTGCCTGTTACTGATTACTGCGCAATCACACTATACGTACCAGTGCGCCAAGCCCGGCGGCGTGGTGCTCCAGCGCATGACAATGGAACAACCACTCACCTGGATTGTCCGCGACAAAGGCCAGCTCCACGGTTTGGTCCGGCATGACCAACGGACTGTCTACCCAGCGCGGTTCAGGCAGTGCCTGTTCATTGATCGAGAACATTTTCATGTGATGCCCGTGCAGATGCATCGGATGCGGAAACGCTGTTTTATTGTGGATAGTCAGCCGAATTGAAGTGCCCCTTTTCACATCAATTAACGGTGGCATGTCGAGTTTGTTGCCTACCACATCGTTAAGTGCCCAGACGTACCCTTTGCGGGCGATTTCACGCAGCCCCATCCATTCACCATCTAATTTTGCGCGTCGTAAGCCACCCATCGCGCCGCCGGCTATAGTCACTTCCTTTTCAAGAGCGCCAGTGAGATCCGGTTCCGGTATTTCTGCTGGTGCAAGATCTATCGGCGTTTCTAAAACCGATTCTCTAAGCGGTGTTTTTTCATATACGAATTTTGCCAGATCAAATGAATTTCGATAGAAATTATCGATAACCGGTGCTACCGAGTCTGGATCACCGATCATGTCGAGAATCAGATCGACACGCCCTGCTGCGCCGACAATAACGGGTTTGTCCGAAGCAAACGGTCTGACTGCCTGCCCGTCGATGGCGATAACTGTCGGCGTCACGTCGCCAAATGATAAGGAAAAATTCCGGGCATTTGATGCATTGATCAATCTCAGTCGAATGCGCTCACCAGTGCGAACCTTTACAATATCCCGAAAACGGCCATTAACTGTCGGGACGTTGCCAATACGACCAGCGTGTGATCGGTCATGACCCGATTCGAAATCTTCTATAATCGCTGCATCGTCACGTAGTCGCCAATCGTCGATCATCCAGATCAGATCCCGATCAACCATGGGCGGTGCTGCCTCTTCAATAATTAACGGGCCGTATAATCCCCGACCTACCTGTTCGTGCGCATTAACGTGTGAGTGATACCAGTAGGTGCCGCTGTCCGGCGGAGTAAATTGATAGCGAAATAATTCCCCAGGTTGTATTGCGGCCTGAGTCAGTCCGGCGACTCCATCCATGGCATTTGGCAGCCGTATTCCATGCCAATGCACAGAGGTAGGGACATTAAGCGCATTCGCTACCGTTACATCCAGAGATTGGCCACGGCTGATGCGGATCGGTGTGCCGGGTATCAGGCCATTAAAGCCCCACACATCGGTGGCGGGAAAATCCGGACCGACGATTTTTGTGCTGGTGAATCCAGCTGTGAGCTTAACAGCGCGAGCTTTAGCAGCTACTTTCTTTGCGTGCGCTGTAGCAAACACGCCCGAAAGAGCAACACCACTGTATTGTAGAAATAATCTTCTATTCATAACAATTTGAAGTCGACTATAGATGGAATCCCCGCCCGCAGCGGGATCTCTCTCATGGAGTGATCTGTAAATAAATGAATGCACTCAGCGTGAGTCAGCAGCTCGTTATAAGTATTTATATGCTGCGGTTCGTTGTCGAAAACGGCAGCGACTTGCTTATGTGCCTCTAACTGCCTGGCCTGCTCAAATTTAAATGTATCGTCAGATCCGTTTGACTCAGGCTTCATAGTAAGTACTACGGCCGGATCACTTACGTGCGGCGAAGCAGGTACTGGAAAACCCAGTCGCTGCAGACACTGAAGGGTACCGTAACGCATTTCCTCGGGGCGTCCGGTAAGATAGATAATAGATGCTCCCGCCTCGGCCACCCGCCCCACAAACACGGCAGCACCGTTGATTTGCTCATCGTGCACGCAGTATTCGCTGGTGAAAAAGCGCTCGCCCCAGAATTGTTCAAATTCTTCAAGGTGTCTGGCTACCTGCGCCGGATTGAGGCCCATATTTGCCATCGCGCGCGCGGCACTCCAGTCCTGCCAGTGATCTGCTCTTGCCTCGGCCAGCTCGCTCACTCCGGCAATGCGGGAAAACTCCCGCATAATCACCGCATTGCGTGGCCGGTTATTAAGCAATGTTGAATCGAGATCGAATACTACTGTCTTGCCCGGGCATTGCTGTAACACACGCGTTAATAACTCAACTGCCTGTTCACGCGCAAGCGGGCTTGCACCACACCAGGGATCAGCATTTTGGTGCTTATTACCCGTGTGTCCATTACCCGTGTGTCCATTACCTGTGTGCTCATTGCCCATGCGCGCGGGTCACACTCTGGTATTGAACTTATATGCCCGTTTTATAGAAACGATCTAAATTTCCCGGCCGGCCATTTCAATCAATTCAATTTTATAGTTATCTGGGTCTTCAACGAATGCAATGATGGTGGAGCCCCCTTTGACCGGACCGGCTTCCCGGGTAACGTTTCCGCCGGCAGCCTTGATGCGATCACAGGTTTCGGCAACGTTATCTACGCCGAGTGCAACATGGCCGTAAGCAGTACCCAGCTCGTAGTTATCTGCGCCGTAATTGTATGTTAGCTCGATTTCCGCTTCGCCGTTGGCATTGCCGCCATTGTAGGCAACAAATGCCAGGGTATATTTTTGTTCCGGGCGATCAGTCTGGCGCAGCAACTCCATCCCGAGAATCTCGGTGTAAAACTGAATCGAGCGCTGCAAATCACCGACTCTAAGCATTGTATGAAGCATTTTCATGGTACCGGCCTCGTGGTTGTAATTTGGCTGATCCCGAGTTTATAGGAAACCGGCACAACAAGGAATTTTCTCTACGAAACAGCGTTGCCAGCCTGATCGAAAAACACCACATGGGCCGGATCGAAATGCAGGCCGACGATCTCGCCTGCCGTCAAACCGGATTCTCCGGTGATCCGCACAGACAAGCGCCCCAGTTGGGCACAATCGAGCAGAACAAAGGTATCTGCTCCCAGATACTCTACAACATCAACGCAACCGTCGGCCTCACCTTCTCCCTGAATGCCAATACGCAAATGTTCGGGTCGAATGCCTATTTGCGTAGCATTTTCCGCTTGTGCCGTGTAGCGACCGTGGCGTCCGCCCGGCAGCGAATAAGAACCACCGCTTACGCTACACGGCAGTACATTCATTTTCGGACTGCCGATAAACTGCGCTACAAAGGTATTGACGGGGTTTTTATAGAGTTCACGTGGCGTCCCGACCTGTATAACTCGACCGGCATCGAGTACCACTATGCGGTCGGCGAGTGTCATGGCTTCTACCTGATCGTGGGTGACGTAGATCATGGTGGCGGCCAGCGACTGATGCAGTTTGGAAATTTCGTGTCGCATTTCCACCCGCAGCGCTGCATCAAGGTTTGACAACGGCTCATCGAATAAAAATGCAGTCGGCTCGCGTACAATAGAGCGGCCTATAGCTACGCGCTGACGCTGCCCGCCGGATAAATCTTTAGGGCGCCGGTTGAGGTATTCAGTCAGCTTCAGAGTGTGTGCGACTGCATCGACTTTTGCGCGTATTTCCTCAACTGGTGCGCCCGCTGTTTTGAGTGAAAAACCCATATTGTCTCGTACAGACATATGCGGATAGAGCGCATACGATTGAAACACCATCGACAAGCCACGCTTCGATGGCGGGTGGTCACTGACATCTTCTCCGTCAATTTCAATACTGCCGCGTGAAATATCTTCGAGCCCGCCGATCATTCGCAGCAGAGTTGACTTACCGCAACCGGATGGGCCGACAAACACAACAAACTCACCCTCGTTGATCGTCAGATCAACACCTTTGATCACCTGTACCTGATCAAACCATTTCTCACAGGCTTTAAGTGTGATTGCGCCCATCAGCTGATCACCCGGTTAATTATCTGCATTCGGCGACGCCCAGCTTAGCCAGACAGCGGCGGTCCAGGTGAAAGAATCTCCGCCGGCCGGGCTGCCATCGTGTGGATCGAAATACTCGGCGAATCCGTGCTCGGTGATCAGGTCACAGGTCGATTGGCGAAGTGCCGCGCCTTCGGGCATACCCATCTCCTGCATACCGGTGCCGATCAGCATATTCATGATGCCCCAGACCGGCCCCCGCCAATAGCGTTTTGCATCGAATTTTTCACCTCGCGGGTCATATGAAGGGATACCGTAGCGCACCGTTTTTAAAACATCGTTGAGTACGGTTTTCATCTCTGTGGATTTTAAACCGGCGTACCAGCACAGAAAAGATGCATTGGAAATTGAGCCAGACCATTCACCGGATCTGACATCGCGTGAATCGTAGCTGCCAAGCTGCTCGTTCCAGAGTGTTTTTGCGCCGTCTCTTAGTATATCTATAGATTGCTCGATGTCATTTACATCACGGCCGATGGCACGCCCCAGGGTGGCGAGATCCCGTTGTGCGCGCAGCAGGGTGAACGTCATGGTGGGGTCTGCCACTCGAAACGGATTATGCTTCAGTAATTCTGCCTCGTTCCATTTTAACCGCTTGCCAAGCTGCACCAGCCAGACATAACGGTCGTAGTCGTATTTGGTCGGGCGCATGGCACTGTCTACATGGGTGGTGTCGCGCCGGGTATACTCACCGACTTTCTGTGGATTTATACGGGCCATGGCGCCATCCCAGTCCGGGGCGTTGTCGCGACCGGCCTCCCAGGGATGCGTAATGCACACGGCACCGTTATCGAGCCTCCAGTCCATAAACCAGCGGTGCCAGGCAGCGATTTTATCAAACAGGGGGCCAATTCGCTGCATACCGATTTCCGGGTTTTTATCGAAAACCCGCTTCACCATAGTAGCTGCAATCGGTGGCTGGCTGATACCGGAAGAAGGCACCGGACCGGTTCCTCCCCAGACTTCAGGGCCCGGGAAATACCCCGGATCAGCACGATGAAATAATATATGCGGCACCATGCCGTTATCCCATTGCCCGGAAAACAAGGTTTCGATTTCTGTCCAGGCGCGATCAATATCAAACCGGGCAAACCCGAGCGCTGCAAATGCGCTATCCCAGTTCCACTGATACGGATACAGGCCCGACGTCGGTATTGTGTACCCGCCTTTGTCGTTGCCGCGCAGAATTTCACGCGCGATATTGTCGAGCGACCTTGAACCTGCCATAAGAATACTTACCCTTTTACCGAGCCGGCTGTCAGACCTTTGGTCATGAAGCGCTCCAGTGTCAAAAACAACACCATAATGGGAATGGTGGCGATTACCGCGCCTGCCATCAGGTGCTGGCGGGGAATTTCAGATGTATTAAGCATGGTGACGCCACGTGTGAGGGTAAACTTGACTGGATCATCCAGTAACATAAACGCAAGCAGAAACTCGTTCCAGGCGATCATAAACACATACAATCCGACCGACACCAGCGCCGGCAGCGCGAGCGGCAGGGTGATTTTGCGGATAACCTGCAGCCTGGTTAAGCCATCCATCAGACCGGCTTCTTCGACCTCAACCGGCAGCCCGCGAAAGTAGCCCTGCAACATATACAGCGCCACCGGAATAGTAGTTACCGGATAGATCAAGACAATACCTGAAATGGTATTGCGTAAGCCGATCATCGAAAAGGCAATATAAATCGGCAGCGCCAGAACGATCATCGGTACCATATAGATCAGCAAAATGGTACGGGAAAACGCTGCACTGCCACGAAATCTCAGGCGCGCCACTGCGTAAGCACCGGGCACGGAAAACACCAGGGTTATGAGAACTGTGAGCACTGAAATATAAAAGCTGGTCCACAGATAGCTGCCAAAATTAAAATCTCTGAATAGCTCGATATAGCTTCGAAACAGCAGCCAGCCATTGCTGAAATCTACAGAGAAATCGAGCGGATTCTGTAACAGAGCCTGCTGTGACTTGAGGCTTGTCATGATCATTACATAAAACGGAATCAGTACAATTGCGGTAAACACAATGTAGCCAAAGCCGGTTAAAAATCGAATAATCGCATCTTCGAAGCTGTGCCGCGTCAACAGGCCCGGATAAACATCGTGCAATATATTACGCAGGGGAATGCCTGTCGATGCGCCTAGCAGCAGGGCGGTGATCAATTGATGCACAGGGCTATTATCGGCCGCAAAAATCACCGGACTGACAGGCGTGTACGCCAGCACGACAGCTATTGCAATCACTATTGTTATCAGTGCCGCCCGTGCCTTGAAAAACAGGCCGACAAGCCCGGCCGCGACTCCGTACAACAGGCATCCAGCCAGTGCCGGCCTGAAACTTTCGCCGATGCTGAACGACATTGCCACCGACACAGTGACAGCAATGACCAGTGCCCATAGAAAACCTAGAACCAATGCAGTAACCAGCCCCTGCCGGAGAAACTTCACAGTCCTTCCTCCCGCGACAGGTATTTTAGAAACAGCACGCTGAAAGTAAGCAGCACGGCAAAGATAACCACAGCAACGGCCGCGCCGGCCCCGATATTGGAAATAGCAAAAGCCTGCTCATAAACATTTACCGTGAGCGTTCTGGTGCCGGCGTTGCCTCCGGTCAGAAGGAAGATGTCGTCGAATTTATTGAATGTCCAGATGAATCGAAGCAGAAACAGCACACTCAAAATACCGAGCAGTTGCGGCATCGATAAGTACCAGAACTTTTGAAACGGACTGGCGCCATCCATGTCGGCGGCTTCGTACATATCGTGGTCTATAGACTGCATACGCGCCAGAATAAAAAGAAACGACAACGGAAAATAACGCCAGATTTCAAACACCGTAACCATAATGAGCGCCAGCGGTCGCTGACCGAAAAAATTGACCGGTTCCTCTGTGACCCCCATTTGCAATAACAAGGCATTGAATGATCCGGAAAACGGATCGAATAGTGTCACCCAGGTAAAGGCCACAGCAATAATGGGCGAGACATACGGAAACAAATACAGGCCGCGCAGGATCCCCTGCCCTTTGAAACTTTTGTTTAACAGCAGGGCCGCAAACAAACCCACAACCAGCGCGCCTATGGTACCGAAAACGGTATAGAAAACCGTTGCCCACAACACCGAAATAAATTCGCTGCTGTCGAAAATCCGTTTGAAATTATCGGCGGTAAACTCGTTGTTGGTCAGTATATTTCCGCCACGGCCCTGAACGATCGGCGCACTGCCTTCAACACGCTCTTCAGCCGAACTTTCATCGCTAACGCCTTCTATCGGTATGCGAAGACGTTCGCTGAAACCGCCTTCTATTGTGCCGAAATTGCACGAGAGTTCAGACCCGTCAGTGACGCAGTATTCGGGCAGCTCAAGCAGATTTATACCGGCTGGAATGGTATCTGTGAAGCTGACGTCCTCTATGGGTTTGGAGCGTGAGGAATTTCTAACGCGGTACTCTATGCGGAAATCTTCGCCTTTTTTGCGAAGACTCTCGCGCACTATCGGCTGTACCGGGCGCAGGTCTGCAAGCCCGACCGGTTTGACACTGATCCAGAATATGGCAATCAGTGGCAATATAATAACCAGACTGACTATGGTTACAGTGGGTAGCAGGAGACTCCAGGCCAATCTCGATTCGCGCCTGGCAAGAGCTCCGCGTACTTTCGGGGGTGTTGCCTGAGCCATGGGTTCCGGGGAGTGAATAATAAAAACGGTGATCGTACAGGCACCTGCACGATCACCGATCAGTGTACAACGCTATGAAATCAGGTTACTTAATCGCACCTAGCTCGGTGTTCAGCGCTTCAATGGCAGCTGCCGCATCGACTTCCCCATCGAGATACTGACGGAATACACGATTAATAGGCTGAGCATTGATCATTTTAGAAGCCAGTGACAACTGCCCTTCAGCCACACCCCAACGCTGGGCAACCTTCAGCCCGCCAACAATTTCATCAATCATCGATTGCTCATACAACTCACTTAATGGAGCCTTGCGATCGACACCAACCGGCAGCATTGACCACGCCTTGTTAAATTTTTCCGGATCATCTGCGGTGCCGGAACGAACCGGGAACTTGCCTTCCGGCGCTATAGAAAGCGTTTGCATATAGCCATCGTCCATTGCGAATTTGATGAATTCCTGAGCGGTGTCTGTGTCTGCATCGTTGGTAATTCCAAAGTAGCGTACGTCACCCCAGGCGGCGCCATCTGCGTTGGAAGGACCGGCAAAGTTGGTAACAATGCCGGTTTTTGCAGCGAGATCTTTACTGGTGGGATCGTCGTTGATGGTAGGAGGAGCACTATCGCGAAGTCCGGCCAGTTCATCGAGGATGAAGGGAGACCAGATGATCATGGCGGCTTTACCGGCGAAGTACAGTTCACGCGACTGCTTCCAGTACAGTTCTCCCGGAGGTGAGGCTTTGCCAATTGCTTTGAAAAAATCGAGTGATTCGGTTGTTGGCCCGGCTTCAAGTGCTTTAAAGCCGTCTGCGCCTACTGGTGAAACGCCATTTGCCAGCAGTACATGCTCCAGCACCTGGCTCATGAAGTTTTCATCGACTTTGGTTGGCGCAACAAAACCGTACAGTTCCGGCGGGTTATGCAACGCTTTAATTGCCGCTTCAACGTTGGCGTAGGAGTTCGGTGGCTCCAGACCTTTTTCCGCAAATAGATCAGCTCTATAGACGATCATTTGCGTCCAGCCATCAACCGGCACCGAGGTAACGCCGCCATCGAACGCGGCCAATGAAATCGGTCCTGCCTGAAAGGTATCTGCACCCAGTTCTTCAACTACTTCGGTAGCAGCTTCTGTATCGAGAATACCGGCTTCGGCCCATGGCAGAGCGTATTGCAGCGGATGGTAGATTACGTCTGGCAGATCACCGGCTGCAAACGCTGCGGTTGTGCGAGTGCCGTAGTCTTTTTCTGACACGGGAATCACTTCAACCTTATTGCCCGTGGCTTCCTGAAACTGCCTGGCCATATCCTGTTGCTTGGCAAGGCGATCCGGCTGATCTTCTGTGGTCCAGAAACGTATGTCTCCTGCATTGGCAGAACCTGCCAGCAGCGCCATGCCGAGCGCACTGCCCAGCAGACTTTTTCCAAAACGGCTGTTAAGTCGATGCGTCATATTTTCCTCCATAAGGAAAAAGTTATCAGAACGAATGGCAGCAGGCGCACCTGCTTATAACCTGAAATTTTATTGCTACGATGCAATAGAGAGACAAACAGCAATTCATACTATAATTATCTTTTAATACAACTGGTTGCTTTACTAAAAGGGTATTAATAATGCTGCCTGACGATTTTTATTGTAACGTAGCAATTGCTCGTAATCCATATGTCGCTTAAGATATTTCTACAGTAACTGCAGCTGCACTGCGGCGTTTTTGTACTCTGAGCGCATTTGCTTCTACCCAACAAGAGAGCACCACTTACTTAATGTCGAACCGCTCGCCACCGAAGCCCACAATCAAAACCATTGCAGAGCTCACCGGCTTGAGTATGTCAACGGTATCGTTGTCACTTCGAGATGGCAGCAATCTGAAGCAGTCTACCCGTGACAAAGTAGCCCGCACCGCTGCGCAGATTGGCTATGTGCCGAACCGAGCCGGTGTGCGTCTGCGCACCGGGCGTACCAATGTACTGTCTCTGGTGCTCGCCGCCGATGTAAAAAACATGGATTTCACGCGCATACTGATTCAGGGAATCGGCTCGCACATACTCGGCAGCAAATACCATTTGAATGTGGTGCCCGAGTTTGAGCGGCGGGATCCTGAAGAATCTATTCGCTATATACTAGATAACCGCTCCGCAGACGGGGTCATTCTAACTCACACCAGCGCCCGGGATTCACGGGTTCAGCTGTTGATGGACGCAGACTTTCCGTTTGTCTCGCACGGGCGTACTGAATTCTACTCGCCACATGCGTACCACGATTTTCACGCAGAACGCTATGTGGAACTGGCCGTTGAGCGACTGCTTCAAAAGGGACGCCGTAAAATTCTGCTGGCGGTTGTTGATAACGGCACCACCAACTACTCAAATACGGTAAATGCATTTAACCGCGCCATTGCCAAAAGCAAAGCCGCAGGAGACACGCTGCAGGATTCATCATATATAGAAAATACCGATGCAGCACGCCTGTATGGCAGCCAGCTGGCTTCCAGGCCAGATTTGTACGATGCCATTATCTGCAACAATGAGCTGACTACACTGGCGATTGTCAGTGGCTTACTGGAAGCCGGCGTGACACTCGGAAAAGAATACGATCTGATCTGCAAGCAAACCACAGAAATTCTGCCCGTTTTGTATCCAGCAATGGACACCATTGCCGAAGATCTGTTCGAGACAGGCAATGAACTGGCGCGCTTACTGATCGACCGTATCAACGGCAACGACGTGAAAACGCTCCAGACCCTGCATGAGCCTATAGCGCGCTGGCGTAGTTAGTCATTCTAAATAACTATATGTGGTTGGTGGAAGATCGCATGTCCTGAGGAATCCGCAGTAGCGCTGGTTTATGAATGAGCATTAGCTAGTGTCCGTCCATAAACACTAACGCATTGATTGGATTGGGGATTACGGACGAAAAAAAATAGAAAAACTCCGATGAATTTTGTTACCGTATTTTCAAGCTATTGAAAAATAACGAAACCCAAAAAACACCGGAGATAACAATGCGAAAAACACGCACTGTCCAAGCCAGTATATTCGAAAATTACGCGGATCACGAGACCGGTCAAGAATTCAAGGCGATTTCCCGGTTTTTAGATGAACACCCTGAATTTTGCGACTGGGTAGAGCTGGATTTACGCACAGAAGACGTCTTCGATACGGGTCGCCAGGGCCTGACGAGCGAGACCGTGTTACGTTGCGGGCTACTCAAACAATTGCGGCAAGTCAGCTATAAATCGCTGGCATTTGATTTGGAAGATTCCGCCTCCTGCATCGCCTTTGCTCGATTACCCTATGGACATTCACCGAGCAAATCAGCACTGCAACATACTATTAGTCAGATCAAGCCGGAGACGTGGGAACGAATCCATCAATGTACAGTCGACGTGGCGAAAGAGGAAAAAATTGAGCTTGCTAAAACGATTCGAATCGACAGCACAGTGTGTGATTCGGATGTTCATGAACCGACAGATAGTAGCCTGTTATGGGATTGTGTTCGGGTCATGGTTCGCTTGATATTGGAAGCGGTAAAACTTTCCGGTGTCTTAAAGTTTAAATACCACAACCACACTCGTGTCGCTAAAAAACGGGCCTACAAAATAATTAACACCAAAGGAATGGAGGAGGACAAGGTGGATCTGTATGCTGATCTGCTGCAAGTGACATCGGCTACACTCACGTACTTTCATCACGCCCATGAGGAAGTTATTAATAACTGCACAGATGAAAAGAAGAGAGCGCGTTGGCTGGCAAAGTACGAGCGGTTTAAACCTTTGATACAAAAGGTAATTGACCAAACGCAGCGCCGTCTCTTTCTAGATGAAAAAGTGCCTGCAGGAGAAAAGATATTCAGCATATTTGAAGATCACACAGACATCATTATCAAGGGTGATCGAAAAATTCAGTATGGCCATAAGATCAATCTCACCTCGGGGAAAAGTGGATTTATTCTGGATATCGCGATCGAAGAAGGTAACCCGACGGACATCGATC
>MDLA01000104.1 GCA_001730015.1 Chromatiales bacterium (ex Bugula neritina AB1) | reverse complement strand
GACTAAAAAATCCCTACGCGGAGCGCAGGGGCTTGGGTCAGCCCCAGAGGGGCTCAGTATGCCTAGCCGTCAAAGACGGCTAGGATTGAACCTCCCCACAGTCCGTTTTGGTTATAGGTTTAGTTGACGTTGTTCATATTGCTTATCTTTTGCATCCTGCTTTACAGCTCCCTGCAGCACACGATACCGATATTTCGGTGTCTAGAAAAAATGACAATAGCAGTGCCAAGCTACTTGATAACTTCTTGAATCGACTCATTGGTTTTCCTCCTTTGAAGCTGTGGGGACAGCTCAATATAGAAATACCATTGAGTCGGACCATCGGCAAAGCCTTAGTCCTCTGACCACGTCCTGTGGACGTGGGTTTCTACGTTATGACTAAAGAGATAACAAAATTTGGCTTGAAGGCACTGCTAGCTTATCTCAGTATCTTTCCAACGCCAGAGAAATGCTCGATAAGCCCTCAACTACACTGCGAGAATATAGAAATAAGTACCAAAACCTAATCACTGGGGTTTCCACATTTGAAGATACCGCGTCAGCTCTTGGAGACCCGATAAGCAGGGAATCGTTCAGCAAATACCGTTACAGCGGGGATATTGAAATTGTGTTCAAGAACAAGGTTATAATGACGGTTATCATTAAAGACTCCAACTATACAGACGTCAATGGCATTTCTATTGGAGCGGATAAAGGAGACATCGATTCTCTGGAAGGCATCGAAAAACGCCAATTCAAAACATCCACGATGAATCTCACAAACGGAAGCATTTACTGGTACGATGCCGAAAACAAGGTTAATAGAATAGTACTGATCGCAGATACCAAATTTAAATAGGCTGTGCACTTTGAGGACTTGTTATCGCAGAGCAGCATTGCAGTGCACTGTCGGCTAACTCTTTTCTAACCTCTCACCAGTCTCTATATCAAACAAATGGCATATGGAAGCCGGAACTGACGCACTGACGGCATCGCCAATTTCAGCTGAATAGTCTTTATCTGCCTTGATCGCGACTATAACCCCACCGGCGCGCATCGTTACCATAGAAGCTTCGCCGAGTAATTCCATGGAATACACAGGTGCACTGACTTGCGCCCGTTCGGCGCTCAAGGCTGCATCTTCCGCTCTGAACCCGAGGGTTACACGCCCTGAGTGCTGCTGTGGCAGGCCACTGATTTCAATGCTTTCGGCGCGAAAAACACCATTATCAATGTTGCCATCAACCAGATTCATGGCCGGCGTTCCCATAAACCCCGCGACAAACGTATTTGCCGGATTGTCGTAAATTTCACGCGGCGTTGCTACTTGCTGAACAATACCCTGGTTCATCACTACGACTCGATCAGCCAGTGTCATTGCTTCGATTTGATCATGGGTAACGTAGATCATGGTTGTTTGCAGCTCGTGCTGCAGGTTCTTAATCTGCGCGCGAGTGGATACACGCAATTTGGCATCAAGGTTGGAAAGCGGTTCGTCCATCAGGAACACGGTAGGTTCACGGACGATAGCGCGTGCCAATGCGACACGCTGACGCTGGCCTCCGGAAAGAGCAGCAGGACGCCGGTGAACAAAGTCCTGCAGTTCGACCATGTCTACCGCACGTTGAACGCGCTCTTCATGTGTGGCCGGATCGATCTTTCTAATCTTCAGCGGAAATCGAATATTCTCCCAGACTGTCATATTCGGGTACAGGCCATAAGACTGAAACACCATTGCGACATCGCGGTCCTTGGGTTCCAGGTCATTTACTTTTCGATCGCCGATAAAAATCCCGCCCTCGGTTACATCTTCAAGACCGGCGATCATACGCATGGTTGTGGTTTTGCCGCACCCTGATGGCCCAAGCAAAACAAGAAACTCTTTATCGGCTATATCGAGCGTAAAATCTTTTACTCCGACAAAAGAGCCCCAGCGCTTATTAACATTTTTTAGTGTAATACCGGCCATAGAATTATCCTTTTACAGCGCCTGCTGTCAGCCCACTTACGATCTGACGCTGGAAAAACATGACTAATACAAAAAGTGGAGCCGTAACCGATACCACCGAAGCCACTGCAAACATAACATTACCTTTGGTTTGCGTGGTACCGAGAAAGCTTGCGATCTTCGGTACCATAGTCTGGTTATCTTTCGAAAGGATCATCGCGGTAACAGCAAGGTCATTGTACGCCAGCAACAGTGAGAATAGTCCGGTGGTTATAACACCGGGCCACATAACCGGAATAATCACATGGCGAAAAGCCTGAAAGTGGGTGCAGCCGTCTACCATAGCGCTTTCGTCGAGATCTTTCGGTATATTGCGAAAAAATGACGTCAGCATCCAGAGTGTGAATGGCTGGTTGATTGCCACCAGCACAATAATGGCAGTTGGCAGGTGGCCCCATAGATTCCATTGGTAGAACGGCAACAGGTAACCTGAAACCAGAGTGATTGGAGGCATTGCCCGGAAAATCAGTGCAATAATCAACAGCCAGAATGCGTAATTATAGGTTGAGCGCGACAACGCATAGCCCGCCAGCGTTCCGATGGTCAGTGATATGGTAACGGTGAAAAATACAACGATCGCCGTATTTAACGCGGCTCTCCAGAATTCTTCTTTTACCCAGGCGCCGTGGTAGCCGTCTCCGGTGAATGCTCCACCGGTTTCAATCTGGGTGAGATGGCCGAACACCGCCCACGACCAATCGGCTTTGGAAAAGAAATCACCTTCTACTTTGAATGAGCCCCAGAAGGTCCAGAAAAAAGGAAACGCTGCGATAATCAGCCAGAGAATCAGAAACGACCAGAAGAATAACTTTAGAGCCGGTGAGCGGCGCTCACTTGCAGAACTCATGCCTTACTCCTACCAAAATCACGCCACGTGCGAATCAGCACCGGCGTTAATAAAATGGCTACGCCGACAATGGTCAGCACGGATGTAGCTGCTGCTGATGACAGCAGGCGCGTCTCGCCACCGAGATCATCGTAGATATAATAGGACAGCGACTGTGCATGAGCCGCAGCATTAAAGCCGACAATCGGTTCAAACACTTTAAAGTTATCCATTAACTGCATCAGTGTGATAAAGGTTGTAAGTGGAATGAGGTGCGGAATAATCACGTAGCGAATTTGCTCCCAGCGACTCGCACCATCGATCATTGCAGACTCCAGGGTATCTTTTGGCACAGTCTGCAAGCCGGCATAATAAACAACAAACGCAAATGGTGCTGCGTGCCATACGCCGTAAACGATCAGCATTAACCAGGTCAGTGGTGTTGAAGCTTTCATAGAAAGCTCTGGATCTGCCGCAACGGTTTGTATGAATGTGCCGATTATTCCTCGTGCATCGATCATCCAGAATAAAATCAGGGAACCGATCAGAGGGGTGATGATCATCGGCAGCAACGACAGAAAGATTGTCGGCCCGCGCAAATAGGAAGGGATGCTGTTCACTGCAACCGCGATCATAAAACCCAGTATAAGAACCAGCGGCGTTACGACAAACGTAAATGTCAGTGTGAAAGCCAGCGCCCGGTAAAATGGCAGATTCATTAATGCGGATAAAAACTCGCCGACACTGTTTGAATTCTGCCATGCCGCACCGATTTGTGTGGTTGCGAGATGATTGCGGTTTACATAGATATCGGATCCGACAAACCGCCCCAGCGGTTCTGCATCGCGCAGGGCATGGGTTGCGTCCTGATCAACCATGGTCGACTTTTTACAGCCGAAAATATCGCAGTTCTCTACTTCGAGGATCACTTGCTCATGCGGTGCATGCACAGATTGCAACACCACAGACACAATAGGCAGTGCAATGAACAGAAGCATCGCAAGGGATGTAGGAAGGATAAACCAGAAAAAGGTTCTATGTTTCATTGCGACGGATAGCTCCGGTCTGCATTGTTCTATTATTCATGAGGCGCACGCCTCGTGAAAGATTCCGTCCATCAAACTCTTCCAGTTCGCAGACCGAAGCCGCTGTACCCGCCTCACTATAAACTAATTATCCGGATGATCTATATGATTGTAATCATCCGGTGGGTATGTTCGGGAAGATAGGCGGCAGAGTACAAAATCTGCCGCGTACCATTACCCGATACAGAGTTCCTCTAGTTCAGGAAGCCTTTTTCCTGCGCTGCAGCGGTATAAGCTGCTTCAACATCAGCAAGTGTTTTCGCTGCGTCTTCCTTACCAGTCAGGAAGTCTGCGATTTCATTGCCGAGTGCTGTGTGCATCAACCCATGGTAAGGCAGCATCGGGTAGGCCGTCGCACCCGATGCAATCGAAGCAAATACGCCTTGATTAACAGCAGCGGGTTCATAACCTTCGATCATCCATACGGCCTGACCCATGGTTTCGTCGTTAAGTATTGACGGACTGATGCCGTTTTTCATCGCGAGGAAAGTGGCTTCGGCATCTTCGTCTGAAATGTTTTTTGCAACCGTCCAGCCATCCCACCAGAGTGTGGTGGCTGGAACACCACTATCACCAACCATCATAGGGCCGGCAACTTCGATATTGGTAGCTATCTCTGGCGGTGCACCTTCGTCATCCTGCAGTTTACCGATTCGCGAGCCCCACATGTTCATCATGATCACATTGCCAGCTTCCATTTCAGCGCCGGTAGCGTTGGAATCGTGAGTGAGGAAATCCGGATTCATGTAGCCGCTGAGGCTTTTCATCATGTTTAGAGCGGCGACGCCTTGCTCGTTGTTAATAGCAGGCTCGGCTGTGCTTCCGTTATAGAATTCTCCTCCATGACCAATGTACATGTTGACGAATTCCTGCGCGAGGTTCCAGCCCGCTTTGTAAGCCCCGCCAACCGGGTATTCGGATTTTCCGGCAGCACGAACTTTCTCTGCGGCATCCAGCAACTCTTCATACGATTTGGGCGGAGCGATATCGAGCTCAGCCAGTACATCTTTGCGGTAAGCCAGGTGCTGCGCATTAGCCATAAATGCCACGGCCATTACTTTTCCGTTGACAGTAATCAGCTGATTTTTCGGTATATCCTGGCCATGTTTGGCGACCAGGTCATCGAGTGGGCGAATCACGTCTTCATTCATCAAAGCAACGATTGACGAATTGGCGATAATCGCCGTGGTGTACTCGGCTGGATTCCCCTGCATGCCGGCAACATTTATCTTCTGGTGGTCGGCAGTCAGATTCGACTTAACCACGATACCTTCGCCAGCACAATCCATCGCACCTTTGGCAACAGTCTGGATAGCCGGGAATTCGTTGCCGACAATGCTGACACGGCCACTGTCGATACCGCACCCGGCGTACGCTGCCGTTGATCCGGCGATCATCATGGCACTGACAACAGCGCCTTGTAAAATCTTGTTCATATTCGTTAATTCCTCATGTTTTCATAGAGAATGGCAAATTTTGCATACGAATGCAATATTTTGCTGCCGTTTGCATTGCGGTTTCAATGTTGCGGCAGATTCTGTCGGCATCGTGACCAAGCTCCGCCAGTATAAACATCATTTAATACCGGCGCATCGCAGGCATTGCCTTATCGGCGACCTTAACTTCTCTGGTGAAAGCATATTCGAATAGAAAATCAGCCACTGACCCCCTGATTATTGCTACGCTAATCCCTGTTCAACGGGAAGAATCACAGCGTTTTGAACCAGATTGCTATCGTCGGCTGCGGGCCTGCCGGATTATCAGCTGCAGTGGCACTGCATGACGCCGGCTTTCCTGTCACGCTTTTTGAACGATTTGATGAGGCTGCGCCAGTCGGCTCCGGCCTGATGCTGCAACCCACCGGGCTGACGGTACTGGAACAACTCGGGCTGCGTGATAAAGTCGAGCAGCTGGGACAACGCATCGACGGCATGAAGGGGCGAATTGTACCCAACGGGAAAACCGTACTTGATATCAGGTACAAAACCGTTTCATCAGAGCTGTATGGCCTCGCCATACATCGAGCGTCTTTGTTTCATGTTCTCTATCGCGCCGTGGCAGATCGTGGAATACGAATTGAAACCGGACACGATATAAACAACGTTGTACCACTACAGACGCCACCCGATTCTCCCTACAGCGTGGCTTTAGTTACCGCTTCCGGTACTACCATTGAGCGGCCATTCAACCTTGTTGTGGATGCCAGCGGCAGTCATTCGAGAATAGTTGCAAACCATGTAAAAACGAAACGTACGGCATTGGCATATGGTGCACTGTGGGCCACGGTAAAGCTCGGCTCTACCGGTTTTTCCAGAAATCTGCTTGAGCAACGCTACCGGCGTGCAAGCGTTATGGCAGGTGTACTGCCATGCGGGCGATTACCGGACGACTCCACCGAAGTTGCTACCTTTTTCTGGAGTTTGAAATCAAATGAGCACCGACCACTCTTGCAAACGGGCATTGATAAATGGAAGCAACAAGTGATATCTATCTGGCCTTCACTGGAACTCCTGACCGATCAGCTATACGATTTCAACGATCTGACCTACGCCAGCTACGCGCATCACACACTGAAAATACCGTACCGGAAAAATATCGTCTTTATCGGTGATGCCGCTCACTCCACCAGCCCGCAGCTCGGACAGGGAGTTAACATGGCGCTGCTGGATGCAGTTGCACTAACTTCTGCCCTGACAGTCGCACAAAAAGCGGAATATACAGGCAAGCATTCTAAAAGAAATAAGCAGGGCTTTGCAGAACAAAGCCTGCCTCTCTATGCGCGAGCACGGCAAAGGCATGTACGTCTGTTTCAAGCCGCCAGTTATTTTCTAACACCGTTTTACCAATCCGACGCAGTTGTGCTGCCATTGCTTCGGGATGCTCTGTTCGAACCCGTCGCTAAGCTGCCATATGCCAACAAGCTCATAACATCTCTAGGGTCGGGCCTGCTCGCCAGACCCTTCGAGTCCATCGCGAAGATATCCGGGGAAAATCAGCCCGAATTGCTCTTTAGAACCGGCAAGACAACACCCGATAAAAAACAATAGAATTACTCGCTGGTAGCATCAATGAGGTCTCGATTGTGTGGCTGATTAAAATCCAGCATGGGACCTGCCGGAATAATCCGGGTCGGATTAATGCTCTCGTGCGAAGCATAATAATGCGCTTTGATGTGATCTATATCTATGGTATCGGCAATACCCCGGTGCTGATAGAGTTCCCGCAGATAATTAGATAGTACCGGGTAATCAGCAATGCGTTTTTGATTGCACTTAAAGTGCCCCACGTAAACCGCGTCGAATCGAATCAAGGTGGTGAACAAGCGCCAATCTGCTTCGGTAATTTGCGCCCCGGCCAGATACCGTTGCGAGGCCAGTCGCTGTTCCAGCATATCCAGCGTATCGAACAGGCCGGCAACCGCTTCGTTGTATGCATCTTGTGTTGTCGCGAAGCCGCAGCGGTACACGCCGTTATTCACATTGTGGTAAACCAGTTCATTTACCGCATCTATCTCGGTGCGAAGATCGAGCGGGTAATAGTCACCTGCCAAAGCGCCAACCCCGTCGAAGGCACTGTTGAACATCCGGATGATTTCGGATGATTCATTACTGACGATGGTGTTCTGGTGCTTGTCCCACAATACCGGAACCGTTACTCGCCCGGTATAGTCGGGCATCGCCTCAGTATAGAGCTGATGCACACGGGTTTTATGGTTAACACTGTCTGCTATCACGCCCGGACCCGGCTCGAACGTCCAGCCTTCATCACCCATATAAGAATTGACCGCTGAAACACTAATGAAATCGCTCAGGCCTTTTATCGAACGGAAAATCATCGTTCGGTGCGCCCACGGACAGGCAAGCGATATATACAAATGATAGCGGTCTTTTTCGGCTTTAAAGCCACCACTGCCACCAGGGCCCGGCTTGCCGTCAGCGGTTATCCAGTTGCGAAAACTGGCGTCTTTGCGAACAAATTTTCCATTGGTTGACTTGGTGTCGTACCAGTCGGTATGCCACTTACCTTCGACCAGAAGTCCCATCAGATTTCTCTACTGTTGTTTCATCTGTTAGTTTACACATCACTGAGAGTGCCTGTCTGAAAATCAGGGTCTGACAGCCTGACAATCAGGATCGGTACCTCAGGCAATAAATAGCGGACCGTGAGGATCAGAACGCTGAGACCATAGTGGCCCTTCCGGGTAACGATGCTTATCAATAAATGCTGATTTCATTTCCAGGCCCCAGCCAGGTGCCAGTGGAGTCACGTAGCAGCCATTGTCTACAGAAACCGGTGTTTCGAAAACTTCCTGCTGCAGAAAATCAAGGTACTCGACAAACCTGCCTTCAGTTTTCGCAGACACAGCTACCTGATCCCATAGACTGTAGTGCTGAATCATATTGCACAGACCAATGCCACCGCCATGCGGGCACACCGGAATATCGTAGTGCGCCGCGAGCAGAATAACGGCAAGCACATCATTAACACCGGCCAGACGGGTCGCGTCAATCTGGCAATGGCTAAGTGCACCTGACGCCAGTAGCTGTTTGAAAATAGTCGGCGACGGCACCTGCTCCCCTGCCGCAACTCCGATCCCGTGCGGTTTCATAGCCTCCCGTATTTTGATAAAACCCAGCACATCGTCACGAGCGGTTGGCTCTTCTATCCAGTACGGCTGGAACTGGACCAGCTGCTGCACCCATTCTATCGCTTCGTCAACTCCCCAGATCTGGTTCGCATCGAGCATCAGCAATGCTGCGTCGTCTAAACGGGATCGAAGGAACTTCAAGCGGGATATATCATCTGCCAGATCACCGCCCACTTTGGTTTTGAAGTGCCGGAAGCCCTGTTGCTGCAGCTTTTGAATATGCCGGCTGATTTGCTCGTCACTAAGCCCGAGCCACCCCGAGGTTGAATAGGCGACCGGCCCGCGGTTCATCAGATCGACCTTGCGATCAGCCTTACCGGCCTCCCTGCTGTGCAGTAAGTTGATCGCCTGCTCTGGCGAGAGGGCATCCCTGAGGTAGCGCCAGTCAATACAGGAGACAATCATTTCAGCAGGCAAATCCGTCAGCAACTCCCACAGTGGCTTGCCTTCTGCCTTGGCCCACAAATCCCACATCGCGTTCACCAGACCACCGACCGACATGCGAAACACACCGTCGGCCAGCCATCGCAACTGATGGTGCTCTACCATCAGCTGATGCAATTGGGCTGGTTGCTTGATGAATTCTGCCAGTGAACGGCCGATCAGCAGCACTGATAAATCCCGTACCCCGTAGCTGATCCAGTCAGTTCCGGCACCTATAGTAAACACCACGCTATGGCCTTCGAGACCGGCATCGGTAGTGATGCGTACAACCACCGCAGAGTAGTCCGGTTTGCGGTGAAACGGGTCTGAGCCCAGCAGCGAATCGGAGGTAGGAACCCGAACATCGTCAACATCAACACGGGTTATTTTCATTGACGGAATCATTTAATTCTTCCTGAGTCGGGCATTTCCGGCGTTACAACAAATACTGAACAATGCGGGTTAAGTTGTGGTTTGACAAAACTCTTGCGTGACTCGACCTTGTTTAAACTTGCTTATCCCGTAGAATTCCAACGAATGATAATACAGGAACACGATCACGCTGCCCGCTGTTTTGATATTGGCGGCTCCAAAATAGTAGCCGCTGATGTCACAGCAGCCGGGGCGATCACCGTTGTGGGTCGAACCGCAACGCCGGCAGATAATTTCAATGAATTCTGCAACGCTATCCGTGCACTCTGCCCTGCTGGTTCTGATGCAATCAGCATTTCTATCGCAGGCAACATTCACCCGCAAAGCGGCGTAATTCAGTGCGCGAATATTCCGTGTATCCATGGCAGAAGGCTCGCCACCGATCTGCAGCAAGCACTGGCACGTCGGATATACCTGATCAACGATGCCAAAGCGTTTGCTCTGGCTGAAGCGCGTTTCGGGGTAGCGCAGGATCACAATATCGTACTCGCTATTATTCTGGGTACCGGCGTAGGCGGTGGCATAGTGATCAATAAAAATGTACTTACCGGCACAGATGGTACCGCGGGTGAATGGGGGCACGGGCCGGCAACTGCGGCGCGAACCGGATTTATGCTGCCCGACCCTGTCTGCAATTGCGGACAGCGGAGTTGCGTAGATGCGCTCGGTGGAGCACGTGGTCTTGAACGCATCTATAAACACATGGGCGCAGCGCCAATCGATAGCGTTGAGATAATAACAGCCTGGCAGGCGGGAGATCCTGGCGCCGCACGGGCCGTTGATATATGGCTTGATGTAGTCGGTGGCGCACTCGCCAATATAGTGAATTTCCTCGCACCGTCAATTGTTGCCGTTGGTGGCGGTCTGGCCAACAGCAAACCACTGATTCAAGCGCTGGAACGCGAAGTTGATGATCGCAGACTTTGCAGACAGTCGACGCCACTGCTCTATGCGGCAGTCAGCGGCCCGGAGCAAGGCCTGCTTGGTGCGGCACTCAATATACAGGTCTGACAACTCGTGTTTACTCTAGAGGTTTGTGTGGACAGCGTCGCCGGGCTGCAGGCATGTATTGAAGGCGGGGCAGACCGCATAGAGCTATGCTCCGCTCTGCCACTCGGTGGTCTGACTCCCTCTGAAGGAATGATGCGTCTGGCGGCTGGTTGCCCGCTACCGGTATCAGCCATGGTTCGCCCGCGTGACGGTGACTTCTACTTCAGTGAAACCGAAATCGAATTAATGTGTGACGATATCCACACTGTGGCACACACTGGCATCGACGGTGTAGTGCTTGGAGCTGCCAATACTGATAACACGCTAAACTGTACAGCACTGGAGAAAATGGCAGCCGCCGCCGACGGTCTGAGCAAAACTCTCCACCGGGTTATAGATACCCTGGAAAATCCGTTGCCAGCATTGGAGCAAGCTATCGAGCTGGGTTTCGAACGCATACTCACATCGGGTGGTGCACCTGGTGTTGGCGAAGGTACTGAACAGTTAACACAGTTGCACAGGGCTGCACGCGGCCGCATAGAAATAATTGCCGGAGCCGGTTTAGCTCCTGAGCTGCTGCAGGCAATAGCAGACTGCGGCATCCGTTCGTTCCACTCCTCGTGCAGCAGCATCCGCCCGATGGATCAGCGGCTGGTATCTCTGGGGTTCTCATCAGCACGTCACCCAGAAACAGATGTCAATCTCATTAAAACCTACAAGAGCAGATTCAACACGATTACTTTGCAAGAGTAATCACAGGTTAGAAGTGCAATCTGCGCAAATCGGAATATTTTAAATGACAACAACCACGCTCACCGGCCACAGCCTGATCGAAGGGACAGCGCACGGCACACTGTTGCTGTCTGATGTCGAGCTAAGTTTCTGGGGCGGAGTAGATCCGGCAAGCGGTGAGGTTATAGACCAGCATCACCCGCTCGCAGGCCAAAACCTCGCGGGCAAACTACTGGCGATACCAGGCGGGCGCGGCTCATGCACTGGCAGTGGGGTATTGCTCGAACTGATTCAAAACAACCTTGCGCCAGCAGCACTGCTGTTTACCGAGGCAGAAGAAATTCTGACACTCGGCGTTGTTGTAGCCGATGTCATGTTCGAGCGTTCAATTCCTGTTCTTCAGATTAGCGAGACAGACTTCAGCCGACTTGTCGATGGCAGTGATGTCACTCTCGACAACAACACTCTAACGCTTTCAAACACACGCAAGCCGGCTGCGTGTAAGAAAAACGCAGGTGAGGATGCAATCACAAAAAATCGGGTCGCGTTGTCACTGACCGATTCAGACCAGGCAATGCTAAATGGAGAGCACGGAAAAGCCACTCAGGTAGCAATGCAAATACTCACACGCATGGCGACAATTCAGGGCGCTACTGAACTGCTGGATATCACCCAGGCGCATATAGACAGCTGTGTCTACAATGGTCCATCCGGCCTGCAGTTTGCCAGCCGTTTACTGGAATGGGGCGCGGCGGTCAGGGTTCCAACCACGCTGAACTCTCTGTCGGTTGATCAGCGTCGCTGGCAGCAGCATGGAATTGATCCGGCGCTCGGCGAACCTGCCAGTAAGCTCGGCGATGTATTTATGCAGATGGGAGCACAGATGAGCTTCACCTGCGCGCCTTATCTGCTCGACACAGCACCCGCCAAAGGCGAGCAGATTGTCTGGGCCGAGTCTAATGCTGTTGCCTTCGCCAACAGTGTACTCGGTGCGCGTACCCAGAAATACGCCGATTTTCTCGACATTTGCATTGCACTGACCGGCAGAGCGCCACTTTGCGGCAGTCACCTGGACGAAGGGCGCATGCCAACGCTATCTATAGTTGTTGAGCCACCACAGGATACAAACGACGCCTACTGGCCGCTGCTGGGCTATCACATAGGAGTTCTGGCCGTGAATGATCTGCCGATAATCTATGGTCTGGAGCACGCGGCGCCGGACAACGATGATCTAAAAGCATTCAGCGCAGCGTTTGCGACAACCTCTTCCACCGCAATGTTCCACATAGCCGGGATCACACCCGAAGCCGACACCGCACATAATTATCTGCTGCAACAACAGGCATTGAATAACACAGTAGCAGTGAGCACTGCCGATCTGGTTTCCAGCTGGCACGAGCTCAACAGTGCAACGGAATCTACAGTCGATGCCGTTTGCCTGGGTAATCCGCACTTTTCTTTATCTGAATGTGAATCACTGGCTTCACTTTGTGCCGGCAGGAAAAAAGCCGAATCGGTCAGAATAATTGTCACCCTCGGGCGGAAGATACACGCCGCCGCTGAAAGCGCTGGCTATGTTCAGAGCCTTGAAGATTTCGGTGTTGAGTTTATAACAGATACCTGCTGGTGTATGTTAGTCGAACCGGTCATACCAACATCGTCAACTGTGCTAATGACTAACTCAGCCAAGTACGCACACTATGCGCCGGGCCTGGTTAAACGAAATATCTATTTCGATTCATTAACCCACTGTGTTGATGCAGCCTGTAGCGGTTCTCACTGTGGCAACCTGCCCTCCTGGCTCGATCACCAGAGCGGTAAAGCAGTGCGGTGAAATATAGCGGTAAAGCTGTGCGATGAAATGCAGCAGTAAAGTAGAGCGATCGAGTAGATCTGTGATCATATCGGGCAATTGCTTAACCCGAGTGTCAGTCGATGGTCGCCTGGACACTGCCGAATTCAGACGACGTTACCTCGACTTGCGTGTGTGCTCCGACCGGTATGGGTGGTCCCCATGCGCTGGTTAAAATGAAGTCTCCGCCTCTTAGGGAAATGTGCTGTTCAGCCAGCAATCGACTTAGCCAGACGATAGCGCCAAGGATATCGGCGGGCCAGCTCAGCGCCGCCCATTCATCGACGACCATTCCATCGTAGAATAATTTAAGATCAGTCTCGCGACCGGCGGCAAGATCAGTCACCGGCTGCCCTCGCACCACACCGCAATTAATGCAATTTGTCGCAACGAGCTCCGGACCATGCGGTTTCTCACTCTGCATCGCCAGATTGTGAAGCTCCAGTGTCGGGTAGATCGCCTCGACAGATGCTGCTATTTTTTCTATCGATGCACCGGGCCTGATATCACCAGACAACAGCGCGCCAAACTCGGCTTCTATAGATAAATTATTATATTTTTTCCGATCCAGCGTAACACCACTGCAGTACAACTCGGAGTCCCATAACCGCCCCCACACCGGATGCGGCAATCCCATCAACTGCTGATTACCGGGTACAACCGCGCCAACCTTATAGCCGATAACGCGCTCTCCACGCGCCTCGCGCATTTCTGCAACCGCGGCCTGTATGCGCCACGCATCATCGAGGTTCACCCGAAATCCTTCGGAAAAGATATTTTCCGGGTTGACTGCGTCATAATCAGCAAGCAAACGCTTGCTGATCGCGCGTACTTCACTACTCCTCAACGGCATATCAATTCCGTACTTCGATCTCAAAACCCGGGTTCGTCATAGATATGCCCTAGTGTTGCATAAAATTCCGGCTCAGAACCGCTGCGCTGCTTCTATAGCAGCATCCAAGGCGCTGTACTTATTTTTTCCTGCATATCGCTTAGAATGACTAGCCTCAATCCAGTAAAAACTCCGCGCAGCGCCTTTTATACGGCTCTATAAGCTTCTGAACTCGAGTTTTTATGCAACACCAGGGTCAAAAAAACGCCTGCCTGATCCAGACTATACTACCAGCGAATTAATCATCATCTTCGGTGTATTGATCCATAGTCGGGCAGGTACAAACCAGATTTTTATCGCCATAGACATTATCTACCCGGTTAACTGGTGGCCAGTATTTATCTACTCCAAGCGCACCCGGCGGATAACACGCCTGCTTCCTTGTGTACGGTCGATCCCAGTCACCGACCAGATCGGCAACGGTGTGCGGTGCATTTTTCAGCGGGTTGTTATCGGCATCAATTTTTCCATCTTCGATATCGCGCGCCTCCTTATAGATTGACAGCATAGCGTCAACAAAGCGATCAAGTTCAGCCTTTGGTTCGGATTCAGTCGGCTCCACCATCAGGGTTCCGGCTACCGGCCAGCTCATGGTCGGTGCGTGGAAACCGCTGTCCATTAACCGTTTCGCTATATCATCGACGGTAACCCCGGCGCTCGCTGCCATTAGCCGGGTGTCGAGAATGCATTCGTGCGCGACAAGCCCTTTAGCAGAGCTGAACAACACGCTGTAGGAGTCCTGCAGGCGTTTGGCCAGGTAGTTGGCGTTGAGTATTGCTATTCGGGTAGCCTGAGTCAGGCCATCACCACCCATTAATAATATATAAGCCCAGCTGACCGGCAATATAGAAGGCGAACCAAATGGTGCCGCCGATACCGGACCAATCGCTTCATCACGCTCCGGATGCCCCGGTAGAAACGGAGCCAGATGCGCCTTCACCCCAATTGGCCCCATGCCGGGTCCGCCGCCACCGTGCGGGATGCAAAATGTTTTATGCAGATTGAGATGGCTGACGTCGCCGCCGATCTGACCGGGCTGTGAGAGCCCGACCATGGCGTTCATATTTGCACCATCTATATAAACCTGTCCGCCATGCTCATGCGTAATGTCGCAGACTTCAGTCACCGTCTCTTCAAATACGCCGTGTGTTGACGGATAGGTAATCATGCAACCGGCCAGTTTCTCGCTGTATTTTTCAGCTTTTGCACGGAAATCGGCAAGGTCTATATTGCCGTCATCATCGGCTTTCACAGGTACCACTTTCCAGCCGACCATCTGCGCCGACGCCGGGTTAGTACCGTGCGCCGAGGTGGGTATGAGGCAGACCTTGCGATCTTCGTCACCGCGCGAGATATGGTAATTGCGAATAGTCAGTAAGCCGGCATACTCACCCTGCGCTCCAGAATTGGGCTGCTGGGAGATCGCATCATAGCCGGTGATCTGGCACAGCTTGTCGTTTAGATCGCTGATCATTTCCGTGTAACCTGCTGCCTGATCAACGGGAACAAACGGGTGCATCTGACCAAACTCGGGCCACGTTACCGGAATCATTTCAACCGTCGCATTGAGCTTCATAGTGCACGAGCCCAGTGGGATCATGGAGCGATCAAGTGCCAGGTCTCTATCGGCCAGGCGTCTCATGTAGCGGGTAAATTCCGCTTCCGATCGATTCTGGTGGAAGATCTTGTGTGTCAGAATGCTGCTGGTTCTAAGCATCGAATCGGGCAGATGATATTCGCGATTGGCCTGGCTATCGTCACTTTTTTCGATACCGAATGCACGCCATACGGCTTCAATCGTTTCCGGACGTGTCTGCTCATCGATGCTTATTCCCACACGGGAATCACCAACCTTTCGAAGATTCACTCCGTTATTCACTGCCGATTGCATAACGGTTTTCTGCAGGCTTCCAACCTCGACGGTTATGGTATCGAAATAGACATCGGGTTTTATTTCAAATCCGTGCTCCTGAAGTCCTTTTGCGAGCCGTGCTGCTTTTCTATGGACCGATTCTGCAATGGCTTTTATGCCGTTCGGCCCATGGTAAACAGCGTACATAGACGCCATCACTGCTAGCAACGCCTGCGCGGTACACACATTTGAATTGGCTTTTTCGCGCCGGATATGCTGCTCCCGGGTTTGCAGCGCCAGACGATGCGCCATGTTGCCACGTGTATCAATTGATACACCGACAATACGACCGGGCATAGAACGCTTGTAAGCATCTTTGGTTGCCATGTATGCGGCGTGCGGCCCACCGTAGCCCATCGGCACTCCAAAGCGCTGTGTCGAGCCGATGGCAACATCGGCATCCATTTCCCCCGGAGATTTCAACAGCGACAAAGCCAGCAGATCGGCCGCCACAATTGCCAGCGCACCATGCTGGTGAAGTTCCTGAATGCTTCCAGTGAAATCTCTGACGTGTCCGTAGGTGCCCGGATACTGGAAGATTGCTCCGAAGACCTGATCAGCCTGTAAGTTATCAGGAGCGTCAACGATGACCTCTATACCCAGTGGTTCGGCGCGTGTTTTGATTACCGCTATATTTTGCGGGTGACAATTTTCATCGACAAAAAACTGTGTCTTTTTAGATTTCGACGAACGCATAACCATGGTCATGGCTTCCGCTGCGGCGGTCGATTCATCAAGCAAGGACGCATTGGCTATATCCAGACTGGTGAGGTCGGATACCATGGTCTGAAAGTTCAGCAACGCTTCGAGCCTGCCTTGCGATATTTCCGGCTGGTACGGCGTATAGGCGGTGTACCAGGCCGGGTTTTCCATAATATTACGCAGAATCGGCGCCGGTGTTGTGGTGCCGTAGTATCCCTGCCCGATCAACGAAGTACACAGTGTGTTTTTCTCTGCAATCTCGCGCATATGAAACAAGGCATCGCGTTCGGTCATTGCCTCCCCCCAGTCAAGAGGGTTGGCCTGCCTTATTCCGGCAGGCACTGTGGCATCGATCAGATCGTCCAGCGAATCGTAGCCGACAACAGCCAGCATCTCATCTATTTCTTCTGGTGAAGGCCCGATGTGTCGGCGATTGGCAAAATCGTAGGCAAAATAATCTGTAGGTTTAAAAGACATGGCGGATTACTCTATTTGTTTCGTTATGGACACTATCCCGCGCCGGGAAGTGAGCCTGTCAGCGTTTGTAGTTTTGTACAATAAAGGGAAGTGCAGCTACGGTAGCCGGGTGCGTTTTACCGCGTATAGACAAATTGACCTTTGTGCCTTCTGCACTACAGGCTGTAGAGACATAGCCCATAGCCACAGGTCCGCCAATCGTCGGGCCGAAGCAACCGGAAGTCACCTTACCCACCGACTCACCTGCCTCATTCAGTACTTCTGCTCCCTGACGTGCAGGTACTCGCCCGATCGGCTTCAAACCGACCAGCTTGCGCCCGGTGCCGTTCGCTATGTGGTCTTTTATAATATCTGCGCCCGGGAATCCACCCTCCTCTCTGCGCCGTTTCTGGATAGCCCACAGCAAAGATGCTTCGATCGGGCTGGTGGTATTGTCTATATCATTGCCGTAGAGGCATAAGCCCGACTCCAGTCGCAGGCTATCACGCGCACCCAGACCGGCAGGCTCACACAGTTCATGTTCCAGTAGCTGTCTCGATACGGACTCCACTTGATCCGCCGGCAGTGAAATCTCGAAACCGTCTTCACCGGTATAGCCCAGTCTTGAGATGCGACACTGATTGCCAAACAGGGTACTTTGCGCCGATTGCATAAATGTGAGTTCGTCTGCTGCCGGGCAATGCTGCGCTACTATCGCGGCTGCTGCCGGACCCTGCAATGCGATTAGCGCCTGATCGAGACGCTCAGTCACCTCAACCCCGGAAAGATTATCACGTAGGTGCGGGATATCCTGAAATCGCATTGAGGCGTTAACCACAACAAACAGGTGATCACCGGCATTGGTGACGATTAGATCATCCATAATGCCACCTGAATCGTTGGTAAAAAACGTATAACGCGCTTTACCTTCCGGCAGGTTCTGGATATCAGCCGGTACCAGTGCCTCCAGCTTGCGTGCAACATCGTCACCGCGCAGTTCCACCTGGCCCATGTGCGATACGTCAAACCATGCGGCGCGTTCACGGCATTGCTTATGTTCGGCCATAATGCCGCTGCTGTACTGTACCGGCATGTGCCAGCCGGCAAAATCTACCATCTTGCCACCAAGTTCCAGGTGCAGGCCATGCAGCGGCGTATGCGAAGGGGGTGTACTTTCTGAATTCATTGTTGCTCAGGCTCCGTCAGGGCGCAACGCAAAGAGCGCTGCAAAAAACCCCTCTGTCACTGGCCTGAGAGACTTGTGATTGCTCCTTTACAGGTACATATCACTTACACCTTCGGCGCGGGCCCTGCCCGACTTTCCAGAGTGCTTTTACCGACAACGGTCCTTGATGCCTGAGAGTTTACGGGTGGATTCCCCTTCGGCGACAGTTCATTTGCGTTTAACAAATGACTGTTCTCTCCCGCTGGACGGCCCGGTGGATATACCGGTTAGCTTGGCCCGCTACTATATCGCAAATAATGCTGGAATTACAGATAGCTGGCGGAATTTAGTCAGGTACAATCGACCGTAAGTTCCGGCATGTATATTACAGATTAAGTAACTGACGCCTTCGTCTATTACAGCGAATGGCCTGTAATACAAAAGAAAGGGGCTCACGCCCCCTTCTTTGTTCCTTCATTGTAATTGAACCACTGAGCAAATTACGATCAGAGATTTATTATCTCAGCAGGCTGAGTACACCCTGTGGCGATGCGTTAGCCTGTGCAACCATGGCAGTACCCGCCTGTTGCAGAATCTGCGCGCGGGTCATGTTGGCTGTTTCAACTGCGAAATCGGCATCAACAATCCGCCCCCGGGCAGCAGCCTGGTTTTCCATTCCCACCTGCAGGTTGTTTATCGCACTTGAAAACTGACTTTGCGCCGCACCGAGTTTTGCACGTTCGGTGGTGATCGCATCAATGGCAGTATCCAGAGTGGTGATCGCCGACGAGGCAGCAGTCTCAGAATCAATTGTTGCTGAAGTTGAGGCTGCGGCCGCGCCTGCAGCGGTGGTATCTACCACCAGTGTTTCACTGTTGTTTGCACCAACCTGAAAAGTAATAGCGCCTGCATCACCCGTGCTATCTATAATAGACAAACCATTGAACTGCGTTACCCCGGCAATACGTGAGATATCTGCATCTAGTGCTATGAATTCCGCATTTAGGTTTGCACGGTCCCCTGTGCTGTTTGTACCATTTGCAGATTGTACCGCTAGTTCTCGCATTCTCTGCATCATGTTTCCTATTTCATTCAAACCACCCTCGGCGACCTGAGCCAGAGAAATGGCATCGTTAGCGTTTCGAATGGCAACATTCATTCCCTTGACCTGCGCATTCATGCGCTCTGCAATCGCGAGCCCGGCGGCATCGTCCTTGGCGGAGTTGATTCGCAGGCCAGAAGACAAACGTTCCAGCGCAGTCTGCATTCCTCCCTGAGTCGAGTTCAGGTTGCGTTGTGCGGTCAGTGAAGAGACGTTGGTGTTGATAGTTTGAGGCATTGATTTAGATCCTTTTGATTTTTTTTGTTTTTATATATTTATCAACTGCCGGATGTTCCATTAAATCCGGCCCCCTTTTAACGACACAGATCACAAAAATCTTAACCCCCTTCACCACAGACAAATGTGCTAACACGCATTAACTACTTGTTTTCTATAATCAATTCTCTGGCAAAATATATTTTTTGCTAAAAGTTAAAAGGCGTGATTTTTAGAGCGTGCAATCCGTGGCAGAAACGGTGATCGACGCACACGAGCCAACAGACAGAATATGGTTTCACCGCAGCACGTAACGCAGAAACCTGCGGTAGCCCGATACGGGGCTACCCGGTTTCGCTGGTTACCGCGTTTGCCACAACCATAAGAAAATCTTCCCGGACCTGGTCGTTAAGGCCCGTTTTTCTCTGCAGACTTTCCCGGTGCCTGGGTTTGTTACTACTCATCTATACGACTGTCGCGAGCAGCCACTGATTGCCGATTCAGTTCAGGCAGTAGCGCTCAATGCCTGGTCGATATCGGCAATGATATCGTCGCTGTGCTCAAGCCCTATAGACAATCGAACCAGATCCTCTGTTACACCTGAGCTTGCCAGTTCTTCAGGCGACAGCTGCCGGTGCGTAGTAGATGCCGGGTGGCAGGCAAGCGATTTCGCGTCACCGATATTAACAAGGCGGGTGATCAGCTGCAGTGCATCGATAAACCGTGTAGCAGCCGGTACACCGCCTTTGATTCCGAAGCTCATCACACCGGATGCTTTACCACTGGTGTATTTCTGTGCCAGCTCATGATACGGGCTTGATGGCATTCCGGCATAGCGAACCCATGAAACACGGGAATCCTGTTCTAGATAATTGGCTATAGTCAGGGCATTTTCACAAATCCGGTCCATGCGCAGTGGCAGTGTTTCCAGCCCCTGCATCGCCATGAATGAAGTCATCGGCGAGAGAGTTGCCCCCATATTTCTAAGCGGCACTACCCGGGCTCTGAGAATATAGGGTGGCAGGCCGGTTTCTGTATAAACAACACCATGATAAGAAACATCCGGCTCATTCAAGCGGCGGAAGCGTTCCTTGTTTGCTACCCAGTCAAACTGATTGGAATCGACGATCATGCCGCCAACTATAGTTCCGTGGCCGGCTATATATTTGGTTAAGGAGTGCACCACGATATCTGCGCCGTGCTCGAAGGGTCGGCACAGATACGGAGATGCGACCGTGTTATCGACGATCAGTGGAACCCCGTGTGAATGGGCAATATCTGCCATTTTCTGCAGATCAACCACATTACCGGCCGGATTACCGATCGATTCGCAAAACACCGCTTTGGTTTTTTCATCTATTTGCGCGTGAATTTCTTCAGGATTCTCCGGATCAATAAATCGCGTTGCTATACCGAGCTGAGGTAGCGTATGTGCCAGCAGATTGTAGGTGCCGCCATACAAGGTTGAGGTACTGACGATGTTGTCACCTGCCTCGGCGATTGTCAGCACTGCGTTAGTGGTTGCCGCCTGCCCCGAAGACAACGCAAGCGCCGCTGCACCACCCTCCATGTCGGTCACACGTTGTTCGAGTACATCATTGGTTGGATTCATAATGCGGGAGTAGATATTTCCCAGCACTTTCAAATCGAACAAATCTGCGCCATGCTGGGTATCGTCGAAGGCAAAAGCCGTGGTCTGGTAGATGGGTACGGCAACTGCGTTAGTGGTCGGGTCTGGTTTGTAACCGGAATGGATAGCTTTGGTTTCAATCTTCATCGGAAAGTCCTCCTTGCGAACTGGATGGGTAGCATCACGCGTCAACTACAACATCTAACCGGTCTGCAGGCAACCAAAATTTCAATTGTGCCGCTGCAACAGGTTCCTATAAAGCACACGCATGCGATCTGACACGGCAAATACCGCGGTGAAATCTCCGCTAGCCTGCAATTTCACATTAACAACAAAGCGCCTACAGCTGGCTCTTGATATGTTGCTTGTCTGCCATATGATTGCCACAGCCCCGCGCTACTGAATGAACATCTGCAATTTTCCGGAGATAACTTGTTATGACGACTCAAACAGCACCTGCATACAGCCCGGTTACCGTCAGTTGCAGCAATTGCGCAAACACCTTTGTCACCGGCTCTACTCACGCCGGAGACATCAGCATTGAAGTGTGCTCCAACTGCCATCCGGCGTACACCGGCCAGCAACGCACGCTGACCGGATCAAATCAGGTGGAAAAATTCCGCGCTCGGTATAAAGATAACCAGGCTTAACCCACATTATTCATGGGGAGGCGAGGATATCGCGCCGACCTGATCTATTCACAGCAAGGGATTTCACAGTGGATTTTCTTCTTGCATCGAATACTTACTGATATTTGCAAGAGAAAAAATTCTCTGTGGAATTAAAGATCAAGTGAGATTCCGTCAATC
>MDLA01000103.1 GCA_001730015.1 Chromatiales bacterium (ex Bugula neritina AB1) | reverse complement strand
GTAATCGTTGAATGTATTTACAGTACAAAATACCCACAGATTCTACGGAACATCCTACTTCTCCAAAGATGCGACAAGGGACAACTCGGCTTCTTTGTTTTCACTCCCTTTTGAATCGTCTGCTACCGCCTGGAAAGCTGTCAATACCACACTTACCCAGACTACAATCACCAGATTCCTGATTATCATCGATTCCCTCCACCGAAGTATTATTTTCACTAGAATCAAAATAAACTGTTACTTTGTCGATTTTCAATCTGCTCTGCAATACGAATTCAAAACACAGAGCGCATCTACTGTAACAGTAATTATCAGACTTTCCGTCACTTATTTGGGTTATCTGACTGTACCGGAACACCTCTCCCAAAGAGCAGAGTTGCCATAGTTTATTATTTAATGGCTCGAATCAAACCTTGCATCGCTTGCAAGTCTGAACCGCAAGTACTTTCGCTAAAGTAGGTTTAGCATCGAAAATAGTCAGCAACTATCGGGAAGTAGCTACCGCAAATTAATCAAACGCATCGTCCGGAGACTCAGGAAAACGTAGCTTGCACTTTTAACGAGCTTTGCTGGCCACTTTTTTCCAAAAAGCTTTTGATTTCATCCAAGCCAACGCGATGAGAAATCAGGCGATTTATATCGGTTCCAATTTGCTCTATTGCCTGCAGTGCCGCTGGGATATTATGATTTAATGAATGTGTACCGGCCAATCGAATCTGCCGACGAAATATCTCGTGAGGCGACACACGGATTGTCTCACCGGGCGGGCATACCCCAAAGAACAGGATGCTCCCCCCGTTCGCTGTATAGTCTATTAATTTTTCGGCAACACGGGGCACGCCGGTCGCATCGGCTACCAGATCAACGGATCTCACACGTGATTCAAGATTTTCCGATCCGGCAGCTACCGGAGTCAGCCCAAACGATTCCGCCAGTTCCAGCCGGGATTCATCTATATCAACCATTGCAATATCGTCGACCCCTCGGGTGCGAAGTGCGAGCGCCATCAGGGTACCGATAGGACCTGCGCCGAATATCATTGCATTGTCTACCGAGCTGGTTTCGATTGCGTCAAGGCCATTAAGCACACAGCCAACCGGTTCAGCCAGTGCAGCTATCGGGTACGGTAGCCCGGCAATTGAAATCACATTATCCTGATGCACTACGCTGTACTCGGCGAAACCACCGTGCCTGGTGACGCCATAAGCACCTAAGGTATCGCAAAGATTGGTTAAGCCTTTTTGACATGCCCGGCATGAGCCACAATGGAAGTTCGGATCCACCACAACTCGATCGCCGACTTTAAACCGGGTAACCTGATCGCCTGTTGCAATCACTTCGCCGGCATACTCATGGCCCGGTACCAATGGAAAAGTCGAGCTACCATAGCGACCATACAGAATATCTATATCGGTATGGCATATCCCGCTGGCGTGAACCTGAATCACAACTTCACCCGCACCCGGCTCGGGATCAGGCAACTCTTTAATCTGAACTATTCCCTGTGCCTGGTAGGTAATTGCTTTCATGGGTATTCTCTTATAGTAACGGTTTTTATGATTTTAAACGCCCTAACTCATCCATTGACCACCGTCGACATTATAGGTTTGAGCCACTACATAATCCGACTCTTGCGAGGCCAGGAAAATTGCCATACCGGTCAGATCTTCAGCGACCCCCATACGGCCATAAGGCACAGCCTCGCCGACTTCTTTCTTCTTTTGTCCGGGAGCCTTATTTTCATAGGCTGCAAAAAACGCATCGACGCCATCCCAGTGCTCCCCATCTACCACACCGGGTGAAATTGCGTTGACATTAATACCATGCTTAATCAGATCCATTCCAGCAGACTGCGTCAGTGAGACAATGGCCGCTTTGGTCGCACAATAAACAGCTACCAGCGCTTCGCCCCGACGCCCCGCCTGACTTGCCATGTTAATTATCTTTCCACCGCTACCGCGCTCTACCATATGTCTGGCCACGGCTTGCAGCGTAAATAAGGTACCGCTGAAATTGACCGCAAACACCTGATCATAATCTTCGCGCTTTATTTCGATTATAGGAGCCGCGGTGAACAGTGCGGCATTGTTAATAAGAATGTCGATATGCCCGAGTTTCTGTATACATTCGACAACACCGGAATCTATACTCTCCTGTCGGGTTACATCCATGTGCACAGCAACTGCCGCCTCTCCTATTTCACGGGCTGTTTTTTCTGCCGCGGCAAGATTGATGTCTGATATGCACACCTTTGCTCCTTCCTTAACATAGGCTTTTGCAAACGCCTTTCCGATACCACGGGCTGAGCCGGTAATCAAGGCTGTTTTTCCGGATAAACGACTCATTGGCTTGCCAACCCTTGCTTATCAAATGTGTAAATGCGTTCAGGATCTACATCAAGAAAAACGGTATCTCCGTGCTGCACATCTATTTCGCCGTTAACTCTCGCGGTAACGGTTTCTTCATCCAGATGAACGCGGAAAAAAGTATCCGAGCCAAGATGCTCGGTAACGCCGACTACACCACGCCATTGGCCGCTTTCTTTTGAAACCTTAAAATGCTCGGGCCTTATGCCTATTGAGTGTGCATCAAATTCCTCTGCACTGGCGCCGCTTAGAAAGTTCATTTTCGGGGAGCCGATAAAACCTGCAACAAACCGGTTCCGCGGATTACGGTAAAGCTCAAGTGGAGATCCAACCTGCTCTATATGACCATCTGACAGCACAACAATTTTATCGGCCATAGTCATCGCTTCCACTTGATCATGGGTTACATAGATCATGGTGGTTTTTAATTTCTGATGCAGCTCGGAAATCTCCAAACGCATATTCACACGCAATGCCGCATCCAGGTTGGACAGCGGTTCATCAAAAAGAAACGCCTCCGGCTCCCGCACGATAGCGCGGCCTATCGCCACCCGCTGCCGCTGGCCGCCTGATAACTGCCCCGGCCTGCGCTTTAGATAGTCTGTCAGGTTGAGAACATCTGCAGCAGCTTCTATCCTGCGGTTTGCTTCAGCCCGCGGTACTTTTGCCATTTTGAGCGGGAAGCCGATATTTTTTCGTACAGACATATGTGGATACAATGCATAAGACTGGAACACCATCGCCAGTCCACGTTTAGCCGGTGGAGTGGCGGTTGCATCGCTACCGTCAATTAGAATCTGCCCGCTGGTGACATCTTCAAGGCCCGCGATAAGCCGTAACAAAGTTGACTTACCACAACCGGAAGGCCCTACAAATACAACGAACTCACCATCTTCTATAGTGAGATCTATAGGCTGGATAACCTCAATATTGCCGAAACTCTTAGTAATCTTCTGTAGGGTTATCTGCCCCATTGTCGTTCCTATTTAACTGCGCCAAAGGTCAAACCACGTACCAGCTGCTTTTGACTGAACCAGCCCATAATGAGAATGGGAGCGATTGCCATAATCGATGCTGCACTCAACTTTGCATAAAACAAACCCTCCGGACTGGAGTAGCTGGCAATAAATGCAGTAAGTGGAGCAGCCTTCGCCGACGTCAGGTTTATTGTCCAGAAGGCCTCGTTCCATGCAAGTATAATATTGAGCAGAACTGTTGAAGCCATGCCTGGAATTGCCATCGGTGCAAGCACGTAGATCACCTCTTCTTTAAGTGACGCACCATCCATTCGAGCGGCCTCCAGAATCTCATCGGGGATCTCCTTAAAGTAGGTATAGAGCATCCAGATTATGATCGGCAGATTGATCAGCATTAAAACGATTGTCAGGCCAAAACGGGTGTCCAGCAGACTTAAGTCACGAAAGATCAGGTATATTGGCACCAGCACACCCACCGGTGGCAGCATCTTGGTTGACAGCATCCACATCAGAACATTTTTTGTGTGCCTTGCCGGTACAAACGCCATCGCCCAGGCGGCGGGAACAGCGATCAACAGGCCCAGCAACGTGGACCCAACCGAGATGATCACAGAATTCATGAAGTGTTTGAAATAATCGGAGCGCGCCTGAACCACACCAAAGCTCTCTGTTGTCCAGCTGGAATTAAACAGGATTTCCAGTGGAGCCCTGATCGCATCTTCTTCTGTTTTAAACGCTAGAATCAGAATCCAGATGATTGGAAAGAACATCAGAAAACCCAATGTTCCAGCAATCGCTGTATTCGTAACTTTGGTTCGATTTGAGACTGAGCGTGCCATATTAAGCCTCCCCCTTAAGCGTCCAGATTCTTGCCGATCATCCGCATCAGGAATATCGCAACTATATTGGCAAGAATAATAGCGAGCACACCACCAGCACTGCCCATGCCGACGTCATACTGCAGTAGCGACGAAACATAGATGAGATAGGTCAGGTTTGTGGTTGCTGTACCCGGCCCACCGTTGGTGGTGACAAGAATCTCAGCAAAGATCGACAGCAGGAATATGGTTTGAATTAGAATGACAACAGTTATGGCACGCGCCAGGTGGGGTAGCATCATAAACCGGAAACGATTGAGCCAGTTGGCCCCATCCATTTCGGCTGCCTCCAGTTGTTCCTGATCTAATGACTGCAACGCGGTTAAAAGGATCAGTGTCGCAAAAGGTAACCACATCCATGAAACTATCATGATAATCGACGCCAGTGGAATCTGCCCGAAAAAGTCGATGGGCGGCACTCCCAGCGCCTTGGCAAAATGACCGAATATGCCATTTACCGGATTCATAAACATATTCTTCCAGATCAACCCGGATACGGTCGGCATTACAAAAAACGGGGCAATCACCATAATTCGAATAATGCCCTGCCCGAACATAGGGCGGTCCAGCAACAGCGCAAATCCTATACCGCCAAGTGTTGTGATAGTGAGCACCCCGCCGACCAGCACCAAGGTATTGATCAACGCAGACTTGAAACTCGGATCAGTTACAAACCAATAGTAGTTTTCCCAACCCACGAACGGGTTACCACTACCGGGTTGCAACAGGTTATAGCGCAAGAAGGAGAAATAGAGCGTCATGCATAGCGGCACGAGCATCCACCCCAACAGCAAAATCACGGCCGGGGAGATCATTAAACGCGCAGCAGATCTGGAAGCTTTGGTTGCCAAACGGCTCGCCCTCTCAGCGAATTGAGTATCAGCGTAAAACGCGAATATCTATGGTGATTTTCACCGTAGTATTTATATATTTTCTACTTGAACCGAAACGGGTCGAAGCACCGGCAACCAGTCCGGACTCCGACCCGATCGGATAAGGATCTTACTACTTGATGTAACCCGCTTTAGACATCTCGCGAGTCGCAAACTTCTGGCTGTTTGCCAGAGCATCTTCTACTGACATCTGGCCGGCCAGTGCCGCAGCCACCTGCTGACCAACGTAGTTACCAATACCCTGGAACTCAGGGATAGCTACAAACTGCACGCCAGTGTAAGGAACCGGATCGCGAGTCGGATCTGCCGGGTTTACTGACAGAATAGCGTTTTTGGCAGTTTCACCAAAGGGTGCTGCTTCCAGATACTTCGGGTTCTCGTGAACAGATTTACGAGTTCCACTAGGAACAGATACCCAGCCTTTGGTCTCACCCACTGTAGTGAAATACTCTTTGGACGTAGCCCACTTCAGGAAGTCTTTGGCAACATCTGTTTTTGTAGAGCTCTTTGGTATTGCAAGTGCCCATGACCAGAACCAGCCAGTACCTTTATCAGTAACCTGCTTGGGTGCCTGGAAGAAGTCGGTCTTGTCTGCAACACTTGACGTATCAGGATTATAGACATCACCCGCAGCTGATGTTGCATCAACCCACGTTGCACATTTACCGTCTTTGAACAGGGCACGGTTTTCGTTGTGACCATTTGCTGAAGCGCCCGGAGGACCGTAATTGTTCATTAGATCTACATAATAGGTAATCGCATTGTTCCACTCTGCACTATCAAGCTGTGGCTTCCAGTCCATATCGAACCAGCGTGCGCCGAATGCATTAGCCAGTGTACCAACAAAAGCCATATTCTCACCCCAGCCGGCTTTACCACGCTGACATGTGCCGTAGACGCCATTGTCCGGATCGTGGACTTTAGCGACGATTTCCGCGAACTCATCGTAAGTGATCTGCTCTGTCGGCTTGGCAATACCAGCTTTTTCAAAAACATCTTTACGATAGAAAGTGAACGATGTTTCAGAATACAGAGGCACCGCATAAACACTGCCGTCTGCAGACAGACCATTGCGTACTAGCTCGAATATATCTTCAAAATCATAGTCAGCGTCGTTGGCGAAATCGTCCAGCGGTGTCAACCATCCTTTTGCACCCCAGATTGGCGTCTCGTAGGCACCAATAAACATGATATCGAAAGAACCACCGCCAGTAGCAATATCTGTGGTAGTACGCTGGCGAAGTACATTTTCTTCAAGAACAACCCAGTTGATCTTGTTGCCAGTTGACTCTTCCCATTGTGGCGCCAACTCCTGCATGGTGATCATGTCGGAGTTATTTACCGTAGCAATGGTAATTTCCTCGGCAGTTGCGCCGAAGGAAGCTGATAAGCCGGCCATCACACCCATAGCCGTCAGTTTCAATTTACTAATCATGGTTTCCTCTTTTATTTACACGTGTAAAAAACAGTTTATAAAATTACTCTGTCGCGGTCTTTTCCGGTCAGAGGGTTCATCTCCCAACACGCGCCAACAGCTGAAAAATTCATGCGGATTCTCTCAGGCGCAGTTCCGCATCGAATGTTCTTACTACTCCTTTGTTACCTCTCCTGCCGTTTTCAATCTGATCAAGAATCTGCTCAACCGCCGCCTCGCCCATTGCGACCGTATTGCGAGAGACGGTGGTGAGTGCAGGAGACACGTAGGCAGACAGGGGATGATCATCATGGCCGGCTACACGAAAATTCGATGATAGATTTCCTTCTCTCCGTGGTAACAGATGATGCCGGTTCGCTGCTCGAATCACTCCAATGGCGAGCCGATCATTTGCACACAATATAGTGCTACTTACAAAATCACCCCGGCCGAAGTGATCGTCCATTATTCTAAAAGCGAACTCTTCAAAATTCCACACTGGTTCAGAACTATGAACCGGAACAAACTGAGGTTCAAAGCCAAGTTCTTCTGCACTTTTAATATACGCACGCTCTCGTTCCAGGCTGTTGGTATTAATACGCGGCATCCCGAGAAATACAGGTGCAGCACCGGTTCGATGCAGATAACCAACCATCAGTGAAATACTCTGATGGTTGTTTGTTCCTACAAAATCAACATCATTGAAGTCATCAGGGAAGCGGGAATCAATAAAAACAACCGGCAGTTCCTCCTTCAAACGAGCAAAAGTACTCAGGGAACTGGCTCGCCCTATAGGTGCGGCAATAGCGCCATCTGCACTCATAGACATCAGGTTTTCAAACGCTTTGACTTCAAGCTCCGGATCACCGTGTGCACTCTGAATAATAACGGTATAACCGCGCTTCAAAGCGCCGACTTCAATTGACTGTATCAGTGAAGTGAAAAATAAGTCATTAAGATAGGGAACGACAACACCGATGATTCGCGTTGATTGCCGATTCATTTTTGTGGCAAAAAAATTCGGCACATAATCTACAGTGTCAAGCGCCTGCTCTATGCGAACTCGCGTGGTCGCACGTACGGAATCAGCATTCTGAAAAAACTTCGAAAGCGTTGGACGCGATACTCCGATACTGGCGGACAGCGCCTCCATGGTGCGAATCTTCGGCTTTTTCTGTTTTAGCACCCTCATAAACCGAGTATGATTTTCCTTACGTTAGCTGCGACCAGATGCTCACATTGTGCAAGCGCCAGAAATCAAATGGTCAGATCACAGAGACTTTAAATCATTTATTTACACGTGTAAAATATTTTCCACCATCGATAGCTGTTACCGGCGTTCTCAACCCTGATGCTGCATAAAATATCGCGTCCAGGAGCTTTTAGAGCAGTATAAAAAGTGCTGCACGGAGTTTTTGCTGGATTGAGCCTGGTCATTTTAAGTGATATTCAGGAAAAACGAGTACAGCGCCTTAGATGCTGCTATGGAAGCAGCGCAGCGGTTCCGGGCCGGAATTTTATGCAACACCAGGGTCAACTATTTACCGTCCACCTCAGCATTCATACAGGAAACCCATGCAACCCACCATTATCGCTGTTGGCGAGTTACTCGTGGAATTTGTATCCCATCAAAAGGGCTGCGAGCTGCATACGCTCGCCGAATACTCTGGGCCTTATCCGAGCGGCGCTCCGGCTATTTGCATCGATCAGGCAGCCCGTGTAGGTGCAGTCACTCAGATTTTTGGCGGACTGGGGGCAGACAATTTCGGTAATGCGCTTATTGAGCGCCTGCAATCCAACGGGGTAAACACATCTGGGATCGCCAGATTTGACAATAAAACCACCGGCGTCGCATTTGTCTCCTACTACAACGACGGCAGTCGAACATTTATTTTTCACCTGAACAATACCGCAGCAGATGCGCTGAAAGATACTAGCTCTACACTACCACCGGGACCATTGCTTATGCACATCTCGGGATCATCTCTCGGCAACCCGAATTTACGTGCAGCTATAGAGCAAACTGCAGCTGAAGTCATCAGCAGAGGCGGAGAATTAAGCTGCGACCCGAATGCCCGCCCGGAGCTAATGAGCAACCCGGACGTAAAAGCAACTCTGGCCGGGCTCATCTCGAAAAGCAGCTACCTGTTTCCGAGTGAAAGCGATCTGTCGTATTTATATCCCGGAGAATCGCCGCAAGAAGTCATTACAAATCTACTGAAAAAGGGAACTAAAATCATCGCTCTGACACGTGGTGAGCAAGGATCGAGGATCTACAGTAACAATAAGGACCCTTTAGAACTCCCAGGCCACACAGTAGATGAAGTTGATCCTACCGGAGCAGGTGACTGCTTCTGCGGAACCTTCCTTGCGATGATAGCGAAGGGAGAATCACTTGAGAAAAGCGCCCGCTACGCAAATGCTGCCGGGGCACTCGCTGTTACTGAAAGAGGACCTATGGAAGGCAATAGCAATCTACCTGTTATTGAGTCTTTTATGGAGAGCAACCCCGCCAAAACACTATCTTCCGGCAAAATACAAAACTTAAGTGAGCACTGATATGACTGACATTACCTCACTGATTAACCGCAATCGCGCCGGAGAAGCGATCGGGCTACCCTGTTTTTGCACGGCAAATGAACACGTACTGCGATCAGTTTTTCAGTTCACCCGCAAACATCAAGTGCCTGCAGTAATTGAAGCCACTTGCAATCAGGTCAATCAGGAGGGTGGCTACACGGGCATGAACGCCGCTGATTTCGCTGTCTGGATAAAAACACTGGCCGCAGAGTACGGCGTTCCGTCTGAACATTATATTCTAGGAGGCGATCATCTCGGCCCGAATCCCTGGCGTCACCTCCCGGCTGAAGCGGCCATGGCAAATGCCGAAATACTTGTCAGGGAATACGCCAATGCAGGGTTTCGCAAGATTCATCTTGATGCATCGATGGCGTGCGGAGGGGAGCCAACTCCCTCATTTGCTCTGGTGGCAGAACGTGCTGCCCGACTTTGTAAAATAGCGGAGAGCCATTCGCCACATCCCGAAGAGCTTTTTTATATCATCGGCACTGAAGTCCCCATACCCGGCGGCGAAACAGATGCCATGGACGATCTGACCGTCACCAGTGTAGACCGGCTATCTGAAACAATAGATACTCATCGGGAAGCATTTGAACTGGCAGGCCTCAATCATGTGTGGCCTCGAATTTTATCCGTCGTGACTCAGCCTGGAGTCGACTTCAGCCACACCGCTATACATCGTTTTGAACCAGACAAAGCCAAAGCCTTATCAACGGCCTTGGAAGACATCGGAAATATGACGTTCGAAGCACACTCAACAGACTACCAGCCTACCGAAGCACTCGCAGAGTTGGTTGCACAGCATTTTTTCTTCCTGAAAGTAGGTCCGGAGCTCACCTTTAGAATGCGCGAAGCTGTATTTGCTCTTGCAAATATAGAAAATCACTTACTGACCAAGCAGAATAGTTCAAAGATTATAGCTACTATTGATCACGCCATGGACAACCACTCCGCTCACTGGACACCCTATTATCAGGGCGAAGCCAATCTGGTTAAACACCTCCGTCACTATAGCTATAGTGATCGCATACGTTATTACTGGTCAGATCAGGGTGTTAAAGCCGCGCTGGAAAAATTGTTCACAAATCTCAGTCAAACGAAAATACCGGAGACACTGATTTCGCAATTTTTCTCTGCCCGGCAGTTCGGTTCACTGAATGCTACACCCGGGCAGCTCAGCTCTGATCACATCTCACTGTGCATACACCGGTACTACAAGGCATGCGGGCTAGTCACGTAATATTCCCGGCGCCGGCTAATCAGAAACCGAACGGATCCACCTCATGACAGATAAAATAACCAGCTACTGGAACGATACCAGCAACGGACTACGTAAAGTAGAACTGCGTGCTGCTGGGTTCGACCCGGCCAGCGTCGGGCCCCGCCATGCTGTAGTAACTATTGCCAGCCCCTATACCAATGCTCATCGCTGCAACAACCGCGTAAAACGCATCGCCGACTTACTGATCCACACATTAGAAGAACGGGGCGCTCAAGGGTTGCTGGTAGGGGCGCCGGCAGTATCAGATGCTCTGACGCAGGGAACACCAAATGCCGGATACAGTCTGGTATCCCGCGATTTAATGGCCGACTGCTTCGAAACCGGTCACTACGCACATCACGCAAATGCAATGATCGTCATTTCCGGTTGCGATAAAACCGGCGCTGCGGCAATGATGCCACTGGCTCGTACCAACGCACCCGGGCTTGTTATCTACCCCGGCACCAGCTCACCGGGAAGTGTCAGCTTCGGCAAATGGGCAGACAAAGGCAACAACCTGACTATTCTCGATTACCTCGAAGGGAGCGCCGCACAGCAGGCCGGTTTACTAACTGAGGCCGAGCTCATTCAGCTGGAAACATCCGTGATGCCGGGTAGTGGCACTTGCGGCGCGATGTTTACCGCAAACACGATGAGCACCATTACCGAAGCCATAGGAATGATGCTTCCCAAAGGCGCTTCACATCCGGCAGACTACACAGCTGGCAGTGATATTCACGAAGATGTTATATATCAGGTTAACCGTAGTATCGATGCGCTTTTTCATCTTATAAAAAATTCTATTCGCCCACGTGACATCATGACACTGAAGGCATTCGAGAACGCCATTACGGTCGCCTATGCGATGGGCGGCTCGACAAATTTCTTCCTGCATATATTAGCCACAGCCCGTGAGGCGGAAGTTCCACTGACCATAGAATCTATACAGGCAATTGGGGAGCGCGTCCCGCTCATTGCCAACCTGCAGCCTCACGGCCCCTACGCCATGGCGTCGCTACATCAGATTGGAGGGACACCAATTGTGATGAAAGAACTACTTGAAAACGGTTTTCTGCACGGTGATGTTATGACCGCCACCGGTCAGACAGTGGCTGAGAATCTACAGAACACGGCAAGGCTCAGCGATTTGAAAGAACAGAATATAGTTCTACCGGTTACCAAACCGCTAGCGCAACGTAATAACCATATATCTGTTTTAACCGGAAACCTGGCCACCGAAAGCTGCCTGCTGAAACTCGGCGGCAAGGTTCTGCACAATAACGAATTTCGTGGGCCTGCCCGTGTATTCAATAGCGAATCAGATGCAATGGTTGCGATTCAAACTGGCAATATCGTTGCCGGGGATGTTGTGGTTGTACGTAATGTCGGGCCAGTTGGTGCGCCCGGTATGCCCGAGATGATTCACTTAACCGCTCAGTTGCAAGGCCGTGGTCTCGGGAAAGACGTCGCGCTCATCACCGACGGTCGCTTCTCCGGCGTATCTCACGGCATACTGATCGGCCATATTAGTCCAGAGGCATCAAACGGTGGCCCGCTTGCGATAGTAGAAAACGGCGATACCATTATTATAAACCCAACGGCACGCACGCTTGATGTTGATCTGAGCAATGCCGAAATAGAGAAAAGGTTACACACTTTGCAAAACGCCTTTCACAAACCAAAGGTTAAACCAGGCTCAGTGATGGATAAATATACAAGGCTAGTATCATCCGCGCATTATGGCTGCGTGCAATAGCCCCGGGTCATTAGCAACAGCACTACTGCGCCAGGAGTTTTCGCAGGTAATAGCGATGCACACCAGCAGGAAAATCAGGTAGCTCACCGAATATTTCATAACCCAGTTTTTCGTAAAACCCGCGAGCCTGAAAGGTAAATGTGTCCAGACAAATGCCTGTGCATTGTCTGTTACGAGCTTCCGATTCCACCATAGACATAAGTCGGGTACCAACACCATTTTTACGATGCTGCTCTACAACGTAGACATTTTCGACCATCATCCATTGCCAGGCTGATACACATTCCGCACCACCAATCAGGCCACCGGCACTATCCTTGACTGCAACGGTGTAGTGGCGCTTGCTGCGGCCGACAAATTGCAAATTGTATTCGATCAGCCCCGCTGCAATCTGATCTATAACCGGATCGTCCGGGCTGCTTGTCTCATAGACTTCAAAGTCACTAGCGCCAGACATTTTCACCCCTAACTCCAGACTCTACTGACTACTGGCAACGCTGCGCTCTCGGGCAGCTCGCCGGCAAATCCATCATCTGCGTTGAAATAAACCCCATAACTTCAGCTATATCTTCAATAATGTAATCAGGGCTGTGCACAGCCATATCCCATTCATCATCGTGCCCCCAGGTTACAGCAACGGTGCCAATACCCAACTCACGGCCAATTTTTATATCAGCCACTCGATCCGAGATTAACCAGATATTTGTCGATTCAGTTTGCTGCAATAGCCGATTTATCTGTGATTCACGGCTGTCGTTGGAGTTGTCGATGTAGTCAAAGCAGCTTTCTACGGGAAGTTGACCGATAAGACCCGCTACGTGTGGCAGGTACAAACTGATACACGCTAGTTGCGCAGGGCGCACCGTAAGATAACTCACGATCTCCTGAATCGTTTCATCGCACCGCGGTACACCAGATGGCTCTCCTGCACTAAGGTATCGATCAGCCATATGAGCGGCATCAGCTGCCGGACAATTCGCGGCTCGCTGAATCAGCTCAACAAGGGATAACCCCCACAGACGATCCAAACACGGCAGATCGATAGCTGCATGATTGTGGTGCTCCAACACGGAATTCAGCCGGTTTAAAACCAGCAGACCCACATTAGCCACCGCCCCGTCAAAATTCAGAGCGAATAAATTACCAAGGCCCTTACTAATACGCATAGCTCAACGTCCGTTGTAAATCAAAACCGAGCTCACGATCTGTGAGCCTTCACTTCTACGACCAGATGAACAAAAACATTTGCCAATCCGGTTTTTTCGAAACTATTTGTGCGTTAACTTCTCAAAACTACGGGACAAGTTTCCTACTCCCGACCCTTTTTAACATAAATAACCGGTTACCGGAATTTCAGTATAACCATTCAATCTCATTCAGCACCCTGCTGCACAAAAAACGAAGCCTGCTAAACCCGCATTATTCACGGGATTGACGGAATCTCTCCTGACCTTTGATTCCACAGAGAATTTTTTCTCCTGCCGATATCAGCAAGTATTCGATGCGAGAAGAAAATCCACTGTGAAACCCCTTGCCGTGAATAAGTAAGAACTACGCGATATCCTCGCCACGCCATGAATAATGCGGGGTAACAGGCAAGCGTCAATTCACCCTGATAGTCAATCGAACGGATATGATTAGTTTTTCCGCCGCTTAATGCTTAACTACAACTCCCTCACGCTTCACCGCAGGGCTCGGCCTACTGCCAAATGTCCTCCATCCAGCGAGCAAAAAACGCCTGAAGCGCTTTCAGGGTTGCCTGGTCGAATGCGTTTTCAACTACCAGGCAACCATTCTCGTAACAAAAAGCTTTGTATTTCGTTCACATACAGGCATCTGCCTCTTCTTTGCTCTCATTCTACAAGCCTTCCGCGTCGCCCATCACAGGCATAGCATCTGCGTCGCCGGCAAATAATAAGGCACCGGAAACGAGTTTAGACAATTCGCTCGCGTTGTCACGCCACTGTGCTGATCGTACTATGGCACCAGGCTAACCACTCGCCAATTTCACGAGTAAACCGGGCATTCAATCAATGAGCAAAGCGCTCGCCGCATTTCATCCTTCAATCCGGCAATGGTTCGACGGCAAATTCGATGCTCCAACCAACGTGCAGCAGGCCGCCTGGCCTGTGATCGCCAGTGGCAGCCATACGCTGATCACCGCGCCGACAGGATCCGGAAAAACACTGACAGCTTTTCTGTGGTCTCTGGATAGATTTGCCAGCACAGACTGGATTCCGGGCGAGACTCGAGTGGTGTATATCTCCCCCCTGAAGGCGCTGAACAATGATATCCAGCGCAATCTACTCGGTCCCCTCACCGAACTTCGCGAGGCAGGAGATTTTCCGAAAATCAGCGTGCAGACCCGTTCCGGCGACACATCGCAGAGCGATCGCCAGCGTATGTTGCGAAAGCCGCCCGATATACTTATCACCACGCCAGAGAGCTTGTCATTGATGCTGACGACGCTGCGCGGAAGACAGGCACTACAGACCGTCCAGACGCTAATTCTTGACGAGGTGCACTCAATAATCGACAACCGCCGCGGCGTCTCTCTGATGACCTCGGCAGAGCGCTTGCTGGATCTCACCGGCTCACTGCAACGCATTGCACTGTCTGCCACGGTGAATCCGCTTGACGACGTTGCACGCTACGTAGGCGGCTACGCACCAGATGGAAGCCCGCGACAGGTGACCATAGTCAACCCGCCTTCTGAAAAAGAGATCTCACTGAGTATTCACTACCCCGTTGAAGTCAGGCACGCCAGTGAGAACGGCGAGTCGGTCTGGGATCCACTGGCCCTGCGTTTTCGTGAGCTGGCACTGGCGAACCGAAGCACTCTATTTTTCACCAATAGCCGCGCCATGGCAGAAAAAATCACGCTGAAAATCAACGAGCAATCACCGGTGCTGTTGGCCTATGCACACCATGGTTCACTGGCCAGGGATATTCGCGCAGAGGTCGAACGGCGGCTGAAGAACCAGGAACTGCGAGCTATTGTTGCCACCAGCTCACTGGAGATGGGCATCGACATCGGCAGCCTTGACCAGGTTGTACTGATGCAGTCACCACCCGGAATTGCCGCCACGTTGCAACGTATCGGGCGCGCCGGTCACGGCGTTGGCGAAATCAGCCGTGGCGCACTTTACCCGATACACTCAGCCGATTTTATAGAAGCCGCTGCGCTGTCTGCGGCAACACAAGCACGTGACCTTGAACCACTAAAACCCATGACCGGGGCACTGGATATTCTGGCGCAGATCATTGTATCAATGTGCGCCAGTGAAGTCTGGCAGGCTGATGCACTATACCAGCTGCTAACCGGATCCACACCGTACCGGCATCTGCCACGAGATCATTTTGATCTGGTTCTCGATCTATTGGCCGGACGCTATGCCGGCGCACGTGTGCGTGAACTTCAGGCACGCATTATTTATAATCGTCTGGATGGCACTATAGAAGCAAAAAAGAGTGCGCTGTTTGCACTCTATAATTCAGGTGGCAGCATCCCTGATCGGGGCTATTATCAAATACGCCATGCTGACAGCGGCAGCAAGATCGGTGAGCTTGATGAAGAATTCGTCTGGGAAGCCAGAACCGGCGATACATTCTCACTGGGCACACAGAACTGGCAGGTAAAGCAAATCACCCACAACGATGTATTTGTCACTCAGGCCAAATCCGGGCTCGCCCCACCATTCTGGCGCGCCGAAAGAAATAACCGAAGTGCTCACTATGCCTCTCGCATTGGTGATTTTCTAGAAAGCGCCAACCGCTGGCTGCAGAAACGTGAAGTGCAGTCGCTGAGGCAGCATCTGACAACCCAGCTGGCATTTGACGATCTGGCCACGGAAAATCTTATCGATTACCTTCTGCGCCAGCGAGAAATCAGCGGCTGCGATTTACCGCACCGCCACCATATACTAATTGAACTGATCAACGCCGGGCCAGGCGGCTACCGAGGACCTGACAACCAGCGACAACTGGTTTTACATACGCACTGGGGCGGCCGGTTAAACCATCCCTGGGCACTGGCTCTGCAAAGTGCATGGAAAAAACGCTACAACGAATCTATAGAAATACACGCAGACAACGACGCAATCGTTCTGCAGATCAAACAAGATGCCGACCCCACAGAAATACTGGCCCTGGTATCCCCGGCCAATATTGATCAGCATCTGCGCAGTTCATTAGAGGGGTCAGGATTTTTCGGTGCCCGCTTTCGCGAGTGCGCTGGCCGCTTTTTACTGCTACCCCGCCAGCGGTTCAATCAGCGGTTACCACTGTGGATGAGCCGACTGCAGGCGAAAAAACTGATGGCTGCAACTCTGCATCTTGACAATTTCCCGGTTATGCTGGAAGCTTGGCGCACCTGCCTCAATGATGAATTTGAATTACCCGAATTAAAATCGAAACTCATTGAAATTGCCGATGGAGTATGTGAATGGAGCTTTGTACAAACCGCCGGACCGACGCCTTTTGCAGCTAATTTGTCGTTCGATCAGATCAATCGCTATATGTATGCGGACGATACACCAGAGCAGGCGCAAGTCAGCGCGCTATCTGAGGATATTATCAAAACTGCCGCCCGTGACAGTAACTTGCGTCCGAAAATAGAGACTGACATTGTCTTACAGTTTATCGCAAAACGGCAGCGCAGCCATGCGGACTATACCCCGCGTGACGCAGACGAATGGACAGAATGGGTAAAGGAGCGAGTGCTGCTGGAACACAGCCACTGGTGGGATCAATGGCACGATGCACCCGCAAGCAACGATCCTTTATTGTGTGAGATAATACTCGGTAAACGACGCTGGGTATGCCACCTCGAAGACGCCGCACACCTGATGGGGTGTGGTCTGGCAGATTCAGCAAGCTGGAAAGCAGCAACCAGCAAACTCCCTGCAATAGAAGATCAACGCACACACCAGACAGTCGTAAACGAAATTTTGTCATTCTATGGCCCGCTAACTCGCGCCGAAATAGAAGCTGTCATTCCACAACTCCCGGACAATTACTTCAACGAAGGAGACTATATCCGTGGAGAACTGCTGGAAGGCAGTGACGCCATTCACTACTGTGATGCAGAGAATTTCGACATCCTGCTGCGCTGGCAGCGTGCGGCACGCCGCCCTGACTTTGAAACCCTGCCCGCCAAAAGCCTCGCACCTGTACTGGCAAACTGGCACCAGTTTAATGCGCCTTGTGAAGAGCAGACCCTGATTGACGCATTTGAACGCGTACGCGGTTACCGTACCCATATAACCGCCCTTCTGAATGACTACTTCGCCGCAAGACTAAAAGGTTTTACCGGGTATCAGCTCGACAAAGTATTTAGCGAGCAGCAATTGACCTGGCTTGGCACCGGCAAACAGCAAATCATGTTGTGCTATCCGGAAGATATCAATTTACTGCGGGAACAGGATCAATCGAACCCAGTAGACTCGAGTCTTTCAGACCTGTTCACCGACCGTAACGCACGCTATAGTTTCCAGCAGATAGCCAGCCAGCTACGTGCAACCTCTTCCGATAACAACGCAGATGCTATTAATACACGATGGTGGAATGCTGTATGGAATAGCGCCATTACTGCAGACAGCCTGCTGCCACTGCGTCAGGGTATGATCAAAAATTTCAAATTGGCTGCAGGCAACTCTACGTCAACCCGGTCGGTCAGTGGCGCCAGAAGACGAGCGCGGGCAGCAAGCGCACAATGGCCAGGGTACTGGCAATTAACCCCGGCTATCGAGGCCGGAACAGACCCGCTCACAGAACTGGAAGACTGTCGCCAACGCGTACATCTGTTGCTTGATCGCTACGGATTTATCTGCCGTGAAATCGCCAATCGCGAAGGAGGAAACCTGCGATGGCGCAGCTTGTTTCGATCATTGCGTATCATGGAGTTATCCGGCGAGGTGCTACAGGGATTATTTTTCAGGCAATTGAGCGGACCACAGTTTATTTCACAACGCGCTTATAATCGCCTGCTGCAAAAAGAAGCAGCGGCAGAATACTTCTGGTGCAATGCAGTCGATCCGATCTCTCCATGTGGGCTGGGTCTCGACTGGCCCGAATTACCTCAGCGGCGCGTACACAACTATCTGGGTTTTTATCGTGGCGAACTAACACTGGTTATTGAAAACCTCGGACGCCGGATTCACCTCTTTATGGATGCGACCGACAATGCGCTTGAACTGATATTATCACCCTGCGTTCACATTGCGACCACGCACAGTAAAATGCAGGTCGACACCATCAACGGCGAGAATGCCAGAACCAGCCCTTATCTGGCTGCTTTTTCACGGGTGCTGAAAAAGCGCAACGACCACCGCAGTGTCTACTTCGAACCGTGACAAGGTTCTCTATCCCCCTTATTAAGTCAGCACAACTCGAACAATTTACGCCACCCGCCGGGTCCATAGATCGCCGCGGACACCGGATTTCAAGCTCTGTATAAAACCGTCGCTAAGATTATATTGCTGTGATTTTCAATGTGCGTAACCAGCCAGTGGCATTTGCGAGAAAACGATCCATCGGTAAACCACATTGCACACTCAAGACCCGGCTTGACTGGATTGATCACAAATCCGAAGTAAAATAGCAGAACAAGAATTGCCAGTGACTACTTATTTTCCATCCCAGAAAATCCGCACTTTGCTTTTCCTGTGTATAGCTATTCTAGCCAGCCTGATAACCGGCTGCGGCGGTAGCAACAATCAGGACAACCAAACCGGAAAAACAATAAATCCGGCAGCAGCAGGCGAACTGTTCGAGCAGGCAAAGCGCTTCGAAGCGGATGGTCGCTATCCCGCAGCGGCAGATGCCTATCGGCGCTATTTGCACCACCGTCCGGTGGGCATGCAAAAAACTCACGCAATGATCAAAGCTGTGGCTCTGCAGGAAGCAATTAAATTCGGTGGAGGGCAATCAATCGATCTATTTCTGCGGGCGCTCAACGAGCGTGAAGCCGGCGACTGGCCAGTCGCCCTGCAAAGTCTGAATGAATTGATTGCACAGGGGAACGCAGACTATCTGTCTGATGACGCCGCGTACTTGAAAATCTATATTATTCTCAAGGACAAGCACCACTATAGCGCGGCAGACGAACTGCTGGATCAGCTAATCACCAACTATCCAAATTCAACCTATATCGATACCGCGCTCTACAGTCGGGGCATTGCGCAGAAAATGCTCGGCAACAATACCCGCGCTGAACATTATTTTCATCAGCTGCAACAGCGTCATACCGGTCTGACCATTGAGCTGTTCAATCTGCGCTGGCCACTGGATAACTTTGAGTCGCGTTTATGGTTTACCCGTGCTCACGAGCAACTTGTTCTACTTGAAGCAGATTCAAGTGTGGGAGTTCCACCAGGCAACAAGCAAAGACAAAATCGCGACCTCGATGAACGCGCAAATATAATTGTTGTGTTTACTGACGATCAAGGTTACGCAGATCTCGGCGCAAACGGCGTTCTGACCGATATAAAAACGCCACACATTGATAAACTGGCTGCCGATGGTGTCCGCATGACAGCTGGTTACGTTACCGCACCACAGTGCACACCATCTCGCGCAGGCTTACTAACGGGGCAGTACCAGCAAAGCTTCGGACTTGACGACAACAGCTACACACCGATGCCGTTGTCGCAACTTACCATAGGCAATCGTCTGCAGGATGCCGGTTACGCCACTGGCATGGTGGGCAAGTGGCACCTGGAAATAGACCAGAATTCTACTGACTATGACCATAGTAGTCTCACTCGGGAACAACGAACCCCCTTTTTTCCACACGCTCGCGGTTTTGATGATGTCTATTTCGGCTATGACAATATCTGGTGGACCAACTTCGACATGACCGGCAGAACAATACCGGTAACGTACCGGAAAAACAGCGGCTACCGACTGGATGTTGCCACTGAAGCCAGCCTGGCATTTATAGAACGCCACAAGCAGGAGCCCTTTTTTCTGTATGTTTCTTATTTCGCGCCACACGTACCACTGGCAGCCACAGAAAAATACTTGTCTCGCCATGAAAATGTTGCACTGCAACGACGCCGCACTGCATTGGCAATGATGTCAGCTATAGATGACGGTGTAGGACGTCTGCGGGCGAATCTGCAGGCAAACGGGCTAACCGACAATACGCTTATATTTTTCATCAGTGACAATGGAGCACCACTCGGGCTGCATAAACTCGACTTGCCCATTGAAGACAACGGCGGTGCCTGGGACGGCTCACTGAATGACCCCTGGGTTGGAGAAAAAGGCATGCTCTCCGAAGGAGGTATACGCGTCCCCTATATCGTTACCTGGCCGGGTAAGCTTCCAACAGACACGGTGTACGACAACGCTGTATCCACACTAGATATGGCAGCGACGAGCCTCGCCGCCGCAGGCGTCGGAGTACAGGCGGAACTGGATGGCCGGAATCTGCTGCCACACCTGACCGGAGAGCAATACGGTCTTGAAGAACGAGCGTTGTACTGGCGCTTCTGGAATCAGGCAGCAGTGCGCAAAGGTCAGTGGAAATATCTGGCGGCTGGCGATCGGGAATATCTGTTTAATCTGGCCGGCAATCATGAAACTGAAAACCTGCTGCGACGGCACCCCGATATTGCAAGACGAATGCGAAATGATTTGAGTGGCTGGACGCAAACCTTGTTTCGAAAAGGTTTTCCTTCCGGGAAGCTAAGCGGGCAGGAACAGCAATGGTACAACTTTTACTTGTCACCATAACCGATTACCATTACGGTAATCGGTTATCGGAACGAATTTTCGGCTGCGTTTATTTCAACACTTGTTGCATGCAGACTTTGGCTCGGCTTTCATGATATCCGGCTTCCTCGTATACAACAATCGGGCAAGCTTCCAGTTGCTCGTTGTCGAGTTTTTTTACATCTATTGTATCAGGCAATGAACCCAGACACTCTTCCACAGCCCTGTTCGACAAGTCCATACAGATAGCATTTGTAAACTTCATACATTGGGTAAATTGCACAGAGTTACAAAGAACCTCAGACTGCTCGCGAGCGAGTTTAATCAATAGATTTTTAGATAACTTATCTTGTGCAACTACCGACGGTGGGCCCGCAAGAAAAAAACTCAGCCCGACAATGCCGGCACTAACTGCAAGGGCAGATCGCTTTAGCAACCCAGGCCTGCGTCGCTGCGAAATCACTCTAATACCAGTTACCATATTATAACCCCGAAGAATTGAAAGCCGATTATACCCGCCCATTGCTTACCAGCGCTGCTTCCAGGCGACACGGCATACCATTTCACCCGACGAAATTCCCGGGAAGAAACTTAAAAAAAATGCGCTCTGGCGCACCATCGGCGTAGCAGCCCCGAGACTTTACAGCAAAGGCGCTGAAAATTTTTAAAGCGAGAATACGGTCGCATATGAAAAGAATGAAGCTACCTTCCAGCACTTTGCACCGCGATAAAGCTGAAACAATTAAGTAAATTTCACCAGGCACAAATTTTACTGTTGATTGTGTGCGTAGTGACTATGCCGCAACAGCTTCAGCATCGCACAGGCTGCACCGAACCCGTTGTCTATGTTCACTGTGACGACTCCAGGCGCACAAGTCGTTAACGCACTGCTCAGCGCGGCTTTTCCGTATTCTCCTACCCCGTAACCCGTAGACGCCGGCACCGCGATAATCAGACCCGGCACCAGTCCAGCGAGCACAGAAAACAAGGCGCCTTCCATACCGGCAATAGCGATTATCACCGGTGCCCGCCGCAACTTTTCCAGTTTGTCTGTGATTCGCCACAAACCGGCCACACCGCAATCGGCCAGGATTTCCACTTTCAGACCGTAATACCTTAAGGTGACGCTTGCCTCTTCAGCGACCGGCATATCCGACGTACCAGCTGTTACGATCAGACAGGGCGAGTCGACCAATTCGGGTAGTCCGTTATCCAACACCGCAGTAGAAGAGGTTCGATGCCAGCAAAGATTGCTGTGGCCGAGTGCAATTAACTGCTCTGCGGCATCGGGTTTTATTCTGGTCAATAGCAGTGAGGCTGATCTGTCTTGCGCTACAGATAATATAGATTTCAATTGTTCAACACTCTTGCCCTGGCACAGAACAGCCTCACCTATGCCCGTTCTGGATTCCCGCTGCCAGTCAAACTCTACATCAGTCATTGCAGTCTCGCAAAAAAGCACTACCCATACGATACGGCTCAATTCCCTTGAACCGGCGATTATGTTGCGCGCACATTTTCTGAACTAATATGGCAATATCAGCACGTTTGTCACTATCAACAAGCCCCGAACTGCCGGCGGGTAGCTGCACCACTATTCCGGTATCAGTAACTCGACAACGTATATCTCCTGCCTCAGTACTGGCAGCTACCGCCTTTTCAACCTGATGTATAAATCGCAAGTCACGAGCATCTATGGCTATACCGGTTGCAACGCGACTGGACAGGCAGGGCTGTGCCGGTAGCTCGGCAAGTGCTCCCAGATTCAGCTCTCTGGCCAGGCAACGAATGGCGGCCTTATTTATATTGGCTTCTACATAAGGCTGCCAGACATTGCGCTCGCTAGCTGCCTGCAAACCAGGCCTGTAATCACCAAGATCGTCGGCATTCGTGCCCGTGGCAAGTGTTCCAATATCGTCACAGCCGGCCGTGACGCCCTCTATAATGCGGTCAAACAGACTCGACTTGCAGTAATAACAGCGATTGACCGGATTACTAACATACTGCGGATTGGAAAATTCATCGGCATTCAGTTCAACCAACGACCAATTGAAGCGCGAGGCCAGCTCCCTGCACCGCTCTGTTGCCTCTGCAGGAACAGCCGGTGAGACGGCATGCATAGCTATTGTCGGCCATGCTCTGATTTCTGCCGCCAGTGTCATCAGGGTCAGACTATCTATACCTCCGCTTAATGCAATTCGCAAAACACCCTGCCGTGCTACCAGCAGCTCAGAAAGCCTAGTGTATCCGGATTGTGCAGCCGACTCAATCATCACGCTGCCTGCCTTGTTGTTTCAGAAGTTTCGCCTCTGTGCCCATTGCAAGCCTGCGCCGTGCCGCCAGCGAATTTTCTGACAACTGATCGCTTTCTATTTTTGCCGTAAGTGTGCCGTCCGGTCGCTGTGCGACTTTTACCCTTAGACCATCAATTTCGTGCTGGCTTCTTTGCACTATATAGCGATCCAGCAGCGTGTAACGTACCCCCAGCGTGCTCGTTTCAGCAAAACATAATTCGATCAGTTCATGCAGCGAACCCGGCTGTGCCAGCACTCGGATTCCTGTCGCTGTGCGGTTTTTTTTACCCGCCATTGTCAGGCTGCTAACATCGAGCACAGCGCAATGAGCCCGCACGCGATCCATCGCACTGGCAAGCTCTTCGCCGGTCATATCATCAATTTCAAACGCCAGTTGCAGAACCTGATCCTGTTGTAAGGTGCGCGATGCACCATCGGGATGACCATAGGCTGTAGCGCGAAGTATATTTGCCCTGTCCGCGAGCTCACGACTGCCGCAGCCCGTCCCACTGACAAGCAATTGCATTGGCGCCCCCCCGGTTTGCAGTGGTAACGGCTTAAGGTAGGCGACAATAGCGGCACCGGTTGGTGTAACCCGCTCACCTGCAATACCGTCGTCGATCCATTGGTAGCCGTGCAATAACTCTGTTGTTGCCGGAGCCGGCATCATAATAGCTCCGTGTTCTGTATTAACGGTGCCACCACCCAGCGGCAACGGCCCTATACGCCAATGGCAACAGCCGAGGCGCGCTATTATTCCGGCGGCAGCCAGTATATCGACCATGGAGTCCCAGTCAGATACCTCGTGAAAATGTATTGTGTGTAGCGTTTTGCCATGCACTGCCGCTTCCGCCTGCGCCAGTAATCTATAAATTCCGCTGGCTGTCCCTAAAACTTCTGAGTCAAGTGCTTTTGAGCGTAGAAAATTTTCGACCTCGCTCAGGGTACGCGGTGGCTCCAGCCCGGTATTCTGAATTACCCTGAAGTACCCGGCACGCATACCTTTTGACTGCCTGACCTGCCGCTCGGCACCAAGGCCATCAATACCGAGTTGTTCAAGATCATTTTGAAAGTGTGCAAATTGATCGGGAAAAGCATCAAACAAAGCAGCGGCAAACATGTCGCCGGCGATACCGCCAAGCGGGTTCAGATCAATGCGAGCCGGCTGTACCCTGGACATAAACAATACTCAGCTGACAGCCACAAAGGGTACAACGTATGGGCCCTCTGGAATAACAGCTATTTCATTGTCCCGGTGGCGGCTAAGGCTTTCCGATATAGCTGCTGTGATATCGTCGATCATTTCAACACCGGTGATGGCAGCGGCATCATTACCCAAATTCGGCGCATAGAGTTTTATCCGTCCAACCCGCATCGGCTTTAACTGCATTTCCGTCTGCCATTCGTCTACTTCCGCCAAAGACTTTGCCAGCAGCGTTTGCAGAAACGCCTCCGGACCTAACGAGACCAGCCGCTTTTGCGCCTCACAGAATTCCTCTGAACCAAAGCCTTCCGAGCACTCGGAGACGATGATCAGATCACCGCCTTTGTCCAGAATATCCAACGGCGTTACCATCCCTTTTACGGTTTGATAGTACGTTTTATCCAGCGGATAACCAGCCGATGACGATAACAGCGTTTTGTATTTCCGCTCTACAGTTACTTCGCAGCTGTCACGTGCAAAGCTGACTGCCTTCATATGACTGGCGACTATCTCACCGAAAGAGGTAAACACCAGATTGCGGTGTTCATCAAGCACGGTATTGAGACCCAATACCGGCCCATCCAGCATTTCTATAATTTCCAGCTGTGTTTCATGCAGAGGATTTTCGTCGAGGTTGCACGATGTAGCGTAAGGGCTTTCCATAAAGCGCGCGCTGTGAAAAGTGCGTATGGTCTGGTGATGAGCAACTCCCGGGGCAATTACTTTTCGACCGCCGGAATAGCCGGCCATAAAATGAGGCTCTACCAGACCAGTCGCAATTTTTATATCAGCATCGACCAGCAAGCGATTCAGACCGACAGGCACCGAGTGCTTTTTCGTGGTACCAAGATGAACACAGCCCGCTTCATCACGTGCATAATGATTCTCGACACGCACATGCTCGGCAACCCAGGGGTCACCGATGAGCTCTGCCAGTTCATCGTCGAGGTTTGGCCTGTGCAGTCCGGTTGCCACCAGCACAGTGATACCGTCGAGCAGCATACCGGCACTAGTCAGCTGCTCAATCAAAGGGCGCAAAAACAGCCGATTCGGGACGGGGCGTGTGATATCGCAAATCAGGATGCAAGCCGTTTTCAGCCCATGGGCGACCTCGGGCAGAGTTTTACAGCCAATCGGATTGGCGAGTGCGTCATTTATAATCTGTTGTGCTTCAGCGTTAATCACCTGCTCGGGCTTTCTTATTACTGTCGCTTTTGCGGCGGGAGGGAGATCGACTGTCAACCCGTTATGACCAAACGCCAGATCAATTTTCATCAGACTCGTTTTTTCCTGTGTTCACCGTTTGCCAGTTTACACCATGCCAAACTATTCAATATTTATTCGAGGCCTTGAATAATGTTCTCTCCAACACAGAAAATAACGAAGTAAAGACTGCAATCAAACCCTGGCATACCACCATTTCAACTATTTTTAATTCACACCACGAATTCTTCCTTTTATCTCCTCTTGAATGGCCATAGCTATGCAATATTGGTCTAATGAACAACCTGAATTCACGGTTTATGCGACGTAGGTAAATGAACAACACTACCAGTAACAAAGCTACTGCTCCAAAAGCACCTGATACGCAAACGGTCACTGCCATTAAGCACTGGAATGATCGATTGTTCTCGTTTCGCGTAACCCGCCCGGACAATCTGCGCTTCAGGTCCGGAGAATTCACCATGATCGGTTTGCCCGCCAACGACGATACCAAACCGTTGCAGCGCGCCTATTCAATCGCCAGCCCTTCGTGGGACGAGGAGCTCGAGTTTTATTCGATCAAAGTGAAAAACGGTCCGCTAACTTCAAAATTGAAACACATCAAGGTGGGCGACCGGATTATTGTTCAAACAAAACCCGTCGGCAGCCTGGTTCTGGATGCATTACTGCCCGGTAAACGACTGTACATGATCGCGACCGGCACTGGTGTCGCACCGTTTGCCTCGCTCATTCGCGACCCGGAGCTGTACGGCCGATTCGATGAAATTATCCTCACTCATACCTGCAGACAAATCGAAGAACTCGGGTACAGCCAGGATCTGATCAGAAATCTGCCGGAGGACCCGCTGGTCGGCGACGACGCTGCCGGTAAAGTCAGATACTACCCTTCTATCACACAGGAGAATTTCACTCCGCGCGGACGTATTACCCACTTAATCGAAAGTGGCCAGATTTTCACCGATCTGAACGTTCCCGCACTGAAACCCGATGTCGACCGGGTCATGATTTGCGGTTCACTGGGACTGAACAGAGACTTGAAAGCCCTGTGCGAAAAAGCCGGTTTAGTTGAAGGTTCAAATAGTCGACCCGGCAGTTTCGTGATGGAAAAGGCATTTGTAGGATAAGCATCATGCGATAGGTTGTATAATCCCGGAACCTTTACCTTTAACAGTTGTCTCAGGCAGAGGTAGCGTTCAATCTCAACTCACATAGCAGGAGGCATTCTCCCGATGAAAAGACGCCAGTTCCTGGCTATTCCAGCTATCGCGCTAGTCACCGGTGCAGTACACGCCGATGGTGCGAAGCAAGTGGAATTTACTCAGGAGGCCTACGAGCAGGCCCTCGAGAGTGGTAAGCCATTTTTGCTCGATTTTTACGCCCCGTGGTGAGGCACCTGTCGAACTCAAGAGCGCACCGTGAGTGCACTAATAGACAGCAATGCCGATTACGAAGCTATAACCTGGTTTAAAGTTGACTGGGACACTTTCAAAGGTGATTTAATTGTCGCTGACTTGAACATACCCAGGCGCTCAACACTGGTTACATTCAAGGATGGAAAAGAAGTAGCACGAGTAATTGCACAAACGACAGTTACTGCTATTGAGCCAATTCTAAAAGCGGCACTATAACCGGTATTTTAAATCACTGGAAAGCATACAACGGGCACACACGGTGCCCGTTTTGTTTAACGGACCAGCATCTTAACTAGCCGAACTTTAAAATACTTTAAGCTGGCGGCATTTCCTCGAATTGATCGCGACCATCTGTGATATCGAACCAGTTGGATTTAGAATTGGTGTAAATATGTCCCTTGCTGTCGATACCGGGCGCATCATCAATTGAACCTGCGGGGATATTCACCATCGGGGAACTAACAGCTTTGCGTGGGACCGACGAGCCGCACGTTCGACAAAAACTATTGCCGAATCTCTCTGCTCCCGGATGATCATACACAACAATATTATCTTCACCCTGTAGCCACTGGAAATCTTCAGGTAGCACAAACACATTGGCAGCATGCGCTGCACCTTTAACTTTCCGGCAGCGGCTGCAATGGCAGTACATCATTAGTTTCGCATTGTTCTGATACTGGTAGGCAACGGCACCACACTGACAACTGCCACCCACTTTATCGCCGCATCTGCCGCTGCGATCCTGCTGCTCTATACCCGGAGGTGCATCAGCCCCGTAGGAGTCGTAGCGAGGCAGATTATCGGTGATATCGTGCCAGTGTGCTCTGGATGAAGCAAAGATGTGCTTGGTCGGTCTTGCTGTCACCTCGCCATCAAGTGCGCCGGCGGGCACAAACACAATATTATCTATAGATTCAGGTAACACAGAACCACACTTGCCACAGAAGCACCGCTCAAACCCCGGAGAAGATTCATATGTTGCGATGGAACACTCGCCTGAGAGCCATTTCACACCACTTGTCTGCAAGTAGGTGGCAAACGGGGTTCCATGGATTTTCCGGCAGATTGAGCAATGGCAATGTGCCATGTTTTCCGGCTCTCCCAGCAATTCGTACTGCACTTCACCGCACAGGCATGAGCCCTTGTTCATTGTCGGTTTCCTGGTGAATCTGGTCAAAGTTCGCTTACAACTCGAACGCTTAACATACACCACTAGCCAACGGACAACAAAGCGACCAGTGAAGTGAAAGAAATTTCACCACCGATAACCCCCGGATTCGCGGATTAAATATTGTAAATTGTGATTGTAACCCCGCAGCCGATTAGTACTTTTTCAGCCGCTATGGGTATACTTTTATCCATGCGAATCGTTTTACTAAAAAAGCAACCAGTCGACCTCTACAAGTTGATCAAGTTCGAAGGGCTCGCCAGTTGTGGCGGTGAGGCCAAGGCTCTGATCAGTGAAGGACTAGTCAGACTAAACGGCAAAGTCGAAACCAGAAAACGAAAAAAAATAATTGATGGCGATTCCCTTCAGGTTGTTGATACCAAACTCAAAGTAAAGCTCGATCCGGCGCTGCAACGCGACAAACACTGATCTTTACCCGCCAACGGCCCACTAGCTCGCATTATTCATGGGGTGGCGAAGGTATCGCGTAGAGCTTATTTATACTCAGCAAGGGTTTTCACAGTAAATTTTCTTCTCGCGTCGAATACTTACTGATATTTGCAAGAGAAAAAATTCTCTGTGGAATCAAAGATCAAGTGAGATCCCGTCAATCCCGTGAATAATGCGGGCTATTTCAGGCGCACGCTAATATAGCTCAGTACCGCACTAATGTGTCGAATACCCCAGGGCATCCCGCTGCGCTTGAGATGATTACACAAAAAACGCCAATCCGCTTCACGCGCACTGATTCTGCGGTTAATCCCGCGATTGTTGTCGTGGACCTTGCAGATTGGCTTGTTCATCCGCTCGTACCAGCTGGCAAAAGGCAACCACGCTGGCACTGAGCAATAGTCACCTTTAGGGAAACTCAGATTAGCCCAGTCACGCTGCTCATTACCACAGTGATTATCTGTAGATCGTTCAGCAGCAACAATTAAAACACCACACAGTGCTGCAGCGATCAGAATTTTCAGTCGCACTCTGCGATTCAACGCACGACGAACGAATACCACAGACCGAACCTTTCACAGCGCCCTGATAAACGCAAAAGTCGCTCAACAGTAGCCGGAAACCTTCGCCATATAGGACCACAGATACTGCGCGAAACTCCAGCGCACCTGCACATCAAATGTTGGCGAGTCATCTATAACCGACAGGAGCACGGTGGCGCTCCCGTATCGGGTTTGCGCGCATTGCCCCGCACTGAACACACGCGGATGAACATCAAACGGGGTTCCGCTCGCAAGCACCGAACGGGCATTTTCTCCGCTGAGCTGTATCACCGTATAGTAGTCACTCACGTCAACGACAGCACCTTTTCCGGCAGGCATTGCAGCGCGCAGTGCATCAACCAGCTCGGCTGCGCTTTGCTGATGCAGGTAAACAAGACGCTCATCCGGACCCAGCCAGTACACAGTATTGTTACCGGAACTGTTGCTGAAGGTATTTGCCACAAGTGCCGGTGATTGACCAAGCACGCTGCTCAGTTGTGACTCTATTGATGGCTCGTCAAAATCAGCGCGCAGTATTATTTTATCAATCGCAGGGCTCTCGCTGAGGGTCACCCCGTTTGAACTAAATGACTGACCCGATAACGGCGTAGCCATTGCGGTTTGCAAATCCAGTTGATCAGCCACGAGCGCGCACTCCTTCACTATCTATAAAGACCGGATCAGTAACAAGTGCTTCAACGACATCGCCACTCATTAATCGCAATTGAACAGTGTCACCTTTGCGGCTTAATCCGTTTTTAAGCATTCCCAGCGCAATCGAACGCCCCAGATTAGGGCTCATATAGCTAGATGTCACCCGGCCTATTGTCGTCATCGGCGGCGCTTCTTTGATCTCTTCGACAATATGTGCGCCCTCCATCAACACCACACTCGGGTCCGTTGTGAGCAAGCCTACAAATTGCTGCCGATCATCGCGCGCGGTATCACTACGCATAAACGAACGCTTGCCGAGGAAGTCATCCTTGGTTTTGGATACGATCCAGCTCATGTCCATGTCCGCCGGGGTAACAGTACCGTCTGTATCCTGCCCAACAATAATAAAGCCTTTTTCCGCTCTAACGACATGCATAGTTTCCGTGCCATAGGCACACAGATTATACGGCTTCCCGGCTTGCTCCAGCGTCTGCCACAATTGACGACCGTAGCGCGCCGGCACATTGATTTCATAGGACAGTTCACCGGTAAAACTGATTCTATAAACCCAGGCAGGAATTCCAGCCACATGCCCTTCGCGCATGGTCATAAAAGGAAAGGCCTCATTTGCCAGATCTATATCACTTACAGTGGCGAGCAGCTCACGCGCCTTCGGACCATTCAATGCGACAACTGCCCATTGCTCAGTAACACTGGTGCAATAGACATTTTTCTCAGGCCATTCGGTCTGCAGCCACTCTTCAAGCCAGTTAAGCACACGTGCAGCACCACCGGTTGTTGTCGTCATGTGATAATGATTTTCACCCAGCCGGGTTGTTACGCCGTCGTCGAAGATCATCCCATGCTCGTTTAACATCAGACCATAGCGACAGCTGCCCACAGCGAGTTTTTTCCAGTTGTTGGTGTACACCATTTCCAGAAGTTCTGCTGCGTCTGCCCCCTGGATATCGATCTTGCCAAGTGTAGAAGCGTCGAGCATGCCGACATCGGTACGAACTGCCAGTGATTCACGCTGCACCGCCGCGCGCATGTCTTCGCCTTTTCGAGGGTAATACCACGGGCGCTTCCAATCACCAACATCTTCAAACACCGCGTTGTTCTGCACATGGCATTGATGCATCGGCGTATGACGCTCCTGCAGAAACAGCTCTTTCGACTCCTGCCCGCCGATCGCACCGAACGTCAGTGGCGTAAACGGAGGTCGGAACGTGGTGGTGCCTACTTCCGGTATCTGTGCACCTCGGATTTCTGCCATTATGGCCAGCGCATTGAGGTTCGATGTCTTGCCCTGGTCTGTCGCCATTCCAGTAGTGGTATAACGCTTCAGATGCTCTACCGAAACATACCCCTCCCGAGCAGCCAGCTGAATATCGGCGGCAGTGACGTCGTTCTGGAAATCATGAAAATGCTTTGCTGGCCCTTCACCAACCGGGTGTACCGTTGGTACTAGCCACAGTGCGGCGATATGCCCCATACCCTCATCAATCTGTAAGCCTGCAAAGTCGGGTATTTCCACTTCCACAACCGCAAAACCGCACTCTGAGGCAGCATCCCTGCCCGCTTGTGCGCCTTCGCTCATGCATTTACGCGTCGAGAAACTACCGTTGCAGGCACCCGCTGAACTATTTGGGTTTATTCGCTTGCCACTAGCCGCATCGGGCACAAACCCTTCAATTGCTTCATCGTAGTGCAGTTTGCCGCCGCTCTGACTGAACATATGCACCGAAGGCGTCCAGCCACCCGAATTGGCAACCACACCACAATCAATTTCCCATGCCTGTCCGTGGAGGCTCTTTCCATCTGCGCTCAGCGGCATAACCCGCACCGCTGTTACACCCTTTGCCCCCTGCACTGACGATATCGCATGCCCGGTAAAATGCGTTACCGAATGCTCTTTGAGCGCGGTGGTTAAATGCGCTGCAACTTCAGCTCGAGTATCTACCAGCGTGACAGTCGCACCGTGTTGTGCCGCATCAAGCGCGGTTCGATAAGCACTGTCATTATTGGTAAACACAACAATATTGTTGTCCGGTAAAACACCATAGCGATTGATGTAGCTACTAACGGCATTCGCGAGCATCACGCCGGGCCGATCGTTGTCAGCAAACACCAGCGGCCTTTCAATAGAACCGGCTGCAATCACCACCCGTTTAGCGCGTATTTTCCAGAAACGCTGCCGTGGAGCACTACCACCTTTACCCGGCCCGAGGTGATCAGTCACCTTCTCGATTGCTGTCAGGTAGTTATAATCGAAGTAACCGGTAACGGTGGTTCGAGGCAGCAAAGTCACATTTTCATTCGCTGTCAGGGCGGCTGTACAGGTTGCCACCCATGCGGCGACTTCCGGTACCGCAGATGCCCCGAGAGTTGACCCGCCAAACTCTGCTTGCTCATCGACCAGCATAACGCGTGCATCGGATGCGGCCGCAGCGGATGCAGCTGCCAAACCCGCCGGTCCGCCGCCAATCACAAGTACATCACACGTTGCATAACGGCTGTGATAGTTGTCGGGGTCCGATTCTTTCGGGCTCACGCCCAGACCCGCCGCTTTACGGATAAATTTTTCATAGGTCAGCCACATGGAGGCAGGCCACATGAATGTTTTATAGTAGAACCCGGCCGGTAAAAAGCGCGCAACCGCCGAATTAACAGCGCCTACATCAAACGCAAGACTCGGCCAGCGATTTTGTGATGTGGCTACCAACCCACCATAGAGTTCGATGCAGGTAGCGCGTGTATTGGGTTCGGTATAAGCGCCTTTCTCAAGTTGCACAAGCGCGTTGGGCTCTTCTGACCCAGCGGCTATCAAGCCACGAGGTCGGTGATACTTGAAGCTTCTACCTAATAGCTTCACACCATTGGCAAGCAGCGCTGAGGCCAGGGTATCGCCCTGGAAACCAATATAGGACTTACCATCAAACGTAAAGCTCAATGGTTTACTACGATCTATACGGCCACCATCAGGTAAACGGCACAGCTGACTCACGATGGATTCTCCGGCAGCGGCGGTTGTTCATCACCTACTTTATAGGTGGCGAAAATCTCATCGGTCACGGTACTACGCAGCGCATTGAACCAACGCCTGCAGCCGTGCACATGTACCCAGCGTTCCCGGTGCATTCCTTTCGGGTTTTGTCGGAAAAAGACGTAGTCTCCCCATTGCTCATCACTTAATGTATCTGTATCCAGTGGCCGAGCAATGTGTGCTTCGCCGTGGCAGCTGAATTCCGTTTGATCACGCTCACCACAGTAAGGGCAGGAAATTATAAACATGGCTGGTTCGACTTGCTCATAGTAAAAACAACAATCACTTTTCTTTTAGAATTTAAGGTTTGCAACGACCCGGGCTAATGTGCAACCGCCGCCGCCGCGCCTTCGTCAATCAGTGCGCCTGAGTTAAAGCGATCAATAGAAAATGGAGCGGCAATTGAATTCATCTCACCGGCGGCTATAGAATGAGCAAATGCGTGCCCGCTTCCCGGCGTCGCCTTAAAACCGCCAGTACCCCAGCCGCAATTGAAATACAGATTTTTCACTGGAGTTTTAGACAATATAGGTGAGCGATCAACGGTTACATCAACGATACCGGCCCACTGTCGCAGCATGCGCAAACGGGAAAATATCGGGAACAGCTCGCACAACGGCCCAACCGTATGCTCTATCAGGTCAAAGCTGCCACGCTGCGAATACGAGTTATATGCATCTGACCCTGAACCCACAACGAGCTCGCCTTTATCCGATTGGCTGACATACACATGAATGCCATTAGACATCACGACACAATCAATAATCGGTTTGATCGGCTCAGAGACCAGTGCCTGTAGTGGATAACATTCTATCGGCAATTTAAATCCCGCCATCTCCGCTATGACACTGCTGTGACCGGCTGCCACTGAACCAACTTTTCCGGCGCCGATAGTACCGCGAGACGTTTCAACGCCGACCACCTGATTATTCTCGATTCGCAAGCCGGTTACCTCACAGTTCTGAATGATATCCACTCCGGCAGAATCAGCACCGCGAGCATAGCCCCATGCGACTGCATCGTGGCGGGCTGTACCACCACGGCGCTGTAGCAAGCCGCCCATCACTGGATAGTGGCAATCAAGATTTATGATTGGAAGCATTTCCTTTACCTGGGCAGGTGTCAGAAACTCCGAATCGATTCCATTCAGATAGATGGCGTTGCCGCGCCTGCCGATCTCCTGCATATCGTGAACACTGTGGGCCAGGTGCAGTAGTCCTCGCTGTGAAAACATCACGTTGTAATTAAGCTCCTGACTCAGGCCTTCCCATAATTTGACCGCGTGTTCGTACATACCAGCAGATGCATCGAGCAAATAATTCGAACGCACAATGGTGGTATTTCGACCGGTATTGCCGCCACCCAGCCAGCCTTTTTCCAGCACCGCCACATTCGTGATGCCGCACTGTGTCGCCAGATAATATGCGGTTGCCAAACCGTGGCCGCCACCACCGATTATCACAACGTCATAGTGCTTTTTGGGGTCCGGGCTGCGCCAGGCGCGCTGCCAGTTGCGATGGTAGGACATCGCATTGCGCGCCAGAGAAAACAGTGAATAAGCTTTCATAATGCTAAATCGTACCGGGAGTTGTTGATACACCACAGAATGCAATTCTGCATGGCAAAATTTCTACTCTCGCGTTCGCTCTGGTAACAGCGTTGCGCGGATGTGCTGCATCGTCGTGAAATTTGCTCGCCAACGGTGTTCCAAAAACGACTAACCGCAGTTTAGTGGCGCTTTGGCGGGGCGTTTTACCGCCCAGTCGGGGCTAAAAAGCTCCTGAAAAGCCGTCCGGGAATGAGGGTCTTAGCGAGGGCGTGAGGTTTTGAGTCAGATATTTCGATCGATTGAGGTGAATAGTTATTCATAATTTAACGAAATTGATCGGAATATCTGGCCAAAAGATCGCGTCCGCAGTAGATCTTCATATTCAGACAAGCTCCTATGTCGGCGTCACACCGCGTAAGCGCTCACCGCGTCGACGTATCAGTTCCAGGGTTGCGAGCAAAGCTATCGATAAGATAACCAATATAGTCGCTACTGCCAGAATCGTCGGAGAAATCTGCTCGCGAATTCCTGAAAACATCTGCCGGGGAATAGTACGTTGCTCAACAGAACCCATGGCGATAACCACCACTACTTCGTCAAATGAGGTAACAAAAGCAAACAGAGCCCCGGATATCACACCAGGAAGAATCAGTGGCATCTGCACCTTGAAAAAGGTTCTCAGTGGTGAAGCGCCCATACTGTAGGCAGCGCGAACCAGACTTTGATCAAAACCTACCAGCGTCGCTGTGACAGTGATTATCACAAATGGAATACCAAGAATAGCGTGGGCCAGAATAACGCCGATATGCGTATAGGCCAAACCGAAGTAACTGAACGCCTTGAACGTTCCAGCCGCCGTAATTACCAGGGGTACGATCATCGGTGAAATCAGGAACGCCATTATTACTTTTTTAAATGGCATCTCCGCCCGGCTTAAACCCACCGCGGCAAGAGTCCCCAGGCTGGTGGCAATAATTGTGGCAAAAATTCCGATAAAAAAACTGTTGCGCATGGATCGCACCCACTGCGCATTATTCCAGACGTCGCTCCACCAGCCGGTCGTAGCTTCCGGGTTCGCCATGCCATTAATTAGAATATCCCGGTACCAACGCAACGAATAAGCTTCGGGATCACCCGTTAGCATGCCGGGGGTAAAAGAAAAATACGGTTCGACGTTAAAACTGAGAGGTAAAACGATAAGAATCGGGGAAATCAGAAATACAAATATCAGGAAACACAAAAACCTGAATGTGTAGTACCAAAGGCGCTCACCCCACCCTGCATAAGCTGGAAGAGCCATAGTTTATCCGAGTTTCATGTTGTCTATTCCGACTACACGGTCATAGAGCCAATAGAGAGTCAGCACCACAACCATCAGTACGCCACCCAGCGCGGACGCCAGACTCCAGTTTAGTGATTTGCGCATATGATCATCAATGGTGTTAGAGATCATCGTGCCATCCTGCCCGCCAACCAGTGCCGGGGTAATGTAATAACCAATCGCAACGATAAACACTAATATGGCGCCTGCGCCTATCCCGGGTATTGTCTGTGGCGCATAAACGCGCCAGAACGCTGTCCAGTTATTTGCTCCCAGACTTTTTGCTGCACGCACATAACTTGGCGGGATCCCTTTCATCACCGAGTACAGCGGCAAAACCATAAAAGGCAACAATATATGGGTCATTGCTATCAGGGTGCCGAGCTTGTTATAGATAAGCGAGTAGCGACTACCGTCATCGGTCACTCCAAAAAACACCAGCAGATCATTAACCACACCCTGCGACTGCAGCATGGCGATCCATGCAGTGGTACGAACCAGGATTGATGTCCAGAAAGGAAGCAAGACCAGAATCAGCAATAGATTAGACGTTCGCGCCGGCAGTGTAGCCAGCAGGTAGGCAATCGGGTATCCCAGAGCCAGGCAGAATAATGTCACCAGCGAAGATATCTGCAACGTCCGCAACAGGAGCGTCATGTGGATACGGCGCTTTTCATCCTGCCGAGTTATAGAACCATCACTGTTGAGTTTTAAATCAAGCGCGGCAGCATAATAGCCCGGAGTAAACGTACGCGAAGCGGTTTTCATTGCCTGCCAGACGGCTATATCATTCCAGGCTTTTTTAACTTTCGGCAGGCTCTCCCTGAACGGCGGCTCCAGCCTGGCGGCTTTGCGGGCAGAAGAGGTAAACAGCGAACGCGTGCCCGGTTTTTCACGGTTTACACGCGTGGCAACTTTTCCAATGGTTTTTTCTTTACGAGCAACGACCATGTCTGCAACCAGCACTGCAAACATCTCTTCGGTCGGTTCTGAGTTTGAATCCCAATTTTTCAGCGCCTGCGTGGTGCCCGGCATAATTTTAGAAAAGGTATTGTCGTAAAAACCCAGGATAAGAAAATAGCCAATTGGCGCTATAAAAGTAATCAGTAAAAACAGTAACAACGGTGACACCAGCAAGAAAGCACGCAGGCGGCTTCTAAACATGGCTTTGTCGAGACGCTTTTTCAGCAGCGTGTCGTCAATGGTTTCAGCAGTAACAGTTGTCATGCACGGTGTCGCTTAAGCGGAAGGATCGCTCCGGAGCACGCCCCGGAGCGACTGACTAATCAGCCTGGCAAATTACTTGGCAAGCCAGGCGTTGAACTGCTCATTCAGCTGATCCTGGTTGTCTGCCCAGAATTCAAAGTCATTCTGGAGGGCATTGGTCAGGTTAGCCGGAGCTGTCGGCATATGAACGTCCATTTTCAAATCAGGCTGATTGTGGAAAGAGCCAACCAGTGCTGAAGACGATTTACGAGCCGGACCATAGGAAATCCAGCTTGCCTGAGCAGCCAGTGCTTCAGTGCCAGTGGAATATTTCAGGAAGTCCATCGCTGCTTCTTTGTTTGGAGCACCTTTGGGCATAACCCACAAATCGAGATCCCATACCTGGCCATCCCATACAATTTCAAACGGCTTTTTCTCTGAAGCAACGGCGTTGAAAATACGGCCATTGTACGCAGTAGTCATAACGACTTCGCCATCGGCAAGCAGCTGCGGAGGCTGTGCACCGGCTTCCCACCAGACAACATCATCTTTGATGCTGTCGAGCTTTGCCAGTGCGCGATCGATACCTTCTTCAGTACCGAGCACTTCGTAGACTTCACCGGCAGCAACGCCGTCAGCCATCAGGGCCATTTCCAGATTCGCTTTTGGATTCTTGCGAATGCCGCGTTTGCCAGGAAATTTTTCGGTGTCGAAAAAATCAGCAATTGTCGTTGGAGTGTCACCAGTGATCTTTGTTGAATCATAGGCGTAGATGGTGGACCACACGATGCTGGCGATTGCACACTCGGTGTAGGTACCCGGCAGGAAATCATCTTTCGCTGCGGTGCCATCTGCACCAGCAGGCATGTCGTCGATGCTCAATTCTTCGAGAAGGCCTTCATCGCAACCACGAACGGCATCAGATAACTCGACATCAACCAAATCCCATTTTACATTGCCGGCTTCAACCTGAGCTTTTACCTCAGACAAACCGCCGTTGTAATCTTCTGAAATAACTGAGTTGCCAGTCGCTGCCATCCACGGCTTGTGATAAGCCTCAATCTGGGATTTAGTGTAGGCACCACCCCAGGAAACAACAGTAATAGTATCAGCGGCACTGGCCACTCCGACAGCGGCGGTAAGACCGGCTGCGAGTAAAGCGGTAACTTTTTTCATCGCGTAAAATCCTCGTTTATAAAATAATGACCGGTAAAACCGGAAACACGTAAAACCGTTCAGGTAATATCTTGAAAAATCTAGCGAGAGATAACCTGTGGTCATAGAACGTTCTTCTAACCTTGCTGTTATCAGCCGAACACACGCTGATAATCTGCTGCTTTTTAAAGCAAGCCTACGCATCCAGTGCTCTACAATCTTCCTGCAGCCAACCTACCGTTACCAACTCGCCTTCCTGCAAAAAAGCATGGTTGGCTGAATTCGGCACTTTGACTATAAAATCTTCACGACCCAGCAACGCTATGCGGGTACGGATGTGATCGCCGAGATAGATCAGTTCCAGCACCCGGGCTTCGAACATGTTTTGAACTTCATCGGATTTAGGTGAAATAACCACACGCTCCGGCCGCAGTGACAACGTCGATTGCTCACCACGCTTCGACACGTTTACCGCTTTGGCATACACAAAAGATTCTTCGTTTATTTTAACCACGCAGCTGTCACCATCGATCTCTGTCACCGTTCCGGAGAGCTTGTTGTTCTCGCCAATAAACTGCGCAACAAAGGCATTTTCCGGCCGTTCGTAGAGCTCGTCGGGCGCCGCCAGCTGCTGAATAACACCGTCGTTGAATACCGCAATACGGTTTGACATCGTCAGTGCTTCGGATTGATCGTGGGTCACATAAACCACGGTAACACCGAGGTTTTCGTGAATGTGCTTGATCTCATACTGCATCTGTTCACGCAGATTTTTGTCGAGAGCGCCCAATGGTTCATCCATCAGTACCAGAGCAGGGTCAAAGACCAGCGCTCTGGCGACCGCTACACGCTGCTGCTGGCCACCGGATAGCTGTGCCGGTCGGCGATTGCCGAACTCACCCAGCTGCACCATATCGAGCGCTCGCTTTACTCGATCCTTGCGTTCCGAAACAGACATACTGCGTACTTCAAGAGGAAATGCCAGGTTTTCAGCTACGGTCATGTGCGGAAACAGGGCGTAGTTTTGAAACACCATACCAATACCGCGCTTATGCGGCGGCACGTTGTTAATCGGTTGATCGTCGAGGTATATCTCGCCATGCGTTGCCGGTTCGAATCCGGCGAGCATCATCAGACAGGTTGTTTTGCCGGAACCGGATGGCCCCAGCATGGTGAGAAACTCACCTGTTTCTACGTCGAGATTTAAATCCTTCACAACAAGGATTTTTCCGTCGTAGCTTTTCTGAACGTTTTGAAATCTAACGAGTGGATTGTTAGACATTTATTTCCAACGATATACTTAGCGGATCCGCAGCGTAACTAAAATGTTACACATCATGTAGCTTTCCGTTAGTTTGACGCAGCGGGTTCTCTCGTGCAACCAACAGCCACTTTATTGGTGATTTGCCCGTCGTTCTGATGAAAGCCACGGCGTTTCCACTCCGTGGTAATTAAGAGAATTTCTTCAATCGCGCAATCAGGCTGGAAGTATCCCACCGATTACCGCCCATTTTCTGAACATCGGCATAGTATTGATCCACCATGGCGGTAACCGGAACTGAAGCCCCATTGCGTCGCGCTTCGTCTATCACAATTGACAAATCCTTTCTCATCCAGTCAACCGCAAAACCAAACTCAAATTCATCCCGGGCCATGGTTTCGTAGCGATTAGACAGCTGCCATGACGCTGCAGCACCGCCTCCGACCACACCCATAACCTTTTCTACATCCAGACCCGCAGACTGCGCGAAATTGACGCCTTCCGACAACGCCTGAACCAGTCCGGCAATACAGATCTGGTTTACCATTTTGGTCAGTTGCCCTGCACCGGGCTCACCGATCAGAGCGACATTTTTTCCGTAAGCAGCAAGAATCGGCTCTGCCGCATTGTAGGCGTCCTGTTCCCCGCCACACATAATTGCCAGCGCACCGTTCTCGGCACCGGCCTGGCCGCCCGACACTGGAGCATCGATAAACGCAATACCCAACTCTTTGCAGTGCGCATGCAACTCACGGGCAACTTCCGCTGACGCCGTGGTGTGATCAACTAATGATGAGCCTGCTTTCATCCCGGCGAGAACGCCATCGTCACCGTAAACCACAGAGCGCAGATCATTGTCGTTTCCGACGCATATCATTACGAACTCGGCACCAGCGGCGGCTTCCCGCGGTGTCGCCAGGGCGGTGCCTCCATGCTCTGCTGCCCATTGATCCGACTTTGCAACGGTCCGATTATAAACAGAGACCTGGTGACCGGCTGTGGAGAGGTGTCCGGCCATCGGGTAGCCCATTACGCCCAATCCAACAAAAGCGACTTTTTTACTCATGAATTCTCCAGTTAAATGTCCGACGCTACGCTGCAGCGTTATAAGCGGCCAAGCGTTATTTTCGGGAACAGCTATTTAGGAACTACTATTTTTCAACGCGCCAGATTGTTTATCAAGCCGCTGAGTTTTTCGATGCCCGGACCTATTTTTTCAGCAGGGATTGAAGAAAACCCCAGACGAAGGAACGCTTTATCAGCCGCAGGTTCCAAAAAATAGGTATCACCGGAAACCACCAGTATACCGTTTTCACTGGCAACACGTGCTACCTCATCAGCTGCTACACCGTGCGGCAATTTAACCCAGAATGCGCTACCACCGAATGCCGGAGCCATACTCGACTCCGGGAGAAATTCTTTTAGCGCCGCATCCATTGCCTCCCAACGCTGCTTGTAGCTCGACGACAGCCGATGCACCAGCGAATCGTGATGCCCTAGCGCCAGAAAGTGTGCCACGGCGTTTTGATTATTCGATGGGGGATGACGCAGCATCAGACGTCGCAGAGCCCGCGCCTCATCAATCAGTTCCCTGGGACCCACCATATAGCCAAGGCGAAGCCCCGGCGCCAGCGTTTTAGATAAACTGCCGACATAGATAACTCGATCATTTCCATCGAGGCTTTTCAACGCCGGAGTCGGCGCACCGGCAAAATTCAGCTCGCTTTCGTAGTCATCTTCAATAATGAGCATGTCGTGTCGACCGGCACGCTGCAGCAGATCCTGCCGACGCGCAAGCGACATAGTTGCGGTGGTAGGTGACTGATGACTCGGTGTGCAGTAAACGATATTGCATTCATTGATGCGGTTATCGACGATCAGGCCCTCATCATCGATAGCCAATGGCACCATCTGGCAATTCCTGAGCTCCAGAATATTGCGCGCGTCCGGATACCCCGGGTCTTCAAAACCCACCTTGTCACCCGTATTCACGAGCAACCTGGCCAACAGGTACAAAGCGTTCTGCGCCCCCATGGTGACCAGGATCTGCTCGGTTCCCACCCACAGACCACGCGGCGGCAACAGGCGGTTCTGGATTTGCTCAAGTAACAGCGGGTCGTCGTTGTCTACTGAATCCGGCATCCAGTCGGTGATCGCCTGAACCGCCAGCGATTGTCGACAGCATTCCCGCCACTCATTGATCGGGAACAAGGCGGGATCTGTCTGCCCGGCAGTAAACGCATATTCAAAACCACGCCAGTCACGCAAAGAAGGTTCTAGATTTCTCTGTAGCGACGGTCGCGTCAGGAAGCGACTCTGCCAGTCCGGTCGATCCGCGTTGCTGTCTACCGGTTTGGGCGCTCGGGAAATCCGGCTGTTAACAAGATCGGTATTTACAAAATAACCGCGACGCTCCTCGGCAATCAGGTAGCCCTCATCCATCAGGTGCTGATAAGCGTGTACTACTGTGTTACGGGCGACGCCGAGCTGCCTCGCCAGTTCTCTGGAGGATGGCAACGGCCGATGATGCGGAATGTGCCCATCCAGTATAGCCGTAACCAGCGCTCGTCTGAGCTGACTCTGCAAGCTCGATCCGGAATCATTCGACAGCCGAATGAGCTGCCGCCACATAGGCTGGCTGGACTTTCGGAGATTGTCGGACTCACCAGTCAAATTTGTTGTCTCCTGCTAATGGGACGTATAATTTCAAATCCGCTAGCATATCAGTGTCGTGTCGCATCCGCGACACTTACCGACTCAACTTCTAAGGGGTTCCGGAACAATGAAGCAGAAGTCTATGCCACGAATTACTGCTCACCGAGGCGCTAGTGGCAATGCACCCGAGAACACCATTGCCGCGATCGAACTTGCTGCAGCCGAAGGTGCCGAGTGGATCGAAGTCGATGTAAATGTTTCGAGTGATGGTATTCCTGTACTGCATCATGATGACGACCTTGATCGATGCACCGATGGCCAAGGCCTGGTAATTGAACTGAGTATGGCAGAACTTGCGCAACTGGACACCGGAAGCTGGTTCAGCAAACGCTACCGCGGAGAGCGCATTGCCACACTCGATGACTGCCTTAACCTGTGTGAGTCGCTGAATCTTGGGATCAACCTCGAGATCAAGCCATGCAGCGGCTGGGAGATTCCCACTACTGACCAGATCGCTGCGGTACTGCACCGTCGACACACATTGCCCAACATGGTGATTTCAAGTTTCAGCCATGCTGCTTTGCTTCGCGCCGCAGAGAAAATCGAATTCATACCACGAGCCTCTCTCTTCCTGGTAGCCCCACCCGACTGGCAACAACTGACTGAAGAAGTCAGCGCGATCAATCTACACCTGCAGGACAACACTCTACTGGAAAAATCGACTATCGATGAGTTTCACCGTGCGGGACTGGGAGTTTATTGTTATACCGTCAACACGATAGAAGATGCACAAGTGCTGTTTGCACAAGGTGTCGATGGCGTCTTCAGCAATTACCCTAAACTGCTGATCGATGCGGGTCTGGATTAGCGTGGCCACTATTAACTCAGCAGAATCTGATTTACGAATCTGCCTGAGTTGAGTCAGATCATCCTGATTCTCTGCCGATTTTCGATTTCTGCCGAATCAATCCACTGCAACACCTGAGGCCATTCATCTACCCAGCAACAGGAATGGGTGTATTGATCAAATCGCCACACCTCTGCAGAAACCTGCTTCGATAGCCAGGCCCCTACAAGCCTGGGTGGAATCACTTCATCCTGCCCCCCGAGCAAATGCAACTGCCTGATATGCGCCGCCAACGGGGGCTGCAATGCCGGGTCGATCGATTGATATAGCGGGGTATAACGATGGTGGCTGGTCCATGCAGCGACATCAAGGTTACCGGCCACAGTGACCACAGCCGTCACGTTCCGCAGGCGCTCGGCGAGCAGCAGAGCCAACGCCGCACCGCCGCTGTGGCCAATCAAGACCAGCGAGGAATATCCATCGGCCTGACTTGCGATAACCCGCTCCATGCTGCTGACCACTTCGTCAGAATAACGGGCATAGGTCCAGTAATCTGAATGGCAATTTGTGTCACGAGCATAGCCAAAATAGCACGGACGCCCCACATACAGGGAATCGCTGCTATCCAGCGCCATCATTTGAAGCATCAGAGGGTCACGGGGAGTCGGATCATTTGAGATAACATATCGCGACCGCCATGAAATCCCGTCGCCCTCGATATAGACGTGCAGCGGCGCATCCCGATTGGACATCGGTGTTTTATAAACAACATGCCGGAACAAATTTCCACCTACTTCAGCCCGTTCAAAGCCAAGGCGCCTGGCTTTGCCGTCCACCTGGATGTGAGCTGGAATAACACAGGACGATACGGCTGCCATCAGCAGTATAACCAGCGCCGTGTGGGATAAAAATCTGGCTAGGTAGTTAATCAGGTGAGCCCCAAATTTAAACCTCTGTTAGATGCATTGGACGCAATAGATGACCAGTGTTAAAACGAACGCAACCCCCTTGCATGTTCCGTTAACCACACTATCTTAATAACTAGTGTCCATCCATAAACCAGCGCTACTGCGGATCCCTCAGGTCACGCGATCTTTCACCGATTACATGTAGTTATTTAGAATGACTAAACGCCCTAATGTGATAGATGAAATCTCATGCACCTGAGTGACCCTCGCTACACCCCGGTTTATGGACGGGCACTAACTGCGACCGGTGATCAAATTATAACCGCGACTAACCGGATCCTGACATCCAGCTTCATTTCAATACTGATAAGCAAAAACACGAGGGCATTACCGGTTTGTCAACACTGCCGAGACGCGACAACTACCGCTAATGATGTTTTCAGGTGTTAATGCAACCCACCACTGCCGTGCAGATACAACGTAATGCCAGTAGCCACCTGGCTCCCTATGCAGTCACGGTTATGGATAAGCAACAATGAATAAATCGATGTTAATAGCGCTTGGCGCGGTCATCACTCTTTTTTTGTGGATGCTGAGCGGTCAGCCCGGCTCCGGAAAGCCCCCCGAGAAAACCACACCGACAGTAGCGCGCGAAATCACCGCAATGAAGGTTCAGACGCGTCGCCAGTCTTCGCAGTTCATAACGCGCGAAGTGATCGTGCAGGGGCAGGCTGAACCACTTAAGATAATGCACTTGAAAGCGGAAACAGACGGTCGTGTGGAAGCGCTCAACGTCCGTAAAGGTCAGCGGGTTAAACAGGGAGATGTAATCGCCAGGCTATCTATAGATAACCGAGAGGCATTGCTCGCTGTCGCCAGAGCAAGCACGGTACAAGCCACCAACGAATACGAAGCAGCGAGGAAGCTCCAGAAACAGGGGCTGCAATCAAAATACAATCTGGAATCTTCGGCAGCAAAACTTGAAGCGTCGCGCGCCCAGCTAAAAGCTGCAGAGCTTGAAATTTCCTACACAAAGCTGATCGCTTCAATCGACGGGATAATCGAGGATATCGACATTGAAACAGGTGACTTTGTAGACCGTGGTACGCAAATCGCCACTCTGGTCGACAACAGCCAGTTACTCATAACCGGTAACGTACCGCAACAGAATATCACGGATGTTCGAATCGGAACGGAATCCTCAGTTGAGTTGATTACCGGAGAAATATTAACCGGTGACGTACACTACATAGCTTCCATGGCAGACCCTGCATCACGTAGTTTTCGCATAGAGGTACTCATCACTGATCCACCCGGGCAGGCCCTGACCGGTGTCAGTGCAGAAATCCGAATTCCCGTTGAAACCCTGCAGGCCCATCTGGTGTCACCCGCGATTCTAGCGCTCGACGAAGATGGCACTCTGGGAATCAAGGCCGTCAATGAAAATAGCGAAGTGGTTTTCCATACTGTTGAAGTAGTTAAAACCCAAAGCCGGGGTGCATGGGTGACCGGCATACCGGACGATATCACGGTGATCACTCTGGGTCAGGGATTTGTCAGCGCCGGGGAAAAAGTGCAGGCCGTCGAAGAATCCATGAATAAAGTGCACTAGTATGAACGCAATAATAGAGGCGGCATTCGGGCGCAATCGAGCAGTTCTGCTTATATTGATTTTTTTCCTTTTCAGCGGCGTACTTTCGTATTTATCTATTCCCAAGGAAGCGGAACCTGACGTTGCGATTCCGATCATCTATGTGTCAATGAGTCATGAAGGCATTTCACCGGAAGACAGTGAACGCCTGCTGATACGCCCGATGGAAACCGAGCTGCAGAGTATCCCCGGCGTTAAGGAAATTACCAGTACCGCCTCTGAAGGGCATGGCTCTGTCATGCTGGAATTCGATGCTGGCTTCGATCCAGGTGTCGCACTTGCAGATGTGCGTGAGAAAGTCGATATAGCGAAATCAAAGCTGCCGGGCGATACCGATGATCCAGTCGTACAGGAAATCAATGTAGCGCTTTTTCCGGTGCTAACGGTTTCTCTTTCCGGCCCCGTACCAGAGCGCAGTCTGCTGCAGATAGCGCGCAATCTAAAAGAAAAAATCGAAGCACAGGCCGGCGTGCTCGAGGTCAATATTGGAGGCGAGCGTGAGGAGGTGCTGGAGATCGTTGTCGACCCGGCAGTGATGGAAACTTATCAGGTACGCTACGATGAGCTCTTCGGACTGATCAGCAACAATAATTTACTTGTTGCCGCCGGCGCAATCGATACCGGCGCCGGACGTATGGTGCTGAAGGTTCCAGGTGTTGTTGAAGATATTCAGGATATCCTGACGATGCCAGTCAAAGTAACCGATGATACGGTAATCACCTTTGCAGACGTCGCCTCTGTGAGCCGCACATTTAAAGACCCGCAAGGATTTGCCCGAGTGGACGGTCAGCCAGCGCTGGGACTGGAAGTTTCTAAACGTATCGGCGCTAACATTATTGAAACCAACCAGGCGATCCGCGACCTGGTCACCGAGCAGCAAGCTTTCTGGCCCGATTCTATAAAAGTCGGTTTCCACCAGGATAAATCAAAACAGATCCGCACTATGCTCAGTGATCTGCAAAATAATATACTGTCGGGTGTCATACTGGTTATGATCGTCATCATCGCGGCACTCGGCGTGCGCTCGGCGCTACTGGTAGGACTAGCTATTCCGGGTTCATTTTTAGCAGGCATCCTGGTTTTAAACAGTATCGGGTTCACCCTGAATGTAGTGGTATTATTCAGCCTGATACTGGTTGTCGGTATGCTGGTCGATGGCGCTATTGTGGTTATTGAACTAGCCGATCGAAACCTGAATGACGGCATGACCCGACGACAAGCTTACAAAGCTGCCGCACAGCGCATGTCGTGGCCTATAGCAGCTTCGACCGCTACAACTCTTGCGGTATTTTTTCCGGTAGTATTCTGGCCTGGAATGGTCGGTCAATTCATGAAATTCCTGCCAATGACAGTGATCATCTGCCTGCTCGCTTCACTCAGTATGGCTTTGATTTTCATTCCAGTACTCGGCGGAAGTTTTGGTGGCAGCAAAACCAGACTGCGTACACAAGACACAACGCAAAAGAAACTAAGCCCGTTAACCCGCACTTATGGCCACATTCTTTCCACCCTGTTGCGCGTCCCCGCATTGACACTTATCGCTGCAATTTCAATATTGATCGGTTCCTATGTTCTCTATGCATTTCTAGGCAATGGCGTGGTGTTTTTCCCGAATACGGAACCCGAAATTGCACAGGTTCAGATTCACGCGCGCGGCGATTTATCAATGGTCGAAAAAGACCGCATTGTTCGCAGCGTGGAAGAGCGACTGCTGCCAATGCAGGAAATAAAATCTGTATACGCTAAATCAATGGGCGGCGTGACCGGCGAACCGGGCCTGTCTGCCGATGTAATAGGTGTGATTCAGCTTGAATTCATAGAGTGGAATACGCGCCGCAAGGCACGGGTCATTATGGAGGAGATGCGCACACTAACCGATGATATACCCGGTGTCGTTATAGAATTTCGCGAGCAGGAAGACGGCCCTGCCTCCGGAAAACCGATCAACATTGAGATCAGCTCCAGCAAATCTGAAAAGCTACCGGCCGCCACAGCCTATGTGCAACAGGTTATGAAAGAAGTAGGAGGCTTCGTGGATAGCGAAAACAACCTGCCGCTACCCGGTATAGAATGGCGTTTAAAAGTCGATCGCGAACAGGCCGCTCGCTACGGTGCCGATGTTGCTCTGCTTGGCAACGCGGTGCAAATGGTGACCAACGGTATACGGGTTGCCGGGTATCGCCCTGATGATTCAGATGAAGAGCTGGATATTCGCGTGCGCTTCCCGCTTGGTGAACGCAAACTGCAACAGCTCGATCAACTACGGGTGCCAACCGCCAGCGGCATGATCCCCATTACCAACTTTGTAACGCTGGAGCCTGCGGCTAAAACCGGCACAGTCAACCGCGTTAATACACGCCGCGTAATAACGGTGCAATCAGACGTAGCAGAAGGCCGGCTACCCACGGATCAACTTAAGGCCTTACAGGAAGCCCTGAGCGACGGCCCTGTCGATCCGGACATCACCATAAATTTTACTGGTGAAAACGAAGATCAAATGGAAACCATGCTGTTTTTGGTCAAAGCTTTCGCCGCCGCTATTTTTCTTATGGCACTTTGCCTGATTGTTCAGTTCAATAGTATATTTCAAACAATCGTGGTGCTCAGTGCGATTGTTTTTTCCACCTCAGGTGTACTCCTGGGCTTAATCATCACTGCCCAGCCGTTTGGCATTGTGATGGTCGGCCTGGGTATTATCGCTCTGGCAGGTATTGTCGTTAACAACAATATTGTTCTGATAGACACCTATAACAGATTCCGCACCGATGGACATTCTCCTCGCGATGCCGCATTGCGGACAGGCCTATTGCGACTTCGGCCGGTATTCCTCACTGCTATAACCACAATTCTCGGACTCATGCCGATGGTACTGTCGCTGAATATTGATCTGTTTCGCCGCATTATTGAGTTTGGCGCACCATCAACCATGTGGTGGACGCAACTGGCCAGTGCAATCGCTGGCGGATTAGCATTTGCAACTATTCTAACGTTGCTGCTCACCCCGTGCCTGTTAGTTTTAGGAGACAAAATCCTGCAACGAAATCCGGTAACAGAGCACCATACCTTGGCCGGGACCTCATCGCATCCCGCTTAGCGTGGCTTTAAAGGTTTATATGGGAAAATTAAAAAGCCTGTGGCAGTCAGATGTATTCTGTACGCTGCCACAGGAGGCTGGAGGAATATCTTAATTTACTAGCATAGCTACTGATAATACTAAACAGCTGGAGCAATTGGTCTGAAACAACTACCTGAAACAACTGCACATGCACAATTGCCCGGTAAAACAACTTACACTGCGGTGTCAGGCACGAAATGTTGCTCGCTTGGCGCCGTGCGCATACACGGTAAAAAACTCAGCGACAAAAATTCCGGCAACTCTGAGCGGTGATCTTCTACACAAGGCATGGCGCCTGGTCGAGTTCACCAGTTGATCGGTTCCCTGCCCGGCTACCGGCGCGGTAGTGGGAGATTTTGAAATCATTGTGGGTCCTTTCGTCTCTGACGGCTGTCAGTTTATAACATTGCCGTGTGGTTACAATCCATTCACGCCAACAATACCTGTGAATACTATTCACATCAAAAACAACATTCGGAATTCCTGTGCAAGATCGTTACAACGAAATGGTGGTTTTCTCGCGGGTAGCTACCCTTGGCAGTTTCTCTGCGGCCGCTCGTGAACTTGATCTGACACCATCTGCGGTCAGCAAGTTGATTTCACGACTGGAAGATCGACTGTCTGTTCGATTATTCCAGCGCACCACCCGCAGCCTGAGACTCACCGATGAAGGCAGTATCTTCCTGGAGAGTTGCCGTAGCATACTGGTGGATATCGAGCAGGCCGAGTTGGAAGTCACCGCGTTGCAAAGCCGGGTGACCGGCACCCTCAATGTGACAGCCATCTCGGCCTTCGCACGTACCCAGCTATGCAAGATCATGCCGGAGTTTATGGCATTGCACCCCGAACTACGCGTGGAGCTTTCTCTAACGGAACGACAGGTAGATTTGATCAGCGAGCACATAGACCTGGCGATTCTGATTAGCGAAGAAGTACTCGATCAGTCACTGATCAGCCGCAAACTCGCCACCAACAAACGAGTGATTTGCGCAGCACCGTCGTATATCGAAAAGTTCGGCGCACCATTGCATCCGGATGATCTGTTAAATCACAACTGCCTGACGCATTCGTCGATCCATCATTTCAACGATTGGCAGTTTCACGATGGCGCAGATATAAAAGTGCTCAGCATCGACGGAAATTTCCGAACCAACAGTGCATCAGCACTTCATGAAGCTGTAAAAGCAGGCATTGGAATTGCAAGGCTCGCTACCTTCGTAACCCAACCTTCACTGGATTCCGGAGAACTGGTACCCCTTTTAACCGAACATACACATGACAGTTCGAATATACTTGCGGTGTACCCTCATCGTCGTCACCTCAGCATCAGGGTGCGAGCATTTATCGATTTTTTAATTGACAAATTCACGCCCGTTCCACCGTGGGACGACAATACAGCTAAACCCCGGTGATACACCGTGGAAACTGACGGTAACGATGTTGATCCTATGTACCTCGTATTGCAGCATACACCACAATTTACCCAACTCAATTTTGGGCGGTATCTCATACAAGTTTTCTAAACGATCGCCGTTACCAACCCAGTAACCCGTCATCGGATCGTTAGTAACTCGCATGAGCAGAATCCTGTCCTGTTTACCTGTTGTTGGCTCGTTATGCGCTATTGTGCTCGTGCTGTGCGGGTCGATACCGACCTCCGCATATGCCGATTCATCGTGCACCCGTCTCGGGGCCTATTGGCATACCAATCTTGCAAAACTGGTTGAAAACACTGGCGACTGCAATGCTTCTGCCTGGCACAAATGCAGTCAGGCCGCTGCAATTCACTACGATCTCACTAAAGGTTCGCTGGCACAACGGGCCAGGAACTGCGGCTACGATATCTCGGCGCCGCTGCCCGGCCACAACTATATGAAAGCGACCGAAAACGATACCCAGCAATGCCTGAATGCCAGAGAAGCTCTGCGTCGCGTATTTGCTGATCGAGCACAAGCCCGACTGGCCTGTGCGGCAGCTCGGGAGGGTGGTGACAATCAGGAATGGCTGGATGCACAATGCAAGATGCATCGGGGGAAAATGGCAAATTACCATGCGCCATTCCGTGTTCTGGAAGCACAGTGCAAAGTGGCCTACAAACAGACTCTCGCAAATGCAGCACTGTCTTTACACGAGTAATACCAAGGCCCGGACCACTCCTGCTTCAACCTGTTACCCCTCGCGCTGCTCGCTTCTGTTCATCAAATTGCTGGCGCAAGCGTATTAACTCCGACTCTGGTATTCGCTCCAGATTGTAAAAATCCAGTTTCCAGTCTGGGTCATCACTCCAACGCTGAGGCGATTGCACAGTAGTTCGCGCCGCCGGTGCCTGAACCAGCAGTTGCAGAGCCAATTGCAGAGTCTGCTTTTGCGATTCTATATCGTGAGGCTTACCCGCCGCATTCCCCAGCGGAAAATCACTGAACAGCAAACGAGGCACTCCGACAAATTCAACAATGTCACGCGCACAGCCCATCACTACCGTCGAAATTCCGGCACACTCCAGAAACCGCGCTGCCAGACTAACAGATTGATGGCACACCGGGCAATTCGGCACTAGTACACAGGCGTCAACTGAGTCCTGCTGCACCTGCTTAAGCAATTCGACGCAATCGACCTCCAGAGTAGTGCGATGACTGCGATTGGTCGGCAGACCAAAAAAACGCGGGGCAACCTGACCAATTTCACCTCTGTCTGCCATAGCATGCAGCTGTCGCAATGGAAACCAGCTGTTGCAATCCGTCGCTTCAGTATGCTTACGATCGTACGCAATATGCGAAATACGTAAATCCGGCGAGCCAGAGCTTTCCATTTGATATACCGAATAAAACTTGGCAGCACCGTTATAATTCGCACCCGGCCCCTGGTCACCTGCATCAGACTTATAAGGTGCAGCAGTCGTTACGATTGCGATCGAGCACTCATTCAGACGTTTCTGCAATGGAGCAAAGGGCACACTACTGTAATGCGCCCATCGATAGGGTGTGGGGTAACCCAGTGCCAGATAATAATCGCGAACTCGTTTGCGATACGCAATCGGCTCGTCAAATGGTTCAGCAAACTGCTGATAGCTATCCACGTCTATACCTTGTGTGCGCCCTTCCCGTGCAGATCGACCTAGCTTCTCTCCGGAAGCAAACCACGAGGGCTGAAACGCAGGGTTAGCAACAAAATCAGGCCCATCGTCATCAGGCGCATATGCGCCGCAGATTCAAGCAGGTGCGCCCGCAGCGCACTTTCGCTATCCATTCCGGACGTCAGGACATCCATCAGCCACAAGCCCAGTGGCTCAGCCTCGATCCAGAAGAACCAGATAACGAAACCACCCAGCACAGCACCCCAGTTATTTCCGGAGCCTCCAACAATTACCATCACCCAGATTAAAAATGTAAAACGCAAAGGCTGGTAAGCAGTAGGGGTCAGTTGCCCGTCGAGCGTTGTGAGCATCGCCCCGGCAATACCGACCACGATGGATCCAAGAATAAATACCTGCAAGTGCCGGGCTTTTATATTTTTTCCCATCGCGCTGGCTGACACTTCGTTATCGCGAATTGCGCGCATCATGCGGCCCCAGGGTGAGCGAAGCGCTTTCTCCGATAAATAAAGCACGATCAACAATACAACAGCGAACAGTGCGGCATAACATAACTTTACGAAGAGACTTGAGAACGTTACCGGATCAGCGCCAAAGCGACCGGCCAGCGATAAAAACCAATCGGCGTTTTGCAGATTCACTTCATAGGGAACCGGGCGAGGCAGGCCGGTAACATTCTTTACACCACGTGTCATCCAGTCTTCATGCTTTAACACAGCCACTATTATTTCTGATATCCCAAGCGTCGCGATAGCCAGGTAATCCGTTCGCAGGCCGAGCGTGATTTTCCCAACGAGCCAGGCCACAGCACCGGCCAGAATGCCACCTATAGGCCAGGCAATAATTATAGGCAAACCGAATCCACCGAGATAACCTGTCGCTGCCGGGCTGACTTTTTCTATGGCAGCGGTCGCCGGGTCAAGTACCGAACGCATAAGGAAAAAGCCCACAATCGCAATAATAACCACTAGCGTCATACGGACCGGCGGAAACGATATTTTGCGATAAATAAATACCGACAAAACAATGATGGCAATAAGTATAAGCAAGCTAAACAGCACGCCCTTGCCACCAGCGGCAATCGCCTCATGCACCGGCGGCATCGAGATCAGCATTGCCGCCAACCCGCCAAGTGCTGCAAACCCCATCACTCCAACATTAAAAAGCCCGGCATAACCCCACTGCATATTTACGCCAAGTGCCATGATTGCTGAAATAAGACAGAGATTTAAAATGGAAAGTGCCACATTCCAGCTTTGAATCTGCCCGACCAGAACGATCAGCCCCGCCATTATCGCAAACAGAAATACGTGGCGAAAAATGCTTTTCATACCCCCGTCCCCTTGAATATCCCGGTTGGCCTGAATAGCAGCACCAATAGCAGAATCATGAAGCTCACTGCAAACTTGTAGTCCGTAGATAACAGTTGCAACAACCCCCCTGTACTCCACTCATCCGGCAATACATAAGATGCGAATTTTTTATAGGCGTAGGTAACAAATATCTCTGAAAATGCGATCACAAATCCACCGGCAATCGCGCCCACAGGATTTCCCAACCCGCCGACAATAGCTGCCGCAAATATTGGCAACAACAGCTGGAAATAGGTAAAGGGTTTATAGGATTTGTCGAGCCCGTAAAGCGTACCGGCAATAGTAGCCAGCGCTGCCGCCAGAATCCAGGTTATCGCAACTACTCTGTCAGGGTTTATTCCGGATAATAGGGCAAGATCTTCATTGTCGGAATAGGCCCTCATTGCCTTTCCAGACCGTGTTTTGTTCAAGAACCAGAACAAGGCAACCACAACGAGAATCATTGTGACAACCGTAATACCCTGGCTTACCTTTATCGTTATACCTTCAGATAAGCCCGTTATGCGCTTGAATTCACGTGCACGAATAATAAAACGCTCGCCATCGGCAAAGCGCTGATCATCAGGGCCGATAATAAAGCGGACCAGGCCATTGGTCACAAACATCAAACCAACCGAGGCAATCAGATATACCACCGGCTCAGCGCGCTGCTTTCTATAAAAGCGATACACCAGCCGATCACTCAGCAATAAGTAGCCGGCGCACGCAACAATTCCAAACGGCAAAGCCAACAAAGCGGTCGGCAGTGGCCCGAGACTGATACCAATCGACTGGAACCACCACGTCACCAGAATAGTAATCATGGTGCCGAAAGCCATGGTGTCACCGTGAGCAAAATTCGAAAAACGCAGGATGGCGAAAACCAGAGTGACCCCCAGCGCGCCAAGTGCAAGCTGACTGCCGTAGGCGATTGCGGGTACCAGTACAAAGTTTGATATCAACGCAAAGGCGTTCAAGAAATTTTCCATCATCAGCCTCCCAGAAAGCTCTTGCGAACTTCCGGATCATTGAGCAATGCTTCTCCGCTATCGGTATATCTATTCCTGCCCTGCACCAGCACGTAACCTTTGTCGGCAATATTCAGCGCCTGCCGCGCGTTTTGCTCGACCATTAAAATAGAAATACCACTTCTGGCCACTTCTATAATTCGATCGAACAATTCGTCCATCACAATAGGAGAGACACCGGCAGTAGGTTCATCCAGCATGAGTAATTTAGGCTGAGTCATCAATGCTCTGCCAACGGCGACCTGCTGCCGCTGCCCGCCGGACAATTCCCCGGCATTCTGATTGCGCTTAACTCTAAGAATCGGGAACAATTCGAACACCTGTTCCATTGTGGCATTGATATCATCGCGACGAAGAAAAGCACCCATCTCCAGATTCTCTTCAACGGACATGGAAGGAAATACATTATTGGTTTGAGGAACAAACGCCATTCCTTTGCCGACCCTATCCTGTGGCGATAGCCCGGTGATATCATCACCATCGAGGACCACCCTGCCCGTATGGATATTCAACATTCCGAATATGGCTTTCATCGCCGTCGATTTACCGGCGCCGTTAGGACCGACAATTACTGCAATCTCACCTTTTTCAGCGGCAATAGTGCAATCGTGCAGAATATCAGCCCCGCCATAACCGCCTGTCATCCCTTCGCCGACAAGATAGCTCATGATGCAGCCTTGTTCTTTAAACCGCGACCAAGGTAAGCCTCGATAACCTGTTCATTAGCCTTTATTTCATCAAGGCTGCCTTTAGCAAGCACCGCACCCTCGGCCATAACGATTACCGGATCACACAGCTTGCCAATGAAATCCATATCGTGCTCGATAACACAGAAAGTGTACCCTCGTTCACGATTAAGCCGGACAATTGCATCGCCAATTGAGTTAAGCAGCGTCCGGTTAACACCGGCTCCAACTTCGTCGAGAAACACTACTTTCGCGTCTACCATCATGGTACGTCCGAGCTCCAGCAGTTTTTTCTGTCCACCGGATAAATTTCCCGCCAGCTCATCTGCAACCTGTTTGATTTGCAGAAAATCGATAACCTCGTCGGCTTTCTCTGCTACCTGTTTCTCCTGCGCTCGAACCTGCGCTCCTTTGAACCAGACATCGTAGAGAGATTCACCGGCCTGATGGCCGGGCACCATCATCAGATTCTCCCTAACGGTCAGTGTGGAGAATTCATGAGCAATCTGGAAGGTACGCAACATACCTTTATGGAATAGCTCGTGCGGCGGCAAGCCGGTAATATCTTCTCCATCCAGATATACATTCCCCGTAGTTGGCTTATGTACACCGGCAACCACATTAAACAAGGTTGTCTTACCGGCACCGTTAGGGCCGATAAGCCCGGTTATGGATCCTTTCGCGATTTCAAGCGAAGCACCATTCACCGCTGTAAATCCCCCGAAAAGCTTCGTAAGCTGCTCAACTTTTATCATTAAGGTTCAAATTCCTGATAAATCGCGCACTGGAATGTTTTTCGAGGCAGATACGCAAAACGGCCCGAAAATTCGGGCCGTTTTGCGGGGTCTTACTGACCTATCGGTATTTAACCGTCGCCAATGCTCCGTCTTTAATTTCTATTTCACGATAATTACCAGCGCTCTCACCTGCGCCAATCAGTTCAACGTTAGACGCGCCAACGTAATCGATTTCACCACCAGCGCCTAGAATATTAAGCGCTTTCTCAAGTTCACCGGGAAGAATTTGCTCTCCGGGTGCGTTCGCAACATCAAAGATTTTTTCTTTGTAGTCAGCAGGATCACTGGAACCGGCTGCCTGCATCGCGAGCATAATCAGTGCTGCTGCATCATAGCTTTCCGCAGCAAAAGGAGATGAGGCATCGTAACCTTCTGCCATTTCAACGAGCTTGCCAGCACCTTCACTATCAGTTCCCGGTGCCTGACCAAACGAGCCGTTCAAATCGGGACCGATCGCCGCTGGCAACGCATCCCCTACCATGCCGTCAGGAAGAACGAAAGTTTCAAATGCGTCGGTATCGAGTGCGCCCTGAATAATACCTTTGCCGCCCTGGTCAAGATAACCGGCAACAACCAGCGCTTCACCACCAGCTGATGCCAGTGCGCCAACTTCTGCTGAGTAATCAGCTTTTCCGTCTTCATGAGCTGCAGATATTGTTACACTGCCGCCGGCGGCTTCGAATGATGTTTGGAACGCATCTGCCAGACCCTTGCCGTAGTCATTGTTAGTATAGGTAACCGCTACTTCTTTTATTCCGCGGTCCATAATAACCTGTGTCATGACCACGCCCTGACGCGCATCTGAAGGTGCTGTGCGGAAAAACAGGCCGCCGTCTTCAACAGTTGACAGCGCTGGTGAAGTGGCTGATGGTGAGAACATCACCATGCCATTCGGCACAGCGACATTGGTAAGTGCTGCGGTTGTGACACCGGAACAGTCACCACCAATCACACCGGATACCTTGTCAGATGTGATCAGTCGCTCAATGGCCGCCGTGGCCGCTGCGGAATCAATGCAGGTGGTATCAGCACGCACAGCAGATACGGTAGTACCAGCCAGAAATCTGCCGGATTCGCTGACTTCCTTGATAGCCTGCTCTGCAGCAGGGCCCATATTGGCAACCAATGATTCAATTGGCCCGGTAAAACCCAGAAAAACGCCTAGCTTAACTTCGGCCGCATAAACGCTGCCTGTTGTCGCCGTCAGGCTCAATGCAACAAGGGATTTCAGAATTCTCTGTTTCATAAACTTGCTCTCTGTAGGAATTGGCTGTGAAAATCGGGTTGCCAGAACACTTCAGCTGCCATTGCGATGCGCCTGGGGCGGCCTGATTATCCCACACATTCTGCAGTCGCTGTACCCGTAAGAATGACATTAAACGACAATTAATTACCCCTCTAATATCACCTACGTGATTTTTTTATCGTCGATAATGTTCATTGATGCTACACCACTTTCGCCCAATGGCACTGAAGCAAAGGGCCCGCCGCGACAGTGATGCGCGGGATCATTGAGATCCTGAAGCGGTTCATCTGCAAGCATAGCTTTCGCAAACTGCTCGGCGTTATCTTTCGGTTTATAACCAAGGTAGTTTGCTCGAGCATTATCCACCGGTGCACGGTCATTGTCAGATACACCATAGACAACGGTAAATCCGGTGGTCGGCGTATTGATCGATCGCTCAACCAGTTGAATTAGGTCATCATAGGAAAGCCAGCTGCCGAGCGCGCGCGCACTGCTCACTTGAGCACAAGATAATATTCGCATGCAAACGGATTCAACTTTACGTTTGTCCCAATAAAGACTGGCGAGATCCTCGGCAAAGCACTTGGCTAATCCATAAAAGGTATCGGGCTTATGAGGAACATCGCTATCGATATAGTCCATTTTTGAGTGCATTCCGACAGCATGGATCGAACTGGCATAGACCACCCGGCGAACACCATTTTGATAGGCTGCCTCCCATATATTGTAAGCACCGATAATATTTGGGCCTAAAATAGTATCGAAGGGGGCTTCATCACCGATAGCACCAAAATGTACAACCATATCAGCGCCATCCAGCAAGCGAGTGATTTCACCGAAGCTTTCCAGATCAGCCTTCACATAAGTTTCCCCCGGATAGAGCTCACCCAGGTTATCCATTAGATCGGATGACACCAACCGTGTCACACAATTTTGTAAGCGGTTCGCGCAGGTAGGAACCGAGGCGGCCTCCCGCGCCGGTCAGTACGATTTTTTTCATCAGGGTTATTCACCAGTTTCAGGGGTTAACAATTTCGCCACAGACGCGTCTATTCGCTGCATGGCCTGCGACAGTAGAGACTCAGACGATGCTGTCGAAAGCCTGACAAACGGGCTCAGGTTATAGGCACTTCCCGGAACTGCTGCGACCAGTGCATCGTCCAGCAGATAGTTCGCGAACGCTACATCGTTATCAATGATTTCTCCATCCGGTCGCCTGGATCCTATAAACCGCTCGCAACCAATCAGCGTGTAAAAAGCACCACCCGGTGGATCAAGCGTCAAACCGGAGATCTTTTCCACCGCATTGACAACCAGATCGCGACGCTGTTGAAACGCCTGGCGAAATCTCAGTACGTCATCCTGCGGGCCGTTCAATGCAGCCACAGATGCCGCTTGCGAGATAGCACTGGCACCTGAACTGATTTGTGATTGTACTTTCGTCATCGCCGAGATAAGGCCTGCAGGACCACACCCATAGCCGATCCGCCACCCGGTCATGGCATAGGCCTTAGACACACCATTAACGGTCAGGGTGCGTTCTTTCAAATGCGGGCATGCGGCAAGGAATGAAGTGAACTTCAGATTATCAAAGGTAATATGTTCATAGATTTCATCAGATAACACCAGTACATCGGGGTAACGGGCTATCACTTCGCCGAGCTCAGCAAGCTGCTCCCTGCTGTACATGGCCCCGGCCGGATTCGAGGGCAGATTCAAAAAAAGCCAACGGGTTTTATGGGATATAGAGGCGTCCAGCTGTTCCGGCGTTACTCTAAAACCGGCACTGGCTTCGCACGGCATCAGTACCAGATTCGCTGCCAGAACAAGTGACATCGACTGATAAGTATCGAAGTGAGGGGCACACAATATAACTTCGTCGCCAGCTTCAAGGGTCGCCATCAGTGCATCAAATATTACCTGCTTGGCACCGTTGGACACTATTATCTCGTCAGCTCTGAAGCTCAATCCATTTTCTCGCTCGAACTTTGAACTAATTGCATCTTTCAGCGCGACTGACCCGTCAGTTGGTGTATAGCGTGTCTGACCATCCACCGCCGCTCGATAAGCCGCCTCTATAATATGCGAAGGTGTGTCGAAGTCTGGTTCGCCAAGACCTAGATCTATGACATCGTGGCCTTGCGCTTTCAGAGCTTTAGCGCGGCCGCTCACTGCCATCGAGGCAGACGGGCGAACGGCGCTTAATCGAGAGGCTGCGTAGTTCATTGATTATCTAAATTCCGTTGCGCCAGTATGAGCCTATCCGAATATATTTTATGACTATTGAAGTGCCGGACCGGATCTCTACAACTCCTCACCCCGTTCAACCGCATCAAGAACTGCAGTGATATCGGCATCACTGAATCCGTAGTCACGCCGGGCTACTTCACGCGATATGTAACCACGCGCCAGATCGCGACGAACCAGTGCGGGATCTCGCTCGCTGGCATCGCCATAACCAGCGCCGCCTGGAAACGCGAGCATCACACGCCGTCCATGCGGGACAAACTGCTTGCCTTTTCCTTTCATAGGCGTTTGATCATCCTGAGCAATGGTTGTTGGAGCGCCGCTCATGCCGCCCTGCCTGCCGCGTGCCGGGTAGTCTACTCGATCAAACATTGCCTGAAAATCAAACTCATGGCCTTCATTGGCACCCACTTCCATATACTGACCCAGGCCACCACGATACTTACCGGCACCGCCACTGTCCGGACGTAACTCCTTACGCCAGATAACAATAGGGCCGGTATTTTCCGTCGCTTCGATCGGCATGGTCATCACCCCCGAGGGAAATGCGGTGGCATTTAAACCATCAGAGCCCGGTCGCGCGCCGGAGCCACCGGAATTAAATGTCAGCACCTCGGCCCTGACAGCGTCATCCGGCGCGACCTCGTCAGTACGGGGACGCAAAGAAACCTGGAAATTGCATAATGTACCAGCCCCTTCAGCCGGGACCAGATTCGGCAATATCTTGTCCAGGGCGCCATAGACTGTATCAGGTATCATATGGCCGATAACGTGTCGCAATGCGACCGGCGCAGGATGCAAGGCATTTACAATGGTATTTTCCGGGGCTGAAATCTCGAATGGTGCAAGTGAAGCAGCGTTATTCGGTATTTCCGGTGCAATTGCGCATTTGAGCGCATAACACGCATAGGCCTTGGTATAGACCAGCGGGACATTAATACCTTTTTTATCTACACCCGAGGTTCCGTCAAAGTCGCAAAGGATACGATCTTCACGAATATCAACTTTCACTTTTAGATCGATAGGACTGGCATAACCGTCTATAGTCATCTCGCCACTGGCTGATGCCTGAGGCAATGCAGCAATGCGCTCGATGGTTGCACGGCGCGAATTTTCCAGAATAAACCCGGCTATATCGTCCAGGTTTGTTATGTTGAATTCGCTCATCATTTCAAACAGACGCCGATGCCCGATCTCGTTACACGTGGCCAGCGCGTAGATGTCGCCTATCAGTTGATCCGGTTCACGCACGTTGCCCCTTACGATATGCACCAGAGTCATATCAACCGAGCCACGTTCTGCAAATTTCATAACCGGCAGGTACAACCCTTCCTCATAAATCGATGCAGCATCCGCTCCGAAACCTCGACCGCCGATATCAACGATGTGCGCAGTACAAGCAAAAAAACCGACCAGACTGCCATTATAGAAGGATGGCGTCACGACTGTTATATCGTGCAAATGGCCTGTCCCTTCCCAGGGATCATTGGTGATATAAACATCGCCTTCAAAAATATTATCACGCCCGATTCGACGCACAAAGTGGCCGACCGAATCAGCCATTGCGTTCACGTGCCCCGGTGTTCCCGTAACCGCCTGGGCAAGCATGCGACAATCAACATCATACACACCGGCAGACAGATCTCCGGCCTCACGTACTGAAGTAGAAAAAGCGGTACGCACCAATGCCTGCGCCTGTTCCTCGACAACCGAAATCAATCGATTCCACATCACCTGATGTGCAACGTTATCCGTTTTGGCGCCACCTGCATTGTTAACCATGTCGATCTCCTAAGCCTTGCTGGCAGCTGCTTTTTCTATCACATCTATGGTGCCATCCATTTGCGCCACGGCTGTGCGGCTCGACGATACTATTATCGTCGTTTCATCTTCGGTGATGATAGCCGGCCCATCAACTCGACACCCCGGCTTCATCGATTCGCGGAGTACCACTGCCGCCTGAACCGTGGCCCCCAATGCCGGGTCATAAAGTGATCGCCTAGAGTTTTCTTCGGCTCTGGATTCATCAGGCAACGCTTCTATCGGTACAGCCTGTGCAGGCGGGGTACTGGCGTTCACCGCCCACACGGTTATTTCAATTCCCATGCGATCAACGGTGCGGCCGAACAGTGCAGAGTAGTCCGTCTCAAACAGTTGTGTAAAAGTCTCTGCGTTTGGCTCACGCGCCTGTTCTGCGGAAATGATAACGGGTATCTCCCATCCCTGACCGCTGTAGCGCATATAGACTTTAAACTCCGAGGTAATCGGCGCATTCGGATCGCAACGTCGAACAAAACCCGTCGCCTCTGCTTCAAGCTCCTGCAGCAACCCCTGAATTGTCTCCGGCTGAAAATCGTCCAGACGCATATACAGTGATCGATTTGCCTCAAAGCTGAAAGGGGCTCGCAAAAAACCAATGGCCGAACCAACGCCTGCACCGGCAGGCACGAGCAATCGCTCAACTCCCAGTTTTTCACACAAACGGGCAGCATGTAGTGGCGCGGCACCGCCAAAGGCTATCATGGTGTATTCGGAGAGATCTTCGCCATTTTCCACCGCGTGAACCCGCGCAGCATTGGCCATATTTTCATCAACCACTTCAGAAAGCCCGAAAGCAGCAGTGGTGATATCCATATCAAGTGGCCGACCCACTTCAGCAGTCAAAGCATGAGAAGACTCCTCTGCAATGAGCTTTATAGAACCACCGGCAAAATTGTCGGGGTCGAGCCGACCAAGCAGTAAATCAGCATCAGTGACGGCAGGTTTACTTCCACCCCTACCGTAACAAGCGGGCCCAGGTTCCGAGCCGGCGCTCTCCGGTCCAACACGTATCTGGCGCATTGCATCTACATGGGCCTGAGATCCACCACCAGCACCGATTTCGACCATATCAATCACCGGTATCGATATAGGCATACCCGAACCTTTTTTGAAGCGGTAGGTACGTGCAACCTCGAATACTCGGCTAGTCCTGGGGGTCTGGTTTTTTATCAGGCAGATTTTAGCAGTGGTTCCACCCATATCGAAAGACAGCACTTTATCCAGTCCGTAACGGGCGGCTATATGCGCGGCAAACACGGCTCCGCCAGCGGGACCCGATTCAACCAGGCGCACTGGAAACTCGGCGGCACTTTCAATCGATATAATTCCACCACCGGAATGCATTAGAAAAATAGAGCAGCTCACTCCCTGCTCGCTGAGCCTGCCTTCCAGCCGACCGAGGTAACTTTTCATCAGAGGTTTAATGTAGGCATTGGCTACAACCGTGTTAAAGCGCTCATACTCCCGCATTTGCGGCGATACTTCGCTCGATAGTGACACCATCACATCCGGCAGGCGTTCTGCGAGTACCTCTCTGATAATTTTTTCGTGTTCATCGTTCTGGTAGGAATGAATTAACCCGACCGCCACACTGGTGTAGCCGGCTTTTTTTATCGATTCGGCAACCGCCTCGACTTCTGCGCGATCGATTTCCACGAGGATATCGCCCTTCGCACCTATACGTTCTTCTACCGTAAAACGATTCTGCCGTGGCAGCAGCGGATCGGGCAAACACAGATTGAGGTCATACTGCTCGAACCTCGATTCCGTGCGCATTTCTATAACATCGCGAAATCCGGCCGTGGTGATGAGCGCCGTTCTGGCACCGCGCCGCTCAATCAGTGCATTGGTCGCGAGCGTTGTACCATGAATAATCTGCCCGATATCTGCTGCGGTTACACCAGCTTTGCTACAGGCCTGATGCATCGCTTCCAGAATTGCATCTTCAGGTGCGTTGTACGTGGTAAGCACTTTGGTCGAGTATTGTACAGTTCCCACTTCCAGAACCACATCGGTGAATGTCCCACCGATATCAACACCCATGCGCACGGAGGACTGATTTATCACTTGCTATTTGCCTTTGTATGATCTGTTCGATTCGACAGATTCTGTAGATCCTAAAATTTCCAGAATTAAACCGCTTTGCCAGCGACCACCTTACAGCCGGCTGTCGCCCTGACGATTCACGCCAGACCTTGCAGCGAGCATGGTGCAGGTATCACTAGATAAACTCAAATTGTTTATATTAATCAGGTGAATTGATTTTCTTTATCGTACACCCTGACAGTTTAATTGTGCCCGACAGCAATCCGATCTGCTAATTGTGCCGCCATCGTGTCCGTCTGATCAGTGACTATCGCGCTTTTCGATAGTATTAAACAGCCTTCGCACCCGGTTTCCGGCTGTGTGTTCAAACAATGGCGGTATAATCGCATGAACTAGCGCTGCACCACCGGCTACAAGCAGCTGCAAGGAAAACCAGCAGGCGAACCGCATATGTTCAAAATACGATTCACCAACGCTTGCCGGGTGATTACTGAATCGTTGAAAAAAGCTGGCTTCGCGATATTTGTCGTTCATTGAGTTGCTCCTGTATCAGGAGCCAATAGTAACTGAGTGCGAGCAAAATACATCTCAAAAAACCCACCTAAAAGCAGGTTGCCTGGGATAATATCCCATTATGAACGGAATAATTGACAAAATAGATCGACAGATACTGACCCATCTGCAAAAAGACGCCTCTACTAGTGTAGAGCAGGTCGCCTCGAGGGTGAATCTCTCGCGAAACGCCTGCTGGCGGCGAATTAAGCAAATGGAAGAAAACAAAATTATTTCCGGCAGGGTGACGCTGGTAAACCCGCAAGCGGTCGGTCTGGAGCTCACGGCCTTTGTCCTGGTCCGAACCAGTGCACACGAACCCGAATGGCTGGAAAAATTTGCTGCGGCCGTGCGTGAGCTTCCAGAAATTGTTGGCGCACACCGAATGAGTGGCGACCTTGACTACATTCTGCGCGTTCGACTGACGAACGTTAAGGCGTACGATACCTTCTACAAAAGACTGATTAGCCGCGTTCCGTTATCAGACATTTCTGCAAGCTTTGTTATGGATGATATTAAAGACACAACAGAGCTCCCTTTATAGGTGAACCCGAATCAGCCTGATGCCACCGGCGTTACCCGGTGACATCAGCATGCTTATTTAACTAATTGCTATTGAGACAAAACAGCCTTCAACTCATAGCGACCACCACGGCTCAACGACATCACAGTAAAGCCATATTCACCCGCTGTGGCGTAGTGATCGAGAACGGCCTCGCCTCGTCGCGAATTAACCGCTGCGACTTCCTCCCACTCGCCCGTAGCCGGATCAAAACGGTCTAGAAACAAGATAAATCTGCGATTGCGCGGTACCTTTAGCGTAGCCTGTAGCTGCCCTGCCTCCAGTGTGATTGTTTCCGGATCACGTGGCTCATTAGCGTACGCGCCCCAGCCACGCAGCTTTCCTTTGTACAGAAAATCGGTACTGGCCACTGGTGGCGGGTTATCAACCGGAGGAGGATTATCAACTGGCGGAGGGTTGCCAACGGAAGTGTTCACATCGGCATAGGCTGCTATCCAATCGTAGTAGCTCGACACCCGGGCATAGACACCCGGCACCTTTTCCAGACCGCATCGTTCTCCAAAACTTACTACACCAGCCTGTACGAATTTATCCTGTCGACTAATGAATAACGGCCCGCCACTATCTCCGTAGCAGGAATCGGTCTTTCCACCCGCACAAACCATCGCGTCTTCAACAATCTGACCGCCGTAAGCACGGTTACAGACTGAATGCGCCACGACTGGCACACGAGCCTCTCGCAACTCGTTAGTTGCCGGACCGTTTTCAGAAATCTGACCCCAGCCGGTAACCACAGCATTCTCGCCAGCGACCGGCTCATTGTTTCCCCGCGAAGCCAGTGAAATCGGTGCTGCCGCGCTGGCACTTTGCAACTCCAGCAGTGCCAGATCCGGGTATCCATTTGACTGATAGTCAGGATGCGAAATAATGCGACTCACCCTGATTTCTTCTCCACCCTGACCTTGAAGGTCGCGCTGACCGAGTAAAACACTGACGTCACGTGCCCTGGAATCCTCGACACAGTGAGCCGCCGTCAGAATCCAGCGACTGGCAATCAGTGAGCCACCGCAAAACTGGCCATTGGAGGGATTTCCAGCATTACTATCAAGAATCGCCGCCATAAACGGGTAGCGACCATGCATGACATCGGTGCCACCCACCACAAGCGGCACGCGATCGGGAACCCGTACTGGTTCACTAAGCGCCTCTGACCCCTGCTCTACAACGAGTGAGTCCGGTGCATCCTCTGCCTGCTGTCCACCACAGGCAGTAAGGGTTAGTAGCGCTGCAGAAACAACAACCGGGAATACGGTCTTAGCTGCAACATAAGCGTGTAAATTCATTGAGGTTCCTCGTTTGATGTGGAACTCAAATTTACGTCCGATGTGGCACAATCTCCGTTGTGCTTTCGTACAGATACTGTAAACAGAAACGCGATTAGCGCACCGCCCTGCCACACATTGCTACAAAGGCACTACAAAAGGCCAACAGTACTGATACTTTCAAACATCCAACTTCCTCTATTCTCGCCGATCCAGTGTTATTCCAACCCCTCTGCCATTTCAATCCCCAGCCATTTCATCAAGTGGTAATTGTTTAAACCTATATCCGCCTATGACCAAATCCACCCATACCGTGCTGCTCGTTGACGACGACGAATCCCTGAATCGACTGGTCCAGCAATACCTGGAATCCCAGGGATTTACCGTTAGCACCGCAATGGATGGACACACCGCGGTCAATCGTATCATCGAAGAGAACCCGGACCTGGTGATCCTGGATGTGATGCTGCCCGGCACAGATGGGCTATCTGTATGTCGCGAAGTACGCCCCAACTACGAAGGCCCGATTCTGATGCTGACTGCACTAGGTGAAGACATAGACGAAGTCGCCGGACTGGAAACCGGAGCCGATGACTACCTGGCCAAACCCGTACGGCCCCGGGTACTGCTGGCAAGAGTACGCGCCCTGCTCAGACGCCACTCCACTGCCGGGTCCAGCGAAGAACCGCCTGCCGCCCCCGATAGGCGTATTAGCATCGGTAACTTTGCAATAAGCCAGACTGATCGAACAGCAACACAGCACGGTGAACTGATTAGCCTGACCGATGCCGAGTTTGAACTACTGTGGCTACTGGCGAGCCATGCCGGGCAAATACTCAGCCGTGACGACATAAACCGCGCACTACGCGGCCTTGAACACGATGGCACCGATCGCACCATCGACCTTCGAATCTCACGCCTGCGCAAAAAGCTCAACGACGATTCAAAAGAGCCCAGATTAATAAAAAGCATTCGCGGCAAAGGGTATTTATTTTCGCTGTGAACAGATTATTTCTCACTCTGGCAACCGTACTGCTCCTCGCTTTGGCCGCTTCGCTAGCGAGTTCGTGGTGGTTGTCTGAAAATCCGCTGCTCAGGGCAGATGACCCGGCAATTGCAAAACGGCTTGAGCGAATCGGCATAGAATTGCAGCAGTCACTAGCCCCGCTACCGGAAAGACAATGGGACGATATTGTCTCAGCCACCGGTTACGATGATTACTACGATATCGACTGGTACTCTGCTGAAGAATACGCTGCACCCATTGAAACCCGCACCGAGCTGCTCGCGCAACTTCGAGTGTTGTCTTACGAGTGGGACGACAGCCCGCTCTACGAAATACTGTTCAACGAGCAGCAGCTCGTACTGCAGATTGTCCCGCGCGACACTGCACGCCGCACCCTTAACAGCGCAATTAATGCACTGGCCATTCTGGCAATCGGGATTCTCGCCACCGTAATCGCGCTTTTTCCAGTAGCCAGAAGACTGCAAAAACTACAACGCCTCGCCAATGAGTACGGCAAAGGTAACTGGGACGCATCACCGGTCGACAACGCAAACGATGCAATCGGAAAGCTGGCGGCCTCGATGCAGGACATGGCCGACCGGATTCAGCGCCTCGTTACAGAAAAAAACACCTTGGCAAGCGACCAGCGCAATCTGATGCAAGCGGTTGCGCACGAGTTTCGCGGACCGATGGCCCGCATGAGATTTGCGCTCGAACTGGCCGGCGACAAAGGTATCGACGATCAAAACCGGCACGAGCTGAACCAGGCCCTGGACGAGCTCAACGAAATGATCAACGAAGTTCTCGCTTATGCACGCTTGCAGATTAATGCGCCCGATCTTTCGTTCAAATCGGTGTTGCTTTCGGAACTGATCAAAGACACCTGCCACAAGCACCAGTTTATCGCCAAGGACAGCCATATCTCCGTTGATGTACAGCCAGATGAAACCCCCGTTCAGGCCGACGCAACACAAATACAACGCGCTATATACAATCTCGTTGGCAACGCGTTGAAATATGGCGGAGACTACGCAAAAGTTTCATTAAATAGCGACGGAGAAACCGCGACCATACATGTGGATGATCGAGGACCGGGAATCCCGATTGAAGATCGGCAACGCGCTTTAAAACCTTTTGTTCGCCTCGACAGCAGCCGCTCCCGCCAACTGGGGGGCAGCGGCCTGGGGCTAGCGATAGCGCACAGTGTCGCGCAAAAACATGGCGGGGAACTGGTGATCACAGACAGGCCCGACGGAGTCGGTGCGCGTTTGTCTCTTACTTTACCGGTCCGGCAGCTCGATGCTTAACTCGTCGAACTTGAGGTAAATTTCCAGCCCCATAACGCAAAAAAGCTACTGATTTCTCAGTAGCTTTTGAATGCGTTAGCCAAATGGCGTCCCCTAGGGGATTCGAACCCCTGTTACCGCCGTGAAAGGGCGGTGTCCTAGGCCTCTAGACGAAGGGGACACAGACAATCATTTGGCAAGCGCGGAAATATATAGCTGTATGCCGCGCTTGTCAACCCTTACTGTAACTAATCGGTTTCCGGTGCGGTCCAGTCTGACAAACGCGCTTTCAGTCGAATCAGCGCCTGGCCGTGAATCTGGCAAACACGACTCTCGCTAACACCCAGTATCTCCCCGATTTCACGCAGATTCAGATCTTCGTCGTAATACAGCGACATAACAAGGCTTTCGCGCTCTGGCAGGTTTTTGATCGCGTTGGCCAGTGCCGCCTTGAAGCTGCCATGATGCATGTTCTCGGACGGACCGATGTCTTTGCTTTCCGGCAATGCAATGGTTTCACCGGTATTCTCATCGGGCTGATCAAAACTGAAGATATGAGCTGACATACTTTCAGTGAGTATCTGGTGATAAGCACTTAGCGATATACCCAGTCGGGATGCTACTTCCGTATCATCCGCATCGCGACCGGTTTCCTGCTCAATATTGCGCAGTGCCTCTGCTGCTTCGCGTGACTTTCGATGAACAGATCGGGGTGTCCAGTCTGATCGTCGAATTTCATCAAGCATCGCGCCGCGCACACGAATACCTGCATAAGTTTCAAAACTGGCGCCCTGTGTCGGATCGTATTGTCGCGATGCTTCAATCAAACCGATCATACCGGCCTGAATCAGGTCCTCCGCCTGTACATTCGGCGGCAGACGATGCATCAAATGAAAGGCAATTCGCTTAACCAGCTTTGCGTGTTTAGTAACGAGCTCGTCGTCGGACACCAGCTCGACATCATTATACATAGCATGAGCATTCATTCAGTTATACCTGCGCTGGAACTGTAGCTGACGAGTCGTTCAACAAAGAACTCCACATGTCCGATTGGTTGTTTCGGCTCTGGCCAGCCATGAATTCTTTTCGCAAGTTTTTGAAAAGCTAATGCTGATCTTGATCTTGGATAGGAAGTAACTACAGGGTTTTGATCACACACGGCTTGTTGCAGCCGTTCATCGTGCGGAACAGTTCCCAGGTAACTCAGCATGACATCAAAATTCTTGTCTGCCACGCGTTCTATTTTTTCGAACAAATCTATGCCGTGCTGTGACGATGACGCTTTATTCACCAATATATTTATTCGCTTTACATTAAATTCTGTGCTTAGCACTTTGATCATTGCGTACGCATCAGTTATAGAAGTTGGTTCATCACACATAACGACAACCACTTCTCTGGCAGCACGACAAAATGCAGTAACCTGACTTGAAATTCCAGCAGGCGTATCGATAATCAGTGTATCTATCGGTTCCCGCAAGTTACTAAAGGCCTGTATTAATCCTCCATATTCAACCTGCCCCAGTGACGTTATATCAGTCGCACCGCTTGTCGCAGGCAACAAACTTACGTTTTCATCTATACGCAATAAAATATCATCAAGTGTCTCTTTACCATTAAAAACATCCTCTAGTGTTCCCTGCGGCTGCAGCCCGCAAAGTACATCAATATTTGCCAATCCCAGATCTGCATCAAGCACCAAAACCGAGCGACCAAGCTTGCCGAGCTGCACGGCAAGATTGACAGCTATATTTGATTTACCCACTCCGCCTTTTCCTCCAGTCACCGCCATCACCTGGACGGGACCGTTACGGGGGGGCTGTTGCCTCACGTTCTCTGTTGCCTCTAGCGCTGTTGCACTGGACACCATTGCTGCTCCCATATGAAACGTTGTATTGTCAGGCCTGTAGCCGGCCTTTAGTCCGCTTGTCATCCATAACAAACGACTTGTGTCTGTACATACCATCGACTTCTCTGAAGATTTCTTCATAGGAAATGAAGAACTTCGGAGAACCTTTGATCAGACTGTTTATGTTCGCCGCTTAACGTGGCTATAAGGGTTAAAGCAAGCGACAGGCCACGGATACTGGCCAATGGAGGAGAACTGGCAAAACGTGATACAGATGATCAGGAAGAGAGAATAGCGTTGTATTTCCCGGCTCACGGCATTTTTTGCCGGGATTTGATCACACTATTGAAGCGGGCAGGCGCTCGTAGCGGAGCTCTTCACTACGAGCCATATCCAGAGAATACGTATTTTTTATATTAGCCGGGAATAATCGACGACAATCAGCAGCAACGCGTCAGAACATTGCAACAATAAATGACACTTACCAGCAGCACACTTTATCTTCAGATAAAAATACAACCTGATACTGTTTAGGCTTGCGCAGTTTGCCCTGACGCACGATAGGCGCTGGTTACTGCGTTTGCGACAGTGCAATCCGCAGGTTCAGAACCTGCCTCATCACCCAGTCTGGCTATCAGATTTACCTGTGAGGGGGTGACCCCGAGCAAATAGCGTTCCGATTCCACACGCATAACAACCACTCGCTCTTTCGCAGAAAGAAAGTGCTGCTGCTCTACAGAGATATTATTTTTTCCGTTGGCGCGAAAACCAACCAGATTGGCACGCTTGAGAAAATAGAACCCTACGAGACAGGCAAAGACAAGCATCGCTATGATCAGCTTCAAGCCGTTTTCCGGTGCCAGATCCAATGGCTCAGCGAGTGGCTGGGGTTGCTCAATCGCTTTAACAACACATGAAAAGTTCAGTGCCAGTGCACCAACTAACAGACCGGTAAATTTCGATTGCAAAATAGCTACTCGCAGCTTTTGAGCAGGAAACTCCCCTCCTCTATAAAAATACTTGCGTTTCTAACCGGCAGATCGTTCACGGTTAGACAACGCAGCGGTGTTCCCTGCGACAGTTGGCGGTCGTGATGAACGCCGGAATCGCAATGGACCTTGGCAGATACAAACCGAAAGCTCAGTTTCTCACCGCTGCCAATCGCTTCAACGAGTAATAAGTATAGATCGTCAACTGAGAGTTGCAGCGACTTTTGAACAAGCAGATCTGAGTCACCACTGCGCAATTGCTGCTCTTCTGCTGCCGCATGATGCAATATCACGCCGGCACCGTCGGATTCAGGCAGATAGCTCCCCAGATAATGAGCACGATGCAGCTCTAGCGACACTGGCATCGATAATCGGGCTGAAATGCCATTTTCTGTCGCTGAACGGCAGATAGACAATGGTGCGCTATAAAAAACCGCACTCTCCTGCTCAACAATGGACGCCTGCGTCTGCGGAGCCGCGGAAGGATTAAGCAGCCCGATAAAAAACTCAGCGGACTGCGAATTCAGCGCCAGAGTCAATAACCACCCGCCCACGAAGGGTGTCTCTTCGCTGAAATCGAGCGGTAGAAAAGACACGGGTATGACATCATGATCACCGTAGCTGGACGGATCCAGAGAAGCGGCTATTGCGACCGAAAAGTCGTAGGCACAGCTGGTATCGGATTCAAATTCACTACTGGATGTAACCACAGCAAGGTTGCTCTCTGTCACATGCAGTCGCGGCAAAAACGCCAGGCAATCCGCAGTGTAACCAATGAGTAAGCTACGGTCGTGCAAGCCGGTGCTCAGGTGGTGAATCTGCCGGTAGCGACCACAAATATCACCGAGGGTAGTATCTGGAGTGAGCCCTCCTTCAACGGTTACTTTGTCCGGCTGGCGAGCAAACTCACCGTTTGCTGCAGACTGCAGATTAAGGCACAGACCATCACCGATCAAAATAGGCCAGTGACCAACGGGATCATCAGTTCCACCAGTCAAAGAACCGATTTTGAGCTGCTCAAGTAACTCTAGGGTTTCATGTTCTGATAGCACGGAGCAGCATTGTCGACGAGGGTAACCGGTACAACGCAAACAATGTACCGGTTGTCTGACGACGCTTCCGTGTGCTGACTATGGCTGATTAAAAATGTGGCGAATGTCTATTTGACCGGCACTACTCTGCCAGCGTGGACGTTGCGTCCTCTGGTCTCTGAATGCGGTACTTACGCATTTTCTCCACCAGAGTGGTGCGACGAATCTGCAGCTTCTTCGCGGCATGCGCGACCACCCCGCTGCAATCATCCAGCGCCTGCTCTATCAAGCTGACTTCGATATCGGTTAGATGTTGCTTGAGATCTATTCCGTCACGCGGCAGCCTTGGCTCACTCAGCATAGGCAAGCTTGGTACTCCAGCCATATTTTCAGCATCTGCCGGTACTGCTATTGCTTCATACTCATTACTGCTTTTCTGATTGGGAACCACTTTTCCGGGCAGATCATTTACATCGACCACACCATGAGGGTGCAGGATAGTCATTCTTTCCATCAGATTGGCAAGCTCGCGCACATTACCCGGCCAACTGTAGTTGCAAAGGGCCATTACAGCCGCAGGGGTTAAGCGAACCGACGAATTTTTTTCGTGTTCCAGCCGTGTAATGAGCTCATTTATTAACAGTGGCAAGTCCTCGACTCTGTCCCTCAGACGTGGCATTTCCACTGGAAACACATTCAGGCGATAGTATAAATCTTCGCGAAATTTGCCATCGGCTATATGCTTTTCCAGGTTCCGGTGCGTTGCTGCGACAATTCTTACATCGCACTTGATACTCTTGTTGCTGCCAACTCGCTCAAACGAACGCTCCTGAATTACTCGCAGCAGCTTCACCTGCATTGGCAGTGGCATGTCTCCGATCTCATCGAGGAATATTGTCCCTCCCTGAGCCATTTCAAAGCGGCCCTGGCGCGCACCGATAGCACCGGTAAACGAGCCTTTCTCGTGCCCGAACAACTCACTCTCTAATAATTCGCTGGGTATTGCCCCACAGTTAATTGGCACAAAGGGTTTAGCACGACGCTGTGAATAATAATGAATATTGCGGGCTACAACTTCCTTCCCGGTACCTGACTCACCAAGTACCAGTACAGTCGCCTCGGTAGGCGCAACCTGCTCAATCATTTTGCGCACACGACGTGTCTCACGGCTGTTGCCGACAAGACTTCGGAACAGTTCGGGGGACTGTGTTTGAGCGGTGGCGGCTTTAACTGCGGGCGTTGGCGCTTCCTCTGAGACGATTCCGCTTTCAACTTCGGCACGATGCAATACGTTTGACAGATCGGCGAACCGCGTATCGGCAGTAATGCAGCCCAGGAAATTCTTCTCTACCTGCTCCGGGGTCATGTAGAGGGGTGTATCACCACTGACAAGGATAAATGGCGGACAGCCTTTTACCTCTGCTCTGAGTTTGCTCACGTGTTCGAGAATACCCGGACAATTCCCGATGATAATGGCTAATTTATCCGAAAGCCCCGGATACCCATCCAGCAACGAAGGCGAACTGACCGCTTTCGCGTCGTAATCTACAAACTCCAGTTGATGCAATAATTTCTGTGCCCGCTCCCTATCAGAATCGATGACCAGAATATGATTTTGTTTTGTTTTCCCCATTGACAGGTCCGGTTAAGTCGAAGAATGTAGTTGCTACGGTCGTTGATGGACAGGAACAAGCTGCTTGCGTTGTACTGACTTCCTTGAGTATAGACCGCTATTAAATTTTCGTTGCCGGGGAACAAGCAAGTTAGTTGGCATGTCTATCGTTTACCAGACCTGTTTACAGCAAACTGGAGTTAAGCAAAACGAGTGGCGCTTCATGCGCCGGATGAATCAGAACATTTGATGTCGTATTCTTGTAGTCATGAAATAGTGTGACCATGAAACACACCGCCTCGGATTCAGCGACAACAGCCACAAGTATCCGCACACTAAACCAGCACAGGAACAACCACAGCAGTTGCACAGTTACCGCCACACCAGCGGGCAACATTCTGTGAAGCACCAGACGGTTCCTCACCCTGAAGATTCTAAAGCGATGCGCGTTGACACGCAAACACAACGCCGACACGAATTACATAATTAGCGCATAAGCCACTGTTTTTTTAATTAAGTTGCTCTATATTCTTAGTAGATTCCAGCGACAGATGCGCACAGTGAGACAAGCAATTCCAGGTTCCTGCCACATCTTCAATTGGCCCGACCGGTCAAGAAGGCCCTGCTGCGGCCGTTACAGTGGACTTGAAATTGAGGCCTACTTTGTCGGACTGCCACCGGGATGATTACTTTTATCGCGGGCAGAGTTGGCAAAGCCAATTTCAAAAACACTGCCAAAAACGCCAATCAGAATAAAACGGCAGGGAATAAAAACATGCAGGATAAACCTGCAGATGAGTACCAACGAGCGCTCTACCGCCGCGCCAGGGACTTGTCCAAATTCGCCGAACAGGAGTCAGTTGTGGACAAAGAGAAAGTAAGTGCAATAAAAGCCGCCATCGATGACGGGACTTATCTCGTCGATGCAGAAAATGTTGCAGCAAAACTCATTGAGCTGGAGTTTGAGTTAAAGGACGGGAAGAAAGAGTCCTGAAGCAGCTTCAGGCGCAACAACTTATACATAATCCTTTCTTCCCGCAGGCCTGTGCAGAATTATTTACTGTTGCAGTAAAAATTACAGTTGCCGGGAAGAAATCGGAAAATTATTGGTGGAGCTAGGCGGGATCGAACCGCCGACCTCCTGCATGCCATGCAGGCGCTCTCCCAGCTGAGCTATAGCCCCGTAGACCAAGCCCGCAATCCTAGATCGCGAGCGCCAGATTGTCAAATTCAGTTTTGCGTACCAGCCACTCAGTTTCTCTTCGGTAATAGCGGCACTTCCTTAACCGGCCGAAGCCTCTCGCCGCTCTCTGATGAATTCAATAGCCTGATCAACACGCTGCACAGATCGCGCCTGTCCCACCATTTCAAGCGTAGCGGCTATATCCGGCGAAGCCGAGCCCCCTGTCAGCGCCACCCGAAGCGGCTGACCGATTTTGCCGAAACCAACCTCTAGCTCCGTCGCGACATTCTCCAGTACCGTTTTTAAGGAATCGGCATCCCATGCCGTGCACGCTTTAAGTTTAACGTTCAGAGCCTGCATCACCTCAAATGCAACTGGTCGCAGGTGCTTGGCCGCAGCTTTCGGGTCAAATTCCAGCTCATCACGATAATAAATCTCACTCTGTTGCACCATCTCCTTCATTGTTTGCGAACGATCGCGAAGCAACTCTGCGAGAGAACCGGCATCAGGACCATTGTCAACCCTAAGCCCAAGCCTGGTAAGTTCTGTTTCCAACAGCTCGCCGAGCTGCTCCTTTGATAACTTTGCCATATGCTGCTGGTTTACCCAAAGCAATTTGGTTTTATCAAACACTGAACCGGAACGCTGACAATCTTCGAGTGCAAAGTACTCTTTCAGCTCTGCTATCGAAAATAGTTCCTGATCGCCATGGGACCAGCCGAGCCTCGCCAGATAACTGAGCATCGCATCTGGCAGAATTCCATCTTCACTGTATTGAGTGACACTGACGGCTCCGTGCCGCTTGGACATTCTTTTGCCATCGTCTCCGAGAATCATTGGTAAATGCGCAAAAGCAGGTAACGGCGCGCCCAACGCCTGGCAAATATGGATCTGGCGTGGCGTATTGTTGATGTGATCATCCCCGCGCACAACATGTGTAATCCCCATATCGATATCATCGGCGACAACAGTCAGGTTGTAGGTAGGATTTCCATCGGAACGGCAGATCACCAGATCATCAAGTTCTGCGTTATCAATCTCGATCGGCCCCTTTACGAGGTCATTGAAAATCACCGATCCTGTATCAGGTGTACGAAAACGGACAACCGACGGCGCTCCTTCAACGGGCTCAGTCTTATCTCGACAACTGCCGTCGTAACGAGGCTTGCGCTTTTCCGCGGTCGCCAGTTCTCGCATTTTGTCTAACCTTTCCTTGCTGCAATAACAACGATAGGCATGGCCGGTTTTCAGCAGCTGATCAATGACCTGCTGGTATAAGTCGTACCGTTTGGTCTGAAAATACGGCCCTTCGTCGTAATCGAGCCCTAGCCACTCCATACCATCGAGAATTGCCTGCACTGATTCAGCGGTTGATCTATCTCGATCGGTGTCCTCTATCCGCAGGACAAAATCACCATTGTGCTTTCTGGCGTACAACCAACTGAACAATGCCGTGCGCGCTCCGCCAATATGTAAATACCCCGTCGGACTGGGAGCGAATCTGGTTCGAACCTTCATGCAACAAATTTTCCTGTAATGACACCAATCGAATTAGTCTATAATCCCGGTAAGCTCGGAACTGCAATACGCGGTCCCTATCCAGACAGCGCCCCCGAGGCTAACAGCAGAATTATACATGTGGCCACTCGCAAACACTGCGTATCGTCACCGCACTGATCGGCCACGCCGATACGAAACAAATGGCTAAAAACGGAACCGCAATTATTGGACAAGGTAGTTTGCCGGATAACGGCACTGCATCCACGGGCACGCTACAGTGGCACTCCGCTGCCCTGTCTGAACTGGGTTATGTGCGCAGTGTAAATGAAGATGCGTTACTCGATGCAAGAGAGCAATCCCTCTGGGTTGTAGCCGATGGTATGGGCGGCCACAGTTTCGGAGACGAAGCCAGTCAGACCATTGTCGATCAGCTAATCAGCTTTCAGCGCAGTGACAACATGGCCGAGAGCATTACTGATATTGAAAAACGTCTGACCCAGGCTAATACGATCTGCCGTGACAAATCACAAGGTCAGGTCATGGGCAGCACGGTTGTAGCCCTGTTTGTGCACGAACCCTACTGCTTTTTTATCTGGGCTGGCGACAGCCGTATCTATCGATTACGTGACTCCAGGCTCGAGCAAATGACAGAAGATCACAGCTATGTTCAGGAACTTGTAACCCTTGGTGAAATTCGACGTGAAGATATGGAAAAGCATCCGTCATCCAATATCATCACCCGTGCTATTGGTGTTCACGATGAACTACAACTTGAAAACCAGCACACTCTGATCGAGTCGGGAGATCGCTTTCTAATTTGCAGTGATGGGCTATTCAAAGACCTTGAACATGACGAAATAGCCAAAGGTCTGTCGCACACAACAGTTGAGGAATCGGTTCAAAGCCTGGTTGACCTCTCACTGGAACGAGGCGGTCGCGACAATACAACCGCTATCGTTGTTCAGGCAGAGTTTCGCTAGAAATTATTCTAACGCGTTTATCAACGATGGCCGATCCCACCACTTACGTTAAGTATAAACTAAGGGCACGACCGACCATCATGCACCACGCGCCTCTACCGCGCTGGAGATGAAGCAGCCTGATCTATCAGGCCACCTCCTGAACCTCCTGGCTTTCTACTTCCTCAAAAACCAGCTCACCCGCTTTTTCGGCTATTTGTACCGTGTCTCCCGGGGCAAATGCACCACTTAAAATCTCTCTGGCGAGACGGTTTTCTACATGCTGCTGAATAGCTCGACGCAAAGGTCTGGCACCGTATACGGGATCAAACCCTGCCTCTCCAAGCAGATCAAGAGCCTCTTCAGTAACCACCAGTTCAATACCATTGCCTTTTAGCCGTTGAGCCAGCACAGCAACCTGAATAGCAGTAATCTGCCGGATATGATCACGATCCAACGGATGAAATACAACCAGATCGTCAATGCGATTAAGAAATTCCGGTCGAAAGTGAGAACTGACGATATCAAGCACCGAAGATTTCATTTCCTCATAGTTCGCGGTACCCGCTTTCTCCTGAATGACATGGCTACCGAGATTCGACGTCATAACAACTACAGTGTGGCGAAAATCCACCGTGCGCCCCTGGCCATCAGTTAACCGCCCATCGTCAAGCACCTGCAACAGAATATTAAAGACGTCCGGATGTGCTTTTTCGACCTCATCGAGTAAAACCACCGAATAGGGTCGCCGCCGCACCGCCTCAGTCAGGTAACCGCCGTCTTCATGGCCGACATAACCCGGCGGTGCTCCGATCAAACGCGCTACGGAATGCTTCTCCATAAATTCAGACATATCGATACGAACCATGGCGTCAGGACTATCGAATAAAAAGTCAGCCAGTGCCTTGGTCAGTTCCGTTTTACCGACACCTGTCGGTCCCAGAAACAGGAATGATCCGTTAGGTCTTTCCGGCGGTGCAAGACCGGCACGAGAACGGCGTACCGCATCAGAGACAACCGATACCGCCTCATGCTGACCGATCACACGCTTGCCGATCATTTCTTCCATACGCAACAATTTGTCGCGCTCACCTTCCAGCATTCTGCTGACCGGTATACCTGTCCAGCGAGCAACCACCTCTGCTATCTCGTCAGAAGACACACTGTTTCTGAGCAACTGAAATTCGACATCATCATGATTGGCGGCCTGAGCCAGCTGTTTTTCGAGTTCAGGAATTCTGCCGTACTGAAGCTCTGATAATCGCTCAAAGTCACGCGCCCGGGTCGCCGCTTCAAGCTCTACACGCGCACGCTCCAGCTCCTCTTTTATATGAGTAGCACCCTGAACAGCTGCTTTTTCTGCATTCCATATTTCCTCCAGATCAGAATATTCTTTTTCCTTTGCCGAGATTTTGTCTTCGAGTTCAGTAAGTCGCTTGCGTGAAGCCTCATCCTCTTCTTCAGACAATGCCTGGCGTTCAATTTTAAGCTGAATGATTCGTCGCTCCAGCTTATCGAGCGCCTCAGGTTTAGAGTCGATCTCCATACGTATGCGGCTAGCCGCCTCGTCGATCAGATCAATGGCCTTGTCCGGCAACTGTCGATCGGCGATATAGCGATGTGACAGCGTAGCAGCAGCTATAATAGCCGGATCAGTAATATCGACACCGTGGTGCACCTCATAGCGCTCTTTGAGTCCGCGTAAAATAGCGATGGTATCTTCAACACCAGGCTCATCAACCAGAATCTTCTGAAACCGCCGTTCAAGGGCTGCATCTTCTTCAATATACTCCCGATACTCATCAAGAGTAGTAGCTCCAATGCAATGCAACTCGCCGCGTGCCAGTGCGGGCTTTAGCATATTACCGGCATCCATAGACCCTTCAGCTTTGCCAGCGCCAACCATCATATGTATTTCATCTATAAATAAAATGATCTGGCCTTCCTGTTTGCTCAAATCACTTAAAAGTGCTTTCAGTCGCTCTTCAAATTCACCACGAAATTTGGTGCCGGCAATCAAGCCAGCCAAATCTAAAGACAGTAATCGCTTGCCTTTGATTCCCTCCGGGACTTCACCTTTTATAATGCGCTGAGCCAGCCCTTCAATTATTGCCGTCTTGCCAACACCCGGCTCGCCGATCATAACCGGATTATTTTTTGTCCGCCGCTGTAGAATTTGTATTGCCCGACGTATCTCATCATCGCGACCAATTACCGGGTCGAGTTTCCCTTGCTCCGCACGCTCAGTCAAATCTATAGTGAATTTTTCCAGTGCCTGCCGGTTCTCTTCGGCATTCTGGTCAGACACCGGCTGCCCTCCGCGCATGGTGTCCACGGCATTCTCTATAGATTCCCGCTGGCCGCCGTTTTCACTAATCAATTTAGCCAACGTCGAGCTTTTATCGCTCATAGCAGCAATAACAAATAGTTCGCTTGAAATGTACTGATCTTGCTTCTTCTGCGCCAACTGGTCGGTTAGGTTAAGCAGCTTTGCCAGCTCCTTTGAGATATGCATCTCACCACCCGCACCCGACACTTGTGGCAAGCGGTCAATACTTTTAGCCAACGCCGCACGCAAACCGTTTACATTTACTGACGCCTGCGTGAGCAGATGCCGGATACTACCCCCCTGCTGGTCGAGAAAGGCAACCATCAGATGCAATGGCTCTATAAACTGATGCTCGCGCCCCACTGCAAGAGACTGCGCATCTTGCAATGCCTGTTGAAATTTACTGGTGAGTTTGTCCATCCGCATGGCTCTAGTCCTCGTTCATGCTTTTAATTACCACACTATATGTAGGCCAGCCGATTGGAAATCAATAAAGACCCCGAGGACCTATCCGGGAATGAGAATCTCCTTACGCACGCTGTATTTCTTGCGGCTGTTCCCGTCAGCCCTGAGTGTATGTGAGCAAGCAAAAATCAATCGCTGATCCAGATCAGCGATGCCATTCGACCGGTTACTCCCGCATCACGGCGGTAGGAGAAAAAAAGCTCAGGATCACTATAAGTACAAACGCCGCCGCCGTATATCTGCTTAACCCCTGCAGTGCTCAGAGCCGTTTTCGCGAGCATGAAAATATTCGCAAAGTACTTTTTTTCATCCAACGGCGATGGCACAAAAGCCGCGTGATTGGCAGCGTCGATACCGGCAAACACCTGCCTCACCTCGTCGCCGACCTCAAAGTGATCCGGGCCAATTGCAGGTCCCAGCCAGGCAACCAGCTCATCAGCCGGTACGGGTAGTTCCGCCACGGTTTTTTGCAATACACCCGCTGCCAGCCCACGCCACCCGGCATGAGCAGCGGCGACAAACCCACCGCATTTCGAAGCAAACAAAACAGGCAGGCAATCGGCTGTCATTATTGAGAGCACCGTATCTGGCTGGTCAGTCCAGACTGAATCTGCGGTTCGCTGTTCACTGGCAGCACCATCAACATACAGCACATCATTTCCGTGAACCTGGGACAACCATTCAGGCGCTGCCGGCAAACCCAGCGCTCTGGTAAGCAAGTGTCGATTACTTTCAACGCAATCCGGCTCATCGCCGACATGATCCCCGAGGTTGAAACTATGCCAGTGACCCCGGCTCTGGCCGCCATTTTTTGTTGTGCTCGCAGCTCGAACGCACTTTTGCACTTGCCATTGCGGTGTAATGAACTGCATCAGCCAGCCCTCAGGGTTTCGAGCAGTGCGTTCATATCCTCAGGGAGATCCATATTCCAGCGTACTTCCTCTCCACTTACGGGATGCACAATCCCAAGTTCACTGGCATTAAGTGCCTGGCGGGGAAATTTGACTACAGTCGTTTTTACCAGATCGCTCACTCCCGCTGGTATTTTCCTGCGGCCACCATAAACCGTGTCTCCGACCAACGGATACTGAATGTGAGACAAATGCACACGAATCTGGTGGGTACGGCCGGTCTCAAGCTTTACCCGAACATGACAGTGTCGGGGAAACTTTTCTGCAATTCGATAATGAGTCACCGCCGATTTGCCGCGTTCAGTGACTGCCATCCGCTTACGATCTACCTGATGTCGCCCGATAGGCTCATTGATCGTGCCACCAGCCACCGGCACGCCAGTTAGAATCGCATCGTAAACACGGTGCACACGGCGATCTTGCAGTTGCTGTACAAGACTATTGTGCGCCGTTAGAGTCTTGGCAATCATAACGAGACCACTGGTATCTTTATCCAGCCGGTGAACAATACCAGCGCGAGGTATCGATGAAAGTTGCGGGGCGTAGTTCAGCAAGCCGTTTTGCATGGTGCCAGCGTAATTGCCCGGGGCCGTGTGCATGACCATACCCGGGGGCTTGTTGATCACAATAACCTGGTCATCTTCAAACACAATATCAAAGCTGATGGGCTCGGCAGCCACTTCACTGGCAGAAGACGCAAGTTCCGGTAACTCCGCACCCATGATTTCTCCACCCTTAACCCGCTGCCGCGGAGGTACTGTCTGCCCGTCAAGCACGATAAGACCTTGTTTTATCCAGGTTTGCAGACGAGCCCTGGAATAGTCTTCCAGCAAATCTGCGACAACCCGATCAAACCGACTGCCAGCCATCTCCAACGGAATTTCCTGTTCAATGCGTTCAGAAGTAATGTTCTGCCCCTTTTACTGAATTTCTGCCGGCAAATTCTGCCAATTCACACAGGCTGACCGGATGGCAAGCCAATATCAAGCGCTACCGACTTATACTGTCGCACCGCTAATTTTACTTGAGTGCCCCAATAATCATGAAACCTGCCGGTCTCGCATTATCAATTGCCCTGGCGCTTAGTGCATGCAGCAGCAACCCCAACAAAGACTCCGATCCAGGCCCCGCTGCCGGGCAGACGGTTTCTGGCACACCGGCACGAGGTACGCCTGAAGACTTGTACCTTAAAGCCAAAAAAGCACTGAATAAAAATCAGTATGAATCGGCGGTGGAAAAATTCGAGAATCTCGAAGCGACTTTTCCGTTTGGTGATTTTGCAGCGCAAGCACGTCTGGATATTGCCTATGCCTACTTCAAATTATCGGAACTCGACAACGCCACCGCCGCCATCGACCGCTTTCTAAAACTTTACCCGAACAGCGATCAGGGCGACTATGCCTACTACCTGAAAGGACTGGTAAACTTCTCCCGTGGCAAATCGCTGTTCGAAAAAATATTTCCACGGAAAATGCACCAGCTCGATCAAACCGCCTTACGTGCATCCTTTGGTGATTTTTCCACGCTTGTGCGGAAATACCCGGACAGTATCTACGCCGAAGATGCAAAGCATCGCATGATTTTTCTACGTAACGAAATGGCCCGCCACGAACTCGTCACCGCACAGTACTACTACAAGCGCAGTGCGATGGTGGCTGTAATCAATCGCATTAATATCATGCTTGACCAATACGCCGATAGCCCGCACACAGCCGACGGACTGGCAGTTCTCGCCAGAGCGCACCTTGCATTGGGGAACACTCAACTGGCCGAAGAAACTATCAAGGTGCTGGAATTGAATCATCCGCAACATGGTAGTTTGCGAGAATTTAAAAAGGTGCGTGGCTAGATTCTTCCTGTTGTAGTCCAGGAAACACGCATAAAGGTAGCGTTGAGTTCAGACAGTCTCAGCTACTATAGCCTGCATTAAAGGCCTGCATTAAGGGAAATTCTTTGCCCCGAGCAGAGCGCGCGCGCGCCAGAGGCAGTGGCTTCGATTCAGTAGTTCTGCCATGAAGCCTCTGCAAATACATCAGGCCACCTCCAATCCCTTGTGCATTAACAAGCAGCACAAGCTCGTACTTTTAGTATCAACCTCAATTTATTGCAAGAGCTGTTTTACCTCACTATCCGTTCTTCGCAAGTACACGAAATAAAACAAGTTCCCATTTTCGTCAAATGCTCAAAACCGGATTTTCTCTCCCAGCGAATATAAGTAATTATTTTTACTTATATTTATCTCGCATCACGCAAATTCACAATATCTGGATAGTGCATCTTACCTCTTGAGATTCTTCAGTTTCGTGGCGCCAAGGCGATAACCAAACCGATGGGACTGCCCATTTACTGTCAAATTTAAAATTAAAACGTTTTTCTTATACTTCTCTGGAGACAGGTATATGTACAAGCAAGCTCAAAAAGGCTTCACATTAATCGAACTGATGATCGTTATCGCGATCATCGGCATATTAGCGGCGGTTGCCGTTCCTCAATATGGTCAATACACCAAGCGGGCAAAATTCGCTGAAGTTATCAGTGCAACAAACGAAGTGAAAACCGCAATCAGTGTTTGTTTACAAGAAGAAAATGACATGGATTCGTGTAACTCAGCCGCAGAATTACGAGGTGTGCAGGATCACTCATCTTCGCACCCGGCCGCGCAGGTTGACAAGATAGAAATCTCGTCAGGAGGGGCAATTACAGCGACCGGCAGTTCACAGGTTGATAGTGCTACATATATAGTTACTCCCACATATACAGCAGCGACTAGCACGCTAGAGTGGGCTGTGACGGGGACTTGCGACGGTTCCAATTCAAGCGTAACTAGTGTAGTAATGTGTAAGCATACACCAACTTCACCATAAATAAATTTTAGTAAAGCACCAGAATGCTCAGGCCATAAAGGCCTGAGCATTCCCCGCCACTATTAGTAATGTGGAAATGTCTGCACAGATCAACTTTTCTTCTTGAATACTATGTCTATGTTGACTCAGGCATTCACTTTTAGCGACAAGCACAAAGTTACTGATATATATTTCACCTAGGGTTAGTCTACCTCGGATGAGCACGGATCATCACTGAGAACCAAATGAAGAAGCAACAAACCGGCTTTACCCTTATTGAGCTAATGATAGTCATCGCGATTATCGGACTACTAATATCCGTTGCCATCCCTCAATATACTCATTTTATAAAACGAGGAAAATTCTCCGATGTAGTTACTCAGACCAATGTAACCAGAAAGTCTGTTGAGCTATGCATCTTGGACCGCAATACTCCAGGAGATTGTGACGGCGGAGAACACGGTACCATTGAGAACTACACCGGGTCTGGCAATGTTGAGAGTATTGATATTCTGGATGGTGTAATTACCGCTACAGGATCCTCTGCACTTGACAATCGCACGCTTATCCTCACCCCAATATATGATGGAGCAAGCAACAGTCTTATCTGGGAATATAGCGGCACTTGCTATGATGCCGATATCTGTTAGTGCGCTCTCACACGACCGCAGCGAGTTGAGCCACCAGCTGATTTAGCTTTTCAAAAAAGAGAAATTTAATTTCTGCAAATGTCATCACAACAACAAGCTACCGCAAGCTAGTCTCGCTTATAAAGAGTTCTTAAAATACACCTCCATACTTGAAAGGGCTCTTCCCAGCCAGCCGGGTGCTTCTCGGCACCCCTTACTTTTGCAAACGATAAAATCAGATTTCTGATACATCTATTCAAGCAATCAAACAATCATCCTTCACCAAAGTTCGACTGCTGCTCAAATCCTCAGCATATACCATTCAACTTCTGGTACTTAATGCCGCTCCTCCGGTATAGCCATCAACAATCAACGCGCGGCAGGAATAAAATGTCTAACACACCAGCCTCAAACGATGCAAAACAGTCATTGTCTGGACTACCTCGGCGACTGGTACGGGAAGAGGTGCTGTCCGAACAAGACGCTCTACAGGCACTTGCTGATGCCAACACGAACAAGCGACAATTAATCAGTCATCTTGTTCATCACATGGATATCTCAGCCACCCGTATTGCAAATATCGCCGCACAGGAGTTTGGTTTTTCCCTATTTGATTTGAAGGCCCTGACAGCAGACATGCTGCCAAGCGAACACATCAAAGAAGAGAGTGTGGCCAAAAACAATGCGCTGCCAATATTTCTGCGCGGCTCACGCCTTTTTGTTGCAATTTCAGACCCCACCAATACGACGGCACTGGATGAATTGAAATTCAGCTCCGGTAAAACAATCATTCCTGTTCTAGTCGAAGAAGACAAGCTCGCCGAATTGATTGAGCAGGTGGCAAACGATGACGGCGTTGGCGGGTTAGGTGAAGGCCTAGACGAAAGTTTTGACATGGAACTCGGTGGCGACGAGGCAAGCAATGATGATGAGGACACTTCAGACATTGACGACACACCGGTTGTACGTTTCGTCAACAAAGTCCTGATGGATGCGATTAAGCGGGGCGCTTCAGATATTCACGTCGAGCCTTATGAAAAAGTATTCAGGGTTCGCTACCGAATAGACGGCATTTTGCAGGAAGTCGCGCAGCCTCCCCTTAACCTTGCTGGCCGGCTAACAGCGCGATTGAAGGTTATGTCACGTATGGATATATCCGAACGCCGTGTTCCTCAGGACGGTAGAATCAAGCTGAAAATTTCTAAAAACCGGGCTATCGATTTTCGTGTAAATACCTGCCCTACACTGTTCGGTGAGAAAACGGTTTTACGTATTCTGGACCCGAGCAGCGCTCAACTAGGAATTGATGCGTTAGGCTATGAAGATAGTCAGAAAAAACTCTATATGGATGCCCTATCCAATCCATACGGTATGATTCTGGTTACAGGCCCGACTGGTAGTGGTAAGACGGTATCACTCTACACCGGTTTGAATATTCTCAACACCCCTGACACCAATATTTCAACTGCCGAGGATCCGGCAGAAATCAACCTGATGGGCATTAACCAGGTCAACGTTAACCCTAAAGCAGGACTCACTTTTGCTGAAGCGCTCAAAGCATTTTTGCGGCAGGACCCCGATGTAATAATGGTTGGGGAGATTCGTGACCTGGAAACAGCAAGTATTGCTGTAAAGGCCGCTCAAACGGGTCACCTGGTACTTTCAACGCTTCATACCAACGACGCTCCTCAGACAATATCTCGCCTGATGAATATGGGAGTTCCAGCATTCAATGTGGCCACCGCCGTTACCCTAATTATTGCGCAGCGATTAGCGAGACGCCTCTGCGATTGTAAACAACCCGCAGACATCCCCAAAGAAGTACTACTCCAGGAAGGCTTCACTGAAGAAGACCTGAACGGCGGCCTGGAACTCTTCACTGCTAACGGATGCAACAAATGCAGTGAAGGCTACAAAGGTCGAGTTGGTATCTACCAGGTAATGCCAATCTCTGAAGATATGGGGCGGATTATCATGTCCGACGGCAATGCAATTGATATCGCTGATCAAGCTAAAAAAGAAGGTATTGATGACTTGCGACGATCCGCTCTGAAGAAAGTTATGGCGGGCTTAACGAGCCTTGAAGAAGCAAATCGAGTGACCCAGGACTAATTTGATATGGCAACCGCAGCAGCACAGAAAACCGTATTCAATTGGGTCGGTAAGGACGCCAAGGGCCAGACCGTCAAAGGTGAAATGGCCAGTAAAAGCGCTGATTTAATTAAAGCGCAACTCCGACGCCAGGGAATAACCCCTACCAAGGTGTTAAAGCAAAAACCAATTCGCGGCGGTTCGAGCAAAATCACCGCTGGTGATATTTCGATATTCGCCCGACAGTTGACTACCATGATGGGCTCGGGTGTACCTCTGGTTCAGGCTTTTGAGATTGTTGCCAACGGCCTAGAGAATAAGGCTATGGCCCGCGTGGTCAGCCAGATTAAAGCAGATGTAGAAGGGGGCAGCAGTCTCACTGTTGCGCTGAAAAACCACCCTGAGCATTTTGACGATCTATTTTGCAACCTGGTAGAAGCCGGAGAGCAATCCGGTACACTGGAAAGACTGCTCAACGAGGTCGCAACCTATAAGGAAAAAACCGAAGCCCTCAGAGCAAAGATTAAAAGCGCGCTTTTCTATCCGGTAGCGGTGTTGATTGTAGCTTTTATAGTAACCGCAATTCTACTGGTCTTCGTTGTCCCTCAGTTCGAAACTTTATTCGAAGGTGTAGGTGGTGATTTGCCTGCCTTCACAAAAATGGTTGTCAATCTGTCAGAATTTATGCAGCAATGGTGGTGGATTATTTTCGGATCAATAGCCGGCGCTGTTTTCCTTTTCAAAGCCATGCATAAAAAGTCGCAGAACCTCAGAGACAAAACCGACGCACTAGTACTGAAGCTGCCAATTATCGGTGAAATTATTCACAAAGCCTCAACATCAAAGTTCGCACGAACACTGGCTACCATGTCCTCTGCAGGGGTTCCTCTCGTCGAGGCAATGGATTCAGTTGCCGGCGCCTCTGGTAATGCCATATATCGCGACGCTGTGTTGCGAATGAAAGATGACACTTCTACCGGTCAAAGGCTAACTGCCACCATGCGCGAGCAGAACCTGTTCTCAAACATGGCAGTGCAGATGGTTTCAATTGGGGAAGAATCCGGTGCACTTGATGACATGTTGGCCAAAGTAGCTGACTACTATGAAGAAGAAGTAGACAATGCAGTCGACGCATTGACCAGCTTAATGGAACCATTAATCATGGCGTTTCTCGGAGTTGTCGTCGGTGGACTCGTAGTCGCCATGTACTTGCCAATCTTCAAAATGGGCGATGCATTCTAGTTTAACTAGCGCTATATAATCCAGTTATCCGCCCATACCCGCTTGCCTTGAGAGCGGGACCGCACCAGGTTACATAATGACCCTTCTGGATGCCCTGCAGAGCAGCCTGCCTCTGCTCTATTCGGTTTGTTTTATTCTTGGCTTATTTGTCGGCAGTTTCCTTAATGTGGTAGTTTATCGACTGCCACTAATGATGGAAGCGGGCTGGCGTCGGGAGTGTCATGAATTTCTGGAACTTGAGCAAACCACCAGCGGAGGCACGCAACCGTTCAATCTGATGGTTCCGCGCTCAGCCTGCCCGCAGTGCAAGTCACTCATTTCGGCCTGGCAGAATATTCCGGTGATCTCCTGGTTACTGCTACGCGGCAAATGCGCTAACTGCAAAAACCCTATTTCAGCTCAATACCCGTTAGTGGAATTACTCACGGGAATTTTGTCACTTGTAGTGGCAATAAAATTTGGTGCATCACTTCAAACCTGCTTTGCACTGGTATTCACGTGGTCTCTGATCACCCTTGCTCTGATCGATTTCCACACAACTCTATTGCCAGACAGCATCACATTACCACTGATGTGGCTTGGGCTTATGCTGAGCCTATCAGCTGTATTTATTGATACACATCAAGCTCTGATTGGCGCGGCTGCGGGTTATTTGATTCTGTGGTGCGTGTTCCAGGCCTTTAAATTAATTACCGGGAAGGAAGGCATGGGCTTTGGGGATTTCAAACTACTGGCGGCCCTGGGTGCATGGCTGGGTTGGGCAAAACTACCGTTGATCATTCTGCTTTCCTCACTGGCCGGAGCAGTTATTGGTATCACAATGATGGTTGCTTTCAAACACAGTCGCGAGAAGCCGATCCCCTTCGGCCCTTATCTGGCTATTGCCGGTTGGATTGCACTTATCTGGGGCGATACCCTGGTTCGCCTATACAACGCGCAAATGGGGTTATAATAATCCAGCTTCGCTACCAGACTCTGGAAATCTATGTTGCGTGTCGCACTAAGTGGTGGAATCGCCAGCGGTAAAACAACTGTCAGCAACGCATTCAGCGAATTGGGCGTACCGGTTGTAGACGCGGACTTACTCTCACGAGTAGCCGTTCAACCAGCGAGTGCCGGGCTAAAAAAAATAGTCGCTCGATTTGGCAATGACATTCTTCAAGACAACGGCAGCCTCAACAGATCTGCGCTTCGAACCATTGTGTTCAACGATCAGAAGGCTCGCAGTGATCTGGAAGGTATTATTCATCCGGAAATACGCAAGCTAACGGACTCAGCTCTGCAAATTCATCAGCGCGAAGGGTCGGCCTACGCAATAATAGTCATACCGCTACTGGTCGAAACCGGCCAAGCTGGTCGATACGACCACATCATTATTGTGGATATAGATCGCCAGACACAGATCGATCGCTTACTGCAGCGCGACGGTGGCTGCCTGGAGAGCGCAGAGAAAATTCTTGCAAGCCAGGCGACCCGCGAACAACGGCTGGCAGTAGCAGACGATGTCATTAGTAACGAAGGCAGCAAAGATAAAGTTATCGAACAGGTAAAACGGCTACACGAAAAACTAACAAAGCTTGCAGCAGAATCGTAAACATACAGGCGAACAGGTAATCGGTTAATAGTCCGTGACAACCAGGAGATATCCCCTTCTGCCCAATTCGAATTATGCCTATGACCGATATTCAGCGTTGATTTTGACATAGTCGTAGGAAAGATCTGTTGTCCACACGGTTGCAAATGCTGACCCCATTGCTAAATCTATGGTCAGTGACACCTCTTCTTTTGCCATTATCGCTGCAGCCCTGGCCTCATTGTAGTCAGGCGAAGCTTCGCCTGATTTGACAACCGGCATATCACCAAGAGACATTGACACTTTCTGCATTTCGAGGCCGGAAATTTTACTGCGGCCAACGGCCGCAAGTATCCGCCCCAGATTCGGGTCGCCCGCAAAAAATGCTGTTTTGACCAACGGTGAGTGAGCCACTGTAAATCCTGCCTGACGGCAATCATCGATAGATGCCCCGCCTGCGACAGCGATTTCTATAAAACGAGTAGCACCCTCACCGTCACGAATAATGGCATGCGCCAGAAAGCGGGAAACCTCTTCCAGAGCCCCTGTAAACTGAAGCCAGTCATCGTGTGCCGGATCCAGTTGTTTATTTCCCGCCTGCCCGGTGGCTATGCATATACAGGCATCATTAGTCGATGTATCTCCATCGACAGTAATACTGTTGAATGTACGCATTGCAATTTCACTGATCGCAGCCTGCAGTGCACTTTTGTCTACTGCAGCATCGGTGGCAACGAAGGCAAGCATCGTTGCCATGTCGGGGTGAATCATGCCCGAACCTTTAGCTATGCCGGTTAGCGTGACAGTTTTACCATCAATCAGCACTTCTCGGGATATCGCTTTGGGCGCTGTATCTGTTGTCATAATTGCATGCGCGGCTGTAAGCCAGTTGTCTTCGCTCAGCTCTTCAGCTACTTTTGCAATTCCCTGCTGCATTAGAGAAACAGGCAACGTTTCACCGATCACGCCGGTTGAAAACGGTAGCACCTGCGAACCACCAACACCCAGCGCCAGCCCGGTATCTTTGCATAGGTTTATTGCATCCTGCTCTCCGACACGGCCTGTTCCAGCATTCGCATTACCAGAATTTATAAGTAATGCCCTTGGCGTATCACTATCCAGATGCCGACGGGCAACCTGCACTGGCGCTGCACAGTAGGCATTACGCGTAAACACTCCAGCGACGCTCGCTCCGGCATCAAGCGCTATCAGCAATAGATCCGCTACAGAGTTTTTCTTAATTCCACAAGCTGTAGTCGCGAGCCTTACACCTTTTACGGGGCTGAGCTTACCGGGAGCAGACAGTCCAACCGCCATATGATTTAACCCAGCTTTCCATGACAACGTTTAAATTTTTTACCCGAACCACACCAGCACGGATCATTACGCCCAACTTTTGGCTGATCCCTTTTAAATGGCTCTTCTCCCACTTCCGGGGTGTCAGACGGCGGCGAAGAGGCTGTTGCACTTGCCGCTTCAGCATGCTGATAACTGACCTCTTGCGGTGCTGCTGCCTGAGCCTGCGCTTCGGCGCGTTCAACTTCTGCTGGATCCTGTACCTGCACCTTGGACAACACACCAACCACGTCTTTTTTATACTCATCAAGCATGTGGGAAAACAATTCGAATGACTCACGCTTGTATTCCTGTTTTGGATTTTTCTGAGCGTAACCCCGTAAGCCAACACTCTGGCGGAGATAATCCATTGATGCCAGATGTTCTTTCCAGTGATCATCAAGTGTTTTCAATAGCACAAACTTCTCGAAGCGACGCAACGTTTCGCCACCGGCTTTTGCTTCGATAGACTGATACTTTTCTGTAAGCTTCCGGACCACCTTATCCCGAATGCGCTCTTCGTCGATGTCAGAGTCTTCGTCCAGAAGTGCCTGCACGTCGATGTCCAGATCGAACTGTGTTTTAAGTTCCTGTGTTGCCCCCGGCAGATCCCAGGTATCGTCCAGCGAGCCAGGCGGGATATATTCGTTCAATAGATTTTCTATCGCATCGCCGCGCATCGCGGCGACAGTCTCTGATACTTCCTCTGCTTCGATGAGCTCATCCCGCTGTTCATAAATCACTTTGCGTTGATCATTAGCTACATCATCATATTCCAGAAGGTGTTTTCGAATATCAAAGTTGTGCCCTTCAACTTTCCGCTGCGCATTTTCTATTGCACGGGTAACCAGCGAGTGCTCGATTGCCTCACCTTCTTCCATACCGAGCTTTTGCATAATATTGCCAATACGCTCAGAGGCAAAAATGCGCATTAGATTATCTTCCAGCGACAAATAGAACCGCGAGGAACCGGCATCACCCTGACGACCGGATCGACCGCGCAGCTGATTATCAATACGGCGGCTCTCATGGCGCTCCGTACCGATAATATGTAGACCGCCTGATGCCAGAACTTCTGCGTGGCGTGACTCCCATTCAGACTGCCGGACGGCCTTTTCGTCGTCGCTTACTGCATCAAGGCCGGCAAGCTCGGATTCCAGATTCCCCCCGAGAACAATATCCGTACCTCGCCCCGCCATATTGGTGGCAATAGTGACCGCGCCGGGTCTGCCTGCATCGGCAATAATCTGTGCTTCGCGCTCATGCTGCTTGGCATTCAGCACTTCGTGCGCGATACCTTTCCCCTTTAACAAACCAGAGAGATACTCAGACGTTTCAATCGAGGTGGTTCCAACCAGCGTTGGTTGCCTGCGCTTAACACAGTCTTCTATATCTTCGACAATCGCATCGTATTTCTCACGCTGCGTGAGGTAGATCAAGTCACCGCGATCATCGCGCACCATACTCTTGTTGGTGGGTATTACTACCACTTCAAGGTTGTAGATCGACTGAAATTCGAACGCCTCGGTGTCAGCGGTGCCAGTCATGCCGGCAAGCTTGTCGTATAAACGAAAATAATTCTGATAAGTAATTGAAGCGAGTGTCTGGTTCTCCTGCTGAATGGTCACCTTCTCTTTGGCTTCAATCGCCTGATGTAATCCGTCAGACCAGCGACGCCCGGCCATTGTTCTACCGGTGAACTCATCGACAATCACAATCTGGCCGTCGCTGACAATGTAGTCGATGTCTTTTTTATAGATTGCATGGGATCGCAATCCGGCATTCAGATGGTGCAATATGCTGATGTGCGCGGGATCGTACAGGCTTTCGTTTTCTTCCAGCATGCCTTCCTTGACCAGCAATTGCTCAACTGTGTCCATTCCTGTTTCGGTCAGATGTACCTGCTTGGCTTTTTCATCGACGGTAAAGTCGCCCGGGCCGTCTTCCTCTTCGACTTTAACCAGAGACGGCACAACGTTGTTTATTCTTGCGTAGGTTTCGCTGCTCTCGTTTGTCGGGCCGGAGATAATCAACGGGGTTCGAGCCTCATCGATTAAAATGGAGTCGACCTCATCGACGATGGCATAGTGCAGGCCGCGCTGAACTTTGTCTTCGAGTGTCAATGCCATGTTGTCACGCAAATAATCAAATCCAAACTCATTATTAGTGCCGTAGGTAACATCAGCGGAGTAAGCCTCGCGACGGGAATTTGAATCAAGACCTCCAATAATGACACCGACCGACAGACCCAGAAAGTTATAGAGCTTTCCCATCCATTCAGAGTCACGCTGCGCCAGATAGTCGTTCACTGTAACGACATGCACTCCCTTTCCTGCCAGAGCATTGAGATACACCGCGGCTGTTGCCACCAGTGTTTTGCCCTCACCGGTACGCATCTCCGCAATTTTGCCATCGTGCAGGACACTACCGCCGATTAGCTGAACATCGTAGTGACGCATCCCGAGAGCGCGTGCACCCGCTTCACGCACCACGGAAAATGCCTCAGGCATTAAATCTTCAAGGCTTGCGCCATCTGCCAGCTTACTTTTGAATTCATCGGTTTTCGCTTTCAGTTGCTCGTCAGACAAGCTGGCAGCAGCATCAGTCAGCTGATTCGTCGCTAAAACGGTTTTCTGGTACTGTTTGACCAGTCGATCGTTACGGCTACCGATAATTTTTTTTACGAGATTGCCGATCATTTGTCAGCTACCTGCGCCAGGCGTCGTGTCATTGAATTGTTTCCAGGCAAAGTGTCAGCCCGATAATATCAGGTGTGGAAGATCGCCGAAATTGCATCCGGCACTGGTAGTATATTAGATGTGGCCAGAAAAGGATCATGCAAGACACCAGACACCGGAAAATCTACTGTTTCGACCTGGCAACACCGTATGGGAAAGCCGCAAAACCCTTCATTCCCTACAGAAACAACAAGCAGACCGTTCCACGATGCAAAAGATTGATTCCTATATGAACACCGAGCTATTGGCTCGAACCCGAAACTGGTCTGATGTCAGGGAAATTCTTACTCTGGCGCTACCGCCGCAATTTCTTGAGCACATAGTCTACGCAGTCATCGACGACACCAGTTTGACAATCTTTGCAGACTCTCCGGCCTGGACCTCAAAATTACGGTTTTATGATGGCGAAATCGTTAAGGTTTTCAACAGGAACTGCAAGGTGATTCGCCAGATAAACACCCGCACCGTCCCCGCCATTGAACAACCTCAGGCCCGCATTTAAGCGTGAATTCGGGATACTCTAGCTTGCTACCGCTAGTGGTTGTGAGTAAAGAATAGGGGCTTCTTCCTCTTCGAATGTCACCTCTTCCCACGATTCCGGCTGTTGCAGAAGCGTTCTCACCAGTTTGTTGTTCAGGCCATGGCCGGATTTGTACCCGGTGAATTGACCAATAACGCCACTGCCTAACTGAAAGAGATCACCGATTGCGTCGAGTATTTTATGGCGTACAAATTCATCGTCATAACGCAAACCATCGGTATTCAGGACTTTATAATTATCGACAACAATTGCGTTGTCGAGGCAGCCACCGAGCGCAAGATCACGTTTTCTGAGCTCTTCGATGTCACTCATGAAACCAAAGGTTCGGGCCCTGCTGATTTCACGGATGAATGATGTTGAGGAAAAATCAATGATTGCGGTCTGTGCGCCTTCAGCAATCGCCGGGTGTTTGAAGTCAATTTCAAAATTGACCCTGAATCCATCGTAGGGATCGAACCGAACCCATTTATCGTCTTCTTCGTAGATGATCGGCTCGTTAATTTTCACGAACTTTTTCAGCGCCACTTGCTCTCTGATACCCGCAGATTGAATCAGAAATATAAACGGCGCAGCACTCCCATCCATAATCGGCACTTCGCGCGCGCTGACATCAACAAAGCAATTGTCAATCCCCAGACCGGCAAACGCCGCCATCAGGTGTTCGATGGTGGAAATCGTGTTGCCTTCGTCATCGCCGATAGTGGTCGCCAGCTCTGTAGACACTACTTTCTCAGCAGTGGCAGGAATTGAAACAGTCTTGGCACCAAGATCACGACGAAACACGATACCCGTATTTATAGGTGCGGGAGACAAAGTCAGGTACACCTTGCGCCCGGTATGCAGTCCGACACCTGTTGCGTGTATGGGGTTATTTAGGGTTCGCTGGCGGATCACCTTATTATTTTCCTTTATTTTTCAGGCTTAACCCGGATACATATACCGGATAATGATTTCTCGCTGGAGCCTTGGTTTCACGCAAATTTTTCTCGCTTGCCAGTACCTGGAAGTACCGGGTTCGCAGGAAAAATTCCAGTGAAGCAGACCTCATGACGAAAGCTCGCCCCCTTAAGTGATTATTATATGATCAATCAGGGGTTAGCCCTGCCCAAGGGCTACCTCGTTATTATTAATTGTTTTCTCGAGCCGCTTCACCGCTTGGTGTATGTGCAGCGCAGGGGCGAATCGTAATGCAAACTCCGTAGTGAGCTCCAGCACCCTTAAGTTCTGGTAATTATAGCGCGGGAACCAATGCCCGTGCGGCCCCCGGTAATCTACCTGTTCGACCGACTGGCCGGATATTCTGTATTTTGTGCATCCTGTAACAATGTGGCACTGCAGAGGCAGGGTAGCCCTGCCTCTGAAAAGCCTTCTCAGTCAGCCTGACGTCGCAGAAAGGTTGGCAGATCCAGGTAGTCGATGTCCTCATCACGCTCAAATCCCGCATATTCGACTGGCTTCACTGGAACTCGCTTATTCACACTCTCACGTGAATCTTCGCTTCGAGCTGACCCTGTAGAATTATACTTCCCTTCCACTGGCGCGGCTCGAGAACCTGACTTGCCATCCGACAATTCAGAATTTCTGGATACAGTCGGCGTCTCAAGATGTTTGAAATTATCACTTTCACGTTTCTTGTCATTCGAGTTAACCACTTTCATGGGTTTGCGCGCTCGTTCGTTTTCGAGGCCCGTTGCCACAACAGTGACGCGAATTTCCCCTTCCATTTCCTTGTCGATCGAAGTACCAATCACCACGTTGGCATCAACCGCTGCTATTTCTTCAAGGATATCACCGACTGTCTGGAATTCATTCATCGATAAATCTGAACCCGCTGTAATGTTACACAGGATCCCGCGAGCACCCTTCAGATTGATATCATCGAGCAGCGGACTTTGAGTCGCCATTGAAGCCGCCTCAGCCGCACGGTTTTCACCATGCCCGCTTCCGGTGCCCATCATCGCCTGCCCCATCTCCAGCATAACAGCTCTCACATCCGCGAAATCCACATTGATCAGGCCCGGGTTGGTGATGATTTCGGCTATTCCCTGTACAGCATTTTTCAGTACATCGTTAGCTGCTTTGAACGCCTGTAACACAGTGACGTTCGGACCTAGATTGGTCAGCAGTTTTTCGTTTGGCACAATAATTAGAGAATCAACGTGCTGACGCAGTTCTACCAGCCCGTCTTCGGCTACCTGTCTGCGCTTGCCCCCCTCAAACGGAAACGGCTTGGTGACTACAGCGACTGTCAGAATCCCCAGATCCTTGGCAATAGAGGCAATGACCGGGATAGCTCCAGTACCCGTGCCACCACCCATACCTGCGGTCAGAAAAAGCATATCCGCACCATTGATCACCTGAGCGATATGATCACGGTCTTCCTGCGCCGCCTGTCGACCGATATCAGGATTAGTGCCCGCACCCAGCCCTTTGGTAATTTCAGTACCCAGCTGGATTGTACTTTTGGCACCCATTTTTGATAACACCTGTGCATCAGTATTAGCACAAATGTATTCGACGCCATGAATGTTCGCATTCATCATGTGCTCGACGGCATTACCACCGCCACCGCCAACGCCTATCAATTTAATGACTGCAGATTGATTTTGATTTATATCGTATTGAAACATGTTCCACCCCTCGGTTATTTACGCACGGACGTAAAATTCATTAACTAAATCTAGAAATTTCGTTTAAACCAACTCTTCATTTTTTCCAACAAAGTCTCCTCACTTACCTCCACCCTGTTACTGTCATCCATCATGCTGCCACCGGCTCGCTGTCCATACATCAATAGACCGACCCCCGTAGCATGAATCGGATTACACACCACATCAGCCAGCCCGAAGATATTTTGCGGCTCTCCTAAACGTACTGGCATGTGGAATACTTCCTCCGCTAACTCTACAACTCCCTCCATTTTTGAACTGCCTCCGGTCAAAACAACTCCGGAACCACACAGCTCTTCAAATCCGCTTCTCTGCAGTTCAGCCTGCACCAGACTCAGCAATTCTTCATAGCGAGGCTCCACCACCTCCGCCAGTGTCTGCCTTGCTAGCTCGCGCGGCGCTCTGTCGCCCACCCCCGGAACTTCGATCGCTTCCTCTGGGTCTGCAAGCTGGCGCAACGCACAGGCATAGCGAACCTTTATATCCTCGGCGTACTGTGTCGGCGTACGCAATGCCACTGCTATATCGTTTGTCACCTGATCTCCAGCGATCGGAATCACTGCAGTGTGTCGAATCGCACCGTCAGTAAACACGGCAATGTCTGTGGTGCCGCCGCCGATGTCGACCAGGCATACCCCAAGATCTTTTTCATCTTCAGTCAGTACGGCAAACGACGATGCCAGTTGTTCAAGAATGACGTCGTCCGTATCAAGACCACAACGTTCAATACATTTGCTGATATTTTGCGCTGAGCTCAGGCTTCCGGTTACCAGATGTACTTTTGCCTCTAGACGTACTCCAGACATACCAATCGGCTCACGAATACCGTCCTGGTTGTCGATAATGAATTCCTGTGGTAACACATGCAGAATTTTCTGATCCGCTGGAATAGCCACGGCCTTGGCAGCGTCTATCACACGTTCAACATCACTGGCAGAGACTTCGCCATCCCGAATCGCAACAATACCGTGCGAATTCATGCTTTTAATATGGCTTCCGGCTATACCTGCATAAACAGACTTAACCTGAACGCCTGCCATAAGTTCAGCCTCATGGACGGCTTCCCGAATCGAGTTGACTGTGGACTCTATATTAACGACCACACCTTTTTTCAGGCCTTGGGAGGGCTTGTGACCCAGACCGATTATTTCGACACGATCATCATCAATCACATTCGCGATAATGGCGACAATCTTCGATGTGCCTATATCCAGCCCGACAACAATTCTCTGTTCAGAATTCACAGTCATCAATCTACCCTCGCACTGTTGGCTGATGAACTTTTACGTGCCATTGCAAACCCGTTAGTGTAACGCATATCAACCTTTACTACGTCATCATATACCGGCGCAACATAGGACCTGAATATATCTGCAAACCGGTTTATGCGTTCGCTTATTAGCCTGTGCCCTATAATAACTTTGACATTATTCTTCAAAGTAAGAGTGACCGACCGGCGTTCGTCCTCGGAAATTCCGGTTAACGGAGCTTCCACTTTCTCTAGCAACGGCTCTGTTTCCATCAATAATTTTAACAATGCGACATGCCTTCTCTCCGGCGAGTACAGCATTGGCAATTGATCAAGATAGGCATTTACTGACGTACCGGTAGTGGTATCTGATTTTGCCGGAAAAAACAGCTTGAAATTATTACTCACCAAACCCGAGTCGCCCCAGCGCGCTACTGCTTTGTGTTCCTCTAAATGGACACTGATACTCTCGGGCCAGACTCGCCGTACATAGGCTTTGTCTACCCATTGCAGCCCTTCAACTTCTTGTTGTATCCGAGATATGTCGAGATTAAAAAAACCCCGTTCTGCCTGCGCCATAACCCGGTGCCGGAGCATATCGTGGTCAATGTGCTCATAGACGCCCTCGACCACGACACTTCGAATCGGAAACCTGCCCGGATCACGGAAATGATCCAGTACCAGCTTGCCCATAAAAATCAATATGCCCACAATCACAATCGCGGCTACAAAAGCGATAGCTGATGCAATAGTGCGGTCTGCATCGACTGGAGAAACAGGCTGATCGAAGCTTGTCATCGTAGTTCCTCCACCGTCGTGCTGAGTATCTGCATAACCAGTTCCGGAAAACTTAAGCCGATAGAACGCGCAGCAACCGGTACCAGGCTATGAGTTGTCATACCCGGTGCCGTGTTCGCTTCAAGGAAGTATGGGTTATTTTCATTGTCGAGTAGAAAGTCAACGCGCCCCCATCCGGAACACTGCAACCGCTTGAACGCTTCAAGCGCCAGGTTCTGAATTTTTTCTTCCAGATCTGACGATAACCCGCAAGGGCATTCGTACTGTGTGGAATTCTCCAGATACTTCGCATCGTAATCGTAGAACTGACGCGGCGTGGAAATTTTAACCAGTGGCATCACCTGATCTTTGAGAATAGCCGCAGTTATCTCGGCTCCCGCGACAAACTGTTCCACTATGACATCGCCATAGTTTGCAGCGAGCCTATAGGCCTCACCAACCTCATTATTCTGCACTATTGAAACGCCAATGCTTGAGCCTTCACAAGCTGGCTTCACCACCGTTGGAAAGCCAATTTCACGCGCAGCAGCTACGCACTCATCCATGCTCTTTACGAGTGACCAGTCCGGGGTAGGAATACCATGTTGCCGGCAAAGTGTCTTGCTCAGGTGTTTATCCATTGTGACTGCACTGGCCAGTACACCGCTACCGGTATAGGGAATATTTAATGTCTCAAGCAAGCCCTGTATTTTTCCGTCTTCACCCCACGTACCGTGAAGTACATTAAAGACGCGATCGCATTTACCCGACAGCGCATTGGTAAGCTCGGAGCGATCTACATCTACTGCAAACGCATCAATGCCGCTATCACAAAGAGCGGCCAGCACCTGAGCACCACTATTTAGCGATACCTCACGCTCCGCAGACCAGCCTCCCATCAGTACGGCAACGCGTCCGAATTCATTGCTCTGCAGCAGAGTGGTATGCTCAGACATCAGCTGTATCTTCCATGAGAAACGCGTCAGGCAAGCTGGCCGCAACAGCACCTATAGAACCAGCACCGAGTGTTAGAACCACATCTCCATCGATCAATACACCGCGCAGCGTCCGGGCCAGCTCATCGATCTCCGGCACAAAGATTGGATCGATCACACCGCGTTGCCGAATAGCACGCGCTAACGCCCTGCCATCGGCACCGGCAATTGGTTGCTCACCTGCCGGATAAACCTCAGTAAGGAGCAATACATCTGCGGCACAAAGTACGTCCGTGAAATCGTCAAATAATTCACGAGTACGTGTGTAACGGTGGGGCTGAAAAACAACAACCAGCCGGTTGTCGGGTGTGCCGTTAGCAATCGCTTCAAGTGTTGCTGCAACCTCCCGTGGATGGTGCCCATAGTCGTCATATAACTCAGCGAACCCGCCATCAAGTTGCAATTGCCCCAGCGACTGAGCTCGCCTGCCTATTCCTTGAAAGTGCTGCAGTGCGCGCCGCATATTAGTGGCGCGCAAACCCAGCTCCCAGCCCACAGCAACTGCTGCAAGCGCATTCAGTGCATTATGAACACCCGGCAGATTCAGTGTAATTTGACGCATCATACTGCCGTCCGGTAGCTTCACATCAAAGCAGGATTTCATTTTATCCTGTTTGAAATTCAACCCGACAACATCTGCCTCCGGATCAAAACCATAGGTCATGACCGGACGTGCAATCTGATCAAGAATCTCTTTGACGGTGTCGTCATCAATACACATCACCGCCAGCCCATAGAAAGGTAAGTGCTGTAAAAATTCGACAAAGGCATTTTTTAAACGATCGAAATCGTTTTCGTATGACGACAGATGGTCCGCATCTATATTGGTCACGATTGCAATTACCGGCTGCAGCGATAAAAAAGAGGCATCGCTTTCATCAGCCTCGGCTACCAGCCATTCTGACTGGCCCAGATAGGCATTCGTTGATGAGCTAATCAACTTGCCGCCTATTACATAAGTGGGGTCCATTCCACCTTCAGTTAATAAACTTGCAACCAGGCTGGTGGTTGTGGTTTTTCCATGTGTTCCGGCTATCGCAATCCCCTGCTTAAAACGCATCAGCTCACCCAGCATTTCAGCTCGCCGGATGACCGGTATTCGATTTTGTCTGGCCGTCATTACTTCCGGGTTGTCTTCAGCTATCGCAGACGAAACCACAACCACATCCACACCGGCTACATTATCAGCATTGTGCCCTGAATAAACACGAGCACCAATAGATTCAAGTCGTTGCACCAAGGCATTACGCGAGGTGTCTGATCCGCTCACGCTATAGCCGAGGTTCACCATCACCTCTGCAATACCCCCCATACCCACTCCGCCTATTCCAACGAAATGAACATGATCTATCCGGCGCATCCAACTCTGAATGCCGGCGCTGTTTGCGGGCATTGCCATTAGTCAACCTCCAACAGGTTATTTACAACTCGCTGCGTTGCATCACGCCGGGATACCTTGCGAGCATTTTGCGCCATCTCGATGAGCGTTTCCCGAGTATTAACGATCGCTGAAATTTCAGTGGCTAACGATTGAACCGTCATGTCTGATTCCTGTTGCATGACCGCCGCACCATTATCAACCAGATATTGTCCGTTAACCGTTTGATGATCGTCTACCGCCGAGGGAAAAGGCACCAGAATGGATGCGATACCTACTGCTGCAATTTCGGCAACAGTCATAGCTCCCGATCTACAGACAATGAGATCAGCCCACTCGAACGCTTCCGCCATGTTATCTATAAATGGGAACACCTCCACTGCATGCCCACAGTGAGCATATGCTCGCTGTGTTTCAGCTACCCAGCGATCACCGGATTGATGCCGGATTTCCAGAGGCTCCTCGACCAGAGCAAGTGAGGCAGGCACAATTTCGTTGAGTGCTTTTGCACCCTGACTACCACCGACTACAAGAATTCGTCTGGTCGCACCCCGCCCCGCCATCCGCTCACCGGGAGGTGCTATATTTAATATATCTGTACGAACCGGATTGCCGGTGTGCACTACCGTAAACGCGGCGTTAAATGTGCCGGGCATCGCTTCCATAATACTCGACGCAAAGCGCTTGAGCATTTTATTAGTAAAGCCGGCAACACCATTTTGCTCATGTAATACCATACGTCGACCACAAAGCCGGGCCGCCAGACAGACGGGTCCTGATACATACCCCCCCATACCCAGCACAGTTCGCGGCTGCACCTGCCGAATAAGTGAAACGGACTTACACAACGCTCTGGCAAGGTTCAATAAACCCTGCGCACGCTTTAGCAACCCACGGCCCCGCAATGCGGTGACAGTTATAGTTTTTAGGGTATAGCCTGAATCGGGCACAAGCCTGGACTCAATCCCCTGATCTGTGCCAACCCAGATCACCGGTATATTTTTCTCCCGCAGCGCACTGGCAACCGCCAACGCGGGGAACACGTGTCCACCGGTGCCTCCAGCGGCTATCATCACCGGTTGATCAGTCACGGCGGGCCACCTCCAGTGCTTCCAATCGCCTGGCGACCGCCCGCGAAAAATCTTGTGCCATCTGCTCGGAAGATTCTCTGGAAACACGAAGCACCAGTGCGCACGCAACACACACCATTATCATACTGCTGCCACCGTAGCTGAATAGTGGCAGGGGAATTCCCTTAGTTGGCAAAATACCCATATTAGATCCAATATTTATAAAGGTCTGCAATCCGAACCAGAACCCGATACCGGTAGCCAGATGTGCCCCGAAATCATGACCTACCCGCTCGGCATTTCTGGCTATTCGAAAACAACGCATAACAATCAAGGCAAACAGACCGATGACCAGGGTAACCCCTATAAGACCAGTTTCTTCAGCCATCACGGCGAAAACAAAATCTGTATGCGCCTCTGGAAGATAAGCCATTTTTTGCACACTGCTGCCTAAACCAACTCCATCCCAGGAACCACGGCCAACAGCGATCAACGATTGTGTTAACTGGAAGTCAGTATCAAAAGGATCGTCCCAGGGATTTAAAAAACTAAATAGCCGGGTCTTTCGATAGGGCGACATTAAAATTGCTGCGATCGCAGCTGGAACAAGCACAGCAGAAACAGCTAACAGATGCACAAAGCGCACACCGGCAATAAACATCATCGCTACAATAGTTGCTGTAACCACAACGGTTGCACCAAAATCCGGCTCAAGCAATAACACAATTGCAGACATCGCAGCAATTCCCAGCGGCGTCAGAAACACCCCGAGTCGGGTCCTGATCTGCTCCCCCTTGCGTACGAAAAAAGCGGCCATAAAAATAATCACAGCGACTTTATACATTTCCGAAGGCTGTACCGAAACTCCGAACCTTATCCAGCGCTGGCTGCCATTGACATTAGTACCAATACCTGGAATCAGCACCAAAACCAGCGCGGCAAATACCCCCACCAGCAACAGGGGGCCCAGGCGCTCCCACACACTGAGCGGTATACGCCATACGATAGCGCCGGCACACACACCCAGCGCGAGAAACATAGACTGATTTCTACCGTAGATGAGAGTCTTTTCTATAGAGCCCTCTGACTGTGTAATTGAGGCCGAAAACACCATTACCAGACCTACGGCTGCGAGCACACTTACAACAACAACGAAATACCAGTCGACGGTATTTTTCTCTGGCAACAATCTCGCGTGAGGTATCGCATCGAGGGTACCGGGCAGGTCGGTTGCAAAAGCGGGATTCATCTCTTCATTCAGGCGCATAACTTATGTACCTCACTGACAAACGATCTGCCACGCTCTTCGAAATTCCTGAACATATCAAAACTCGCACAGGCAGGAGACAGCAGAACACAGTCTCCGCTTTGCGCTATTTCGCTGGCACGTTCTACCGATTCCTCCAACGATGCGGCCCGAATCACCGGCACCTTGTTTCCTATTGCATGATGAATTTTTTCAGCGTCTTCACCAAACAGAATCACCGCACGGCACTTACTCGCAACCACCTCGACAAGCGGTGCAAATTCAGCATTTTTCCCCTGCCCTCCGGCAATAAGCACGACCGGTCCGGACATACCTTTGATAGCACTGACACAAGCACCCACATTGGTACCTTTAGAGTCATTGAACCAGTTGACACCATTAAGCTGGCAGACCAACTCCGTGCGATGCGGCAGGCCCCGGAAGTTGCCCAGGCCAGTTGTGTAGATATCAGATAGCTGACGCGCCTTGTGCAAACCAACCCTATCTAGAGCAACAGTGGCCAGTGCCATCGCTGCGAGAGCATTCGAGCAATTATGCCCGCCGCTTACACGCAACGCCGAAACATCTGCGCTTATCCCACCGGGGCCATTCAGAGTATTGCGCTGCGAGGACAAATACCAGTCAGCATTACTATGTTCTATCGAAAAAGAAATACCTTTAGCCGAGCTGCCCATGTACCTGGTTCTTGCATCATCGGTGTTAACCAATACGTGCTCAGCATTGTTGTATATTCGCCGCTTGACAGCACTATAATCTTCAATACCATCATAGCGATCCATGTGATCTTCACTGACATTCAGAACCGTTGCAGCCAGGGATTTCAGACTATAGGTGTTTTCCAGTTGAAAACTGGACAACTCCACCACGTAGATATCTATTGCGTTATCTGCCAGACCATCAAGACACGCAAGCCCCACATTGCCTACAACCGCAGCACGCAAGCCAGCTGCTTCGAGAATACTGCCAATCATTGATACTACCGTACTCTTTCCATTCGAGCCCGTAACTGATATCACCGGTTTTCTCACATCTCTGGCAAACAGTTCAACATCACTGATGATTTCTACACCTGCAGATCTAGCTTCTTCGAATACCTGAGATCGGGTGGGCACACCCGGACTCACGATCAGGCGATCAAATCTGCAAAACAACTCGACCGTCCAGTCTCCCGGGTGGTAGACAACACCCGACAGCATTGGCAATTCTTCAATTGCCGATGTAGAAATTGCCGATTGCTTATCGGCAATTTCAAACGAGCTACCATTCCGGACTAAGTGGCGAGCCACGGACAAACCGGTAACACCGAACCCGACGATCAATTGCTTGTCTGTATGCCGAGTCATATCAACGAATCTTCAAGCTGGCCATGCCGACCAGCACCAATATAAAAGTAATTATCCAGAAGCGAACAATCACTCTGGGTTCAGGCCAGCCTTTCAATTCGAAATGATGGTGAATCGGCGCCATACGAAAAACACGTTTACCAGTCAATTTGAACGATGCCACCTGCAAAACAACACTAATGGTTTCCATTACAAACACGCCGCCCATAATAAACAGCACGAGTTCCTGTCTGACCAGCACGGCAGTGACACCGATTACAGCACCAATTGCCAGAGAACCGACATCCCCCATAAATACCTGGGCCGGGTAGGTGTTGAACCAGAGAAAGCCCAGACCCGCGCCCACCAGACTGGAGCAAAAGACGGTCAGTTCACCCACGCCGGGTATACCTGGAATACCCAGGTAATCGGAAAACACAGCATGACCGGTAACGTAGGCAAAAATACCAAGACCGGCAGCTACCATGACTGACGGCATGATTGCGAGCCCGTCCAGCCCATCGGTCAGATTTACAGCGTTGCTGGTACCAACGATAACAAAGTAAGCCAGTGGTATAAAAAAGCCGCCTAGAAAAATAGATACGTCTTTAACAAACGGCACTAGCAAGCTGACTTCAGCCGCACTACGCGCGGTATAGAAAATAAAAAAGGCCGCGGCCAGCGCAGATACTGACTGCCAGAAATACTTGGCTGACGCAGACAGCCCGGCTGAGTTTTTCTGCATTAATTTGCGATAGTCATCTACCCAGCCGATAGTCCCGAAGGAAATCATAACGAATAGCACGACCCAGACATGCCGGACAGTTAGATCAGACCAGAGCAACACACTGATCGCGACAGCAACCAGGATCATCGCGCCACCCATTGTCGGTGTGCCTGCTTTTGATAAATGCGTGCTCGGCCCGTCTGAACGAACACTCTGCCCGATACTGGCCGCAGCCAGTTTCCTGATCATCACAGGCCCGAACAGTAAACACACAATTAGTGAAGTCAGTGCGGCGATAATAGCTCTTAAGGTAATGTACTGAAATACCCGGAAATCGTCGTTATACTGACTGAGCCACTCAGCAAGAAAAATCATCACGAGCGACTCCCTCCTGCCGCACGAACACTAGCAGCATCGTGCTCGAGTAAACCAGCAACAACCTCCTCCATGCGCATGGATCTCGATCCTTTGACCAACACAACGCTTTGTGTCGTCATAGCACCGGGCAAAGACCGCAGCAATGCCTCACGGTTATCAAAGGAATTTTCCGGCTCTCCAAACTCTTTTGCAGCGAACCTGGACAGCGATCCATAGCTCAGTATCTGATCGACCCCGTGTGTGCGAGCGTATTGACCAATCAGCTCATGCTGCCGCTTTGCATCTTCACCCAATTCCAGTAAATCACCGAGCACCAGTATTTTTCTGCCATGCACACTCTGCAACACATCTATCGCCGCCCGTGTGGATGCCGGGTTCGCATTATAAGTGTCGTCAATTATTATGTGCCCGCTATCCAGATTGTGAAAGTTCAGGCGGCCGGATACTGGCTCAGCCTCTTTCAGACCTGCGATTATTCTTTCAACTGATATGCCCGCTGCAATAGCCGCCGCCGCTGCTGCCGCTGCATTGAGTACATTGTGCTCACCCGGCAGAAAATAGTCGCATTCGACAGACTCACCTTTAATCTGCAATAAGATTCGACCGGAACCAACCCGACTTGTGCTTACATCTGCATCTGCACCGCTGCCGAAAGTCAGTATATTTCTATGGGAGTTTTTGTGCCTCCAGTAATCGGCAAAGTCATCGTCCAGATTAATGACCGATGTTCCGTCATCAGCCAAACCATCATAGATCGCTGCTTTTTCCTCTGCCACAGTGGCTATAGTCCCGAAGCCTTGCAGGTGCGACGCGCTGACATTAGTTATTACCGCAACGTCCGGCTGCGCAATTTCAGCAAGCGAGGCTATTTCCCCGAGCTGATTTGCACCCATTTCTACAACTGCGTACTGGTGATGCGCTGAAATACCAAGCAAGGTTTGCGGCACACCAATCTGATTATTATCGTTCGCACGAGTTGCGTGTACCGTACCGCTGGCCCGGCAAATGGCAGTTAGTATCTGCTTCACTGTCGTCTTACCGTTACTGCCGGTTACGGCAATTAGTTTTACCGCTAGCCGCTGCCTCCAAAGCATAGCTAACATACCGAATGCTCTTTGGCTATCAGGAACCACCAACTGAGTTGCACCGGTTTCAATAGCTGTCTCAGCAACTACAGCCACCGCCCCCTGATTTATTGCATCCAGGGCATAGTCATGGCCATCGAACCGATCACCGCGCAGGCAAACAAATAGATCTCCGGACTGAACCGTTCTGGAATTGGTATTCGCCCGGGCAATCTCAAGGTCACTCCCCTCCAGGTGGCCTCCGCAAACCGCAGCCAGATCCGATAGCATTACGCCATTCACAGAGCAGACTCCGCGACAAACCCAGCAACGACTTCGCTATCACTGAATTCCAAACGCCGGTCACCGATTAGTTGATAGTTTTCATGACCTTTACCAGCCACGACCACGCAATCATTCGCTTGCGCCTGACCTAGCGCCAAAGCGATTGCGTGCTTGCGATTTCTTTCAACGCTTACCGCAGCCGGATTCTCAAAGCCCGATAAAATCTGCTGAACAATGTCGTCACCATTTTCACTGCGAGGGTTATCATCAGTAACTATGCATGCATCCGCGTAGCGCTCAGCAACAGCAGCCATAACGGGACGCTTGCCCTGATCACGATCGCCACCGCAACCAAACACAACTATCAGCCTGCCGGTAACATGCTCGGCAACTGACTTTAATACTGATTCCAGCGCATGAGGATTATGTGCGTAATCAACAATCACTAATGCATTATTAGCAAGTCTGGAAGCCTCCATCCGACCAGGCACCGCTTGCAGCGAAGACAGAGAAAGTGCTGCTAACTCCGGCGACAAACCCGAAACCACCAGAACACCGAACGTTGCCACCATATTTTGAACGTTGAACTTTCCGATTAATGCACTGCTTACCTGATAGTTTTTCCCTTCGTAATCGAGCGTAAACTGCAGACCTTTTGCTGACTGCCTGAGCTCGCTGTAACGAATATGATTCTGCCCGCCGACATCCTCACCGAAGGTAGTCACTTCTATATCCGTCAGCCTGCCAACCAGACCAGCGCCGAATTCATCATCGACATTTATGACTGCCGCTCGCAACTGAGGGTGGTTGAACAACATCTCTTTAGCCAAACGATAGCTGTTCATATCGCCGTGATAATCGAGATGATCACGCCCTAGATTTGTCAGTACTGCAATGTCAAAGGCAATACCGGCAACGCGACCCTGCACCAAGGCGTGCGATGAGACCTCCATTGCCGCAAACGCTGCCCCGACAGCACGGAACTCGGCAAGTGCAGATTGCAGCTTTATCGCATCCGGAGTTGTTAACCCTGATTCTTTCAAGCGCCCGCTAATGCCCCAGCCCAGCGTTCCAATCACACCGCAATTGTCACGATGCGCATTGAATGCCTGTCCCAGCATATGACATACGGAGGTTTTACCATCGGTTCCAGTCACACCAATCACTTTAAGCGCACGTGAGGGATCACCGTAGAACCGAGCCGCTATCTCACCGGCCACCGCAGCCAGATTTTCGATCTCCAGATGCGGTACATCGTGATGCTGCAAAACAGCGCGTTCAGTTTCGTCTGGTCTACCTGAGCCCGAGTCAGTCACTATAGCACCTACACCCGATTCTATAACCGAATCCAGATAGTCCATCGCATGGACTGTTAACCCCTCAAGCGCAAGAAATAGATCACCGGTCGAAACTTTGCGACTATCCAGTTGCACACCGCAGATCAAACGGTCCTGAGCCACCGGAACTGTAACCCGGCAGCCAAGCAGATCCGACAACATACAGCCGACAGCTTCATTAGCCCCTTCAACCTCTAAATTTTCAGCGATCATTGACCACACTCATCGCATGCACACCGTAAACCTGCTTACCATCCGGATTCACATTCCGGATACGAAGTGCTCCGGCCATAATGCGTGAAAACACCGGTGCCGCCACTTCACCACCGTAGTACCTGCCCTGTGGCTCTTTAATCACCACGACAGCAACCATGGCAGGATGCTCCGCTGGCGCCATACCGGCAAATTGCGACAGGTAGCGATCATCGGCATAGGAGCCGTTTTCCGATATGTGTGTAGTCCCTGTTTTACCCGAGACGGTATAGCCGGGGATACTCGCCGCCTTACCAGTACCACCACTGACGACTGAGCGCATCATGGTTCTAACCTGCCGTGCAATCTCTGCACTAAACACACGCTCCAGACGTGGCTCGCCATTGAGTTTTTGAAAAGTCACCTCAGGCATTAAACCATCCGAAGCAAGCGCAGTATAAGCGCGGGCAAGCTGCAGCGCAGTCGTTGAAACCCCGTATCCATAAGCTACTGTGGCCTGCCGCACCACAGACCACTTTGAATAGTGTGGAAAGGAACCCGACACCGCGCCTGGAAATTCAACCAGTGGTGACTGGCCAAAACCCAGACGATCAAAGGTGCGCCACAGTTGATCTTTTTCGAGCTGCAAAGAAATTTTGCTAGCACCGACATTACTGGAGTTCTTTAATATTCCGGTTAATGACAGATCGCCATAATTCCGGTAATCACGAACCACGTAACGGCCAACGTTAAATCTGCCGGGAGAGGTGTTGATTACATCGTCTGCGCCAAACACACCGGACTCAAGTGCAGCTGCTACGGTAAAGGGTTTTATCGTCGAGCCGGGCTCAAGAACATCAGTCACGGCACGGTTGCGTTTAATCCCGCCCACTCGCTCCGAAAACCGATTCGGATTATAGGATGGCTGATTGACCATCGCCAGCACTTCGCCAGTACGCGAGTCGAGCACCACTGCCGAACCGGATTTGGCACCGTTGCGCTGCACCGCCTGCTTCAGCTCGCGATAAGCCAGATATTGAATACGCTTGTCGATACTCAGTACCAGGTCCCGCCCGGGCTGCGCATCCGCGACAAGTTCTATATCTTCAATTGCATCGCCCAGCACATCTGTAACGACCCGCCTTTTCCCCGGTGTACCTTCCAGCCACTCATCAAAAGCCAGCTCAAGACCTTCCTGCCCCTGATCATCAATATTGTTGAATCCGAGAACATGGGCAGTGATTTCACCACTTGGATAATATCGACCATACTCGCGCTGTATATTGACGCCAGCAATTTGCACCCGCTGTTTCAGATACTGCAGGGCCTTGTCGATTCTCGGGTGTACGTGGCGACGCAGATAGATAAACTCACGTTTGTTCTCAACTCCCTTCCTAACTAGTTCGCGCAGGCGGCCCGGATCCATTTCCAGTGCGTAGCCCAGCAAATCAATTTTGTCATCATGCTCGATAAGTTCGCGCGGATCTGCCCATACCGATTTAATCGGTGAACTTACGGCAAGTGGTTCACCGTTGCGATCGAGCAGCATGCCGCGATGCGCCGCCAGCGGCAAGGTACGGATGTGCCGAACATCACCTTGTTGCTGGTAGAATTTCGCATCTAGAATCTGCAGCTGAAATGCGCGCGCCCATAGAGCCAGGCCCATTAGCAGGAAAACGCCGAGCACAAACGCACGGCGGCCGCCAAATTTGGTCGAGGGTAACAGCGAGCTCATTTCAACACCGTCTTAATCTCACCATGCTCAGGCATGTGCATACCCAGACGGGAACTTGCAATTTCCTCTATACGACCGAACCGAGCGAGCGTGCTTTCTTCTATCTGCAACCGACCCCACTCTATATTGGCCTGATCGATTCCTTCCTGAATCGTCCGCATGGATTTAAACAGCATGCGACTTTCATGTTTGTTGTAAACAATACCCAGAGCCGTGGCGACATTAAACACCAACAAAAATCCCACAACCAGGCGTAATCCCGTCACAGTGGCTTCTCCGCAATACGCATAATTGAGGATCGTGCGCGCGGGTTGCTTGAAATTTCGCCATCCGAAGGCTTGATCGCCCGCCCTATTTTTACAAGGCTTGGCGCAACCGGAGCCGGCTGAACAGGTAGTCCTCGCGGCACAGTAACCTTCGATTCAATTTTTCCGCGAATAAAACGTTTCACAATTCGATCTTCAAGGGAGTGAAAGCTGATCACAACCAAACGTCCGCCCGGTCGCAAAAGATCAGCGCAGCTATCAAGAGCCTGCTGCAAATGATCAAGCTCTCTATTTATAAAAATTCTCAACGCCTGAAAACAGCGTGTCGCCGGATGCTTGCCTTTTTGCCAACGCGGATGCGCAAGCTTGATTATTTCCGCCAACTCCCGCGTTGTAGAAATTATCTGCCTGTCTCTTGCCTCAATCACTTTTGCTGCAATCCGCTTCGCATAACGCTCTTCGCCATACTCTTTAAATACAATCGCCAGTTCTTCTGCCGCCACTTCTGACAGCCATTCAGACACCGGCCTGCCCCGGGCCTGATCCAGTCTCATATCCAGGGGCCCGTCCCGATCAAAACTAAAACCACGCCCGGCCTGATCAAGCTGCGGTGATGACACCCCGAGATCGAACAAAATTCCATCTACGGTACCGACCACACCCAAAGCTGCTGCAGCTTTACCGATTTCACTGAAATTACACTGGCGAATAAAAAAACGTGGTTCATCTGCAAACAATCTCTGTGCGTGCTCTACCGCCTGAGCATCACAATCCAGCGCGAGCACTCTTCCGTCTTTGCTGAGCTCATTCAAAATTGCATAACTATGTCCGCCGCGACCGAAAGTCGCATCGATATAGACACCATCTGCTTTTAAGTTGAGTGCAACAATGGCTTCGTTACGCAGTACCGATATATGACCTTGATCTTTGGTCAAAGCCTGAAACCGATATGCAAACGCTCCGTACGAGATTTAAGACTTTCGACAAGCTTTTCCTTGTCTTCTTTGCTGGAACGTAACCAGTTGTCCTCTCCCCAGAGTTCAAACTTCTTCCCATGCCCTATAAGCACAGCATTTTTAGTGAGCCCGACCTCTTCTCTGGAGGCTTGAGGAATAAGTACCCGACCACTGCTATCCATATCAACATCATTTGTGTATGAATAAATCAGCCTTTGAAAACGACGAAAATCAGCAGACTCATCTTCGACTGCTTCCATTTTGCGTTCACATTCCTGCCATTCTCCAAACGGGAAAATCGGCAGGCAGTTGTCATGCGGGTTGTAGGAAATCACCAGTTTTCCGTCGCACAAATCCAACAGCTGTTCTCTATATCGGGCCGGAATTGCAATCCGTCCCTTAGAGTCAAGCGTTAAAGTTGTTTTGCCAAGAAACATGATTGATTAAAGCCAGTGAGATTGATCTTACCCCACATCGACCCACAACACTCCACATGACCGACCGGACACGTGCAACTCTACCACAGGATTAACGACTTACAAGTTACCGTGGGCAGTTTATATCGATAAAATTTCTATACTCACAATGACTTAGCGCTGCTCGCACCTGTGTTATCTCTGACCACTATCTTATTTAAATCATTAGGTTATCTCATGAATATAGAAATCACATTATTAAATGTATTTTTTTAACAACAAACCGGGAATAATCAACTTATCGACCGTAAATCAAGCCATGAGTGTTGCTAAATACCAACAAAATCAGGTGCCAGGCACCATAGTCAAACGCCCCGTTCATCCCCATAAACACCACATATAGCCGTAGCAGTATTCCCGATTCATCCATATAGTGGTACCACATCCGTTCAGCCCACAACTATCACAAGCATCCGGATGTCACTAAAAGTTAATAGCGAAGCATCTTTTTTCTTATTCCACTGTCATCTTCAGAAAAAATTCCTGGCTGAAATAAAATGCAGGAAAGGTCGCCACGTTTCTTTTCTCGCGTTTACCAAAGTTTCAGGATAGGATGCTGCCCGCGGAAGCCGGACAGACGGTCGCTGCCACGTGCAGAGGAAAGTCCGGGCTCCAAAGGGCAGAGTGCCAGGTAACGCCTGGGGGGTGTGAACCCACGGAAAGTGCAACAGAGAGAAAACCGCCTACGTTACTTCGGTAACCGGCAAGGGTGAAAGGGTGCGGTAAGAGCGCACCGCGTTGGTGGCAACACTCAACGGCAAGGTAAACCCCACTCGGAGCAAGATCAAATAGGGGAGCAATGCCGCGGCCCGCGGTGCTTCCGGGTAGATCGCTAGAAGTGCATGGCGACATGCATTCCAGATGAATGACTGTCCACGACAGAACCCGGCTTATGGACGGCTTCCGCACCTCTATCGCACACGCTCGCCTCAATCATCTGAATTCAGATGCTATTTTTTTGAGCCACCAGAAATTCGTAAAGAATTTTCTTATCAACACCTGTGTGACTGGAGACAATACTGCTGGCCCGTCTTGGCGCAACTTCTGCGGCCACATCCAGCAGCAGACTACGGACTTCTGGCGAAAAGCTGGTCACTAACTCTTCACCTCCCCCGACAACCAGAACAAACTCACCTTTCTGCCAATCGCTATTTGCCTGTATCTGCTCCAGCACCACACTCACACCACCTGACAAAATGGTTTCGAATGTTTTGGTTAACTCACGCGCAACGCAGATCCGTCGACCGCCACCAAGAATATTTTCAACATCAGCCAACGACTCCACAATTCGATGCCGGGACTCAAAAAACACAGTTGTCGTTTGCCGGTTTTCCAGCTCGGCCAGCACTTTACAGCGTGCACTCCTCTTGTGCGGCAAAAATCCACAGAAAGTAAACTCATCCGTTGGCAAACCGCAGACAGATAACGCGGCCAGTAGTGAGGAAGCCCCTGGAATTGGGCTGACAGGCAAATTCCGCTCATGACAGGCGGCAACGATCCGATAGCCGGGATCACTGATCAAGGGTGTACCTGCATCCGACACCAACCCGACTGACTCGCCGGATTGCAACCTTGCGATAACTTCGGCGATGCGATCTCGCTCATTATGTTCGTGCAGAGAAACCAGCCTGGCATGTAAACCCAACCTGCGGCACAGCGCTCCGGTATGCCGGGTATCCTCGGCATAGAGACAACTAACCGACGCCATCACATCTTTAGCGCGCGCCGAGATATCTGCCAGATTACCTATTGGTGTTGCAATAACATAAAAGACACCGTTTTTTGGGGCGCTCTTTTCTACGGACATAGTACAATTACCCTTCAAAAATACAGCGCTTGATCGGTTTCACTGCCAATAGCACCATTTGGCAACCATGGCGCTACCATCTGTATTTACTAAACCGCTCGCACAGTATCGAAGAATACGCGACAAACCCAGCAGGAGTTGCCAGAGTGCCAGACCTCAATCACGCGGTTATGCTCCAACCAATTTATAGCGTTAAACAGATTCAATATCGCATTTTAAATTGCATTCCAAATCACCTCACAAGTCACGTCGGAGTGTCGGCAATGACGAAGCTATTATTAGTCACAACTCTGTCAGCCTTCTTACTGGCTTGCGGCGACCCCACCACGGTTAAACCCACTTCACGTGCTCCCGAGGCAGCCACAATACCCACGCTTGAACTCGCTAACGGTCTGCTGGCCGAAGGAGATATCGCTCAGGCCGCGCATGTCTTTGCCCAGCTTGCGAGTAAGGAAATCGATCCGCTACAGCGACAGGAATACCAGCTGATTGCAACAGAACTCTATTTCGACAGCGGATTATACAACGATGGCGCCAGAATGTACGCCACATTCCCGGAAACGCTGTCCACGGAAAAAATGCAATTGCGACGCACGATTCTGGCAGCCTACTATTCGCTGGCACAACAAAAACCCGAGCAGGCACTACAGGCACTTCCCGCCGTACAGTCTCTTGCTGATCGAATGCTGAGAATTCGTGCACTTGAAATTCGCGCCCGCGCACAGCAACAACTCGGGCAGACCGACCTTGCACTAAAATCCCGCATTTTGCTCGAAACCAACCTGGTTACCCCTGAATCAATCGAGATAAACCACACCAAAATTAATGAAATGCTGGCTCAGTTGGATCAGCCGACCTTACAAAAAATGGTCACCACCCCGGCCGGATCAATTTACCGCGGCTGGCTGGAGTACACACTACTCACTCGATCTCAAGCCGTTATATCTCCGGAAATATATGCACAGCGCTATCAACTCTGGCAGGCCAGATACCCCGGGCATCCAGCTACTCCCACCGACATTGACGGCCCTCTGGCACCACTCGCCTTTACAGAGAACAGCATTTCTACCAGCGAAGTCGCACTCCTTCTTCCACTGACCGGCCAATTCAGCCAGTTGGGCGAAGCGATCAAAACAGGGTTTATTGCAGCCAGATTTGCAGACGGAGCGACAACATCTATACGCCTGTACGACACCCGAAGCGATGCCACTGAAGCACAGAAACAATACAGTATAGCGGCGGCTGAAGGCGCCACAATGATCATAGGGCCACTCAACAAGGCAGCTGTAATCAATCTGGCTGCAAGCAATCGAATCACTGTCCCCACGCTATCACTTAACTACGTCGGAGATGGCATGCCCGGCCACAGCAACCTGTACCAGTTCGGGTTGTTACCGGAGGATGAAGCCCGGGATGCGGCATACTACACATTGAGCAATGACTACAAAAAAGCACTCGTCATTACCGCTGACAGTACTTTAGGTACCAGATTAGCAAATGCCTTTTCGGAGGCATTTACCGGAGCCGGTGGCACGATCATCGGATCCGAGGTAATCAGCGAAGACTCCTATGATTACTCACCTCAACTCACCAGCTTGCTGGCGATAGACTCAAGCAACACCCGCAAAAGGCGACTGGAACAGTTACTTGGCACCAAACTGAAATTCGAACCAGCCATCCGCAGCGATATAGACGCTATTTTCATGGCGGTAAACGCTGATCAGGCACGCTTGCTTCGACCGCAACTGCAGTTTCATCATGCCAGTAAATTACCGGTATTGAGTACCTCCCGAATCTTCAGCGGCGAGCCGGATAAGCGCGCTGACGGTGACCTGACCGGAATCCGGTTTAATGAAATACCATGGCTACTGACCGATGCCAGAATCAACTCCCCCCTGTACAGCGGAATAAGTCAGGTAGAGCAGAATACCTCAGACGCGATAGCGCGGCTCACTGCACTCGGCATTGATGCTTACTTACTACACACACGACTCGACACCATGCGCATCGATCCGTCATTTTCCGTATCAGGAAAAACCGGCGCTTTAACACTTGAAGAAGGCAATCGCATCCGCAGAAGACTGGAATGGGCTGAATTTCTGGAAGGAGTTCCCGAAAAAATATCCGACCCATTACCTTTGCCTGCCGTTTTACCACCGGTAAATACAGAGCTATAAGTTAATGACCTAAGGTTCTTTATCTCCACCCGGAACAGTAAATAACTATGCCGCCCGATTTGAAAGGCGGCGCAATAAGCAGTAGAGGTATGCAGTATGACAACAAGAGATCAGGGCAGCCTTCATGAAAGCTTGGCATGCCTATACCTACAGGAGCAGGGATTAACACTCCTGACATCAAACCATCATAGCCGATTCGGCGAAATTGACTTAATCATGAAGGATGGTGAAACAATCGTCTTTGTAGAGGTGAGATATCGACGCAATGCGTCATTTGGCGGTGCAGCGCTCAGCATCACGCCAGCCAAGCAACGAAAGATCACCCTGACGGCCCTGCACTATTTACAACAGAAAAGGAAAAACAACGAACCCTGCAGATTTGATGTTTTTGCTGTAACCGGCCAAAAAAATAACTCTGCACCGCTTTGGATTAAAAACGCTTTTGACGCAAGCCTGTAAGCACAACACAAGGGCTCCTCCATTAATCACCGGGGCGAACTAAACCCAAACTAAGACCATAATAGAATAGAGGCAGAACACGGCAGCGCAGCAGGACCGCTACTTAACAACCTTGAGATTTGGACCCTTTTTACGTCCACCGGCACCAGTCTTTTTCTCGGATGGTGCTTCATCAGGCTTGGCCGGAGCTACTCCTCCGTCAGAACTAACGGATTCCAGAGTTGCTCGCTTCTTGTCTTTACTGGCATTGCGCTCTGCCTGCGATGCTTCTTCATCCGCCGCTTCTCCGTCAAACATCATCCCCTGCCCGTTTTCACGCGCATAAATCGCTTTTACACTATAGGTGGGGACAACAATACAGATTGCCTGGCCACTGAAGCGAGCATTGAATGTTATCTCTTCATTGCTCATCAACAACTCACTGGTTGCACTCGGACTGATATTCAGGATGATCATCCCTTTCTCATCAAGATAATCCTCCGGCACAATCGTGCCCTTTCTAGTGGCGTCAACCATAAGATACGGCGTCAGGTTGTTGTCGACAATCCATTCGTAGATTGCGCGAATCAGATACGGCTGACTGCTTGTCATACCGGGCTTGTCACTACCAGTTGTATCGTTGTCTGTTGTCACAGTTTGCTAACGCATCTCTCGCTCACTTTCAGTGAGACTCATTTGAAAACCTTCACGATCAAACATTCGCTTTGCATATTTCGTGACAGCCGAGGCACTCGCTGGCAATTCTACGCCGTAATGAGCCAATCTCCACAACATTGGCGCTACTGTAGCGTCCACAAGAGAATACTCATCACTCAGGAAAAACTCCTTCAAGGCAAAAACTTCTGCCGACTCAACGAGAGAGTCAAGCAGGGCTTGACGAGCCTTATCAGCCTGCTCTGCATCTGCCCCTTCAATCACTGGCAGAAGATCGTACCAGTCTTTCTCTATACGGTAGAGAGCCAGACGTGAGCGGGCTCGTGAGACAGGATCTACAGGCATCAGTGGCGGATGTGGAAAACGCTCATCCAGATACTCGGAGACTACACGGGAATCGTAAAGCACCAGATCCCGATCTACCAGAGTTGGCACTGTATTGTACGGATTAAGATGCAATAGATCCGCAGGCTTGTTATCCGGATCAACATCTTCTATTTCTACGCTGATGTCTTTTTCAAAAAGGACGATACGAACACGATGACTGAAGATTGAGCTCGGATCCGAATACAAAGTCATCACCGAACGACGTGTCACTGGCGCTGTCACAATATCTCCAAAATTCATGTTAACCTGATGGCGAAAGACGAGTTGATAATGATAGACGCCCGCTTTCAGCCGGGCGCCTGCAACTATATATTACGAGTGCGGAACGTCTTTCCAGTACTCTTTCTTCAGAAGTACTGCCAATACAAGGAAAACCAGCAGGAAGAGCATTACCTTGATTCCAAGGGAATGCCTTGCCTCCCGGTTCGGATCGCCCAGGTAATCAAGGAAGCTTACCAGATCAGTGACCAGAGAGTCGTATTCTTGCGCCGACAGTTTACCCGCAGTAATCTGCTGGAATCCGCTTAATACCTCGTGGCCATGGCCATCGGATTCATAAACCGGCTTTTGCCACCCTTGCAAGCCTGCCAGCACGTGAGGCATCCCGACCTGAGGGAAGACTGTATTATTGGCACCAAAAGGCCTTGATTCGTCAAGATAAAACGATTTCATGTAGGTGTAGAGCCAGTCCACACCGCGCGATCGGGCAATGAGCGTAAGATTTGGTGGCACCGCTCCAAACGCCTGCTTGCCATAATCGGTAGACATATTATTGCCCATTAGAGCACCGATTTTGGTCCGCTCACCTTTTTTATCTGTGGTGAAGATTAAATTCTCACTCACAGCCTCGTTACTTAGACCTATATCTCTCGCCATATGTGAGTAACGATGATAATCAGCCGTGTGGCAACTCAAACAGTAATTCATGAACGTTTTAGCACCACGCTGCAACGCCCTGTCGCTGCGTTCAGGAGTGAAATGCTCCAGAGCAGCTCCACCCCCGGCAGCAGTGGCTATCCCTGGGGATGCAACCAATACAGCAACGGACAATACCAGTCGAAGTGATTTTTTAGACGGTAGCATATTCATTAGTAATTCACCCTCTCTGGTACCGGCTTGGTTTTTTCATTTTTACTAATGAAAAACAGTGCGACAAAAAAACCAAAATAAACTAATGAGCAAAGCCGTGAAATCCAGGTTCCTGCGGGAGTAACCGGTTGCATTCCATAATACCCTAGAACTATAAACGCAATAACAAAGGCAATTAGAATCGCTTTGTATGCAGATGAACGATAGCGTATGGATTTCACCGGATTTCGATCCAGCCAGGGCAGCACAAACAACACTGCTATTGCTGAAAACATGGCAATTACACCAGCGAGCTTGTCCGGCATAGCGCGAAGGATTGCGTAGAACGGCGTGAAATACCAGACCGGCGCTATATGCTCGGGAGTTTTCAGCGGATCAGCTGGAATATAGTTAGCGTGTTCCAGAAAATACCCCCCCATCTCCGGCGCGAAAAAAACGATCGCGAAGAACACAATAAAAAACACTACAACGCCAACCAGGTCTTTCACCGAATAGTATGGGTGAAACGGAATGCCATCGAGCGGGTTTCCATCCGGCCCTTTGACTTTCTTGATATCAACACCGTCCGGGTTATTTGAACCCACTTCATGCAATGCCACAATATGCGCGAACACCAGACCAATCAGAACCAGCGGCATGGCAATAACATGCAGTGCAAAAAAACGGTTCAGGGTCGCATCAGCAACTACGTAATCACCACGAAGCCACAGAGTGATAGAGTCTCCGACCAACGGAATTGCGCCAAACAAAGAAATAATAACCTGCGCACCCCAGAAGGACATCTGCCCCCAGGGCAGCAGATAACCCATAAACGCTTCAGCCATCAGCACAAGGTAAATGAGCATGCCGAAAATCCACAGCAGCTCACGTGGCTTTTTATAGGAACCGTACATGATGCCGCGCATCATGTGGAGATAAACAACCACAAAAAACAGCGATGCACCGGTCGAATGCATGTAGCGTATCAACCACCCCCAGTTGACATCACGCATGATGTATTCAACGGATTTGAATGCCAGCTCGCCATCGGCTTTGTAGTTCATGGTAAGAAAAATACCGGTAACTATCTGCAGCACTAATACCAGCAATGCCAGCGACCCGAAGTAGTACCAGAAGTTAAAATTCTTCGGCGCATAATACTTGCCGACGTGCTTATCCCAGGTTGCAGTAAGCGGGATCCGCTCATCGATCCAGGACATCATATCGCTTGCTTTACTCATCAGGCATTTCCTCCGTCGTCAGCTCCAATCAGTATCCGGGTATCGCTCAGATAGTAATGTGGTGGAACATCGAGGTTGGTGGGCGCCGGCACCCCCTTATATACCCGACCTGCAATGTCAAACCGCGAGCCGTGACAAGGACAAAAGAATCCACCCTGCCAATCCGGCCCCAGATCCGCAGGGGCTACTTCCGGTCGATAGGTAGGCGAGCAGCCCAGATGGGTACAGATTCCCACCATCACCAGAATTTCGGGTTTTATAGAGCGGTAGCTGTTTTTAGCGTATTCAGGCTGATTGGAGGCATCGGATTCAATATCGCGCAGGTTATCTAAAACGGTTTCAAGGCCTTCCAATAGCTTTGGCGTGCGTTTTAACACCCATACAGGTTTTCCTCGCCATTCAACGATTACACGCTGACCATCCTCTAACTTACTGATGTCAATTTCAACGGGTGCACCAGCGGCCCGCGCCCGTGCACTCGGTGACATCGAAGATACCAGCGGCACCAACATCGCGCCCGCACCCACAGCACCGACCACCCCTACTCCTGTAGTAAGCAGACGACGCCTTTTTTTATCGACTCCAACAGGGACATTGCCCCCACCAGAAGCAACACGATCTGTTGCCATTGGACACTCCAAAAGATAATAAAAAAGAATTTGTACATTAACGTGCGACGGAGATCCTGTGCGAAAACCGTTGCCACCAATAATCTTGTATTGCCAGCTAGTGAGCGCTCTAGTCCAGAGAGCTGGAGCAGACAGGAGACGCCGTACTGATACGCACCCTGACAAACTTCCGACTATATCACAAAACTGCTCAAAATCTGACTTGAGACACGTTTCCCTAGCCAGTTAAATGCCATGGTCGCGCGTTACCCTAAAGATTCAACGCTACTTATCGCCGTATACAGGATTAGTTTGCGTGAAGTGCAGCGACGATCCGACACAGAACCCACCCGGGTTTTTAAATCAGTATTTCAATTAGTAAGATAGCCTGAGACCTGTGCTTGCGCTTTATAATAATTGCGGCCCGATTTCCTGCTACTTTTGTTGATTTATCATCTAAATACCAATAATCACCATGGAAATCACTTAACTCTTTGTTTTTACAAACAACATTAATTTGTACCGGAACAAGAGAACGACTCAGGGCCGGCAGTTGCCAGGCTAACCGGGGATTCTCGCTTCAGCTGAAAGTGCGTGCGCAACCAATCCTTCTCCGCGTGCCAGTTCAGAGGCCACCCGTCCCAGCACCGCAGCCCCTTCTGCTGAACAGGACACAATGCTGGTTCTCTTCTGGAAATCATAGACTCCGAGCGGACTTGAAAAGCGAGCAGTCCCGGATGTCGGGAGAACATGGTTCGGCCCGGCACAATAATCTCCAAGAGCCTCAGCAGTATATCGCCCCATAAAAATCGCTCCAGCATGACGTATGTAAGGCAACAACGCTTCAGGGTCGGCAACGGACAACTCAAGATGTTCCGGCGCAATGCGATTAATCAAATCGATTGCCTGCTGCTGGTTCTCCACCTGTATACAACATCCGCGACTGGCAATAGATTTTTCAATGATCGCTGCACGAGGCATTGTTCTAATTAAGCGGTTCATCGAAGCAATAACCGCGTCAATAAACACGGCATCTTCGGATATCAGTATGGCTTGAGCCTGCTCGTCGTGTTCCGCCTGAGAAAACAGATCGGCAGCGATCCAGTCCGGGTCGGTGAATCCATCACAAACAACGCAGATTTCGGATGGCCCTGCAATCATGTCGATTCCAACCTTGCCAAATACCGCTCGTTTTGCGGTTGCTACGTAGATGTTGCCCGGACCCACAATTTTATCAACAGCCGGCACCAATGACGTACCGTAAGCCAGCGCAGCCACTGCCTGTGCTCCGCCAATCGAAATGACGCGATCAACTTCTGCAACATGCGCGGCTGCCAGTACCAGCTCACTGAGCTCGTTATCAGGTGCAGGCACGACCATAATAAGCTCAGTCACTCCAGCCACCTTGGCCGGAATAGCGTTCATCAGCACCGATGACGGGTATGCTGCTTTGCCACCCGGCACGTAGAGCCCCACTCGATCAAGCGCAGTTACCTGTTGCCCCAGCGTGGTGCCATCGGCTTCTGTATAGCGCCATGAGTCCTGCAGCTGCCGTTGGTGGAACTGGCGAATTCGTGATGCGGCCTGCAGCAACGCTGACGAAGTCGGTTTCGAAAGCCCCTCAAACGCTTTAGCCAGATCAGTTTTTGATACATCAAGTTCCGACGCACCGGAGACAAAACGACGGTCAAGAGAATTGGTCAGCTCGACCAGAGCAGCGTCACCTTCGTTTCTGACACGAGCGATAATTGCGGATACTGAGTCAGCCACAGCCTCATCCGAGACAGACTCCCAGGCGAGCAGATTGAGCAGCTTTTGATCAAAGTCGGGGTCCGTGATATGAAGTCGGTTGGCCTTAATCACGCTGGTTCTTTGGCCTCCAGACGCCGCGCTGCAACCGCTGCATGCAGCTCCTGCAGCATCTCAACGGTGTCGTCCCAGCCAATGCATGGATCAGTAATGCTCTGCCCTCGCACCAGATCACGATCAGGCATTTGATCCTGCCGGCCTTCAACCAGATTACTCTCGATCATAACCCCCATTATGCGTCGATCACCGTCAGACAACTGGCTACAGACATCGCGACAAACGTAGCGCTGCCTCTTGAATTTCTTGCGACTATTCGCATGACTGAAATCGATCATGATATTTGGGGAAACTCCGCTTTTTTCCATCATTCCCGATGCATCATCCACACTGGCTGCATCATAGTTTGTGTGCGGTCCACCGCGTAAAATCAGATGGCAATCGTTGTTACCCGAAGTGGAAAAAATGGCCGACCCACCTTCTTTAGTCACCGATAGAAAGTGATGGGGATTCGAGGCAGAGCAAATCGCATCCACCGCAATCTGCACACTGCCACCCGTGCCGTTCTTAAAGCCAACCGGCGCGGAAATTCCCGATGCCAATTCACGATGCCCCTGGCTCTCCGTTGTTCGAGCACCTATCGCTCCCCAACCAACAAGATCCGCAATATACTGGGGGCTGATCAAATCCAGAAATTCGGTTCCGGCCGGCAATCCGAGTGCATTGATATCACGCAATAGCGTTCGTGCAGTTTTCAGTCCCTTGTTAATCGAAAAGCTGTCGTCCAGATCGGGATCATTTATCAGGCCTTTCCAACCAACGGTGGTACGTGGTTTCTCAAAATACACCCGCATCACTATCAGTAAATTATCTTTGAGGGATTGATGCAGCGGCGCCAGCTTTGCCGCGTATTCTATACCTGCTTCCGGATCATGAATCGAGCATGGGCCAACCACCACAACGAGGCGGTCATCCGCGCCATCCAGGATGTGCCGTATGCCCATGCGGCTATCAAAAACAGTCTGGGAGATCTCAGCACTCACTGGCACCTCTTCAATCAGCTTTGCCGGTGACAATAGCTCCTTCATCTCCTTGATACGCAAATCATCGGTATTGATTTGCACCGATTTCTCATTCATTTCAATTTTCCAGCAGGGATTTTTTTATATTCGCAATAAGCGCGTGAATAGTTGCGTGCTTCATTTTCATTGAAGCCTTATTAACAATTAATCTGGCACTGACATCGCCAATTTCATCGAGGACATTCAGCCCATTGGCCTTTAACGTCGTGCCAGTCTCCATGATGTCAACGATAACATCAGCCATGCCGACCAGCGGCGCCAATTCCATCGAACCATAGAGTTTTATGACTTCTACCTGTTGCCCACGGCTGGCAAAATAACGCTGGGTAACCTCGGGATACTTGGTTGCAACCCGGAGGCGTCTTTTTACGAAAGGATCAACACCGGCAACACCGGCCAGTACCAGCTTGCACCGGCCGATTCCCAGATCGAGCGGTTCATACAGGCCATTACCTGTATGTTCCAACAGAATATCTTTACCGGTTATTCCAACATCTGCTCCGCCGTACTCGACATAAGCCGGGACATCAGATGCACGGACCAGCAATAACGAAGTATCTGGCAAGTTGGTTCCAACCTGCAATTTCCTGGTGACAGTTGCATCTTCTGCCGGCTCAATTCCGGCGGCCGCTAACAATGGCAACGTGTCAGTTAGAATCCGCCCTTTGGTCAGAGCAATGGCGAGAGTTTCACGCATTACATTTTATCGCTTGTGGCTATCGACTGTTATCTGACAATTGCTTAACCAGTGACGCGTCTGATATTTGCACCCAGCGCCCTGAACTTTTCTTCGATACGTTCGTATCCGCGATCGATATGATAAACCCGCTGCAGGTGGGTTTCTCCTTTCGCAATCAAACCAGCTATTACCAGACTGGCCGAGGCCCGCAAATCAGTCGCCATGACCGGCGCTCCCTCAAGCTGCTTAACTCCGCGAGAGAATACGGTATTGCCGTTTACTCGCAAATCAGCTCCCATCCGCTGTAGTTCCTGAACATGCATAAAGCGATTTTCAAAGATTGTTTCAGTAATATTCGCAGCACCTTCAGCGACCGAATTCAACAGGGTAAACTGCGCCTGCATATCCGTTGGAAATGCCGGGTACGGCGCTGTTGTAACATCAACCGCACGAGGCTTTTCGTAGCGACAGCTGATTGAAATTTCATCGTCTGTAACTACCAGATCCGCACCGGCTTCGTCGAGTTTATGTAGTACAGCGTCGAGTGTTTCCGGCCGCGCCCGCTTGACAGTCATGCTGCCACCACTGACAAGTGCGCCAACCAGGAATGTACCCGTTTCAATTCGATCCGGTACCACCCGGTAGTTACAACCAGTTAAGCGATCCACACCGTTGATAGTAATTTTATCAGTGCCCGCACCTTGAATATCAGCTCCCATTGCAATAAGAAAGTTGGCGAGATCCAGCACTTCCGGTTCTCTGGCTGCGTTTTCAAGAACGGTTCGCCCCTCAGCCAGCGTTGCCGCCATCAACAGGTTCTCTGTACCGGTTACCGTGACGGTGTCAAAGCTAATTGTGGCACCTCGCAGCTTTTTGCATCGGGCCTTGATATAACCGGCCTCCAGCTCAATCTCGGCGCCCATTGCCCGTAAGCCGTGAATATGCAGATTGACTGGACGAGCGCCGATGGCACATCCACCCGGCAGAGACACTTCTGCCTCACCAAACCTTGACAGTAACGGGCCCAGCACCAGAATCGATGCTCGCATGGTTTTCACCAGCTCATAGTCGGCAGAAAAATTAGACACATTGGTTGCATCTGCCTCGATTTCCATTTTGTCGTTTAAGGTGAGTTTTACCCCCATCCGACCGAGCAGCGTCATGGTAGTGGTGACATCTTTCAAATGCGGCACATTCTGCAGTACCACAACGTCATCACACAAAAGCGTTCCTGCCAGAATTGGCAACACCGCATTTTTGGCGCCGGAAATGTGGACACAACCAGATAGCGGAGCACCACCGGTAATGATCAGTTTATCCATTTATATGTAATAGCTCGACAATAGCAGTGTCAAACAGAACGCATCTGACATGAGGACTCGAAAGGAACACCAACTCTTGTAAACAGTGACAAGGCAGACTGAGATAAGGCGGCGCAAGAAAAGAATTACCGATATCACGTCAAATTCAGGTCTGGCTGCGCCAGGCGAAATCCCGCGCATAGTGGACTATGCAAGGGGTTTTCGCAACACAGATGACGGACGCATAGGCGAATGAAACAAGGATTTTATTGATGCGTGCTGCCGCTAAGTGCAATAGAGTAAGGGATTATCACCTATACACGCTGCACAATTTGGCAAAATCTATAGAAAAATTCAACTGCGGGGCACCAAGGCAGATTTTCCTTTACCTAATACCCGCAGTTGTCTTGGAAACATTATTTCCTCAGTAGGATGCAATCAACCTACCTGGTCTATTTACCATTTTTAGATTTCAGTGCCTTGATCAGCCCGTCAAAGCCGCCTTTTTTTATCTGGCTGGTAAACTCAGATTTGTACCCGCGTACCAGGCTGATGTTTTCCACTTCGATATCATAAATCAACCATCTGCCATCCGCCTTCTGGCGTAATTTGTAGTCGACAGGTATGTCTGCAGTGGCAGCCGAATCTTTAAACAAAGTACGAACTTCGGCCCGCTTATCTTTCTTGCTATCCTGGTAAGGTAAAAACTCCATCGTTTGTCCCGAATATTCATCCAATGCCTTGGTATAGGTATTCAGCAGCAACTCACGAAATTCAGACTCAAGCGTATCCCTCTGCTCTGAGCTGGCTTTTTTCCAATGCTTACTTACAGTGAGCTTGGTCATCAATTCGAAATCGATATGTGGCAATACATCCTTGTAAACAACCTGACGCACAAAATTGCTATCGCTCTTCGCTTCCGGACTGTCCAGCGCTGTGATCAGATCGTTGGTGAGTTGCATGACCAGATCTTCAGCGGGATGGCCCAACGCAATTGCCGGTGTCAGACACAGTGCTGCTATCAAAGCACGAATAGTTTTCATGCACGCAAATCCTCTTTTATTATTTAACATGTGTTAATTCTCAACCCATACCACTGATCGTGAAACGGTCAGTTGCACGCTTCCGACTTCGACAACAACCACTGAGTCTATCACTCCTTACCTTAACCGCAGCTTTTCCAACGACAGGTGGCCAGACCGTATAAACCCGTATCGAAAGAAACAACAGACAGATCAGCTCTCCAGACGATAGTAAGCACAAATATTAAAAAATCCAGCAGTCCACTTTCAAAAAATCGCCACACAAAACCTACCGCCAGCAAATTCCCGACAGCCAAATAACCTTAAGGATCACCCCGATCACTTCATTCTTCGTCATAAATTTCGCCGTCACTCGGGCAGAAATCCAGCGGTATCGATACAACGGAAACACAGCGTTTGATCTACACTAAAGAACAGTCATTTTTACTTGATTATTCACCTGCAAAACCGGATTAACCGGTTCAGATCACGCCAAACTTAATGTGTTGTTCGGTTGAGTTTACGATAAAGTCACTAACAGGGTTGACGAAGCTCCGCACAACGGCATGACAATATGAATACTCTGATGCATGGGCAACACTCACGAGAACACTGCACCTTAACGTGCAGGGCAGGAAATTGAAACCAGATGAATGACTTATACTCACTAATAAACATCAGGTTAACCATTCCGTTTCTACTCGGCTTTTTACTATGCGGGTGTGCAACCACCCAGACATCAAGGGAAGAAGTCTCTGATCCGCTTGAGAAAGTCAACCGTGTTGTGTACAGGTTTAACGACAAGATTGATCGCTATGCCTTGAAGCCGATTGCAACCGGTTACAGAAAAGTCACGCCAACTTTAGTGAGGCGCGGGGTAAGCAACTTTTTCGGCAACCTGGCTGATGTCTCGGTTGCAGCCAATTCTCTGCTGCAAGGTAAATTTAAACAAAGCTTAAACGACACAGCGCGCGTCGGTGTCAATACCATTTTAGGTCTGGGCGGCCTTTTCGATGTGGCCACGAAATTGGATCTGGTTCGCCACAATGAAGACTTCGGTCAAACACTCGGTGTGTGGGGAGTACCGGAAGGCCCGTATCTCGTCCTGCCATTTTTTGGACCTCAAACCGTGCGAAGTACAGCCGGGCTGCTGGGCAATAGTCAAATCGAACCGCTCAATTCCAATGCTGTATCGGAGTCCACGCGGGGCAAACTGGTGGCGTTAAACGTTGTCAACGCACGCGCCAATCTACTTGCAGCCTCATCAATTCTCGATTCTGCCTCACTGGACCCATACGTATTCGTTCGTGATGGTTACCTGGACTGGCGCAGACAACAAGTCCACGACGGTGAAATCCCGTCCTCTCAGGAAGATGACATTGACTTGCTGGATGAACTGGATGGAGACTTTGACGATGATGATTTTGATTTAATTGACGAGTTAGATCGGTTTGATTAACCCATCAGTGCGCACCGGACTCGAATCCCCCTACCAGAGCACAAGCATTGACTACTGATAGCATGACCGTGCATCGTCAGCCAAAGACACACAGCAATCAGCGAAAACGCCCTGCAACAGCTGCCGATGGTGCATTAACTAATGGTCACACTAAGCCTGCTCAGCCACAGATAAATACGATAAAAGTGGCACGCGAAGTATTTGCTACCGAAGCACAGGCGATAAGCGCTCTGGCAGAACGCGTCGCAGAGGAGTTTAGTTACGCCTGCGAGCTGCTTTTTAACTGCACTGGCCGTGTAGTGGTTTGCGGGGTCGGCAAATCAGGCCACATCGCAAATAAAATCGCAGCGACTCTCGCAAGCACAGGTACACCCGCTTTTTTTGTTCACCCGACTGAAGCCAGCCACGGGGATTTTGGCATGATCCGCCCTGAAGATGTGGTTATTGCAATCTCCTACAGCGGTGAAGCGGACGAACTGAAAGTGATACTGCCACTATTGAAACGATCCGCCAATCCGATAATTGCGCTCACTGGCCGCACAGAATCATCACTGGCTAAGACCGCCTCGGTGAGTCTGGATGTCTCTGTGGAAGTCGAAGCCTGCCCGCTTGGTCTCGCACCAACGTCCAGTACCACTGCAACTCTGGCAATGGGTGATGCTCTGGCTATTGCTGTGTTGCAAATGAGAGGCTTCAGCGAATCAGACTTTGCGCTGACCCACCCCGGCGGCGCCCTGGGAAGAAAACTGATGTTGCAGGTAGCCGATATCATGGTGACCGGTGATGAGATTCCTCTGGTTTCTATCGACACTTCTCTAAAAAATGCCTTGTGTGAAATGAGCGCAGGGAAACTCGGATTCCTGATCATCGCAGATAAGGCCTGCAGACTCAGTGGTGTTTTTTCCGATGGCGATTTACGCCGTGCACTGGATCGGGATATCGATATCGGAACCACCACCATGGGAGAACTGATGACGCCTGGTGGAAAAACAATTCACGCCGAGCAGCTGGCAGTCGAGGCACTTTCCATAATGGAAGATAAAAAAATCTATGCCCTGGCGGTTGTAGATCAGAATGACCGAGTATGCGGCGCACTTAACATGCACTCCCTGCTGAAAGCCGGCGTAGTTTAAGAGCACAACTAATAAGCGAGATCTTTTTATGGTAAGTGCAGCACACCTCGCCACTTCAATCGAGGCCATTATTTTTGATGTAGACGGTGTCCTGACAGACGGGGGGCTTTATCGAAGTGATGATGGCCAGGAGACCAAACGATTCCACGCGATGGACGGGCTGGGCATGAAAATGCTTGCCGATGCTGGAATTACTATTGGCATAATTACCGGGCGTACATCAGAGGTAGTCAGACATCGCTGCGGGGAACTGAATATCGAGCACCTCTATCAAGGCCAGCACGACAAGCTTAATGCATTTGAAGATCTGTGCAGCAAATTGAATCTGGAACCCTCAGCATTCGCCTACATGGGGGATGACATCATAGACATGCCTGTCATGCGCCGGGTAGGGCTGGCGCTGACAGTACCCGACGCCTGCGCCGAAATCAGTGCAATTGCACACTGGACCAGCACTCGTCGCGGTGGTAACGGAGCAGCGCGTGAAGCGTGCGAGCTTCTGCTGAAGGCAAAAGGACTCTACGGGCAGGCGGTAAAGCGCTTCATGGTATAACGGGTTCTGAAAAGAACATAAACAGCCTTAACCTATGCCAAAAACACTATTTCGTACTCTCTGGGTCTTTGCTTTGATGGTTTTTGCCGCTCTCTCGTGGCAATGGCTGGAAGATGGCAGAACGAGTATCGACCCGGCCGAAAATACGGTAGCAATGGCAAAAAACCAAACTGACTACTACCTGGAGGACTTCAATATTGTCAATGTAGACAACCACCAGGGACACGTTTACGAGTTACACGGAAAGACACTATCGCATTACTATAACGGTGGAAATTCAACTGTCGAACAACCAATTGTAAGAGTCTACGGGGCTCAACAGCAGCACTGGCAGGGCAGTGCCGACTCCGGCGAAATCACCGCCGACTTTTCCACACTAAAATTAACTGGTAACGTCGATCTATACCGTGATCGCGTATCAGATCAGGCACCAATACAGCTGGAAACTGAATCGATCACCATCAACAACGCTGACAACACGATGCATACATCAGACACGGTTCTGATCAAATCGGAAAACTGGTCGTTCAGGGCGAATCGCATGCAGGCAGATGTTAACAGTGGAAAACTGGCTTTCGACACCGGTGTAGAGGCAGATTATGAATTGCAGTAACCCGAAAGTGAGAAGCAAACCTACACCGGCGACAGCACTGTCGCTTGGCCTGCTGCTACTGATATTGTTCGCCCAACCTACACTTGCCAGGCAGGATGACCAAAAAAAACCAATAAGCGTGAAAGCGGACACCTCTGTATTTGACGAACGCGCCGGCACACAGGAACTTGCAGGCAATGTTGAAATCACCCAGGGATCCATGTCCATCAACGCCGATTCAATCAAAATCGAGTTAAAAAACGGGAGCCTGTATCGAATTACCGGATCCGGTCAGCCAATTCGGTTTCAGCAACTTTCTGAAAGCAACGAGCTGATGCGCGGTCAGAGCAACGAAATTATTTACAATACTGAAACCGCTGACATAATCTTTCGGGGAGATGCAAGGTTCGAAAAACCGGGGCAGAAATTTACCGGACACCTGATCGAATACAATATGAATGCACTGACATTCAAGGCCGAAGGACGCAAAGATAATCAGGGCAAGGGGCGCGTAAATATTATTTTACAACCAGGAAAGCCAGCCAATGACCGCTGATTGCCATTCCGGATCAGGGCCGAACAGATGCTACCACCTCTCCCCTCACCCAATACCGCCCCGGCATGCCAGCCAGGCAGATAGTTAATGGCAATTCTCGCGGCCAGGGATATTCGAAAGTCCTACGGCAACAGACAAATCCTGACCGGTGTCAACTTACACGTAAGCGAAGGTGAAGTTGTAGGGCTTCTCGGGCCAAACGGAGCGGGCAAAACCACTTGTTTTTATACCGTTGTGGGGCTGGTCAAGCCTGACCACGGAATGATCGCGTTGAACGACCGCGACATAACCCAATACCCGATGCACGAAAGAGCACGACTTGGCGTGGGCTATCTACCACAGGAAGCGTCGGTTTTTAGAAAACTGTCTGTCGAACAGAATATTCTGGCGATACTTCAATACAGGGACGATCTACACAAACGCCATTACCGTGACACTCTCGAAGCGCTATTGGAAGATCTGCAAATATGCCACATTCGTGACAGCCTCGGCATGAGCCTGTCCGGTGGGGAGCGTCGGCGGGTAGAGATCGCACGGGCACTGGCAGCAGACCCGGTATTCATATTACTAGACGAACCTTTCGCCGGCGTCGATCCCATCTCTGTACTGGATATACAACGAATCATTGTGCACCTGCAGCAACGCGGGATAGGCGTATTAATAACAGACCACAATGTACGTGAGACACTCGGGATTTGTGAACGAGCCTATATACTTAGCGACGGAAAGGTAATTGCTGAAGGTAGCGCCGAACAAATACTGCAAAACCAGCAAGTCCGGGAGGTCTACCTCGGTGATAATTTTACCTTGTAAGAAAGACGTTTATTTTAAGAGTATCTCGCGTATCTTGATGTCTGCAAACTAAAAACGGTGCCCATCCATTGATCTAGTGCCCATCCTTAAACCAGTGATATTCAAGCGACGTTACCCAACATTTTTCAGGTAAACTGCCGGATTAACGACGCCAGCAAACAGTCACGGCCATACTCTTAACCCTAGACCAGTGCAACATCTTTACCATAAAACCCATTACAATAAGGGCTCATGCAAAACAACGAAATAAAGTTGGTTTTGCATTGCAGTTGAAGACTTTTGAACCATACTTTACTCGTGTAACGTTCTGCTGTAGTGGCAGTGCAAAGCACAATTCGAAGCAACAACGATCTCTGGCATTTGAGGTAACGGCTGTATACATTACCTCTCCGAGGAATGCCACTAAGGGTTGCTAGCTACACGGCATACGACGTCAGTCGGTTTGTCTGTTTTGGTAGTTAGTCGAAGACTCTACAGATCGTCCGCTACAAGGTCATCAACGGGTAAACGCACAGATCTATGAAACATTCCCTGCAAATGAAAATCGGCCAGCAGCTGGCAATGACACCCCAGCTGCAACAGGCGATAAAGCTACTACAACTGTCAACCCTGGAGTTGCAAACCGAGATTCAACAAGCCCTTGAAACCAACCCGATGTTGGAAGTTCAGGAAGATGGAGAGGAAAACTCCGAAAAAGAAGCTGCCAAAATGCGCAGCGACAACGAAAGAGAAAGTAAAGAGCAGGATAACGCGAAAGAAGCTGGCGACGAAATATCAGCAGACCCTCTGGACGACTTGAGTTCGTCCATCGAAGTTTCCGACGCAACCCCTGACATCCCCGATGAATTGCCAGTAGACAGTGCGTGGGAAGACATCTACGAGCCCGCATACGGCTCCGGTTCTATGCAATCGGGAGAAGAAAATCAGCGTGACTTCACCGAGTATACCAGTGCTGGTGGAGGCAATCTGCAGGATCATCTGCTAGAGCAGTTACGATTGCGATCACTAACAGAATCTGATCAGATCATTGCAGCAACTGTTGTTAACTGTATAGATGACAACGGCTACCTGGAAGACGAAATAGACGATATTCTCGAGGCAGTGAATGCAAACTACCCTGACCCTGAGGATCATTGCGAAGCTGAAGAAATTGAGGCCATCTTAAGGTTAATCCAGCAGCTTGATCCAATCGGTTGCGGCTCACGCGATACACGTGAATGTATGCTGATCCAGTTGCAGGAGATGGACTCAAGCCCGCACATTGAAGTTTGCAAGCAAATGATCGCGGAGCATCTGCAAATGCTTGCCTCTCGGGACTTTGCAAAAATAAAACGCCAGCTGAAGATCAACGATGCCCAGCTACAGCAATCGATCCAGACAATTCAAAGCCTGACTCCCCGGCCCGGCTCGCAGATCGTATCGAACAAACCACAATATATTGTTCCGGATGTCTTTGTTAAAAAAGTTAAAGGGGTATGGCGGGTAGAGCTGAATCCAGATATCGCCCCCAGACTGGCCGTTAATTCCATGTATGCGGGGCTGGTTAAACGCGCTGATAAGAGCGACGATAACAACTACATGCGCAATCAGCTGCAGGAAGCGCGCTGGTTTATAAAAAGCTTGCAAAGTCGCAACGAAACACTACTGCGGGTCGGCACCGCAATTGTTGAACGTCAGCGCGGTTTCCTCGAATACGGAGATGAAGCAATGCGCCCACTGGTGCTGCGGGATATCGCTGAGCACCTGGAGCTGCATGAGTCCACTATCTCCCGTGTTACAACACAAAAATATATCCACACACCGCGGGGTATTTTTGAATTTAAGTACTTTTTCTCAAGCCATGTATCCACATCTGATGGTGGTGAATGCTCCGCTACCGCCATTCGAGCAATGATCAGAAAGTTTATCGCCAAAGAAGACCCAGGAAAACCTTTGAGCGACAGTAAAATTGCAAGTACACTGGTATCATCGGGGATACAGGTAGCCAGACGTACTGTCGCTAAATATCGGGAATCAATGTCCATACCACCGTCAAACGAAAGAAAGCGACTGACCTGAATGGTCATTGCGCCGAACGCATGAAGTCCATTTCAAGCGCAGTCTATTGTAGTCAATGCAGCCGCCGGATAGGTGCTTTCCCCCTGGCTAACCCCGCGAGCTCAACAGCCAACATGGATCGGCAATTCTTTACCGATCCGGAACCTCACTTTCGCTTTTCCACAACTTCCGATACACCCGCCATATCGGGCGTGTATCGGTTGCCCTTGCGCAGAGTATTTTCGCAAAATCACTTAGGAGAGAGACGAGCATGAACCTGATCGTTACGGGACACCACATTGATGTCACTGACTCGCTGCGTCACTACGTTACCTCGAAAATGGACCGGCTTGAACGTCATTCCGACGAGGTGATGGATATACACGTTATCCTTACCGTAGAAAAACAGCGTCAGAAGGCTGAAGCCACCGTCAATGTTAAGGGCGCCCAGCTTTTCGCAGACACAATAGAAGCCGACATGTATGCCGCAATTGATCTCCTCACAGATAAACTCGATCGCCAGCTAATAAAACATAAAGAAAAGCTTAAAGACCATCACCGCAAAGACAAAGACAAAATCAATACCGATATAATTAATACGGATATTATTGAAGAGTAGCCGCGGCAACTAATGCCTGAATGCCAATAGCTATTGGCCATACCATAAGCCATGTCTGAACACACAATTAGCAAGCTACTGGATTTGTCCCGTATTTCCTGCGGGGCAACTTCCACCAGCAAGAAGAAAAGTCTGCAACTAATCGCTCGGTTGATGGAAGACTGGCTGGGTATTGATGAAGACGACGACGTTGATATGGACGTTATGGACGCTCTTGCAGCACGGGAACGATTGGGCTGCACCGGTATGGGCCACGGTATTGCAATTCCTCACGGCAGAGTTGATTTTGTTACTGAACCTCTAGGTGCATTAATTACACTGGACGAAGCTGTTGACTTTGATGCGCCGGATGAACAACCAGTTGATGTCGTGTTTGGACTGCTGATGCCGGAAGATCAGACCGAAGAACACCTTAAAATCCTGGCCTCACTGGCGAAATTCTTTAATGCACCCGAAAATCGAGAGGCTATCCGTTTATCGCGATCACCACAAGAGCTCATCGATATCATCGCTGAAGCTGAAACACGGAACCTTTAACAACAGCACTACGCAGCATCTGTTCTCTCTATGGTCATTTCTTGTAATATACATGAACATAATCTGTTGCTTTACAGAGTTCATCCATACGTCTTTCTATAGTGCAGCTCGCTGGCAAGTAATTTTCAATAGTTCAGTTCATACAAGCGCTCCGGCCGGCGACCAGCCCACAAGAGGCACAAGATTAAAAACCTAACCGTCAACGAACTGTTCAGTGAACTCGGGCAAAAGTTATCGCTGACCTGGCTGGCCGGACAAAATGGCGGTGACCGTTCGATTGAAAAAAACTCGGAAACACATCGCCCCAACCTGCTTGGCCTTCTGGATCTAATCAGCCCCAACCGCATACAGCTGATCGGAAAAGCCGAATTCGCTGGTATGTCGCGTCTCAGTGGATCAGTACAGCAGGAATTGTTTCAGCAAAACAGCCAGCTGATAATCATCGCAGATGATGTCGCCCCTGGAAACGACCTCATAGAGCTGGCTACCCAGACCTCCACCCCGCTTTTTACCAGCCCGCTGCCCTGCCGGCGCCTGATCAACACGATTGGTCAGTACCTGACAACACGTCTGAGCGATACGGTTATCATTCACGGCGTCTTGATGGAAGTCCTGGGGGTCGGCGTGCTGATTACCGGCGAGAGTTCAGTGGGCAAAAGCGAGCTGGCACTTGAGTTAATAACCCGTGGTCATAAACTGGTGGCAGATGATGCCCCTGAATTCCGCCGCATTGCACACAACACAATTGAAGGCAGCTGCCCGCGCCTGCTACGAGACTTTCTTGAAGTGCGCGGTCTCGGGGTAATAAATATACGCAAAATGTACGGGCACGCCAGCACCAGACACAAAAAAATTCTGCGTTTCATTGTGCGGCTTGAGTTAATGGACGAGTCAAATCCATTTGACGACAGCAGCAGACTTAATCGAACCGAGCAAATCAGAGATGTACTCGGACTGGAAATATCCGAGCTCACTATACCGGTTGCCCCCGGACGGAACCTTGCTGTGCTGGTTGAAGCAGCAGTACGTAATTATTTACTGGAGAAAAGCGGCTACGACAGCTCACAAGAATTCGAAAACCTTCAACGACACCTGATGGAATCCTGAATATGCAGATGATAATTGTCAGCGGACTCTCAGGAGCCGGCAAGAGCGTTGCACTTCATACCCTCGAAGACGAAGGCTATTTCTGCGTTGATAACCTGCCGATAAGCATGCTGGTCGATCTGGCTCGTAAAATGTCAGCTGATACGGAGAGCTATGATCGCGTCGCTGTGGGAATAGATGCTCGAGGCGAAGTGGAACTTCTCGATCAGTTCGAATCTGTAGTCACTCAGGTTCGCTCTCTGGGTGTGGAGACACAGGTCGTATTCCTCGACGCACAACGTGATATTTTAATCACCCGATTCAGCGAAACCCGTCGTAAACACCCCCTGTCAAAACACGGCGCCCCGCTTGATGCCGCCATTGGTACTGAGCGGATGCTACTGGGGCGCCTCGAGCAAATTGCCGATGTTGGCATTGATACGACAAACCTCAACCTGCATCAACTTCGGGAAGTCATCCGCAACCGGGTTATCGGGTCAAACAGAAAGCCACTGAACGTACTGCTGCAGTCCTTTGGGTTTAAGCATGGTCAGCCTCATGGTACAGATTTTTTATTCGATGTCCGCTGTCTGCCAAATCCTTACTGGTCAGCGACATTGCGCCCGATGACCGGGCGCGACGCGCCCGTTGCAGAATTTTTGCAACAACATGATATGGTGCAGCAAATGATTGATCATATAGGGGATTTCTTTTTTCACTGGATACCAGTATTTGAATCCGAGAATCGCTCCTACCTGACAATTTCAATTGGCTGCACCGGCGGGAGACACCGGTCAGTCTATGTGGCAGAGCAGGTAAAGCAACGGTTGAACAGCCAGATCAACCGTGTCACGGTCAAGCACAGAGAAATTGAATAAAAACTGCGCTCAAAAGCCGTCAATAAACGAAGAATTACTGCAACCAAGAGCAACAACACGACGAATAAACACAGGCGGATCAGCAATTTCTATAGTCGCAGATCCTGAAACTCAATATAGATGCAATACAGGGTAACAAACTCAAAGGGTTAAAATTGCAGCTCAAAAAAATAGAAATTATAAACAAACTCGGCCTTCATGCCCGAGCCGCCGCAAAACTGGTTAAACTTGCCAGCAGCTTCGAAAGCACCATCGAAATAGAAAAGGAAGATCAACGGGTGAATGCAAAGAGTATCATGGGCGTTATGATGCTGGCGGCAAGTCGGGGTAATACGGTTACTGTCTACGCTGAGGGCGGAGACGAAATAGCAGCTCTGAACGGTGTTGAGGCATTAATCAACGAACGATTCGGTGAGCCTGAGTAATGGCACTTATGCTCAACGGCATGGGGGTTTCCCGTGGAGTTGCCATAGGACCGGCGTTTATTCTGCATCGCGATAAAACAGAAATTGTCGAAAAGAAAATAGATCGAAAAAGTATCGCTGTAGAAGTGAGGCGATTTAAATCCGCTCACAGTGCCGCCCGGAAACAGTTGTTGAAGGTACGTGACGCCATTCCGGAAAATTCCCCGGAAGACATCAGCGCCTTCATCGAAACGCATATACTGATGCTTGACGATTCAATGCTGTCCTCTACTCCCGCAGATCTTATCAAGCAACATCACTGCAACGCCGAATGGGCACTAAAACTTCAGCGCGACTCCATCCTGGCTGTATTCGAATCCATGGATGATCCATACATAGCAACCCGTCGCGACGATGTTCATCACGTGTTTGATCGCGTATTGCAGGCGATGGTGAGCGGCAACAAAAACAGGGAAATCGACGAGAGCATTAACTGGAAAAATCAGATTGTCATCGCCGACGATCTGACTCCCGCAGACACTGTACTTATGCAGCACAATGGAATCGCGGGGTTTGTAACAGAAATGGGCGGCCCGCTGTCGCACACCGCCATTCTAGCGCGCAGCCTCAATATACCGGCGATAGTAGGGCTGACAGAAGCCAGACGCTATTTAAAGACCGGAGAAACTCTGGTTATCGATGGTGATCGCGGTCTGGTTCTGGCCGATCCCGATGATCAGATAATCGATCATTTTCACAAACGTCAACGGGAAATTCGTCGTAAAGCCCGCGAATTAATCAAGCTCACTGACGCCAAACCACGCACTAAGAGCGGCGAAAAAATATCTCTGCTGGCGAATATAGAAATAGACGACGATCTAAAACTACTACGCAAAGTGAATGCAGCCGGAGTCGGGCTGTACCGCACCGAATTTCTCTACATGCATCGCAAGGGAATCCCGACTGAAGACGAACATTATAAAACCTATATGAAGGTACTGCGAGCCCTTCGCGGCGCACCGCTGACAATTAGAACCGTTGATCTGGGAGCAGACAAAGAAGTCGAATCTGTCAGTACCGGCCCACTGGCCCATAACCCGGCTATGGGATTGCGTGGAATACGTCTGTGTCTCAATGATCCATCTCTATTTGTTCCACAATTACGTGCAATTTTAAGGGCCTCAGCCAAAGGCCCTATAAAAATAATGTTCCCCATGCTGACCACTGTACCCGAGCTGTTGCAGGCAATCCAGTTATTGGAAAATACAAAAGAAGCACTACGCAGCAAGAATATAAAGTTCGACAATAAAATTCCGGTTGGCGGCATGATAGAGGTACCTGCGGCAGCAATTTCCGCAGCACACTTCGCCGAGCACCTGGACTTCCTCTCGATTGGTACAAACGATCTAATCCAGTACACACTGGCAATTGACCGCATTGATGATCAGGTAAATTATCTTTATGACCCACTCAATCCTGCCGTATTAGCACTAATCAAAATCGTTATTGAAGCAGGCATCCGACAGAAAATCCCGGTCACTATGTGCGGGGAGATGGCAGGAAGCAGCGACTACACGCGGTTGCTTCTAGGCCTGGGATTACGCGAATTCAGCATGCCGCCCAACTCAATACTGGAAATAAAAAAGATGTTGCGTGACACCAATATTTCTACAATACGTCGCCATGCTCTCGCGTTACTGAGATGCAGCGACCGGAACAAGCAAATCGAACTGCTGGGTAAGTTAAATACCTGACTGCTCGTCACTTCACCACGATACAGAACTGATCTCCCATGCTCGATTCTACGAAAGTCACTGATGAGGAAAGACAAGACGCTGTAGCGGAAATCCTGAACAGTGGTAGCTTCAATACGGCGCGTGAACTTATTCAGGCACTGCAACCCGCCGAAGTGGCCGACCTGCTGGAATCATTACCCACTGCAAAGCGAAAGCTTTTGTGGACGCATATCGCGCTGGAACATGAAGGAGAAATATTACTCGAAGTCGGTGATGAAGTTCGCAACACCCTGATTGAGGAAATGGATACGGCCGAACTGGTTGCAATATCTGAAAATCTCGATATCGATGACCTCGCCGACTACGTGCAGGCGCTGCCGGACCAGGTCACGAATGATGTGCTTCACAGCATGGATAAGCAATATCGCGAGCGGCTCGAATCGGTGTTGTCGTACCCTGAAGATAGCGCCGGCGGCCTGATGGATCTGGACCTGGTCACCGCACGCGCTGATGTTTCTCTCGACGTGGTTCTGCGATATCTGCGACTGAAAGGTAGCATGCCGAGAAATACGGACCGGATAATCATTACTGATCGATACGGAATTTATCAGGGAGTACTGCCCATACGGCAGCTGCTGACAAATGACCCTGAGACCAGAGTTGCCGATGTCATGCGAACAGACGTTGACGTAATCAATGTCAGTGAAATTGCCACCGACGTCGCCAGGCTATTTGAAGATCACGACCTCATATCAGCACCGGTAGTCGACAACGACAACCGGCTGCTGGGCAGAATAACTATTGACGATGTTGTCGATGTGATCCGCGAAGATGCCGAACAGGTTGTTATGAGCATGGCAGGCCTCAGCCAGGAAGACGATTTTTTCTCTCCAGTGGTCCGTAGCATGCGCCGACGCACCGTCTGGCTGGGAATCAATCTGGCCACTGCTTTTCTGGCATCCTGGGTTGCTGGCCAATTCGCCAATACACTCGATCAAATAGTGACCCTCGCAATTTTGATGACTATCGTACCCAGCATGGGCGGTATTGCCGGATCGCAGACCCTAACTCTGGTAATCCGTGGTCAGGCGCTCGGGCAGATTGGTGCAGGCAATACCCGCTGGATGCTGGTCAAAGAAGCCATTGTGGGCCTGCTCAACGGCCTGGTCTGGTCAGCAATTGTCGCTTTGATCGCCTACCTGTGGTTCGGGGATAGCCGGGTCGGGCTGGTGATCGGGCTGGCGCTGGTTATCAACATGTCCGTCGCTGGTATTGCCGGTGTTATGATCCCGGTACTGCTGAAGCGGCTCGATATTGATCCGGCACTGGCGGGCGGAGTAGTTCTGACCACCGTAACCGATGTCGTAGGCCTGATGGCCTTTCTCGGCCTCGCCACCGCACTACTGATGTAATATCGAGGCATGCTACAAACTGGTAACCAATCGAACCGAAGCGAAGATGTAGAAAAAACAAACAGCTGTTCCTCTGCCCTTACGCATCACTGAGAAAGGCCAGCAGCTTGCAATCGCACTGGTGTGGCCATGCTGATGCTACAATTCTGCAACGATTTCTACCCACAAGTTATCAACAGATAACTACCAGCCTGTTAACAAAGCAATCCCCACTATGTAGTGTGTTGAATTATTACAATCACCATTTTGTAGTGGTGCTCTCTTGACCCGTAAAAGACTCTGCCACTATCATTCTCTGGCTCGGTGATCTGCAGCACAAACAGACGAGAGATTACCAATAAACCACAATATATTGTGGCTTTCGAATTCATCAGTACAATATATGGCAAGGAAATTCTTTATTCACAGGAATTCAGCCATCCCGGACCGGAATGTCCATTAAAAGCACAATAACCCGACAATAATAAGCTGTAAGATCCGGCGAGCCGTAGCAACACTCGGATACTCTCAGGCGCAACACATCAGCGAATCAAGTGAACATTGGTACCAGTTGACTGGTTCGGGCAAGTATTAAGAGTCACACGGAGCACAACAACAGAATGACAAAAGTCGTCGCAATAGAAAGTAAAGCGCCAACCGACCATGACGCTGGAATACCGCTGCAAGATGCGTCAATTGATATCTGGGATAAAAAATACCGCCTTAAGTGCAGAGAAGGAAATAACGTTGATACCACCCTCGACGACACGTTCAAACGCGTCGCCCGGGCACTGGCAGATGTAGAAGAAACAGAAGATAAAAAAGGGCTGTGGTACGAAAAATTCCTGTGGGCTCTTCGTCAGGGCGCGATACCGGCAGGTCGAATCATCTCTAATGCCGGGGCACGGGAGCACAAGCCCGCCACCTCAACCATCAATTGCACCGTATCCGGTACAGTCGGCGATTCAATGGACGATATACTGGGCAAAGTTCACGAGGCGGGCCTGACCTTGAAAGCGGGATGCGGTATCGGCTACGATTTTTCCACCCTGCGCCCGCGTGGTGCCTACGTATCGGGTGCCGGTGCTTATACCAGCGGACCTCTGTCGTTTATGGATATCTACGACAAAATGTGCTTCACCGTATCATCAGCTGGCGGCCGCCGCGGCGCACAGATGGCCACCTTCGATGTAAGACACCCTGATGTATTTGAGTTCATCCGCGCAAAACGGGAAGACGGGCGCCTGCGCCAATTCAACCTGTCACTGCTGATTACTGAAGATTTCATTAATGCAGTCAGAGAAGATGAAAACTGGCAACTTGCCTATCCGGCACAAAGCAAGGAAATTGAAAGTGGCGAAGTTGAACTGGATAATCCCGAACACGTTATCTGGCTGGACTGGCCAGCAAAGGAGAGCTTCCATCGGAACGAGCATGGTCTGACAGCCTGTAAAATCTATCGCACTATTAAAGCTAAGCGCCTGTGGGATGCAATCATGGCATCAACCTACGATTTCGCTGAACCCGGCTTTATTCTGATCGACAAGGTCAACGATCTGAATAACAACTGGTTTTGTGAGGAAATACGGGCAACCAATCCGTGTGGAGAGCAACCACTACCACCTTATGGCGCCTGTCTGCTTGGCTCGGTTAATCTAACTCGCTTTGTCAATCACGCCTTCACTGAAAAAGCCAGTTTTGACTGGGATAAATATCGAAATACCGTTTCTATTTTCACTCGCATGCTAGACAACGTCGTCGAGATAAACGGCCTGCCGCTGTTCAAGCAACGAGAAGAAATACAGTACAAACGCCGCCACGGCATGGGCTACATCGGGCTGGGCTCAGCGATGACCATGATGCAAATGAGCTATGGCTCCAGTGAATCCCTGGAGTTCACAGAGAATGTAACACGGGAAATGGCAATCAGTGGCTGGAAGACCGGCGTGGAGCTCGCGCAGGAGAAAGGCCCTGCCCCCATCATGGATGCGGAATTCACTATTACAAAAGATATGCTGCGCAAACGACCCGAACTATCTAAAGACGGCTTTTCAGAAGGATCCAAAGTTAAAGGCCGTGTTTTAATTGGTAAATACAGTCGCTATATGCAGCAAATCGCCACTGTAGATAAAGATCTAACCGACGCGATAGCCGAAAACGGATGCCGCTTTACGCATCATACCTCTATTGCACCAACGGGGACGATATCACTATCCCTGGCAAATAACGCCAGTAACGGCATAGAGCCCAGCTTTGCGCATCATTATTCCCGCAATATTATTCGCGAAGGCAAGAAATCGAAAGAAAAAGTCGATGTCTATTCCTACGAAATGCTGGCCTACAGAAATCTTATCAACGAAGATGCAGAGCCGTTCACCACAGACGAAAGCAAACAGCTACCGGAATATTTTATAGCAGCTGATGACATCACACCGACACAACACGTTGACGTACAGGCTGCAGCACAGAAATGGATTGATTCCTCTATTTCTAAAACAGCTAACGTACCAACAGATTTTCCTTATGATGATTTCAAAGATATCTACCTCTACGCTCATCAGAAGGGTCTTAAAGGCTGTACCACTTTTCGCTTCAACCCCGAGGCATTCCAGGGTGTACTCGTAAAGGAAACTGATCTTGAGAACACGACGTACCAATTTACGCTTGAAGACGGCAGCTCGATCTCGTGCAAGGGCAATGAGAAAATCGAATACGACGGAGAAATCCACACCGCAGCCAACCTTTATGATGCACTCAAGGAAGGCTACTACGGCAAGTTCTAGCTAGTGCCCATCCCATAAACCAGCGCTACTGCAGATTCCTAAGGACACGCGATTTTTCACCAACCACATGTAGTTATATAGAATGACTAAACGCCCACATGTGGCAGGCGAAATCTCACGCACCTGAATGATCCTCGCTACCCCGGTTTATAGACGGACACTAGCTAAAAGAACATAGCCAGTGATATAAATATAAATACGTAACGAAAAACATGACTATCAAAATTGATCATAAAATAGTCGGGTACAGTGTCACCAAACCCGACCCGACATTAGACCCGGGCCAGCTACCGGCAGCTGAAATCATTCAGATGCACGAAGCATTAAAGCGGCCGGATAAACTGATCGGCTCAACCTATAAGCTTAAAACCCCAGAACATGTCTCTGAGCACGCCTTATATATCACAATAAATGATATCGTTCTAAATGAAGGCACCAACCACGAAATCCGTCGCCCGTTCGAAGTATTTATTAACAGCAAAAACATGGATCACTTCCAGTGGATTGTTGCGCTCACTCGAATCATGTCAGCGGTTTTCCGGAAAGGCGGTGATGTCACTTTTCTGGTCGAAGAATTGCGCTCTGTGTTTGATCCGAGCGGAGGGTACTGGAATAAAGGCCAGCTAAAGCAATCTCTGGTTGCTGAAATTGGCGATGTTATAGAAGAGCATCTGATTGGTATCGGGATGCTGCGTCCACCCGGACAAGATACGACGAAGCAAGAGTATATCGACTTAAAGAAAGCAGAGTATCTGTCAACCACCAAAGAAACCGTAGACGATAACACCGGCTTTCCGCCATCTGCAAAAATGTGCCCGAAATGCTCTGTGAAAGCAGCCATATTAATGGATGGATGCAGCACCTGCCTTAATTGCGGCGACTCTAAATGTGGCTAGAAAGTTGTCCCAAAAGCCAGCAGAAGCCGTCATAATTAACGTGACACAATTAACAAAAAGGTAATTTCAGCTTAATAACAAATTTATTTGCTGCACAAACAAGCATTCAAAACGCTTCATTTTGTATATCCTCTGAGCTATTGGAACATCAGTTAGTTACTACGATCAGCCCCTCCAATTCCCGGTCGTCAGTTTCAAGGATATAAAATAATCACGTGATTACCCCTTATAAAATTACCAGACGCTACCGACGATACCGCTTCTACAACCAGGATGCCTACCGCTCGCTGTTTCTGGCCCTCGATGTATCTTTCTTTTTGATCAAAGTTGCAGTAATTGCCGGTCTGCTGCTGCTGGCCTTTAAACTCTACAGTAACTACTCCAACACGCAGAACACCACGATGGAGGCCAGCGCCACACTTAAATCCCCATCCATAGAACCAGGTAGTGCTGGCGCAGGGCAGACAACAGATCCGTCGGAAAATACAGAACTACCCGAACATAACGAAACAACCGCTCTGATTAGCACACCAAAAACCCAGAGCATTGATACAGAATCGAAACCATTGGAAACCGGACGATGGGTCCTCGAGCAAGACAACAGCAAATACACCATCCAGTTCGGCTCATCACCTGATCGACAGCTACTGATTCAGGATGCGCAGCAATTTGATTCTACTGAACCTATGGCAATCTACGTGTTCAAGAGAACCCCGACCAATCGACCAGTGTACGGCTTAGCCAGAGGCGTATACGACTCTCTCGATCACGCATCGCAGAGTCTTACTCAACTACCACCCGAATTGAAAATCTTCGATCCATGGATCAGACCAATAAATAAACTACAGGATCAAATCAGGGATATCGGCTTGCAGTAGGCTGTCTGTCCTGGTAACAAACACCAGACGAAAAAAAGGGCGCCGAGGGACGCCCTGAATTTCACGCACATTTTTATTATTATTAGTATTACCAGTCGTGACGATAAATCGCCACCTTCCGTCGTCGCATCCGGACCCGCTATATCCAGATCGACAGAAGAATTTTCCGGTACATCGCAAATCACCGCGCATACCGGGGTTCTTAGCAGCTTATCTGCTTCACCCAAAATTCAATTATTGGTACTGACCAGGCAACTCCACTGCACCGCTGTGCTGCCTGACCAATGACTACACTTTAACCGCCCATTGTCAAAATTACAACATTTGTTTCACAATACTTCCACAGTGTTTCATTAAAGCAACAGAGATAGCAAAAAACATAAACTCTTTACAATACAACCCCTTAAATGATCTCAAAATCGTATTACGCCAATAACTATGTGAATTTACTACAAGTATCAGAGGGTTTTTAACAGTCGCGTAACACAAAAACAACACTTCAGGCAGTGCTCTGAAAATGTACTTTATGCAATACCACCCGATGTACTGGCGAATACGCTCGCTCAACAGCCGGTATCGACATCGAGGCTACACTTCTTCGATGATATCGGTGCCGCCACTAGCTTTCCGTCCTTTAAAACAACTTGCAAAGGAGTACTTAATATCCGGGCGGACACTCCCTTTAGAGACAAACCAATTCCAGCTATTGATAAATGCTCTGCAGACAATGAAGTACAAAATATTCGAGCGTTGATATCACCGTTCACTCCAGCAGCAGCTCGCCCGTGCAGCGCTCCATACACGTGAATATTCCCCGCAGCAATCAACTCTCTGGTCGACCCAACATCACCAATGACAATTAGATCTCCATGTTCAGAGTAAAGTTGTCCAGGCGACTCAGCCGACAGCTCCACCACTACGGTTCCAGGCATCGTTTTAGCCACTTTACCGGGCGTTCGGACCTCCCCTTTTGTTTCATCGGTTCTACCATCAGCATCACCCGAAGCTTTAACCTGATCGGCCGCAGCTTTTGCCTGCTCCACTATCGGTACGCCAATGGATTGCATTTTTTCCCGCAAACCGGGCTCCACACCACAGACTGCCACGGGCAGAAGCTGACCCTGCCGAATTATTTTAAACAGGGAATTGAAGTCAAATTCTATATTTATATCGAGACTGGAGAAATCAACGATTACGGGCGTATTTTTGAAAAAAGCAGGGGCTTGCCGAGTTACATCTCTTATATTGCCCTGAATAACGTTAAAATCCTCACTCAACAACTTCAAGGACATTAACGAATACCGAAGACCTTTTACTTCAATTGCACGATTCTGCGGATTCGCCATTTTTCGCCGCCCACATTAAACCTGATGTGCCAGCAAAACTATCACCGGCATACACGTGAGTCTGTAGCGCGGATATCCGCGCTCCTAATTAAAACAAATATTCAAAACCAAACGGCCTGGTTACAAGCCGACCTCACTGGTCGACCTGCCAGCCATAAAATCCCTAATCGCGGGAAGTAATTTCCAGCAGATGATACCCGAACTGGGTTTTAACCGGCCCATGCACCTCACCCACCGCCTCATTAAAGACGACCTCATCAAATTCCTTCACCATCATGCCCGGGCCAAAGGATCCCAGATCACCCCCTTGCTTGCCCGATGGACAGCTGGAATGCTCAGATGCGAGCGCTGCAAAATCACCGCCTTCGGTGATTTGCTTCTTGAGATCCAAGCATTTTTCTTCACTATCGACCAGTATGTGACGAGCTGTTGCTGAGGCCATAAATTACTCTTATGTTATTGTTAACAGGGATATTTAATATTGATCACGTGCAGCCGAAATGGTTGCATCGATCGAGGTATTTTCCACAAGGCAGATAACCGGAAAAAAGCTACCTTAAGACATACCAGGCTTCCAAACGCCTGACGCTGAAGCCGATTGCTCAGACTTTTGCCGCTGCACATCCTCCGATACATGGTTGGCAAACGCCATCAGCTCTTCGAGCACCTCTTGTTTTTGAGGGCCCGGCATATCTTCCTGCCCGAGTAGAAATCCAATCACGGCACTCAGGTATTGAGAGGCCACGCCCGGGTCCTGTGCTGCAGCATCGTGTGAAGCCAGAAGATCTCTGACATCCTTTATTAACTTACCGCTCAATTGAAGCTGCGACATAAAGCAAAACCCGATTATGATAACCGTTATAGTATCAGATTAAAGATCGAATTCGGCCACCGGGCACAACCAATTTTCTCAACAACTTTCACCGCCCACTGCCTGTATTCCAAAATCAAGTAACCGGCGCAAATTAAATGACAACCCTGGCAACCATTGAAAATAAACTAAACGAGCATCTACCCGGCATTCATCTGGACGTTCAGGATGAAAGCCATATGCATAACGTTCCTGCCGGTGCTGAATCGCACTTCCGTGTTGTTATTGTCAGCGACACTTTCAACACCATGACACTGGTCGCCCGCCACCGCACAGTTAACAAAATACTAAAAGAGGAATTGGCCGGCACCGTACATGCGCTGGCGCTGCACACATTCACACCCGATGAATGGCATCAACGCGGTAAATCAGCAACTGCATCCCCGCAATGCCGGGGCGGATCTTCAGCCTGAAATACGGTTGTAGGGCCGCCGTTTTTATCCAAGCGGCGAAACATCAGGCATACGAGCTATCAGGCGAGTTAGCGTTCCGTTTCCTATCCGCCAACCGGAAACGGTTGTATTGAACAAAACTGATTTTACATAGTCCCGGGTTTCATCGAATGGAATCGTCTCTACCCAGATATCTGCCGGCAAAACAGTATCTACCTGCCATTGGTTCACGCGGTGCGGACCGGCATTGTAAGCCGCCGCCGCCAACACCGGGTTTCTACCAAATCGATGCAGTACCAGCTCCAGATACTTCACTCCGAGCCTTATATTTAATTCACTGTCGGTCAGCTTCCAGCGCGGGACATTAATACCAAGTTTTTTACCTACCTCTTTCGCCGTCGCAGGCATTAGCTGCATCAAACCGATTGCTCCGGCTGATGATTTGATATCAGGAATAAAAGAACTCTCCTGACGCATCACACCATAAACCAGTTCCTTCGGTACCGAATAACCGGATGACAGCGTATCAACAAGATTCTCGTACGGGGTTGGGAATAGTGTTGCCAGTGCGTTATCCTTTTTAGCCAGCTTTATCGCCGCATACCCACGATCGTGCCAGTTCAGGGAACTGGCTAGAGTTGCTGCTGCAACCAATTGCGGCTCTGTCGCATCTTGTAACGCCTGATTCCACAATCGACGACCTTCCCAGCCTGTGTTTACCAGAAAAAATTCGATAGCGCGCTGTATCTGAATTGAATTGCGCAAATACTCGATTGCATTTTCTTCGACCAGCGGCTCTGCCTCTCTTATTGAGTACGGAGCCGCAATCCGATCAGCCGAAAGAAATCCGTAGTAATTAAAATTTTCGGCCAGAGCCAAATATATTTTTTTCGCAGCGGCCCTGAACCCGAGCTCGCTCAAGGCACGGGCACGCCAATACTGCCAGCGCGGTGATCGACCTTCCTTTTCAGTTAATTCATCCAGCTGGTCAAGTACCATCTGCCAATTCTGGATCCGCAGTGCCATTCGTACGCGCCAGTATCGAACATCCCGGTCGGACGGAGCCGATTTCAGTAACTCCGGCGCTTCCGGCATAGAAAGCTTGGCTGCCAGTACGGCATATTTACTCACCTGCGCAGCGACTTCTTTTTTACCGAAACCAAAGTTGCTGCCGTGGCGAGCCCAGTATCTGCTTGCAGCGGGAAGGTCTTGCCGCCCCCATTTACGCAGCAGAAACTTTGCTATGCGACGATGGTGCTCGCTGGCACCACCCACCCCGGCAGACTGAAGCAATTCAGCGGGAGAATCGACACCGTTTATCCAGGACTCAATCGTTTTTCGATCGCGTCGGTTAAAGTAGCGAAGTAACAACCTGGCATCATCCAACTGATTACGAATAACCAGTGCCACGGTCCGTTGCCACAGTGCTCGCGTCGGCACATTACCTGATCGCGCAATTAGTGCAGGAAACGCCTCGTCACAACTACTCGTATGCTTCGACGGATTAGCCCAAAGCTCTGCGATCGCTTTATCAAACGTTTTTATCCGGCCTGTTTTTACACGACTCAGCAAATCATCACAGGGATGATCAGCAATATTTTTCTGCCCAGCAACAACTAAATAGTCTACCCATTGGCGTAGATTTGCGGTCCGGTTTTTAAGCACAGAAAGCAGACGTCTGCGAAGGCGTGCATCCTGATGATTTTCGTAAAAATCATCTACACGCCTGAGTAACTTCACTGGCTTGTCGGCAAGCTCTATACGCTTTCTAAGCAGCAGGTAGTCCAGGTAATAAGCCAGTGGATAATCGTCAATCTCACTTCGGCGCAATGCTACAGCGGCGAGATCGTGATCGGCAATCAATTGCCGAAGTTCAATATAGCTTTGACGCTGTTGTTGATAGCGATTCGAAAAAGACGATTGCAGCTCTGTAGCGCCACCAATTTGCGTCCATACACCCGACAATATAAATACAGCTAACAAACACCGGATTTTAAATTTACGCATGGCTGGTATCAGAGAAAGCTCCAGGGTAAATCGACATGCATCAGGTAATGGAGCAGGAAAGAGTGTAACGGGCATTGAGTAGGGTCATCACCTGAAATAAGAACATGTAAATGCATTCGAAGCTCAAAATAACGATTCATCGCTCCAAAGCCGGAAACAATTATCACCAGAAACAATTATTATAACAATCAGATAGTCCGTGTGATTAACCTTACGCTTCCAATCAACCCGTAACAGGTCCAACTACCTTGCTGCTACCAATTACCTCTGCTGATCCACTTATTGATATCGGAGCCAACCTGACGCACGAATCGTTTAATAGCGACCTGGAAGCAGTACTGAATCGCGCAAGGGAAGCAAATGTCAGTCACATGGTCGTTACCGGCTCAGATATTAAAGAAAGCATAAGCGCTATAAAACTGGCCAGCTGTCACCCCGATGTTCTGTCCGCCACAGCCGGCATTCACCCACACTATGCCAGTCAGTTTAACCAAGAGGCCGAACAGCAACTCCAGGACCTCCTCAATAAGCCCGAAGTCTGTGCGATTGGCGAAACCGGGCTCGATTTCTTTCGTGATATTTCGCCACGGGAACAGCAGCAAGAGAGTTTTATTGCCCATCTGGAATTAGCAGCGGCCTCCGGCAAACCTCTATTCCTGCATCAGCGTAACGCCCATGATGCATTTGTGGCTTTGTTAAAAGAGTATCGACACAAGCTAGGCAACGTCGTGGTGCATTGCTTTACGGACACTCGTGAAGCACTGCACGACTACCTCGATCTCGAGTGCCATATCGGTATTACCGGATGGATTTGCGATGAACGCCGGGGCAAAGCTCTGTACGACTGCGTCGGGGACATCCCGCTACGCAAGTTGATGATCGAAACCGACTGCCCCTACCTGATGCCAAGAAACATTAAGCCGAAACCAAAAACCCGCCGCAATGAACCGTGCATGCTACCGATGGTATTGCAAACGGTAACAAGCGCCAGATTGGAAACGCAAGCACAGATAGCAGCCGCAACCACTGAAAATGCACTGGAATTTTTCGAACTGCGCCCGAACTAACCCACGTTATTCATGGGGTGGCGAGGATATCGCGCCGACCTGATCTATTCACACCAGGGAAGTTCACAGTGGATTTTCTTCTTGCGTCGAATACTTACTGATATTTGCAAGAGAAAAAATTCTCTGTGGAATCAAAGACCAGGTGAGATTCCGTCAATCCCGTGAATATTGCGAGCTAACTGTTCCTCATAATAAGGACCAGCTCTACAGCAAATACAGCGCAAGATGCGCTAACGCTTCTCGGCGACAGCAACCGTATAAACGTTCCCCTGCTTCAGCTTCTGATAATTGCCGAAGATCTCGGTGAAAGCACGTTTCACGAATCCACGCAGGCCGGTTATCGTGACAATATAGAAGCGTCCTCCGGGATTTAATCTTGCGTGAATATCGTAGAACATCAGATAATAGAGCTCTTTACCCGATTTTGCCGGAAGGTTGGTTGCGACCAGGTCGAATGTGGGACCACCAATATCATTTAAACCATTACTAAGCTGCACATGTACGTTAGTCAGCTTGTTAATTTCAGCGTTCTTACGGCAATATGCAACTGCAACAAAATCCTTGTCGACCAGGCATACTTCAGCAGATGGCAACACCTTCGCAAGCGTCAGACCCAATGCACCGTAACCACAACCTAAATCAAGTACTCGGGATTCACTACCGACTTTGATATGATTCAACAGAAGTTTTGTGCCAGCATCTACCTCTCGCGGTGAAAAAAGACCCCAAGTGGTATGAAAAGTGAATTTTTGCCCACATAACTCCTCGGTGATTACCAAATCTTCGCGTAATTTAGCTAGAGTTCCACGCGTTATTGCAGCGCTCATTATGTGAAATTTTCCTGATTGGCAATCTTTAAATTAAACACAAAAACCCCTTTACACTATGTACGCCCCAAACCCGGAGTTTGTCATTCGTGAGACCCAGTAACCAACAATTCTGCGCTTTGGCCAGCGGAATAACCCGGCTACCCTACGGCAGCGCCACCACAACAGTCAATAGACAGGGTTAACGGAACACAATGCGCTTAATTTTACTCGGTGGACCGGGGGCTGGGAAGGGCACTCAGTCTACTTACATCACTGAAAAACTCAGGATTCCACAAATCTCCACCGGTGATATGCTGCGCGCCGCAATTGCAACCGGTTCTGACATGGGACTAGCCGCAAAAAAAGTTATCGACGCCGGAAATCTAGTGTCAGATGAGATCATCATCGGACTAGTGCTGGAACGCATTGCCCTGGATGACTGCAAAGACGGATTTCTGTTCGACGGGTTTCCGCGCACAATCGCGCAGGCCGAGGCATTAAAGACTGCTGGCATAAAGATTGACGCTGTCCTTGAAATTACCGTTGATGACGAGGAAATCGTGAAACGTATGAGCGGCCGACGAACCCACCTGGCGTCAGGTCGCACTTACCACACCACCTACAACAAACCGAAGATCGAGGGACTCGACGATGTCACCGGAGAGCCGTTGGTGCAACGCGAAGACGACAAAGAAGAAACTGTTCGAAACCGCCTTGCCGTCTATCACAAACAAACTGCACCACTGATTGATTATTATAGTGAGTGGGCCGCGACAGGAGACGACAAAGCCCCGGAATACGCGCGTATAGACGGGATCGGGAAAGTTAGTTCGATCAGTAACAGCATATTTGAAGTACTGGAAGCACTCCGGTAAACCGAAATCGCCACGTTACAAAAGACTCTCCACTTTCTTCAATAGCACGTCAATAAAACCCGTGTAACTACCGACACGGGATTCTAAAACCATTATCTGCCGAGCTGTATCTTTAACCCGCATTATTAACGGGTTTGACGAAGTCTCACTTGACCTTTGATTTCACAGCAAATTTTTTCTCTTGCAAATATCAGTCTGTATTCGACGCGAGAAGAAAACCCACTGTGAAAACTCTTGCCGTGAGTAACTAAGGTCTACGCGATATCCTCGCCACCCCATAAATAATGCAGGTTAATGGAGCGTCACGTTAAGGGCCTTCAAGGTTTCCATCGTAATACCGCCGCGAGCCAGACTATTGGCACGCTGAAAAGCTTCAACTGCATTCAGTGTCGCGCTACCCAACACCCCATCAATATCGCCGGGGCTAAAACCTTTGGTTGCCAGTGCTTGTTGCAATTTAGCAATAACTTCCTGAGTCACATTGGTTTCGCAAAGTATAGGTTGCCAGCTCATGCGCTCACTGGACACCCGGACGCGCTTGGTCACTGTCTGAAATTCAGCAGGCAGACTCACACGGCTTTCACGAGGCGGCTCGATCATTTTTCGCACACGGATAGTGGAATACTCAGCCGGAGACACTTCTTTTAGTATTTCTGCCGGTTTGTCGAGTACCTGTTTGCGGATCGTTTTGAAAACGGGGGGAATATCAACCTGGCGAGTTGAGGCAGGCTTTTTTACTACCGTTCGGTTTATCGTCTTATACGTAGCAGGCTCAACCACCAGACAGAGAATCTCACCGGTCGTATTATCGATCCGCTCTACCGGCCCACGCCCTTTTTTCCAGCTTGTTTGCTCTGGTCGATCAAGTACACGCTCTGATACCGTTTCAAACACGGCCGGCACCGGTACAAGCCGTGTAGTTCCTGGTTCTACCATGATGCGCTCCTCAACCCATCGAAATGTAGCCGGCTTAACTTTCAGGCGTTCACTCGCCTCTTTTACGAGAATTCTCTCTTCTACCCACTGGAACTTTGCCGGAGTTATACTGATTTTGTCACTGGCCTCGCGTTTTAACACCTTTTCGCTAACCACATCGTACTTGGCAGGTACCAGAACTTTTGCGTAACATTCGCCAGGTTTGGCGTCTGGAGGATAAAAACTCAAACCGTCTTTCGCTACATCCTGTGATTCAGCAACTCCTGTAGCGAAAAGTCCGAACGCCAGCGCAACCCCCATTTTCTGATAATTCTTAGCCGTCATATCAACAATCTCTTATGTGTTGTTTTTTAAGTCCCGATGACTCAGCTGCGCGTGCTGCAAAGCATTACGAAGCTGTTATGAGCATTATGTCTCATAATTTACCAAATTGTCACCTGTGTAACACATAATTTTCACTATGAATCAGAATTAGAACATTCACCCCAGCTTTTTACGACATTCCTCAAATTCCGCCGGGTTCAATAAATCCCCTTTTTCATCAAGCAGGGGAAACTCTATCTGATGTTCAAGGCAAAACGCGGCTTCTGCCGGACGGTACCAGCGAAACAGCGTATTGCGATAAGTTGCCTCATCAAGACGACACGCTGCATACATTCCATCCAGCTCGCGCTGGCGCTGCGCCTCCAGCAATACGATCGCCGCGGCTACTGACACGTTATACGACTCAACCATTCCCATCATCGGAATTGAAACATGGAAGTCGGCAAGCGAGGCCGCTGCATCGCTCACGCCAAATAATTCTGCACCGAACAATACCGCTGTCGGCATGCGGTAATCGATATCGCGAAAATCAGTGGAGCGCTCACTTTTGTGTACCGCGACCACTGCAAAACCCCGCTTCTGCAAGGCATGGGTCGCCACAGTGGTATCGTCGTGCAAATTCAGATCGAGCCATTTGTCGCTTCCCATGGCAATGCCGCTTCTTGCCCGGAACGCCTCATCGGTTTTAAGTACCGCATGAAATTCATGAACACCCACCGCATCGCAGGTACGCATTATCGCCGACACATTGTGCGGCTTATGGACATTGTCCGTCAGCACAGTTAAATCCGGCTGCCGTCTGTCGAGACAGGCTTTCAGCTTGTTGAAACGCCGCTCAGTCACCCGCTACAGACCCCTCGAAGACACGACACAGAGCACGATGCGTAGCTTCCGGTTTTTCAGTCATCATCATATGACCGCAATCCTCGATGATCTGGCGGGAAGCGCTGGGGAAATGTTCATACAATGCGGCTGCAGCGCGAGGTGGCGTCATGGAATCGTGTTCACCGAGGATAAGCCCGACAGGGCACTTCACGCTAGCCGCTGTCTGCTCTCCGCGCTGATACAGGTTGCAGGCATTCAACCCGGCGTACATAACTCCGTCACCTGCTTGTTCCATCAGGCGCTCTGCCAGCATCTGCGCACTGATTCCGGCCACCGGATTGCCGCCAAGCTGCGAACCGAAACTGTGACCGAAAAGCGATATCATATCCACCGAACTGTGGTCATTCGCCTTTGCCGCGTCCAGCAAGGGCTGACTCACGGCCATTGGAAACGCCGTTCCCATCATTGCCAGACACACTGTACCCGGCATTTTTGCCGCACATTCCAGCGCGATCAACGACCCCATACTGTGGCCAACCAGATGCAGTTTTTCTGTCATCGACTGAGCCGCCAATACCTCTGTTACCGTATCTGCGTATTGCTCGACAGTTGTCGCAGGTTGTCCGCCTGATAATCCATGCCCCGGTAAATCCAGCGCCAGTACGTTGTAGCCAGCCTTTGCCCAGTAACGGGAATATAGCGTCCAGACAACATGGTCCATTGCCGCGCCGTGCAAAAAAACCACATTAGGTGCGCCACTGTGGTGCGACTCTCCACCCATGTATCCGTATAGTGCTTCGCCATCCACCTGTATCTTCATGACCGTCTCCCTTTCTGGGACGCACGCAACGCACGTTTCAGGTCAGCGATCAGATCGTTATGATCTTCTAGACCAATCGACAGTCGAATCAGGCCTTCTGAGATTCCGGCCTCAAGCAACGCTTCAGCATCCATTCTGCTATGGGTTGTGGTTGCAGGGTGTATCACCAGTGATTTCGCATCACCGACATTTGCCAGATGGGAAAAAAGACTCAGCCCCTCAATGAAACGACGGCCGGCATCGCGACCACCTTTCAATTCAAAACTGAAAACTGCGGTACACCCCTTAGGTAATAATTCGGCCGCCAGATCTTTGTCCGGATGATCGGGGAGCTCAGGATAAGCAACACTCTCGACCACATCCTGTTGCGACAGAAACTCAACCACCGTGCGAGCGTTTTCTATGTGTCGCTGCATACGCATTGATAGCGTCTCGCAACCCTGCAGAAGATAAAACGCATTCGCCGGGCTCAAAGAAGCTCCAAAATCACGCAAACCTTCCTTGCGTGCGCGCATGGCGAAAGCTGCCGGGCCGAATTCCTCGACAAAATTCATCCCGTGAAATCCCTCATAAGGCTCCGATAACTGAGCAAATTTTCCTGAATCACGCCAATCGAACTTACCAGAATCCACCACACAGCCACCAATAGCGACACCATGCCCGCCGACAAACTTTGTCAGGGAGTGAACGACAATATCTGCTCCGTGCTCGAACGGCTTGATCAGGCACGGCGGCGTTAACGTTGAGTCAATAACCAATGGCACGCCGTGCTTATGGGCTATATCAGCAATCACCGGTACATTCATGACTTCACAACCCGGATTGGCGACAATCTCTCCGAAACACAGCCGCGTGTTATCCCTGATTGCAGCCGCCCACTCCTCAGGCTTCTGCGGATCAACGAAAGTGGTTTCAATGCCAAATCGCGGCAGCGTGTAAGCGAGTAGATTATGGGTACCGCCATAAAGCGCACGGGAAGCCACTATATGCGAGCCGGCACCGGCGAGCGTGGTAATGGCCAGATGAATAGCAGCCATACCGCTTGCCGTTGCAACCGCCCCTACCCCACCCTCAAGTGCTGCCATACGCTCTTCCAGAACCGCCACTGTAGGGTTTGAAATACGTGAATACACATGGCCGGCCCGACTCACATTAAACAGTGAGGCCGCGTGCTCACTGTCATCAAAAACAAACGAAGTGCTCTGATACAAAGGAGCGGCTCGCGCGCCGGTCGTCGGGTCCGGACGTTGTCCGGCATGAAGCATCAAAGTATCAAAACCGATATGACTGGCCATCACTGAATCCCGTGTGAAAATTCTGCAGTTTATCAGAACAGCCACCGCCGCAAGCAAGCCAACATTGCCGTGAACGGCTCATACATATTGAAGGCTTCTATTGCGCAGACTTCTGGCGTCCCACCAGCACTTAAATTACACTTCGCGGCTACCGGAAACACAACATCAGGCAACACTCATGTCAGTAGAAATCAACAAGGTAACCGTAATAGGCGCAGGCACCATGGGCGCTGGTATCGCAGCACTGTGTGCGACAGCAGGCTGCCAGGTCTGGTTACTCGATATGAAAACAGAAATGGCCACGGCGAGCATTGAGCGACTCTCAGGTGGCAAGCGACCGGTGATAACCCAACAACAGGCAGCACTCATTACCGCTGGCAGTCTCGAAGACGACTTCAGCACAATAGCCGACAGCGACTGGATCTGTGAGGCAGTTGTTGAAGATCTGAAGATCAAGCGCGATCTGTTCAGCCGCATAGAAAAAGTGCGAAGCGACGGCTCGGTCGTTACCACCAATACATCCGGAATTCCTCTCAAAGATATTGTGGCAGACATGCCTGAGCGGCTGCGGCGTGATATTGCTGTCACGCATTTTTTCAATCCGGTTCATATCATGAAACTGGTGGAACTGGTCCCCGGCGCCGACACCCAACAGCAGGTTATGGATCGACTCACAAACTTTCTCAGCGGTCCGTTAGGCAAGGGCGTCGTGCATGCAAAAGACACGGTCAATTTCATCGGCAACCGTATTGGATGTTTCTGGATGCTGGCTGGACTGCACAAAGCGGCAAAGGCACAGGGCATAAGCATGGAGACCATTGATGCGCTGATGTCCAGACCCGTCGGGTTGCCGCCGACCGGACTCTATGGGCTCATCGATCTTATCGGTCTGGACGTGATGGATTTTGTCGCTAAAAACCTCGATAAGAATCTGCCAGCGGACGATATCGGCCGCCAGTTTCTAGAGCTTCCGGACACTGAATCTGTCATGTTGGGCAACGGCCAGCTCGGTCGTAAAACCGGTGGAGGCTTCTATAAACTCGTGAAGGCCGAGGATGGCAGCAAATCGATGGAGGTCTACGACCTTCAGGCAAGACAATGGCGCCCGATGAATGCTGTCGAGCTCGAATCCGCTCATCAGGATATAAAAACACTGGTGTTCGCAAATGATGCCGAAGGAAAATTCTCGTGGGATCTCATGAGCTCAACACTTGAATACGCAAGCTCGCTGGTTCCGGAAATTTCTAATGATATCGTCAATGTAGACCGCGCAATGGCATGGGGATTCAACTGGGCACTTGGCCCCTTCAAGTTAATAGATGCTATCGGAGCACAGGCCTTTGCCGAAAAGCTGCAATCCGAGGGTCGCGAGCTGAGCGGCATGCTGAAAGTACTGATCGAAAACGGCCACAGCAGTTTTTACAGAAATGACGAGAGCGAATTTCTGACGGTATCCGGCACCTACGAAAAAGTACAGGGCTGAATATTTCCAAGCAATAACGCGTGACCCTGAAGGGCTTCAGGTCACGCCATACTCTTCGGAACGTGCTTCTCGTACCATATCGTACATGGCATTGAGAACATCACTCTTGTAGATAACACCTACCACTTCAACCGTTTCACCGCCGGTTCGAACCACTGGCGCATAGGTGCTTTCGAGATCATTGAGCTTTTGCAAAGCCGCCAGCAAACTGGTGCTTTGTGGAATAACATGCTCAGTATCGTTTTTCGCCAGTTCACAGTGCACATCTCTACCACTTGTAGCGGCACAGGCGACGACATCATCGGTCGACAAGCTACCAACAAATTCTTTCTGATCGTTTTCTAATACAGCGATATAGTGCTTGCTTGCATACATCGCCTCTTCCACCTTTGTAACACTGGTTTGTGCTGCAACCCTTATATAGTTCTGCGTTACCAGTTTATCTATATTGCGGGTGCGAAGCAGACTTTGATCTCTGCCGGTCTGCAGATTAATTCCACGCCTGTGCAACTGCCAGCGGAAAAATGAGCCATGGGGCATCACTTGCATAAAAGTACTCGCCATAGCTGATGCCAGCATTACCGCTATAACCAGATCGTAGTCAACAGTCAGCTCAAAAACAATCAACAAGGTTGATATCGGAGCACCCAGCATAGCGGAAGCAAATGCCGCCATACCCACCACCGAATACACTCCTTGCATTGAGGTTTGCATCGGAAACATCCAATTAATAAAAAACCAGAAAACCCCGCCAAGCATCGCCCCCATAAACAGACTTGGACTGAACACACCACCGGCAAAGCCACTTCCAAGCGCAATAGAGCCACCAATAAGTTTGGCCAGAAGCAACCCGGCCATCAGCGCAATAGGCAATTGCTGATTAAGGGCGAGTGAAGTTCCTTCATACCCCACACCGAGGCTCAACGGTAGATAAAGTGCTACTCCGCCGATCAGAATACCGGCCAGTCCAGGCCGTGCCCACACCGGCACCCGTGATTTTTGCCAGAACCACTGTGCGGCAATGACACAATAAATAAATAGCTGAACCACAACAGCCGCCGCGAGCCCGAGCACAGCAAAAGCAATCAGCTCCCACAATGAACCAATGGCATAGTCCGGCATGCTAAATTCAGCTCCGTTACCGTAAACAGATTGTCGAATAATCACTGCGCCCATTGCGGCGACTACTATCGGTGCAAAAACGCGCAAAGCGTAATAACCCAGAACAACTTCAAGCGCAAAAAGAACACCCGCAATCGGTGTGTTAAAAGAAGCTGTAACCGCAGCAGCTGCCGCACACCCCAGCAGGGTCAGAGACTGGGTTCGATCTAAATCAAGTATTTCCGCGATCCAGGCGGTTATCGAAGCCCCTATATGCACCGCCGGCCCCTCACGCCCAAGTGGTGCGCCAGACCCGAGAGATACCCAGACCGCCACCGCAGCAATTCCACCTGAACGAACATCCATGCGCCCGGCACGCATCGCACTGGCTTCCATTACGTCAGCAATTCCGTGAATGCGATTATTCGGCACATTGCGAAGAAGTACACCAACTACGATGCCGCCAAGAATAGGAGCGAAAAATATTGACCAGTCTGACTTACCCGCAAGCCAGGAGATCTTGTCCGCGCCATACCGGGTAAACACCGCATCCTGTAAAGCAGAGATACACTCTATCAGTACAACAGTCGTCACACCGACAAGCAAACCGGTCAGCAGAGCCAGTGCGAAAAAACCAAATCTGGATCGGTAAAATCTCCGCACGATCACAATCGCTCACGGTGAACAAGGGTGTTTATGTTATTCAATTGAATTACGCCTGTTGATTTCAAAACCATAACACACCGGATCAGGCGGGCAGCAGGCAGAGTTGATTTGCTGTCGGGACCATTGCACCCCGCATGAAACGATTTTAGTTTTAATGAAACCAGCAAATTCCCTCGACAGGTAACGGGGCGTTTTGCAGTAGTCAGGCAAAGCTGACAGCAACAGGTACTCATCGACAAAAGGCAGCAGTAAACCACAGATTCCATGTAGACCCACAGGTTCCACTATCAGTAGCAAACTTTCCTGGTGACCCTATGCTCTGGCGAACACAGCGACCATCAGACGATAAAACATGAATGACCGGGATTCAGGCCGTCAATGCAGCAGGATTCGTTGCAAATGCGCCAATGAGCGTCGGAGCTCTATCCTTAGGAACACAGCAACGCTATTTCTCAGCCAGCGAACCTTAAAACAACAATGCTCAGTTTTGAATCGAATACACCAAGATTGGTGCCAAACATCGTATCAGGTACGCAGACACGCACAGTGATCGCTACATCTCCGGACAGAATAAATCAGAACCATGGAAAACGAAGAAATAACGTACAAATGGAGCAATATCAATCGAAAAAAATCAACGAGAAATTGAGCACCGCTTCATAGCGGCACTCTCACGCCTTACCCGTTTGCCTGAAACTATCAAAGGCAACGCCAAAGCCCATCAATTCATAGACTCCGGCGCGCAATCCAGATTTGAATTTCGATAGATATAAACAGACTACCTAGTTGGACGTTTGCGCTGGTGCGTCCGTTGCCACGGGAACAGCAGTTGATACCGCTGTACTCGCTGGCGTCTGTATTTTCGGCGTTACAACGGAGCCACCTGATGTCGCTACCTCACCGGTTGAAATGACACTACGATTTCGTTCGACAAGCTTTGGACCGATACCGGAAACATTTATCAACTCATCTGCACTGACAAAATCACCATGCTGCTCACGGTATTCTACGATGGCTTGCGCCTTCGCCGATCCAATGCCATTAAGGCCCTCTGCAAGCACCAGTGCGTTAGCCGTGTTTATATTTACCAGCTGCGCAGAAAAAACTGAAGAGGCAAAAAAAACGAAGAGAAAAAACGATACTGCGGAACTTATTTTTTGGAACATCATACTTCTCCAAATACTTAGGATAACTTCTTATTACAAGACTTTCTGATCGCTGAATTTTGAACACCAAAATCTAACAACCAACCATTTACAACGCTGCAAATACTGCGGTGCCAACGAAAATTAGCATACCGGATATGCCTGAAAACGGAATCAGTTCACAAAGCAACAGACAACCTTGATCTGTGTCACATCGCTTAAGCGTTCGACGCCGCGCTATCCGACTCTATTTCCAAAACAGGCAAACGCAGCTCTACTGTTGTACCCTGTCCTTCAACACTGCTGGCGGATACAACACCGCCGTGCTGTCGAACCACCGTCGCCACCAGGGCCAAACCAAGCCCCGTGCCTTTGAATTGTTTCTGCGCTTCAGGGTCTCGGTGAAAGCGCTCAAATAATTTACCAATTCGGGACTCCGGAATTCCAATTCCCTGATCTATAACCCGGGTAATAATCCAGCTATCCGCTTCCAGCGTAGTTACTATTTCTACCAGTGAACCCTCTGGAGAATATTTGATTGCGTTTCCAACAACATTCACAAATGCTCGTTCGAGCAAACTAGAATCGGCAGACAACCAGACATCTTCGTCAATATGCTGAGTTTTCAGCACTATATTTTTTTGCACGGCCTGCGGTTGCAGTTGATCCATTGCAGTCTCAACAATATTCTCAAAGAATACCGGTTGCAGATGATCCACCACAAGATTCTCGGCCCGGGTTAAGCCCAGCAGATCATCTATCATATTAAGCGTTCTATTTATATTTGCTTCAACCTGTAATAGTGACGACGGATCTTTACCTTTAGCTGCTTGCTCACGCTCCGTCGAAACAAGGTAAAGCGACGATATAAGAGGCGATCGCAAGTCATGGGACAAATACTCTATAAGCTCACTCCGCAAGCGCTCCGCTCTGCGTATTTCACTTAAATCGACGGCACTGGCAACAATCAGTCGATCAGTCATCTCATCTCCGAGCACATTAAAATCAATAACAAGTTCATGTGACTCACGTATAAAGTTGATCTGCCAATTGCGCCCGTCTTTCATTAACGAATCAAAAGCTTCACGATCTATACGGTAGGGATCCTTCCCCAGACTCACAAAAAACTCCTGTACTGTTCGAGTCTCTGGCTGTATATCCTGAAACATCTCAAGAGCCAGATCATTACAGCGCATCAGCTCACCCACTGCATTCCAGACAATGAGCCCGGCCGGACTACCGTTAAAAATATTATCGCTAAGCACCTTCAGTTGCATCATGTGCTGATTTTGCTTGCTTAATCGATCCGCATCGACCTGAAAACTCTCAATAGTGCCGCCGGTATCCGGAAGCTCAATCCGACGCTGGACCCGCGAAGCATTATCTAAAAAACTGGAAAAACGTTTATTCATTCCAGCGTCATCAAAGTCATAAGCTACAACAAACGGTGTAGAAGAAGGGTAGCGTTTTACCCACAGACCATCCTTCACTGACCAGTCAAAGTTCGTCACTTTTTCCGGAAGAAAACCAGTAATATCTCCAGCCGATCGAAGTGTGTTATCTGACAGAAGAAGCCATTTTTTCAGCCCCAGATGATTAGCAGCATTTTCAAACATACTTTCCAGCGGCAGACGGGCGCTAACACCGATATCGTCATCATAGATGGCGAGCTTATTTGTCTCAGTGCGCAAAAATCGCGAGGCGAACTCCAGCCGGTGCCAGCTCCATAACGGAAAGGCCAGTAGTATCGGAATAGCCGCCAGCAGCGGGGCAAACCAGATATTCACAATTCGATACAAAACGTAGCTCAGCAGGATCGGCAACAACGCCAGCAATACGGTAGCAAGCAAGCCCCATCGCGGTCTAAGCCTGGAGTAAATTGCCAGAAGCACAGCAATGGATACAGCAACCAACAAATAGGATAGCCAGTTACCCACCTGACCAATCAGATTTCCAGCTTTGAGGGCGCTATAAATATTCGCATGAACTTCTACGCCGGGTATAGGCTGATCAAGCCCCAGAATCGGGGTCGGTACGGCGTCTCCGAGACCTGTTGCAGTCAAGCCGAAAAAAACCGTGCTTCCCTGAAAAATGGACAGATCAGAATTTCCGTTTAAAACATCAACAGCGGATACTGTTTTAAACGTATTCTTCGGACCATGAAAAGGAATCAAAACCTCATAATCACCCACCCACTCACCGGCATGATCGATCCGGCTGGTCCTCAAACCAGGTAGAAAATCCGGTTCTTCCCCGAGGCTTTCCATCGCAACAAGGGATAGCATTGACCAGTGTGGCTTATTAAATCCGGCCTTCAAAAATACACGACGCACAATTCCGTCGCTGTCTATAGGCAGAAAAACATGCCCTAGATTCATCGCAGCTGAAGCCATTTGCGGAATAGGCAGGCTTTCCCCGGATGCTATCTCCGCACCTTTACCTTCCGTATGTACCGGTAGTATCACCCGACCAGACTGCTCGATGGAAAATGCCAGCCTGGCGTCTTTAACCGGCGCATTTAAACTCGGCTCGGAATACAGAATATCGATAAGAATTACTTTGGCACCCGCAGCAGTCAGGTTATCGACTATGGTAGCCTGATCAAGCCGCGACCACGGCCATCGACCATTCTCCGCAACGCTACGTCCATCAATCCCTACAACAATCAGATCATCCGGCGGAGTCGACTGCCCCAATCGCACCCAGCTATCATGGATCAGGCGATCCATCTTCAGGGTCACCTCTCCCATATGCATCAAAAAAGTTAATGCAGCAAAAAAGATATAGAACCCGGCAAGGGTAATGTACCCGAAACGCCCGCCACGGCGGACAGTATTTTCTGCAACTACCATCTAATTTGCCAGCTATCGCTCAGTCCCGGCATAGACGTATAAAGCGCCATATGATGAAACCGTGAGATCATCAATGATTAGTCTTGCAATGATGTAAAGGGGTTGTGTCGGATCGACACGGGCCTCAAAAGTTTCCCCTGCGATAAGCTCATACGACTCATCGTTCAGCAGTACATCATCCTCGCCGACTGTGTGCAATGATTCGCTGATCCGTACTTCTAGTATTCCGGTTCCTATCGGCTTGATACGCAGAATCTCATCAGCCAATTCAATATCCAACTCAGGCGGGGTAATATTTTCATCAATTGCCTGAACCCTGATTTCCTGGCTTGCAAAAAAACCCTTCAATCCTCGGGAATCAATACCGCGAACCTGAACCAGATAACGACCCGGAGCAACGCTTGTTTTTATATAGTTATCACTCCCACTCATTCGCCGCACAACCTCTGTGCGTGTGGCTAGTTTAGCTATAACAGCCCGGTAGTTTTCTGCACCATCCAGTTCCTGCCAGCTGAAATAGTCTTCCGGGCTCAATCTCCGGGCGGGAGACAGCGTGGGTGCCGGCAACAAATTGAATTGATCCTGTATCGAACGGCCCGGCCCACTGAGAGTTCCCTTGCCGCTCGGCACAACAACCGACTCACCATCAATGTTAATCTGTACTTCGCCATCTGTTACACCCAGCACGTTCCCCTCCAGCGTATCAAAGTCAAACTTCGTACCGCGGACAGCGGCGCTGGCATAGGGAGTATTGATAATAAACCTGACTGGTTTTTCAAACCCATCGTTCTCTACATTGAGATTGAGCTGACCTGACATTGCACTTAGACCCACAGAACATGATCGCTCTTCGTTAACACACTCGAGTACTTCAAGCAGCACTTCACTTTCGGGTTGAATGTTAACGAGTGATGCACCTTTAAATGCCAGACTTGCAAATCCGTCTGCGCCGGTAGTAACTAAATCGCCGGGAAATATAGAATCACCTTTAACCAGCGCCTTTTTTTCTCCATCATGAAGGTTAAAAACCTCACCTTTGGAAAACACGACCGTGGCAAAATTGTGCTCGCGCAGTAACCTGTACGGGATAAATATTACATCGCCAGGTTGCAGTAAATCGGGGCGGTCAAGCTTGTTAAACCTTGCAATCTCACTCCATGCTTCAAAGGAATTGAGTTCGCGTTTGGCAATTAGAGTCAGGTTATCTCCAGGCCGAACTACAACCCGTAGATCGCCAGCACTGTCAGAAAGCGTGGAATCGTCAGCGAATAAGGCAGGTGTTATTGCAGCTGTGGTGACAAATGCAAAAGCTAAAATGTGCTTATCGACATCGATCCGCCTGAATCTGCAAATCAAACGCCATAGAGCGCGTCGAATGGCGGAAGCTGCCGTATTCAACGCCGCACTTTCATCACTGGTGTCTTTCATCTTCAAAGGCTCCAAAGAAACAGAAATGGCTCGAAGCTGAAATCAACTCCCTTGATTTGTATGCTCTTCCAGACGGTATCCATGCTGATAAATCGAGGTAAGCTTCCACTTTTCAGTCGCAGATAAACCGAGCTTCTTCCGCAGCCGACTGGCATGAGTATCGACAGTGCGCGTATTCAATTCTGCAGACGTACCCCAGACTGAAGTTAACAAATGCTGTCGCGACAGCACACGCCCGCGATTACGAAATAAAAACAGCGCCAGATCGTATTCTTTTTCTGTCAGTTTCACTACTTCATCACCAACCGAAATCTGCCGGTTACTGGTGTCGAATCGATAGGGGTCATGCTCGAGAATTTCAGTCTCAGGCTGAGCTCGCCTGGCCAGAGCACCAATGCGCGCCAGTAATTCAAACTGCCGAACCGGTTTTACCAGATAATCATCCGCCCCGCCTTCAAGTGCCGCAACGATATCGGATTCACCCTGCCGCGCAGTAATGAATATGACCGGCACATCACTGACCAGGCTTTGCCGGAGCCATTTGAGAATCTCAAGGCCGGTGGCATCAGGCAGATTCCAGTCCAGCGTAATTATGTCGTAGCTGGTCTTGCGAAATGCCCGTTGAAAAGCATCGGGCTCATGAAATACTTCGCAGTGATGACCGCGCTCAGTAATCCAGCCACTGGTGCGGTTTGCCTGATCTACATCATCCTCAAGCATACCTATTCGAAGTATTTGTGTGTCGGCCAATTCATTCTCCTTGGAACCTGATAGTCTTTACACTGCCATGGGACTGGGGTTGAAATAATGCCGGCCTGCCTTGATTGCCACTATTCGCTCCAGCAATTGCTCATAATCGGCGTCGTTATCATCAAAATCAATCTCTGCAGCGTTAACAATTAATACAGATGTATCGCTATAGTTGTGGAAATACTCTTTATACGCATTTTGCAAGCGCGCGATATAGCTGCTGGCTATCGATTGCTCTGCAGATTTCCCGCGTTTTTCGATACGATCAAACAACACATCTGAAGGCGCCTGCAGATAAACAACCAGATCCGGCAACACCAGATCGAAAGCCAGTTCGCTGGCGATCGTCCGGTACAACCTGAACTGCTTTTCATCCAGAGTCAGGCTGGCAAAAAGCTGATCTTTCTGGAACACGAAGTCCGATACCCACGTGTTCGCATCGGCTCTGTCGGTGATATATCTCATCGATTCCCGGCGCGACATCAGAAAGTGAAGCTGAGTCGCCAGTGAATAGCACCGCGGATCGGCGTAAAAATCGTTCAGAAAAGGGTTGTTCGCCGGATCCTCCAAAATCAGCTTCGAACCAAGCGACTCGGCAAGACGCCGCGCCAAAGTTGTCTTGCCAACCCCGATCGGGCCTTCTACCGCAACGTATCGCAACCGTGAAGCACCACTTGAACTAGCCATGTTATCTCTCTTTGAGGAATAGTGCGGGAGTCTCGCATACACGGACAGACAAATCACGCATCCGACAACGAGGTAATTCGGGCCGCAAATTCACAAAGCGTTGGATTACTGAATCCGGGTTACCTCTTCCTGCGAATCAGGCTGCTCCTCATTACACCCGATCTAGTCCGGAGTTCGCTTTCGCGGTGCCCGCTTACGCCGGTTGGGTCGAGGGGCTTTACGTGCCGATTCAATTGCGGCCTGCGCTTCAGGATGCTGCTGTAATTTTTCCCAGGTAGCACACAACGGCGCAAGATCACTTTCACCGGCTTCACAACGCAGCAATAGAAAATCATATGCAGCACGAAACCTCGGGTTGCCGATAAGCTGCATCGCCCGCTTGCCTCTGGTTTTGCGCAAACGCGGCTGCAGCGTCCAGATCTCCCGCATCGGAATCGAAAACCGTTTGGGTAATGAAGTTGCAGCCAATTGCTGAGGTATGACATCGTCCGCGGCTTTGTGCAAAGCTGGAACCGGTGGCATCCCTTCGTCTTTTTCATATTTCGCGGCGCGCTCAGCCACATCCGGCCACAACATTACTGCATAGATAAACGCCGGGGTCACCGGCATGTCTTGCTTGATTCTCCGATCCGTGTTGACCAGAGCCAGCTCGGTTAACTTGTCTGCGTAGGTATCACCGGATTTCAAGCGAGCATCAGTCAGAGGCAACAGATAACTTAACAGATCAAGATCGCGCAGCCACGCAAAACTCGCTTTGCCGTAACCGGACTGAAAAAGCTTCAGCGCCTCTTCAAACATTCTGGCAGGAGGTATATCTGCCAACCGATGATGTTCTTCTGAAATTGCCTGTAGTACGTCGTCTTCAAGTGAAAAGTTTAGCTTGGCAGCAAATCGCGCCGCCCGAAGTGCACGCACCGGGTCTTCAATCACCCGCTCCTTTGCCGGACCTATAAAACGCAGCAAGCCATTATGGAGATCATCGACTCCGTCGAAAAAATCGATAACTGAAAAATCACTGATATCGTAATAAAGACCATTAACGGTAAAGTCGCGCCGGAATGCATCATCTGCCAGCGTGCCCCCATAGACATTGTCACGCACGATACGACCGGTTTCACCGGTTACTCCACCATCACCGGTGGTATGTGCAGCGCGAAATGTAGCCACTTCTATGATCTCACGCCCGAAAACCACATGAGCAAGCCGGAATCGCCGCCCGATTAAACGACAGTTTTTGAAAAGCGCTTTAACCTGTTCCGGACTGGCATCAGTGGATATATCGAAATCTTTGGGATTTTTTTCCAGCAGAATATCGCGCACACCGCCGCCAACCAGGTAACTCTCGTAGCCTGCTTCGTTCAGCCGATAAAGTACTTTGAGCGCATTCTTGCTGATTTTTTTGCGCGAGACATTGTGCTCGCTGCGCCCGATAACCACCGGCTCTCGCTCTGGCTCATCCTGCCTGGTGGCAGTGACAATACCGTGCACGAACCGGCGTACCGCGCTTATCCCTTTTTCTGTGTAGCTAATCTCCGGAGCCTCTGTCAGAGCGCCTGGTTGTCTTCTTCGCCGGTCCTGATACGAATGACTCTATCCACGGTCTCTATAAAAATTTTGCCATCGCCGATCTTGCCGGTTTTGGCCGCATTTGTTATCGCCTCGACACACTCATCGAGCTGATCACTACTAACTACGGCTTCAAGTTTGACCTTGGGCAAAAAGTCGATCACGTACTCCGCCCCGCGATAAAGCTCCGTATGTCCTTTCTGACGACCGAATCCTTTTACCTCTGTCACGGTAATCCCTTTTACTCCAACCTTTGACAGCTCCTCTCGTACATCCTCGAGCTTGAAGGGTTTGATAATCGCCGTAATCTTTTTCATTACCTGATTGTGCTCATTCGAAGTGCTAAAGAGGAGAAAAATCTGATAGCGTACCGCCAATAACAATTATAGTTGAACCTGTAATCGCTTAACGAGGGGTCTCCGCGCCAATATACTCTTCTTCCTCGATTAAACTAATGTCAATCGACCTCTTTAAAATACCATAATTTACAAAACCCGGTACCAGCGTCACCACCTCACCTACCGTGTTGCCACATGCCAGTCGTCCGGCGGGCTATCTAGTGCCCATCCATAAACCAGCGCTACTGCGGATCCCTCAGGGCACGCGATCTTTCCCCGACCACATGTCGTTATTTAGAATGACTAAACGCCCAAATGTGGTAGGCGAAATCTCACGCACCTGAATGATCCACGCTACGCCCCCGGTTTATGGACGGGCGCTAGTTAATCTTCCTGTGATTTGAACTTATGTATCTGCCGCCGTTCACGCTTGTTAGGACGTCCCGCCAGCCGTTCACCACTGGCGGCAAGGCGGTCATCCCTGAGCTGTTGTCGAAGTATCGCCCGTTTACTATCACTCTCGGGTGTTTCCAGATAGGCAGTAGCCGCTTCCTTTGCACTCACACGTTTTGAAATCAACCGCTTAACATGCACAACAAACTCATAAGGACCTTTACGAATTTCTATGCACTGACCTACCGAAATCTGCCGCGACGGTTTCACTCTGGCGCCATCGACATGCACTTTACCACCCGAGACCGCCTCAGTAGCAAGACCACGGCTTTTGAAAAACCGAACCGCCCAAAGCCATTTATCCAGCCGTACTTTTTCTTCCACGCTGATATCCATCAGGCGTTTTTCCATTGAATTACGTGTTGGTGGTGCGCACCCCTCAGGTCATCCAGAAGATGTAGATCGCTAGCTGTATCAATATCAAACAGCGGCTCAAGTACTTCACAAACCAGACCTGACCGGCGCATGTTAAGCAAAGTCTGCCCGGCGACTGAATCACAACCCCACTCTATACCGCGAAAAAGCGAATGATGCTTTATTTTCAACCCCATCGCCACATAACCACCATCAAGCGCCGGGACCATCGCTGCATCAACACCCTCTTGCCCCAGTACCTGCATCATAGACACTATTACTTCAGCTGACATCAGCGGGCAATCAGAGCCGACCAGAATTGGTATCCGCTGTCGACGCAGCCCGCTTGCCACAGCCCATTCCATGCGTTGTCCAAGGTCTCCGTCAGGCTGACGCCGGAACCCGAGACTATAGTCTCGAATCAAGCACCGGTAGTGCGGTAAATCCGCTGCTGCATCACCCCACAATTCACAGTCGACAACACCGTGAACACGCATCAGCAGATCCTTCAACAAAGCCATTTGCAGTTCACTGGCTCGCTGCGCGCCCAGCGTAGGAATCAAGCGCGTTTTTACTTTACCAGGCTCAGGGTACTTGGCGAATATTTGAAGCAAACAGCGCATCGGTGATCTTGTACGGGTTAATGGCAACGCCTGATATTGTACGCCGGGTATTAGCCACCGCGATACATACGGGCAATGCGAACCGGAGATACGCCAAAAAAATATAGCAACCTGAGCTTCCACATAAGCAAGATCGTTCGCACGATTCCATTGTGTTCCCAGCGGCGACTGGAAGTCTGCACCTTTGATGTCAGACAAGCCGGTCGACAGATTTTTTTCAGCTGTCGCGAAATCTCAATATCTTCCATTAACGCTATTTCAGGATAACCGCCAATACTATTGAAGGCATCTTTGCGGATAAATATCGCCTGGTCACCGGTTGCGATGCCCGTCAGACAGGATCGCTTATTCATGCACCATGCAATGAGCATAAACACCATAGCAGTATTAGTGAATTGCACATCACAGCGTCCCCATATTTTTGCCTGGCGGCCAGAGCCCCCGAGCAGATGCTGTATTTTTGCAGCACCATCTGGCAGTACGATCGTATCGGCATGTACAAACCAGAGAATATCGTGTAATGCTGCTTTTGCCCCTGCATTCATTTGCACCGCTCTGCCTGCAGGGCTTGAAATGACAATATCAGCAAGGCCCCTGCAAACAGCCAGAGTGTCGTCACTACTACCACCATCGACCACAATAAGTTGATGTGATTCCTGCCTCAGTGGCTGCAGGGCCAGTAACGTTTCGCGAATACATGCCGACTCATTTTTTGCCGGTACAATAATAGATAACTTAGCTGACATGCCAGGTGCTTTGGAACAGCCGCATATAGATTTGAATAATTTCCAACTAGCTTAACGCGCCACCACAACTTGAACCCTGACCGGCCGTACAGCCGTAGCAATGATCGCCAATTGCAATTGGCAGACCTTCCAGTTCTCTTTGCATCAACTCATCGATATGGGTTCGTTTCAGCCTGTTCCGGCCCATCGGCATGGCCAGCATCTGGTTGAAATCGCAGTCGTAAACGAATCCGTCGTAATCGATACTTATGGTGTTTTTGCACATCACACTGAATAAATTTTCAGGCCGATAAGCACTTTTCAGTAAATCCATATAGGGATGAAATTGCCCTTTGGAAATCAGCATGCTGCCAAACCGTTGAATAGGCAAATTCGTTAACGTTAGCAAGCCGTGAAACTCTATGCCGAATTGCTCACCCAGAAATTGCCGATAGTCATCTTCCAGTTGCTGTTGCGGCGGTGGCAGCACCGGCCCTTGCGGGTTGAACACAAGGTCGAGTCGCAGGTTTGAATTCTCTTTTCCGTAACCAAGCGCATTCAATTTGTGCAGCCCACGGATACTGCCATCAAATACCCCCTTGCCACGTTGCTTATTGACGTTGTCTTCCAGGTAGCAAGGCAGTGATGCGACAATATCAACCTGATTGTCAGCTAGATATTGCGCAAGATCCTCCTGACCAGGCTCTTCAAGAACCGTCAGGTTGCAGCGGTCAATGACTCGAACCCCCTTGCTTCGGCCGCCTTCCACCAACTTTCGAAATTGCGGATTCAACTCCGGCGCTCCACCGGTTAAATCGAGAGTGTGTACATCTGAGGCTTCGAGAAACTCCAGCACTTTGTCTGCAGTTTTCTCATCCATCATTTCCGTGCGCTTCGGTCCGGCATTGACGTGACAGTGCGTGCAACTCAAATTACAGTAATACCCTACATTAATCTGCAGAATTTCCAGTTTTGCGCGTTTAATTGGCGGGAAATCGGTTTTTTCAAGTAACGGGAAAGTAGCGTGCACAGATAGGTTGCCTCGACTCAAGAGTTATTTCAGCCAGCACCACAGGCTCGACTGAGATAGTATTCTATTCACTGTGCTTTGTCGCTTGCTCTGACAGACCATCAACAACATAAACACCTGGCTAGGACAAGCAATGGACGTATACGTTTACCGAAGTGAAAAAAAAACTGGTTACTATCTTTATTTGCTTGAGAAAGACAACTTTACTTGTGTTCCCCAGGCATTAATCGATGCATTAGGCTCACTCACTCTGGCACTGGAGTTCACGCTGGACGCCAATCGCACGCTCGCCCGGGAAGATCCGGAAACGGTAATGAAAAACTTGCTGGAAAACGGGTTCCATTTGCAGATCAACGATCAACTATTGACTGAACAGGCGCTAAAACTGAACCCGAACTTTCTCAACTAGACACTGAATCCCTGAAGCTACAAAAACTTGCAAGCCTGCGCGGTCCGAATTTTCGCCTTCAACGCAAGCACAACGGATAACACTTGAGCCATGCCGTCGAATCCATTCGAAGCCACGCTATATGGTTATTATCCGGGAATGAACATTAGACATTCCCGGATACTGTCCTAGCGATTCGGTATCGTCAGACTCGATTCCTGCGAAGAGAAATAAGCTGCAAGGTCACGGATATCCTGCTCGGACAGCGCCGCTGCAAAACCCGCCATTGTTGCGTTCTGGCGCCCACCTGACTTGTAGTCTGACAGCGCTTTGGCAATATAACTTTCATACTGCCCGGCCAGAACAGGATTTGACGGTATTGTGCTATTACCATCAGCCCCATGGCACGCGGCACAGGTTTTAGAAAGTTCCGCGCCCTTGGCTGCATCCCCACCCGCCAACACAGGTGAGCCAAAACACAGCAGCGAAGCAACTACCAATATATTTCTGATCATGAAAAAACTCCGCTACTTGACCGATGACAGATAAGCGGCGATATCGGCGATATCGTCGTCACTCAACGCAGATGCATTAGCATGCATGGTTTCATGCGAACGTTGTTTTTCCTTGTAGGCTTTCAGCGCTGCGACCAGATAGGCCTCATGCTGGCCGCCGAGTTTTGGCACGTGATAGGTCGGATAAGTATTAACGTAACCCGCCACACCGTGGCATCCGAGGCAGGTTTCTGCCTTAACGCGCCCGGCAGCCGCATCACCTGCCTGTACACCATTTGCGGCTAGTAATCCTGCACTAAACGCAAACGTTATCAAGAGCTTTCTCATGAGTTATTTTTCGCTGTCTTTTAGAAAATTCTGGGAAAGATGCTATTCAGCCACTTTATGTGGGCGCATTCTACAGCGCCCAAAGCTCAGATTATAGTCGCAAATCCGCGACTGACGAGGTCGCAATCAATCACTGAGCTCAATGATGAGCTCATTTAATCGATGGACAAAACCTGCCGCATCATCCAGTTGACCACCTTCAGCAAGAACGGCCTGGTCGAGCAATAATTTGCTCCAATCACCAAATCGATCTTCATCCGGTTCCACATCCATTTTCTTTACTATCGGATGAGTTGGATTAATCTCAAGTGTGGGCTTGTTCTCAGGTACTTCGTGACCTGCCTGGCGCATTAGCTGTTGCATGTGCATTGCCATCTCCTGCTCACCCAGAACAACACACGCTGGCGAAGTGGTCAGGCGGTGGGAAACGCGGACCTCGGCCACCTGCTCTCCAAGCTTCTCTTTCAGCCGCTCGATCAGCTTTTCAGACTCTTTCTCAACGGATTCCTGCTGCTCTTTTTCTTCTTTATCCTGAATTTCACCGAGATCGAGGTCACCTTTAGCCACGGAACTGAGGGTCTTGCCATCGAACTCGTTCAGGTAAGACATCATCCATTCATCAACACGGTCGAACATGATCAGAACTTCAACATCTTTCTTTTTAAATATTTCCAGGTGCGGGCTGTTTTTACCTGCAGAGTGGCTGTCAGCGGTAATGTAATAGATCTTGTCCTGACCCGGTTTCATTCGGCCAATGTAGTCAGCCAATCCTACGCATTGCTCATCAGTACCAGCATTAGTAGATGCAAATCGGAACAACCCGGCAACCTGCTCTTTATTGGCAAAATCTTCGCCCGGTGCTTCCTTCAGGCAGCGACCAAACTGCTCCCAGAAAACTTTGTAGTCGTCCGGTCTTTTGCTCGCCATCGATTCAAGTAATGACAACACCTTTTTCACCGACGCGGTGCGAATACTTTCGACAACCTTGTTGCTTTGCAGAATTTCCCGCGACACATTCAGAGGCAGATCACTGGAATCGACCAGCCCTCGAACAAAGCGCAGGTAACGAGGCATCAGCTTATCGGCCTCATCCATAATAAATACGCGCTGTGCGTACAGTTTGATTCCCTGCTGCTGCTGAGCATCGTATAAATCAAACGGGGCTTTTTTCGGAATGTACAGCAGGGAGGTATATTCGTACTTACCTTCCACCCGATTGTGCGACCAATCCAGCGGATCTTCCCAATCGTGACTTACCTGCTTATAGAAAGCCTTGTATTCATCTTCGCTTATATCGTTCTTGCCGCGAGTCCAGAGGGCTGATGCATCATTTACCTTTTCAAGCTCCGGTTCTTTTTTCTCGGCCTCTTCATCTTCCGGGTCTGCATGCACAACCTCGAGCATCATGATCGGGAAAGTAATATGGTCTGAGTATTTTTTGATAATTCCGCGTAATCGCCAATTGTCGGCGAACTCGTGCGCATCTTCCCGCAAATGCAGTGTAACGGTCGTCCCCTTCGACTCAACTTCGACCTGCTCCAGCTCATAGCTGCCAGTCGCTTCACTCTCCCATTTCACCCCGTTTGCGGGATCATCACCGGCTTTGCGTGTTGTTAGAGAGACTTTATCGGCGACCACAAACGCAGAATAAAAACCAACGCCAAACTGGCCGATTAATCGCGCATCTTCTTTTTGATCGCCCGTTAATGCATCCAGAAACTGCTTGGTGCCGGATTTGGCAATGGTGCCGATATTATTGATGACTTCCTCACGGTTCATTCCGATTCCGTTATCGGAAATACTAACTGTGTGCGCCTCAGCATCAAAACTTACCGTGATAGCGAGTTCCTGATCGCCTTCATTCAATGCATCGTTTGCTACGGCTTCAAATCGCAGTTTGTCGCATGCGTCCGAAGCGTTGGAGATCAATTCTCGAAGGAAGATCTCTTTGTTTGAGTACAGCGAGTGAATCATCAGCTTCAGCAACTGATTCACTTCCGCTTGAAACTCCATGGTTTCCGCTTTGGTTTCTGTCATTATTTAGTTCCCATCTAAAGTCGATAGATGATCCCGACGGGCAACAAACAGCGTTTGATCTTTTGTTACCTCGTACCCGGGATCAATATATTATTTTTTTCACGGCTAAAGCTGCGGATGCAACATGGGTATTTCAAGCGCCAGACACGCATAAATAGCCACCAAAAGCTGAAACGCCACATAACGCAACAGTTGACGGCAGCAACAACACTGCTCGAATCGGAATCGGCAGTGCCCTATCAGCAAACAGCTCTGTTACAGAGCCGGTCTCTAGAGTTTTTCTTTAATACGTGCCGCTTTACCAGTCAGGCCGCGTAGATAATATAGTTTAGAACGCCTGACATCACCACGGCGTTTAACTTCGATCTCCGCAACCAGCGGGCTGTAAGTTTGAAATACACGCTCTACGCCTTCACCATGCGAAATCTTACGGACAGTAAACGCTGAGTTCAGACCGCGATTTCGTCGAGCGATCACCACGCCTTCAAATGCCTGCAAACGCTCGCGAGTGCCTTCCTTTACCCGCACCTGCACGACGACCGTGTCACCGGGGCCGAACGCCGGTACTTCTTTTTGCATCTGCTCTGCGTTCAACGCATCGATTATATTACTCATCACTCCACTCCAATTCGCGTGGTTGTCGTTATATTTTGTCTAACCCGGCCTTCAGCTGTCAGCCGGATCTCCCGTATTCTGCGCGTCCATATACTGTTGCAACAGACGCTTGTCATCTTTGCTCAGCTCGATGTTATCGAGCAATTCCGGCCGTCGCTGCCACGTTCGGCCTAACGATTGCTGCCGCCGCCATCGGGCAATTGCCTTGTGGTCACCGCTTGCCAGTACCGCTGGCACCGACTTGTTTCCATAATGCTCCGGGCGTGTGTAATGAGGGCAATCCAGCAACCCCTGCCCGGCAAATGAATCCTGAGCTGCCGAATCATCATGACCCAGCACTCCGGGAATCTGCCTCGCTAGTGCATCTACAACCACCATTGACGCCAGCTCACCGCCACTCAACACGTAATCGCCGATCGATATCTCACGATCAACCAGCAATTCAATTACCCGCTCGTCGACTCCCTCGTAACGACCGGCCAACAACACCAGATTCTCGTAACCCGCTAACTCCAGCACCAGCTTGTGGTCAAGCTTTTCGCCTTGCGGGCTTAAATAAATAACAACCGGCGAAGCCTTAGTATATTTCCCGTTTTCTGTCTTCGCAGCTGCAATAGCTGCCGACAGAGGTTGTGGCTGCATCACCATACCCGGCCCACCACCATACGGGCGATCATCAACCCGGCGGTGTTGATCTGTCGCATGGTCACGCGGATTCACGCACGACAACTGCAACAGACCGTTATCGACAGCCCGGCCCGTCACTCCGGCGGCTACAACAGCACCAACCAGATCCGGGAAAAGCGTCACAACCGACACCGCTATATTGACAGCAGCGTTCATCCTGCAGTCACTAGAAGTCCGGATCCCAGTCAACCACCAGAAAACGGCTGTCCAGATCCACACTCACCACAACATCATCCATTACCCAGGGCACCAATCGCTCACGGTCCCCTGAAATTACCAACACATCATTAGCGCCTGTTTCCATCAGGCTGCTTATTTTGCCCAACTTTATTCCGTTCGTAGTCTGTACTTCCAGACCAATCAAATCTGCCCAGTAATAATCGCCTTCATCAACGGGAGGTAAATCTTCCCTGGTTACCACAACCGTTGCATTAGTCAGTTTTGCGACGTCGTCTCTGTCGCTCAAGCCTTCAAACAGAACAACCAGAAATTTTCCATGGATCCTGCCTTGCAACACCGTCAGAGATTTTTCTCCACCCCGCTGCACCAGCCTCCATTTTTTATAATCGAGTAACCTCTCAGGTGGCGTGGTAAAAGACGTGACTTTAGTCCAGCCCCTTACCCCGAAAGGTGCTGAGATTTTGCCTAGCGTAATGTCGCGAGACTGCGATTCCGCTGGCGTTATTTCTGTGGAGTTCACTCAGTTTCACCGCCTGAGCTGGTCAGCCGCGCCAGATCTTTCTGCGATCTGAAAACTTATCCGGGAAACCGGCTTGAGCTAACGCAGACCAGTCAAATTACTCAGGCTGCAGCTTTATCAGCGTCCCGCTTGGTTTTGACCAGTTTGGCAACACGATCTGACAACTGTGCACCCGTGCCCAGCCAGTAATCGATCCGATCCAGATCAATTCGAAGTGATTCTTCATGTTCATTGCGAGTCATCGGGTTATAAAAACCCAAACGCTCAATGTATCTACCATCCCGACGATTACGGCTATCCGTAACGACGATCTGATAAAAAGGCTTCTTCTTCGCGCCACCGCGCGACAGTCTTACTGTGACCATTATTTTATCCGGACAAAGTTTCCAGTTGCCCTCACAGCTATCGCTGAGCAAACTGGCTGGGGAAAACCGCTAACTATACAACAAAACGGGGCTATTTGAAGCCCTCAGGCAAATAAAATGCAGCAGGATGCAAAATTACTGACTTATGACGCGAATTTACTGTCTGCAAAGGCGAATTTCGCGCCCACTTCGCAACCGCCGGACAGTTCGTGAACAAATGATTAACTGCAGGTGCGATGTTTCCAGCGAGGTCTTGTCGGATCTTTATATGTTGAGTGCGAACAACCGCTCGCCTCATACCGACAAAATTTCTGCTTCAGAATCGCTCACCGTCGCTACGCGCGCCGACCTCCCGAGCCCGTCCGAAAACTACATTCCCATTCCCGGCGGCATCTGCCCCTGCATGCTCCGCATCATTTTTTTCATACCGCCCTTGGCCATTTTTTTCATCATCTTGCTCATCTGGGCGTGCTGCTTCATCAGCTTGTTTATATCCTGAACCTGCACACCTGATCCATTGGCGATACGACGCTTACGCGAACCTTTGATAACCGCGGGGAATTTACGCTCATGTGGTGTCATGGAATTTATAATCGCAATGGTACGGCGAATTTCGGTGTCATTCGCCTGGTTCTTTACCCCCTCAGGCAGATTCGCAGCGCCCGGCAGCTTGTCGATTAACGACGCCATACCGCCCATGTTCTGCATCTGTTCCATTTGATCGCGCAGATCAGACATATCAAAATTTTTGCCCTTTTGCATTTTGCGGGCAAGCTTTTCAGCCTTCTGATGATCGACCTTCTCCTGTACCTCTTCAACCAGACTGACAACATCACCCATGCCCAGAATGCGTGATGCCACCCGATCCGGATGAAAAGCCTCCAGCGCCGCCATTTTCTCACCAGCGCCGACGAACTTGATCGGCTTGCCGGTGACCATGCGAACCGATAAGGCTGCCCCACCGCGCGCATCACCATCAGTTTTTGTCAGAATGACACCGGTTAAAGGCAGCGCCTCGCCAAATGCCTTAGCCGTGGTTGCGGCATCCTGACCGGTCATACTGTCAACAACGAACAGCGTTTCCACCGGATTCAGTGCAGCATTCAGCGCTTTGATCTCCGCCATCATATCGGCATCGATCGCAAGCCTGCCCGCGGTATCTACAATCAATACATCAGCGAATTGCTTCTTCGCGTGATCCAGAGCCGCGTTGGCTATATCCAGCGGCGACTGCTCAGGCTCGCTCTGAAAGAAGTCTACGCCGACATCACCGGCAATTTTCTTCAACTGGGTAATTGCAGCAGGGCGGTAGACGTCACAGCTGACGACCATCACTTTGCGTTTCTCACGCTCTTTCAAGCGCAGCGCGAGCTTGCCGGTCGAGGTTGTTTTACCCGAACCCTGCAGGCCCGCCATCAGAATCACGGCAGGTGGTTGCGCAGAGAGATCCAGGCTTTCAGAGTGCTCGCCCATAATCCGGACTAGCTCATCGTTAACCACCTTGATAAACGCCTGTCCCGGTGACAAGCTGCCAATCACTTCCTGACCGAGAGCTTTATCGCGAATGGTATCGATAAGCTGCTTAACCACCGGCAAGGCAACATCCGCCTCGAGCAACGCCATACGCACTTCACGCAGCGCGTCCTTAATATTCTGCTCGGTCAGACGCCCCTGACCACGCAGATTCTTAACCGTGCGGCCTAATCTCTCGCTTAAATTTTCAAACATGCAATTACTCTATATGATCGCTGCGCTAAAGTTGTTGCAGCCGGACCGTTGAGCGCGTCCATCAATTACAACTACGGTCGATTTGCGCTATTGGCTTATTCTTGAGGCTATTATGGGTGATTATCAAGCGAACTGCAGCAGCCGAATCAACTCAAGCCGCGAATCGTCTGTTACTATGCTTATCGCCAGAGATCATCAGCTGATTACAATGACACCATGCAACTGACAACGATCGGCAGTCAATTAACGGGTTTGGCAGCCATCGGCTGTTACCTGATGAGCGCCGTGCTGCTCTACCGGACAGTAGCCACACCCCAAACAGATAGTGCCGGTTCCGTCAGCCGCTCAACCATCTGGCAGCTTGGCATGGCGGCTGCGGCGCTGCATACCCTGATGCTGATCAGCTCATTTTACCAAAGCCACGGATTGAATCTGGGGTTTTTCAATGCGCTTTCTGTCACTGCATGGGTCACCACCGTTATTGTCCTGTTGCTTAACATAGGCCGGCCAGTGCTGAATCTGGGCCTGATTCTATTTCCGGTCAGCGCGTTAACTCTCGCGTTATCGCTTGTATTCAAGGGCAATTTCAGCACAGTCAGCACCGAAGTGCGCTGGCACGTGCTCATTTCAATTGTGGCTTACGCCTTACTCACAATCGCCGCAGGGCAATCGCTGCTCGTATCACTACAAGACAGACGTCTGCATAATCGCCGACCGGGCGGTCTATTGCGCGCCCTGCCGCCACTAAAAGTAATGGAGACTGTACTCTTCCAGTTGCTTGTTGCCAGCTTTCTACTGCTGTCACTGGCCTTGCTGAGCGGATTTGTATTCCTCGACGATCTATTCGCCCAGCGGCTGGTACACAAAACCACATTGTCTCTGTTTGCCTGGGGAATACTTGCCGTGCTGCTGATCGGCCAGCTGTGCTGGGGCTGGCGCGGCCAGAAAGCCGCCTTAATGACAACTATCTCCTACGCCTCGCTGGTACTGGGGTATTTCGGCAGTAAATTTGTACTTGAGGTTATTCTGGCCTGAGCATTACCGGCAGCTTGCAATTGCGCAAGGCTTGACAGCGCATTCAGCAAGCTATACTTATATCAAACCACTCTGGGCCTGGATCCACACCCTTCTTGAACAACGTTCATTCCGGCGCGCTGTTTTTCGTGCTCGTTTTACTTATCGCGCTATCAGGATTTTTCTCCGGGTCGGAGACGGCCCTCATGACGCTCAATCGCTATCGTCTGCGCAACCTTGCCAAAAACGGTCACAGTGGCGCAATCAAAGCCGCCGCACTGCTTGAAAAACCCGACCGGCTTATCGGCCTGATACTGCTCGGCAACAACTTTGTCAATATACTTGCGTCCGCACTGGCAACACTACTGGCTATCAGTATCTGGGGCGACAAAGGCATTGCCATCGTCACCGGTTTATTAACCATTGTAATTCTGGTATTTGCCGAAGTACTGCCGAAAACGCTCGCCACCCTGCAAAGCGAAAAACTGGCGTTCATTGCAGCCCACATCTACACCCCGCTCATGCGCATCGCCTGGCCGCTGGTTTATCTGATCAACTCACTGGTCAACCGGCTGCTGCTGCAGTTCGGCGTAGACTCCCGGCAAAGCGGCAACAACGATAAACTCAACAGCGAAGAACTTCGCACGGTTGTCGATGAAGCCGGAGACATGATTCCCGAGCGCCATCAGCGCATGCTTTTGAATATTCTTGATCTCGAAAAAGTAACCGTTGATGAAATCATGGTGCCGCGCAACGAGATCGAAGGAATCGATCTAAACCAGCCATGGCCAGATATCGTCAACAAACTCGGGCAGAGCGGCCACAGCAGAATGCCGGTTTTCCGTGAGGATATCGATAACGTCGTGGGTTTTATCTATCTGCGCCGTATGCTGAACGTGCTGAAAGGCCAGAAACTCACCCAGGCCTATGTCGAAAGCAATGTACGCGATGCCTATTTCATCCCGGAAGCAACACCGGTCACCCTGCAACTACTGAACTTTCAGCAGCAGAAAAAACGGATAGGGCTGGTTGTCGACGAATACGGCGACATTCAGGGCCTGATAACGATTGAAGATATTCTTGAAGAGATTGTCGGTGAATTCACCAGTGACCCCTCTCATAACGAAAAACTGCGCGATATCGTCCCGATGCAAGATGGCACCTACACGGTGCAGGGCAGTATCTCAATACGCGAGCTGAATCGGGAACTGAACTGGGACCTGCCCACAGAGGGACCAAAAACACTTAATGGCCTGGTCCTGGAGCACTTGCAGAACATTCCAGAGAAAGGCGCCTGTTTTATTATCAACGGCCGACCGATTGAAATCACACAGGTACGAGGCAATGTGGTGCAACTGGCTCGAATCGATGCACCCATAGCCAACTACCAGCCTCGCGCTAACAGTGATGTCGAGCTGACCGGTGCAAAAATGCGCGATTCACTGCAATCGTAAGGCAAACACGCCGAAGTTTTCGTAAGCAGTGCCACTTCGCCGGGGCTACAGGTACAATAGCCGGTTCCAGTCGCGAAACCGCTAACAATGGCAAAAACCAAAATCAGCTATACCTGCCGTGCCTGCGGTGCGATCGCGCCTAAATGGAGCGGTCAGTGCGCTGATTGCGAAGAATGGAATACTCTTGAAGAAAGCGTGGCTGTCGTTAGCGCAAATAAACCCGCGGCGCGCTTCCAGGGCTACGCCGGCCAATCGACGGTTACCTCCATTGAAGACGTCAGCCTCGAAGTAGAACCGCGGCGCAGCACCGGTCTGTCAGAGCTCGACCGGGCGCTGGGGGGTGGCATTGTTGCAGGCTCGGTGACCTTGATCGGGGGCGATCCGGGTATTGGTAAATCGACACTGTTATTACAATGCATGGCGGCAATTTCAGCCGAGTATTCATCGCTTTACGTTACCGGTGAAGAATCACTGCAACAGGTTACTTTGCGGGCACGCCGACTCGGTCTTCCAGCAAAAAATCTGCGGCTGCTCACCGAAACCTGCGTTGAATCAATTACCGCGCACGCCAGGGCTGATCAACCACAAATTATGGTCATCGACTCCATCCAGACGGTCTACACCGACGCCATGCAATCAGCTCCAGGCTCTGTTGCACAGGTGCGCGAATCGGCCGCACACCTGGTGCGCTTTGCCAAGCAAAGCAATATCGCAATGTTTGTAGTCGGCCACGTAACCAAGGAAGGTGCACTGGCCGGGCCGCGGGTACTGGAACACATGGTCGACACGGTGCTCTATTTTGAAGGCGATACCAATAGTCGCTACCGGGTGATCCGGGCAATTAAAAACCGCTTCGGTGCAGTGAATGAGCTCGGTGTGTTTGTTATGGAGGAAACCGGCTTGAAAGGGGTAAAAAACCCGTCGGCATTATTTCTATCGCGCCACGAAGAACCAGTCGCGGGCAGTGTTATCATGGTCACCCGTGAAGGCTCCAGACCGTTGCTGGTTGAAGCACAGGCACTGGTAACTGGCAGTCACAGCAGCTACCCCCGTCGTGTCACACTCGGGCTAGAGCAGAATCGCCTGAACATGCTGCTGGCGGTACTGCAACGCCACGCCAGTGTTACACTGCATGATCAGGATGTCTTCATCAATATTGTCGGCGGTGTGCGTATCTCGGAAACCGCAGCTGACCTGCCCGTACTAATTGCGGCGATTTCATCGTTCAGAGATATAATCCTCGACAACAAACTGGCAATTTTCGGCGAGGTTGGTTTATCCGGTGAAGTCAGGCCGGTAAGCAATGGTCAGGAACGGTTAACCGAAGCTGCGAAACACGGAGTAACACGCGCAATCGTGCCTCATGCAAACAAACCGCGGGGTAAAATAGACGGCCTGGAGGTCATCCCCGTAAAGCGTCTCGCTGACGCACTCGAACAAATATAGACCTAGCGGAAAATCCAGTGAGCAAAAAACCTGCAGCCATACCCAAAAGCACCAAATTCGAAGACGCGCTCGGCGAGCTGGAATCACTCATCGAAAACCTCGAAAGCGGGGATCAGTCGCTGGAAGAATCACTGGTACAGTTCGAAAGAGGCATGATGCTGAGCAAGTTTTGCCAGCAATCGCTGTCCGAAGCAGAGAAAAAAGTCAAAATCCTGATGGCAGACAAAACCGGCGGCGACGCCACACTGGCAGATTTCGAGTAGTGTCTGGCGAAATTCAGTCAAGTCTGGCGAAATATCGAACCAGGGTAGACAGCGCGCTCACACGCTTCTTGCCAGCCCTCGATCGAACCGGCACCTCGCTTGAAGCTGCCATGCATTACGCCACCCTCAATGGTGGCAAGCGCGTTAGACCCACACTGGTTTACTCAAGCGGCAAAGCACTCGGTGCCAGCCTTGATATCCTCGACTCCCCAGCCTGCGCCATTGAACTAATGCACGCCTATTCGCTGGTTCACGACGATCTCCCCTCCATGGACGACGACGATCTGCGCCGTGGCAAACCAACCTGCCACATCAAATTCGGAGAAGCCGCAGCAATCCTTGCCGGAGATGCTCTGCAAGCGCTGGCTTTCACTTCACTGGCGATGTCATTACGTAATCAGCTGCCAGCGGAGCGGATCATCGACATGATCAACGAACTGGGCACCGCCAGCGGTATAGAAGGTATGGCAGCTGGTCAGGCTATTGATCTCGAAGCGGTCGGCCAGCAACTGACATTGCAGCAACTCGAGCAAATGCACCAGCGTAAAACCGGGGCATTAATTAGCGCCAGTGTCGTTATGGGCGCCATGTGCAGCGAAAAAACCGACCAATCAATTATCGACCGGCTGCGAATATACGGTAACGCGGTGGGTCTGTCGTTCCAGATTGCCGACGACATCCTCGATATCGTCGCCGACACAACCGTTATAGGCAAACCACAAGGCGCTGATATCGCCATGAATAAACCCACTTTTCCATCTATACTCGGGCTCGACGGCGCACGAAAGCACGCGGAGGATCAGCGCGATCGCGCCCTCGATTCCTTATCAGGGTTCAACTCAAATTTCGACGAATTACGTTCTCTGGCAACCTTTGTCGTTTCAAGGTCTAACTAGTTACTTTTAACCAGTTACTATTGTGACCGTGCAGTTCTTGCCAGCGGTGATGACGACAGTGATAATGTCCCGAAGGCACTCCCTGCCAATTTAAAGCAAACAACTGTGATATCTAATGTTGGATTCCCCCGACTTCCCTCTGCTCGATAATATCAACCAGCCACGGGACCTCAAAGACCTCTCCAGTGACCAGCTGGTCGAACTCGCTGACGAGCTGCGCCGCTATCTGGTTAACTCGGTGGCTCGAACCGGCGGGCATCTGGGCGCCAGTCTCGGCACGGTGGAACTGACTATCGCCTTGCACCATGTATTCAACACGCCCGTCGATCGGCTGGTGTGGGACGTCGGCCATCAAACCTACCCCCATAAAATCCTCACCGGACGCAAAGACCGCATGCACACAATGCGCATGAAAGGTGGTTTGGCCGGGTTCCCCAAGCGCAGCGAAAGTGAATACGATACCTTCGGTGTCGGCCATTCCAGTACCTCAATCAGCGCCGCACTGGGCATGGCCCTGGCAGCCGGCCTCAAGCAGGAAGATCGCAAAGTGGTAGCGGTAATCGGCGACGGAGCATTAACCGCCGGCATGGCTTTCGAGGCACTCAACAATGCTGGTGATCAGAAAGCCAACCTGCTGGTTATTCTCAACGACAACGACATGTCAATCTCACCGAATGTTGGTGCCTTGAACAAATACCTCACCCGCATTCTCACCAGCCGCGCCTATACAGGTGCGCGCGAAGGCGGCAAGCGAATTCTCAAGCACATACCGCCCGTGATGGAATTCGCCAAACGCACCGAAGAGCACATGAAAGGCTTTATAGTAGAACCGGCCACCATGTTCGAGGAACTGGGTTTTCAATACTTCGGGCCGGTAGACGGCCACGATCTGCCCAATCTGGTCAAGGTACTCAGCAATTTGAATGCACTCAGCGGTCCATTACTGTTGCATGCTGTAACACAAAAAGGCAAAGGCTATAAATTTGCCGAAGAAGACGCTCTGGCACTACACGCGGTTACTCCGTTTGATCCATCTACCGGGCAAAAGCTATCAAAATCCAAAAGCTCAGGCCCCACCTACACCGAAGTATTCGGTAACTGGCTGTGCGATATCGCTGCCGCCAATCCACGTGTAGTCGGAATTACACCGGCCATGCGAGAAGGCTCAGGCCTGGTCGAATTTGAACAAAAATTCCCCGAACGTTACTTTGATGTTGGCATTGCAGAACAGCACTCCGTCACCCTCGCCGCCGGACTCGCCTGCGAAGGCATGAAGCCCGTCGTCGCTATATATTCCACTTTTATGCAACGTGCGTACGACCAGATAGTGCACGACGTTGCTATCCAGAACCTGCCAGTGCTGTTTGCAATCGATCGCGCAGGCCTGGTCGGCCCCGACGGTCCAACCCATGCCGGCAGCTTCGACTATTCATTTTTACGTTGCCTGCCGAACATGGTGGTTATGGCCCCGGCTGACGAAAACGAGTGCCGCCAGATGCTCTATACTGGCCTGCAGCTCGACGGCCCGGCCGCTGTACGCTACCCCCGTGGTACCGGTCCAGGCGTTGCCGTAGAGGCAGCAATGCAAACGCTGCCCATAGGTAAAGGCAGCATCATCGCAAACGGACGCCACACCGCAATTCTGGCCTTCGGCAGCATGGTTGCCACTGCCGCAACCGTTGGTGCCGCACTTGGTGCCACTGTCGCCAATATGCGATTTATACTGCCACTCGACGAAACGCTCATCGCTAAACTCGCCGCAACCCACGACACCTTGATAACCGTCGAGGAAAACACCATATCCGGTGGAGCGGGCAGCGCCATCAACGAGTGTCTTCATCGTCTGGGCATTGAAGCGAAGGTGCTGAATATAGGCCTGCCAAACAACTACTTCGAGCACGGCGACCGTGGTGAACTACTGGCCGACTGCGGTCTTGACGAAGCAGGCATAAGCCGCCAGATCAACACCTTCCTCACTGGCCAGCAGATCGAAGCTCCAGAAAAACTCACCGTTACAAACTGACCAACGCAGCAGCGATACACGCTTTTAAATCACTATGAACGACAAGCAACAGGCAATGCCGGACGTGCAAGGCTACGCAGACTTACGTCATGTAGCAATTACTCGCGTGGGCATTAAAAGCATTCGCTCCCCGATCACCGTTGTCGACAAGCGCCAGCCGCAGCACACCGTCGCCGATTTCGCGTTCTCGGTATATTTGCCGGAAGATCGCAAAGGCACCCATATGTCGCGCTTCAGCCAGATGCTAAGCGACTATCGGCCAACGGTCTATTCCGCTGCCACCTTCGCAGAGATGTACCGGGAAATGCTCACACGCCTCGATAGCAACGCCGGCACCATCACCGTGACATTCCCCTACTTTATAGAAAAAGAAGCGCCGGTCACCAAACTCAAAGGCATGATGGACTACAACATCACTCTGGAGGTATCCGGTAACTCCAGCGGGTCCGTTGATACACGGGTGAAAATAGAAGTACCGGTTACTACCCTTTGCCCCTGTTCAAAAGAAATCTCACAATATGGCGCTCACAGCCAGCGCTCGGTTATATCAATAGACGCTCTGCTCAGTGATAAAAACAACTTCTCCTGGGAAGACGTTATAGCAAGCGCAGAGCAACAAGCCTCGGCACAGCTTTATAGCCAGTTAAAACGCGCGGACGAAAAATTCGTTACCGAGCACGCCTATGAGAACCCGCGCTTTGTCGAAGATTTAATTCGCGAAGTAGCCGTACAACTGAATGACAATGCCACTATTGAAGCGTATGTGCTTGAGGTAGAGAATTTTGAGTCAATTCACAACCATTCAGCATGGGCCCGAATAGAAAAGCAATAGAAAACCGGGTTATTGCGACAAACGCTTTGCTACTTTAGCCAGAAACCCCACCCCCGCGGCCAGTTCGTCCATCTCTATATATTCATCTGCTTTGTGCGCGCGCGAGATGTCGCCGGGGCCGAAAATAACGGTCGAGTAATTGGCGTCGCTGAAATAGCCGCCATCCGTTCCGAAAGAAACAACACCTCGACTATTCAGACCAGTGACCGCACTCACAAACGCAGCCGCTACCTCTGCATTGCGATCATCCAGCGCCGGCACCGCAACCTCAGTGATGATCTGAATATCTGCACGCGAGTTGACGGCTTTCATCGCAGGCAGTAATTCATTAGCCGCGTAGGCCTCGATTTCAGCAATGGTTTTCGATCCGTCCTCACCGGGCATCTGGCGATACTCCCATTCGAAATGGCACCACCCGGCCGTCGCATTGCGCGCGGCACCACCCTCTATAGTGCCAACGTTAAAGGTGGGATAAGGCGGTGTATAGGGCGAATTCGCCGCCGGGTTAGCGGCGCGCCGTGCGCCTGTCTCTTCAATTTTAGCGATAAGCTTCATCGCAGCAGAAATAGCACTGACCCCTTTAGTCGGATCACAGGAATGGACTTCAGCTCCTGTTATCTCGGTACGCATCTCATACCCGCCTTTGTGCCCCGTCACGATCTGCATTTGCGTCGGTTCACCAATAATCACCACCTCGGGCCGATACGGTTTTGTCGCCATACTGTTCAGCAAAACCGGCATTCCGTATCCGCCGTTTTCTTCATCATAGGAGAATGCAATATGGATTGGCCGGCTCAGATTCGCCGCCTTGAACTCCGGCACCGAGGCAAGCACGCAGGCAAGAAATCCCTTCATATCAACCGAACCGCGACCGAAGAATCGATCGCCCTTACGGGTCAGGATAAATGGATCACTGCTCCACGGCTGCCCCTCCACAGGCACAACATCGGTATGGCCGTTAAGAACAACTCCGCCATCGATCTGCGGCCCGATGGTCGCGAACACATTGGCGCGCTCACCGGCCTCGTCGTAACTCAGCGTCGACTCAATCCCGTGACTATTTAAATAATCCTGAACATACCCGACGATACCGTGGGTCGGCCGTCCCGAGATACTCTCGAAACTGACCAGCCGTTCAAGAATCACAATGGCATTTTCCAACACATCAGGCAATTTGTTTCTCCACTAAAAGATTCGTCTTCGCTAACAAAAGACCCATCGCTGCGACTGCGTCAAATGAGAAAATAACCAACATATCATGCGCACCTTTTGCCAATATATTATTACCCGGAACGACTATCACCACTCCCGGCGGGTACCGGAAAGTTCCTCCCGCCGCGAACAGAGCAATGACAGCTGATGATATTGTACGTACTGAGACAACCGGGGAGCTGGCTGGGTAATATCCTGGGCCACGCCTGGTTTGAATATACGTAATCTGAACCCGGTTTAAACTCTCTCAGTGGCAATGCCAGCCACTTCACTCCACACTTACTTTCATTATATGTAAGAAAATGTAGCGCAATGGCAGCCTCTCTTAGTCAGCTTAGCACGACGCTAAAAGCTCTCGCAGGCCCCGAACACTACCTGTTTACACCCAGCGATCTCAGCAGCGTGCTTCCCAGGCAAAATCACTCTAGCCAGCAATTAATTCCATCCGTGGAACAAAACGGTGCGAGCATGGCTCGCAGTAAAATGTTTTGACTATATTCCCCCTGAAACATGTGCGCCAGCAAAAGTAGCCCCAACGGGACATTTACAGGTGCACAGTGCCTGTGGGCTACTTGACGCAGACTTGCGAACACCCAGCCTGGATTACACAGACCTGATTAACGCCAGCCGCCAATTGTGCAATGAGCCCGGTGCGGGTCGATTACAGTACCGGCGGGCTGTGTTCAATTTGCACGCCGCCAATCAGGATGATCACAGTAAAAACCGGTCATTTTTGCAGGACAATGCTGGCAGCTGGCAGGTCGCGCCGTTTTATGATGTCACATTTAACCCACACCCTTTCAACAAACACACAACAGCTTTTGGTGGTTATGGCAAACAACCTCCATTAACCCGCATTATTCATGGGGTGGCAAGGATATCGCGCCGAGATTTGTTTTCACAGTGGATTTTCTTCTCGCGTCGAATACTTACTGATATTTGCAAGAGAAAAAATTCTCTGTGGAATCAAAGATCAAGTGAGATCCGGTCAATCCCGTAAATAATGCGGGTTAAGAACTATGCAAAACTGGCAGTTGCCGCGGTTTATGCGTCGTGGCAGAAGGCGCAGCAGGCTATTCAGGAAATAATTGAAGTGATTACCGGGTTTGCAGAATTGGCAAAGGAAGCGGGTGTTAGTAAAAATACTCCAGCTATAATAAAGAAGGCTCTAGAAGAACGGCGTCACGAGAACCGGGGTTTACTAAGATAATGTAGAATGCACATTATTTCGCAACACAAAAATGGATTTCAAGGAAGCAGAATGAACAGCTACGTTTCTTATTTTTACCGGTTTTTCATCGCAATCGCCGTCATAGCAGCTAGCTCAGTGCAGGCTCAGCAGAGCGGCCGGTATCAGATCCTCGAAACCGTCTCTCATAATTCCAGCTATTTCACACAAGGCCTCGAAATTTATAACGACTTGATGTATGAATCCAGCGGGCTCTATGGAAAGTCCAGAATTCGAAAATATCAGCCTGACAGCGACACCACGTTACTCGAAAAAAGACTAGCCGAGAGATTTTTTGCAGAAGGCCTGACAGCACTTGCGGGTGAACTGTTTATACTGACGTGGAAAGAGAACACCTTACTCGTACTAAACCCCGACAACCTGGAAACAAAGCGAGAACTCTCTTTTAAGGGAGAGGGCTGGGGGCTGGCTAGCAATGCATCGCAACTTCTGATGAGCGACGGCAGCGACACTATATATTTTCGCAACCCGGAATCATTCAAAATCGAACGCGAAATCCAGGTACACAGCCAGCAACACACCGTGCGCCGCATCAACGAGCTGGAATTCGCCGAAGGTTATATCTGGGCAAACATCTGGCAGAGTCCGTTTATAGTAAAAATCAATCCAGCCAACGGCAGTGTGGTCTCGTACTACGATTTTTCTTCGTTAGTGAAAAAACACGCAGGCGGCAGTCGAAATACAGTCCTCAACGGCATAGCGTATGACACGAAGAAAAAGGCTTACTGGATCACCGGTAAGTTCTGGCCTAAGCGATACCTGGTAAAACTAGAGTAGCCCCTTTACAGCCCTGCCAGCTGCTATAGAATGGATCGATAAATTGAGTCGAAGCAGGCCCACACCACTCTTTCACATATTTCATAGACATAACTCGGTCAGGCCTATTCACGCGCCATTACTTCTGTTAAAAGAATTCTTTTAGCGAGTCGACAATCGTCACCCGAACTTGCGGTGAAATGCAATCCACATCTCAAACTGAGACGGACGGATTCCATACTTTGCTAAAACCCCGGTATGAACTCGTTTTAATTCTTCAATAATCAGTGCACGAACATCTTCCTGTTCCGGCTTCGGAACCTCTCCTGTTACCGCATCTGTGATAACCGCCAATGGCTCTAACTCCGGCTGACTAATCACATCGCGCAAAGTCTGCTTTATTAATTGGCGCCACTGCAGACGTAGCGGATCCGGCGTTTGCAGATTTTGCTTTATTGCAAGGTATTCCTGTGTTGAGCGCTCATAGGCCCAGACATACACATCCCGCAAGGCTTCAACACGCGCGGACTCATACACGCCAAGCAATGCCGCGCTATAGCTGTTTTCGGGCAGACCTATAAATGTAAGCGGACATAGATTTTCCCGGAACAAAGGCAGGTTCGCTGCGAGTCTGGAGGTACGCTTATTGATGTCGATAAACGGCTGCAGATATGGCAGATGCACCATAACAAAAAACGACTGCTCAAACGGATCATCAATTGCGTCAGCTTTTTCAAGAACGATATCCAGTTGAGACTCCAGCGCCTGAGGCGCAGACAACGGGCGATAAACACTACTCATAAATTCAACAGGTTGCTGACGAATACGACCTTCATCAGCAGGCTTTGCCAACAAGTTCTCTGATAGCAAACCATGCAGATTGGCCACTGTTTGCCGACTAAATTCTACAGAATCTATATTCTCAACCAGAAATTCTATTGCAGATTTATGATTCAATATCATCTGCGTTTCTATTGCCGCCATTCCATACCCTGCTCTACCATGTTCTATTAACTCCCTGGTATAGAGCCTCGTGTAGGTATTACCCTCCAGCTGGATTGAAGCCCATGACAGGTCAATTAGCAGGCGATTATAGGTACCAGCAGATGCATTAAGTGGTACGGTACTGCCCATTTTAAATAGCTGCCGCCGAAGTTAAGCAGACAGATAGTACGTTCTGTTTGGCTGATATTCGTCGAGAAAGTCGAACGGGTAACCCACCGGAGTTCGGCTAGCCAACGGCTGGCTAACGTAATCGAGAACTTCCTGACTGTCTGCAGAAAACGCTATTGCATTCCCGGAACCGTTCTGCGCAATATCACCACCCGGCTCCCCACGGCCACGATACTTGCGCCCACGCCCGTTACCAACCGCAACAATTTCCTTTTGATCAACCAGATCTTTAAAATGGCGCTGCAACACGCGGCGCGATACGGCCGGGTGCAACTCCGCCAACGCAGATATTGTTATCCCGTCCGATGATTCGATCACGGCACGGGTGATTTCAGACAGTACAGTCATCAGAATTGGTTCCCGGCGTATTTTTCGGCGCAATCACTCTAATCGCGCCACAATGAATGGCGCAATTAACTTAATTGCGCCATATTCACCCTCACATTAGCTTCTGCAAATCGTAAGTTCTGTTCGAGATTTGACATACTCTCTCTACACGGAGCATAGGAAAGAGGCAATGAAGAATAGCGACCGCCTGCTGAACCGTCGAACAATTCGCACACCATTGTTCACGGGCACTGCCCGCACCGGTGCAGTCCTGTTTATTGCCGCCCTTTATCTGGCAAGCAACGCACTCCCCAGCCATCTCCTTGACGGGTTTATTTATGTAACCAGCGGCGCAGGCTGGCCTGAGGAACCCACCGCCACAGACACAGCTGAACGGCAGGTGCCAGCAGCTTGAAAAAATCTCAGATGAAACTCTCGAGGCTATCCCGAGTGACAACACAGCCAGCGCTAGAACCACGTAAACGACTGGATGCGTGACCGCGCAGATATTATTATCCTTGCATACTCAAACAATATAGAAGTTAAAATCTGATCAATGAGTAAAAAACCTCTATATCGGATTAATGCCAATACAGTAGAAATCGAATCGACACCACCTATAGAAACCTGATACACATCGTAGGGTGCAGTGAGCGGTGAGGCTGGGTAAGTATTCTTAATTGAGGTAAAATCGAGAAATCCGGTCATGCTAGAACCGAGTTGAAATATGAAAACGATCAATCACGACAGCCGGCAAGACTATTTTCGCGGCTTCCCGACGCCAGATGAGCCGGAAGCTGAAGCGAGATCAGAAAAAATCGCAACGGGCGATGGCGAGGGGCGCTACCAAGCCAGAGGTAATCGGCAACAGAGTGACCTTTTTGGGTTTTGTGCTGACGATATGGTGGAGCAAAATTCGCTAGTGCGAGCGATAGATGTGTTTGTCGAGAACCTGAATCTGTCGGAATTAGGATTCAAGTATAGCGGACGCGCCACATCGGCCGGACAACCTCCCTACGATCCCGCGACCCTGTTAAAGCTCTATTTGTACGGTTATCAGAACAAGGTGCATTCGGGTAGACGGTTGGCTCGTGAGTGCCGGCTCAATGTCGAGGTCATTTGGCTGACCGAAAGTCAGACACCCCATTATCGGACAATCCATAAGTTTCGAATCGACAATAGCGAAGCGCTGAGTGAGGCGCATGCACAGTTTCTGATGTTATGTAACCAAATGGAATTGATAGGGGGAGAGCGAATCAGCATTGACGGCAGTCATTTCAAGGGCAATGTCAGTGCAAAGAGTTTTACGACCAAAAAGACACTGGAAGAAAGGCTGAAGAGGGCTCAGGAGCAAGCGCAGGAATGGCAACGGATGCTTGAAGAAAAACAGCAGCAAGAGGAGCACATGGATGAACAGGAAACAATCGATA